>NZ_PJFA01000006.1:0-452147 GCF_002843485.1 Paenibacillus sp. BGI2013
TTCTGCTTCTGCTTCTGCTTCTGCTTCTGCTTCTGCTTCTGCTTCTGCTTCTGCTTCTGCTTCTGCTTCTGCTTCTGCTTCTGCTTCTGCTTCTGCTTCTGCTTCTGCTTCTGCTTCTGCTTCTGCTTCTGCTCGCAATTGTGCCTTACACTCTATTTCCACTCAACCCTTATTTTCACTGATCCGCCCTATCGCATCCTACCAGCAACGAATTAGTTTTTGTTGTTATTTCACTTCTACTTCAATTTATTTCCCCCTATTTCCTAATCCCGCGTCAAACCCTTCTGTCCTCATCTGTCCCAGTTCGTCTCCCTACTTACGCGGTGACACTTCACCACGTTCTTCCCGCTCCTTCATCTCTTTGCGTACCACAACTTCGAGCTTCTGGCGATTGGCAAGCAACCCGGGATCGTTGGGCAAGTACTCACGGGCTTTGGTGTTATGCATGAGTGCCTGCTCCCAGTTGCCCAGATGGGCATAACAAAGGGATAAACGAGCATGTGGCAGCCATGTACGGCAAGCCATAGGCACCGGGCGCAGACCCGGATCGCGGCTGCTCACGTCCACCGCCTGCATATACCAGTAGATCGCCGAGACGGGTTCCTGCCGTTCATGGAAACAGGCCGCAATAGCGCAGCAGAAATCGGCATGTGGCAGATCATACTGGAACGACTGCAGCAATGCGCCGAGCTTACGGCCCGGCTCACCCAGTCGTTCATAACATTCCGCTAACCGCGCGCAGGCAATCAGGCGATCCTCGCGGTAACCGCTTGGCTGCTCCAGCAGCTTCGCGTAACCGAGTGCCGCCGCCGCATAACGCTGGCGGTCATAACATTCGCCTGCATAATAAAACAGCAGGCGACCTTGGGCTACGCCCTCTTCGGCGATCCATTTGCGCAGAATGCGCACGTTTCGCGCCGAATGATGTCCCGCTTCGCGGCGATGCGTGACGGCAATATCTGCCGTAATGACCTCGCCCCGCGGAAAGCTAAGCTGCTCGTGCAGCCGGCCATGCCAGCGGCACCCGGCATCCCGCTTGACCAGGCGAAGGCGTCGGTCCGTCACAAGTGGACTTCCCTCCGCTCCCTCGGCCAGCGTGTAGTTCAAGATCACAGCTTCCGTCTTCCCCCCGGACGGAAGCTGCTGCTTCAACACCTCCAGCTTCGCCCGTTCCGCGGGCAGCAGCACATCATCCGCATCCAGCCACAGGATATACTCCTGCGTGGCCTTGGCGAATGACTCATTCCGCGCTGCGGCAAAGTCTTCCGTCCATTCATATGTGTAGACCTGGTCGGTATACTGCGCAGCGATGTCCATCGTGCGATCCGATGAACCGGTATCCACAATGACGATCTCGTCCGCGATGCCGGCAACCGAGTCCAGACAGCGCGCCAGCGTGCGTTCCTCGTTCTTCACAATCATGCACAGACTGATGGTGATCACGTTTTGAGCCCCTTCCTGTCGTACGCGTATTGCGAAATGTCATAACGGGTTTGTTCTTTCATTGACCAGGTACTGGTACTAAGCCACTCCAATTTTCTCTTCAAACTTACGATTAACTTGTAAACCAAGAATCAGCGCTACCACTACAAGAGGCTGCTTTCACACTCATTCTCCCAAATCTCAAAGTTCAATAAAGAATTTATTTCATCTTCACTGTGGCTAACGAACTGAGGCGACGCTATTCGGTGTATTTCAGCCAGTTGGTAAATGTAACGAATCTGAGACCCGCTATTCTCGCAGTATAGGCATCCATTCGTCGTTTATCGCAGCTTTCAGATGAAATAGCGCCGCTGAGATTCGTTACATTTCTCATCTCGTCTAATTCATCAAAATAAGACGTGTGAGATTCGTTAGAATACCCCTGCCCTTGCCACTGTCCCTACCTTCACTGCTACCCTTCCCCACTCTCCTGACGGCGAAGGCGTTTCACCTGCTCCACCGCACTGTCCAGTGCCTTCTTGCGCTGCTTCATTACGCGGAGGTGCTGATGTTCCACCTCGGCAAAATGTACATGATCCAGTTCCATCCACTCCATCAATTGATCCAAAGTCGGCGACATATGCAGTTGTGAACTCCGCCGTTTGCGGGCCACGCAACATAGATATTTATGATGAACTTCGAGTTTCAAGACTTCAAAATACGGCATCAGGGTCATCGCCAGACTTCCCGCATAGAAGGTCTGCTTGTGGTCATAGAACGGGTGATACCCATACGGCACAGTCACAACCAACGTCCCATCTTCTTGCAACAGCCGATGAATCTGGATCAACAACGTCTCCGGATGAGCAAAATGCTCCAGCACTTCTCCAAGCAGCACAGTATCAAAGGTAGTCCTTACTTTCCATTGCGTAATATCCAGCATTCTAAAATCCACATTGTTCCTAACTGGCCTAGACTCTTTGGCAAGCTCAGCTTGCGCATATCGAACACTTTCTTCTTCCAGATCAATCCCTGTCACACGAAATCCTTCACGTGCCAGCAGAATGGATGTAATGCCCTGACTGCACCCGACATCCAGAATGCGTCTGCCTGTCGCCTCACGGCACATCCAGTGGATACGCGTTCTCGTCGCTTCATGAGAATCTTCCGAATTAATCTCGCCGTAGTAGCGTTCACTCACTCTATCATGATTCGCCATAGGTTTCTCCCGTTTTCACTCGGTGAACCGGCTGACCCAGCACCACAATATTCCCCCCGTGGCATCCGGCCGTTGCATTGCGTGTATCAAAAATCAGCTTTGCATGGTCTGCCATCTCCTGATAATCGAATGCCGAATGATCCGTGGTGATGATCACCAGGTCAGCTCCTGTCCACAATTCCGGCGTAGCCGGCCGGGATTGAAGCAATGTACCGTCATCCTTGCGGAAGATAGGCACCATTGGATCGGTGAAAACAACATCTGCACCCGCTGCGCTCAGCAGCCGAAAAACATCCAATGCTGGCGATTCGCGCAAGTCGTCAATATCTTTTTTATAAGCCATACCCGCCAGTACAACACGTGCTCCCCGCACAGATACACCATTCTGCTCCAGCAGCTCCGCGGCACGTTTCACCACTCTCTCTGGCATTTGCCGATTAGTTGCATCCGCCAGCTGGATGAATTGCAGCTCCGATCCCTGACGGTTTGCAGCCCAGGACAGATAGATCGGATCGATTGGGATACAGTGCCCTCCGATGCCGGGACCGGGATAGAATGGCATATAACCAAACGGCTTGGTCGCCGCCGCATTCAGCACCTCCCAGATGTTTACACCCATCTGTTCACAGGCCGGGGTCAGCTCATTCACGAGTGCAATGTTGACACTGCGAAATGTATTTTCGAACAGCTTTGCCGTCTCCGCTACCGTTGTTGAACTAACCGGAACAACTTCGTTGAGGAACGAGCCGTAGAACTGGTTACCATAATTCAGACATGCGGGTGTCGAACCGCCAATAATCTTCGGGGTATTTTTCACACCATAATGCACACTGCCCGGATCTACCCGCTCTGGAGAATAACAGACGTAGAACTGTTCTCCAGCTCGCCAGCCGTTTGCCGCTTCAATCGGTTGTTTCACACGTTCCTCCGTTGT
This sequence comes from Paenibacillus sp. BGI2013, assembly GCF_002843485.1. NCBI lineage: Bacteria > Bacillati > Bacillota > Bacilli > Caryophanales > Paenibacillaceae > Paenibacillus > Paenibacillus sp. BGI2013. Next base: position 3,576 of record NZ_PJFA01000006.1, read on the forward strand.
GCCCGGATAGGTCGTGCTTTCCAATATAACCAGGCTGCCTTCCTGCAAATACGGAGTCATGCCATCCACCGCGGCCGAGATATACGAGATATCCGGTTGATGCTCGGCAGTCAGCGGAGTGGGCACACAGATTACAATTACATTGGCCTGTGCCACCGCTGCATAATCGGTGCTTGCCGTGAATAATCCAGCCTGTATAAGCGACTGCACAACATCATCTTCTATACCTATGACATACGAATGCCCGGCGTTCAGCTTGGCTACCTTGGAAGTATCGATGTCAATCCCGTGGACTTGATAACCGGCCTGTGCTATCTCTACAGCCATCGGTAAACCAACATAGCCTAGACCAATGACAACAGCTTTTAGGGAGCGGTCATTAATATGTTGTATTAGGGTACGTTGCTGTAACTCTTCATTACCTTCGTGCTGGTTGTGCTGATGATTTTCTTCCATTCCTACCACCTCCAAACGCTCCGCCTCCCCTCGGTGGGCGTATCTGAAAACTCCGAACGAGTTTTGAGATACACCCTAATCGATATAGCCACCTTCACGCAAAAACCGGGCAATCGCTGGTTTGTTCATCATGGCACTGTCCGAGCGATACTCGGAGAAGTTCACACGTGGCAGACTGCTGTACTGATCCGTCAGGCTCTTGTCCTTGTGCTCCGGCAGGATGACATAATACTGCGCATCGTATTGGTACGTACGCGGCGCTTCAAAGGGCGAGATCAGCACTTCATGTAATTTCTCGCCTGGACGTATTCCCGTCACCTTATAATCGAAGGATGGACGACCTGCCTGTTCCAACATGACGGATGCAAGTTCCGTCATCTTGCAAGCTTTCATTTTCATCACAAAAGTCTCTCCGCCCACGGCCGCCTCAGCCGCCTTAAGCAGTAAATGTATAGCTTCGGTACGCGTCAGAAAAAAACGGGTCATGCCTTTGTCCGTAATGGTCGGGCTTTTGCCTTCATCGATCTGACGACGGAACAGAGGCACGACGCTACCGCTGGTTCCAAGCACATTGCCCCCACGGATGCAGACAAACCGGGTACCTTCACTTAGCCAGTTGGCACGGATCATCATTTTTTCACCCAAGGCCTTTGTCATGCCATATACGTTAATCGGATCTACCGCCTTATCGGTGGACACATCGATGACTTTGGCAACCTGCATACGGATCGCAGCCCGAATAATGTTCTGCGTCCCGATCACATTGGTCTTGAACGCTTCATCTGGCTGGTCCTCGCAGACCGGAACATGCTTCAGCGCAGCCAGGTGGAAGAGCACATCCACACCTCTGCATGCATCTTCCACTGCCCGATAATCGCGGATATCCCCAATGATGAATCGCAGACGCGGATCATGGTTGAACTCTCGCTGCATCGCAATCTGGGCGTATTCATTACGTGACAGAAGGCGAATCTCAGCCGGGTCCTGCTCCAGCAGTACCTCAGTCAGCTTTTGACCCCAGGAGCCCGTTCCTCCAGTGATCAGAATCGTTTGTCCTTGAATCATGGATGAATCCCTCCCTGATCAGATCATGAATTCGCGTAGTACCTGTGCCATCTCATCCCGGCTTAACCGGTCTTTGGGCGGTACCTTTTTGGTTGAAGTATTGCTCGAATGCACGATGTTGACATAATTGCGCGGAGCAAGCAGCTCGTGCGGCAGTTCAATGACATTGCCATGTGTACCTCTGCCCGGAAGCTTGACCCGGTATCCTGCTGCGTATTCGGCTGTCTTATATAAGTAGACATAGAACTGTGGAGAACGGTGAAACGCTGGGGCCATCTCGTTATTCACACTGTCCCACAGATATCCGTTCTGGTTAATCAATGCCATCGTCTGCTGCTGTGGTTGAATATCGTAGAGCTGTTGAACAAAGGTTTTATGGTATAAATCATCCGAATCCAGACGGGCAATATAGAGTTGCTCCGAACCATTGGCAAACGCCAAAATGGCACGCACACTCTCCATATTGGTTCCAAAACGAATATTGGAGGGAAGCGGCTCCTGACCCGCCAGAATCTCCTGCATTAATTCCCCGGATTCCTTGGACAACTTCACCACTGTGAGGAAATCCTGATTCGTCTGCGCCTTCAGGCAATGCAATGTGAACGTGCGGAAGATGCCCATCCGACGCTCCAGCCATTCCCGCGTTAATCGCTGTGGGTCCATCCCGTAATTGTTAAAGTTAATCTCAATCACAACTTTCCTGGACATAACATTCCTCCTCATGAACGCTGCAAGTTCCGTTTACCGGATACAGACTGTTTTCATAGTTTTGATGCCGTCTTCCTACGAAGACCATCTTCTATCTATCTGATCGCTTTCAAGCCACATCTCGCTTGTGAATCCAGCACTCTATATCGTATGAAACGTTGATAGAAGCGGTACCGACAGATGTACTAACTTTCATATAAATAGATTGATATACAACCGAAGATGGCGCCCTTTGGGTCGAACGTACATATCGTTACGGTATTCGCAACATAGAATAGAACAGTTCAATTTTCAAAGGAGGCAACCCATCAAATGAATTCGATCTATCTTGAAATGGAAGGTGTGCTTGATCAGCTCGAAGCGGCACTTCTGGAACACCGACCGCTGTCTCTTGTAAGAGTCGGTGATGGCGAGAATATCGTCATGTCTCAAGAAACCGTATGGCCCACGGAACAGGTCCTTCAGGAGCGTTGGGCTAAGAAAGCCAACTTAGGGCAAAAGGGACTTCGTCTTCCCAACCCGAAACTACGGGATGAAGTCGCCGCTTCCTTGCAACGTGCCGATATCGTGGGCATTCTTCCTCGTGGTGACAGCACCATCAATGCTCCCGATTATCTTAAAAGACCCCTGACCGACATGGTATTTGCACACTTTGGCATCTCTCCTCCGATGACTTGTCACGCCTGTGTTAATCGGGAACTGGCGCAGAACCCGCGTTTCTGGCAGATGCTTGCAGGCAAGCGTGTGTTACTCGTTACTCGTGAAATTGAGGCTCTGCGTGCCATGCTCGAACGTGATCCGTATAATCTGAACATTGTGACTGCCCTGCCCTTCGACAGCTATGATCAAATGGATGAAACGCTGCACTGGATTCAGAATAATCAACATACCTTCGATGTCGCTCTCTTCTCCTGTGGCGTCAACGCGGTTATCCTTGCGGAGCGAACAGCTGCACTTGCAGGCAAAGTGGCCATTGACTTTGGCAAAGCCAACAACATCATTCTGAAAGGCCGTGCCAACTGATCCTGGACAGTTTCAAACTTTAGTTTCGTGATTTGTATTGAAACGTGCAGTTGCTTGTACGGCAAAAACCCCCGACTTCTTGAGCCGGGGGTTTCTTGCTGAGCGCTAGTCGAAACCTATCGTTGCATTGTCTTGCGTATCTGGGGTATGAAGCGAACTCTGCCGTCAACAGAAGTGATGACGAAGCACTCTGCCTGTTATATTTCGCCTTTCACTACTAAACGGTGGCTGCAATACCGTATAACATCTCCGGCCCGGTTCTTACTGCTGTGGACACCCCCGAGATGAACGAAGTATACACACTTTCCAATGCTGGTGGTGCAGACAGATCCTGAGCTGTGAACGAATGGAATTCGGCACCTCCGTTCTGTCCAATCGTACCTTCAGCACGGTAGATGATATAGAAAGGATCATATAAAAAACCCCGCACAAGCTCCACAACAAAGGTATCTCCCAGTTCTCCCGTAACACCTACTGTCCCGTTCAACGTAATAATGGGATTCACCACACCCTGCGTCTGTAGACCAATGGTGCCAAAAGCTGTCGGGGATTCTGACAGTGACAAACCGGGCTGTCCTACGGTTGCCGAGTTCATCGAAGTTCTCATATCGAGAAACACGCCCATGAGTAACACCTCCAATGCTATGGGATACCCTATCCTATGAATCTCACTACTCTTATGATTGGATGTATAGCAGATTGTATGAACCTATTTTTATTTGTCGACTGTTAATGGTATATTGAACTGCATAACGAAAATGAACGGATCGTATGCACACAAGCGGTACAGGCTGTTCAGAAGGAGATTACTATTCATGAATAAACGCAAACGTCCAACCAGCAAGACATCGGCCTCGGCCAAGGGGAAATCTTATGCAGGTTCATCTTCAGCACGTTCCGGCAAGTCCAACTTCTCATCTGCCAAAACATCAGGTGCTCCCGCATCACGCAATACGGAGGAGAATAAGAAGCCAATAACCGCGAAATCATCGGGTGCACCCAAGAAAGCTGGAGGCAACAAACCCAAAAATGCCAGCGCATCCAAACGACCAGGCAATTCCTACTATCGCAAGCAGGAACCACCACGCCAGTACAAAGTAACTGAACCGGATGAACTGTTGAACTTCCTGTTGCAGCATCTGAAATCAGGACGGAACGCAGTGAAGTCCATTCTGGGTCGTGGACAGGTATCCGTGGATCAGAAGGTTGTAACCAAGTTTAATGAAGCGCTGACGCCAGGTCAGATTGTCTACATTCGAAAAGAAGGTGCAGTTGCTGCTCCATCCTTGACGGGTATTAACATTTTGCATGAAGACGATGATATCATTGTGATCCGCAAGGAAGCCGGACTATTGTCCATTGCCGCTGACAAGACAGATGACCTGACGGCTTATCGCCAACTGACAGAGCATGTGCGCCGCACCAATCCGCTCAACCGGATCTTTGTTGTCCATCGTCTGGATCGGGATACATCGGGTGTGATGATGTTCGCCAAAAGTGAAGAGGTACAGCAGAAACTGCAAAACAACTGGAAGGAAAATGTGCAAGACCGCGTCTACGTTGCCCTTGTTGAAGGTTCGGTAGCCAAAGAAGAAGGCACCATCTCTTCCTGGCTGAAGGAAACCAAAACGCTGAAAATGTACTCCAGCTCTCGTCCGAATGATGGACAACATGCCATCACACATTACAAACGTCTGAAATCGAACCGTGAGTTCTCCTTGCTGGAAGTGCGTCTGGAGACAGGGCGTAAAAATCAGATTCGTGTGCATATGGAAGATCTCGGACATCCGATTGCTGGTGACAGAAAATACGGTGCACGCACAAGAGACCTTGGCCGTCTCGGACTTCATGCACGTATACTCTCGTTTATCCATCCCACAACGGATGAGTTAATGTCATTCGAAACGGATATTCCGAAGCCATTCCTGTATCCGTTCCGTGCAGAAACTCCACCCGCGAAATAACTTTACCTTGATCATGCCTGAAAGGAGGAACGGACACTGAAAAACCTGTTAATCACCGGTTACCGGGCACATGAATTGCAGATTTTTGGACAGAAGCATGAAGGTATTCCTTTTATCAAAAAAGCCATCTCTTCCCGCCTCACTCCCCTTGTCGAGGATGGTTTGGAATGGGTGCTGACGCCGGGACAATACGGTGTGGACCTGTGGGCCTGCGAAGTGGTGATTGATCTGAAGAAGACGTACCCACATCTGAAACTGTCGATCATCACTGCCTTTCAGAACCCGGAGGAGCAATGGAAAGAAGACAAGCAGGAGTATTACCGTTCCATCCTCTCGGGTGTGGACTATTACGGTGCGATTAGCAATCAACCTTATATCGGGCCGTGGCAGTTCACTGCACGGGATGACCTGTTGCTGCGTAAAAGCGACGGTCTTCTACTCGTCTATGACGAAGATGCCGGCGAAGGCAGTCCCCGTTTTGTGAAGGAAAAAGCCGTGAAGAAACAGCAGAACGCGGACTATACAATCATCAGTGTCACTTCAGAGGATATTCAATCTGTAGCTGAGGATGAGCGCATGAACGATATTGCGGACTTCGACGATTCTTCATTCTGAAAAAATGTAGATTATCTGAAGTCCTTTCATGCATAGCTGTGATCAGAGGAAAATCGTATTTCGAATGACGTACATATGTTTTTTTTCGAGGCAGGTTGGGTATAAGTAGTATTATAACTGCGATGATATGTCGTATGGGATAAGGGGAACTGCAACCATGACAATTACGCCAGAGCAGCGCATTCAACTGCATGGATTTAACAACCTGACCAAGTCGCTCAGCTTTAATATGTACGATATTTGTTATACCAAAACCAAAGACGAACGCGAAGCTTACATTGAATATATTGATGAACAGTATAACGCCGCACGGCTGAGCAAAATTCTGAACAACGTCTCCGATATCATCGGAGCCCACGTGCTGAATGTCGCTCAGCAGGATTACGTGCCTCAAGGTGCGAGTGTTACGATGCTTGTCTCGGAGGGTCCAATCGTGGAGATCCCCGAAGAATCACTTGATGAATCTCCCGGCCCTCTGCCCGATAACGTTGTCATGCAGCTGGATAAAAGCCATATCACTGTGCACACCTACCCTGAATTTCATCCTAGTGAAGGTATCAGTACCTTCCGTGCGGATATTGATGTCTCCACCTGTGGTGAGATCTCACCGCTTAAGGCACTGAATTATCTGATCCACTCCTTTGATACGGACATTATGACGATGGATTACAGGGTCCGTGGTTTTACGCGGGATACGAGCGGACGCAAGCTGTTCATTGACCATGAGATCGGCTCGATTCAGAATTATATTCCGGATGAGATCAAGAGTAGCTTTGACATGATTGACGTGAACGTCTATCAGGAGAATATTTTTCATACCAAATGTAAACTGAGGGAATTTGATCTCGACAATTATCTGTTTGGGTACACCAAGGATAAGCTCAGCAAGAAGGAACAACAGGAGATTACAGAATGGCTGAAGCTGGAGATGGACGAAATCTATTACGGCAAAAATATTAATCGTCCCTCTTAAAGAGGTTGTTCAACGCTGATCCATTAGGGCAAAATCTAAGACAAGATTTCATGAAGGCAGGGTTCTTCTTATCGGGGGGCCTCCGGCATGTGCTTGTCTTTTTCTTTGTTATGTTGACAGTGTGCAACTTAATTTCTTATTATAGAAGTAACTGTACAATCTACAGTGAAGGAGACTGAGCCCGTGATCGAAACGAATACGACAAGACGTAACGAATCACTGTTACAAGCGCTTACTGCACAACACAATGCCATTACCAATAACATTGCCAATGCAGACACGCCCAACTACAAAAAGAAAACGGTAGAATTTCAGGAAGAGCTGAGACGTATCGTTGAAAATGGCAAAACAGATCAGCTCGCCATGAAGCGGACTCATGACAAACACTTTCCTATCAGTGATCCCAATTCTTCCATCGTACAGTACCGAATTGTCGAGAACAACGAAACAGCCATGAACAATAACAACAATAACGTTGACATTGACAAGGAAATGGCGAATCTTTCGGAGAATCAGCTCATGTATAACTACATGGTTGATCGGGTCAGTGGACATTACAAAAAAATGAAGAATTTATTGAATGATCTGAAATAATGAATGTACAAGCAGCCCGAAACGGCTGCTTTTTTTTGTTGTTTTTCCCTGAGTGTAGCTCGTTTGGTGCCATTTTTCGGTATCCTCTCCTGTTCGTAGTATAATGGGAAGAAACGAATGATTTCATATCGTATAAAAGAGGTGCAACATGTCTCCACGTCATTTAAATGGTTTTCAAGGTTCCAAAGTCAGATTAGCGGCCCCATGCCCGGAAGATTGCATGCGTCTCTCCCGCTTCACAGATGATTATGAATATTTGCGCAACATGGATACCGATATCGCGATCCCGTTAACGCCGGATGAAACGGGTTCTTCGTCTGTCCGCCGAGACAACGGATTTGAATTTGCATTGCGTACACTGGAGGGTAACCGATTCATTGGATTCACAGCCCTCTACCGAATTGAATGGAACAATCGGTCGGCTCGTCTGGCCATTGGTATCGGCGAAGAAAATGATCGAGGTAAAGGCTACGGAAGCGACGCTCTGGCTCTGATTCTTCGATATGGCTTCCACGAATTGAACCTGAACCGGATTGCGCTGGAAGTCATTGAATACAATGAAGCGGCTAGACGTGCGTACCTAAAAGTCGGATTTCGGGAAGAGGGTCGCCAGCGTTCTGCAGTTTTGCGGGATGGCATGCATTATGACCTGATCTCGATGAGTATCCTTGCCGAAGAATGGTCGGCGCAGTCTGGGCTTCCATTGTCATTCCAGTCTACTCACACTCCTCAATCTGGGGAAATGGACGCGGGTGGTTTTTCACAACGTAATGGGAACGAACAAGCTGCGCTGTCAATGTCGGAATTAAGTTCTGTTCCAAAAGGTGAATCTGAAATTTCACCTCGTATCGGCGTAGGTGCGGTCATCCTCAATGAACGGGGCGAAGTGCTTCTCGCCTGGCGGAATCGCCAGCCCGAGCAGCACACCTGGAGTATTCCCGGCGGGAAAGTCGATCCCTACGAATCACTGGAGACTGCCGTCATCCGTGAAATCAAGGAGGAAGTGAATCTGGATATCGCCATTGACAGTCTGCTCTGCACGGCGGAGACGATCCAGCCACAACAGAAGGAACATTGGATATCCGTGCTCTATTCCACCAAGGTGATTGGCGGTCATGCTCGTAATCTGGAAGAAGGCGGAGCCATCGGTGAGATCGGCTGGTTCCCATTGAATGATCTGCCCTCTCCACTCGCCTGCTTTGCGGTACCGGGGCTGGAAGCTGTGAAGAAGCTGTATAATGAATCCCTGTAAATTCTAATATCTCATCAGATGGAGGTATTCCTTATGAATCATGCAGAACAGATTAATCAACTATTTCAGGCTGCACAGTCTGGAGATGTGGCCAACCTGCAATTATTGCTCGCTTCTCACCCGGAACTCACCAATATTGAAAATCAGGATGGGTTAACTCCGCTGGGATATGCCTCTCATTATGGACAAGCAGAAGTAGTTCGTCTTCTTCTGGAGCATGGAGCAGATGTTAACAACCTTTCTCATTCCAAGATTTCCTTTATCCCGTCCAATACTGCACTACATGCCGCGCTTGCGGGAGAACGTTCACCAGAAGTTATCCAACTTTTGCTCGAACATGGGGCATCCACGGGTATTCTGGACAGCGATGGACAATATGCGTTGCACTCCGCAGCATTTCATACGGATCAGATCGAACTTATCGAGATGTTACTTCAGCATGGAGCTGATCCAAACGTGCTGAACTCAGCGGGCCAGACCGCACTGGATATTTCACTTGAACGTGGTAACACGTCTACAGCTTCATATCTACGAGCAGCCATTACAGCGCATCAGCAATAATGATTGGATAACGTAAGCAATACGCGAATAACCGTCAAGACTCTTTTTGGAGTACAAAGAGAAAGTCTGACGGTTATTTGTTGTCCTGTATGTTCTCATTCAAATACGTAGTTCAACTATATAGAAATCAGGTATATACATATTTTCTAAGAAAATAAGAACCGTTTGGTGCCTTATGCGGTCTAATACTCAACATATCCATGAAAGGAGGAGCCATGTGACCCCTCTTCAGCTCACCATCGCCGCACAAAAAGGGGATGCCGAGGCTTTTACAGCCTTAATGGAATTACATCAGAGCCAACTGTACCGTATCGCCTATGCCTACCTGCATAACGAAGGTGATGCGCTCGAAGCGATTCAGGAATCAACGTTCAGGGCCTTCCATAAACTCAAAAAATTAAAAGAGCCCTCCTACTTTGGCACTTGGCTCATCCGCATTCTGCTCAACTACTGTGCGGACGAACGCAAACGCAAAAGTCGGTTCAGTCCCGTCACCGAGATTCATGAATCCAGCAGCTGGGATCGTCCTGCGGACCCCGATCTTGCTGCGGCCGTATCCACCCTTGACCGGGATTGCAAACAGATTATTATCCTGAGTTATTTCGAAGGTTTCTCCTTAACTGAAGTTGCCGATATTCTCGAAATCCCGACGGGAACCGTAAAATCCCGATTACATCGGGCACTCGGACAGCTCCGTGATCAACTTGAAACGAAGGGAGATGTATCCTCATGACGGATGAACAAAACTCATTCGACACATTGGAAGAACGTCTGAATGCTCGAAAGACGGAGTACGAAACAATGCCTGTGCCCGATTCCGCCGCCTATCAGGCTGTGCAGTCCGGAATCCGCCAGGCTGCCCGTAAGCGAAAGTCCAGACTGCGTTGGTATATGAGCTCCATCTCAGCAGCTGCCCTGATCCTGCTATTTACCGGATGTATCCGTGTCTCTCCCGCCTTTGCGTCCTTTGTGGAGCAATTGCCTGGCATGGAAGGCATTGTGAGCATGATTCGCCAGGACAAAGGATTAATGATGGCGATCGATCAGTCTCTCTTGCAGAAGATCGGTGTCACCGACGAGCATGATGGTACTTCCTTGACCGTTGATGGCATTATCACAGACGAGTCACGTATGGTTATTTTTTACACGATGAAAGGCATGAAAGATCCCGAGAAATTCAACTATGATATTGATCTGCTCGATGAGAACGGTAATGATCTTCCAGTTGCGTTTACTCACGCTTATCCAACACCTTCACCAGACGAGAATGTGAATGAGAATATGATAGACGTGATCTTCACGGATGGAACCTCTCCTCCTGAAGAGCTGAGCGTCGTGTTTAAGGCCAGAGATACAACGCGTGCAGAAAAGTGGAAAATAACGTTCCCGGTAGACAAGAATCTTACCAAAGGCATGAAAAAGGTCATTCCTGTGAATCAGACGTTAACAGTGGATGGACAGCGTATTGATGTGAAACAGGCTACTATGTATCCAACCCGTCTTGTACTTGATGTGAATTTTGATCCAAAGAATACCAAAAAGGTATTTGGGCTCAGCGATCTTCAACTGGTCGACGAACAAGGTCGCGCGTGGAGAACAGATACCTCGACAGGTGGAGATGAACGCTCCATTTACTTCGAAAGCATGTACTTCTCCATACCGAAAAAGCTGACCTTGCAGGGATCTGGCTTCTCGGGATTGGATAAAAAGAATCTGGATCTTTCCCTTGATCTGAAGTCACGCCAGATTACAGGTGGACCACCTGGATTGAAGATGGTAGGCAGCAAGGTCGAAGGCAAAGATCTAATTATTGACTTCTCCGTTGCTGGCAGGATGGACGGTGGGTTCGTTCTAACTTTCAGGAAAGTTACAGACAGTACAGGGAAGTCATATGAAGTCCCTGGCTCCAGTTGGAGTAGTGGAGAGGGAACGGATGACAGTCATACGATTGTTTCTTCTACTATCAAAAATGGAGCCAAATTAAAAGGGGAAGTGAAAATGAACATCTCCACCTATCCGATGAAAGTAAAGTCTCCCTTCTCATTGGACATCCCTGTTAATCCTTAATTTTCTACCAGTAGGCTGTGATTATCGCAAATATTCTATATAATGGAAACATTCATTATTACGAGCAATGATGTTCATAGGGAAGGTGTCTTTAGATATGAATCAACGTTCCATCCGTTATCCGCAGCCACTCGCTCCGGGAAATACCATCGGTGTAGCAGCACCCTCCAGCGGTGTAGGCGAATCCCTATACCATTATCTTGAGGAGAGCAAACGTAATATGGAGCGCCTTGGTTTTGGCGTGCTGGAAAGCCCATCGCTCCGCCACAACACCAAATGTGTGAGTGCCTCCAAAGAGGAACGCGCCGAAGAGATGAATGAGTTTTTCCGCAATCCAAATATTCAAGCCATTATCCCTCCATGGGGCGGGGAATTTCTGATGGATATCCTCCCCCTGCTGGATTGGAAAGCTTTGAAAACATTACCGCCCAAATGGGTCATGGGATATTCGGATATAAGTACGTTCCTGTTCGCCTATACCCTGATCACCGGAACAGCATCAGCACATGGCACCAACTATGTTGATCTAAGATCAAACGCCCTCGATCCCGTGACTGCGCGCTGGATTGATGTGTTACAGACCAAATACGGCGGACAGATCACACAATCGTCTTCCACACATTATCAATCGGCATGGAAACCGGAATTGCCTGGATTTAACCTGGATACACCTTCGCAATGGAAACAGCTCGGCCACTCGGAAGATGCAGATACCGCTGTGTCGTTCTCCGGTCGGCTGATCGGTGGCTGTATGGATACAATCTCCAGTCTGATTGGCACGCCATATGCACCTGTTGCATCCTATCTGGAGCAATACTGTGCAGTCGAAGGTACCATCTGGTATCTGGAGAGCTGTGAGATGAATGCGGGGGATATCTACCGTCATCTGTGGCAGATGAAACAGGCTGGCTGGTTTGCAGGTGTGAAAGGTTTCATGATTGGACGACCTGCGGGTTATTCCGATACAGCCGATTTTAATTTTACCGATGCCCTATCCTCTGCACTTGGGGGTCTGGATGTCCCTGTACTGTACGATGTGGATCTCGGCCATGTTCCGCCGCAGCTCACCTTTGTGAATGGAGCATTGGGCAAAGTCGCTTATGAAAATGGACGCGGGAGCCTTGAGATGGCGTTTGTGTAATCACCTTTTATAGGCAGATGCATACCTTGAAGTAAGAACTTATTTTGAGGAAGGGTTGTGCATCATGTCTGAATCCACATCCACGCCATCCACACGTGTCGTGTATCAAGCCAATCAACCGATGCTTCAATCCGTGCAAAATGTGCGGAATATGCTTCATCATACAGCTCGGCAGCATATAGGCAAGAAGGTACAAGTCCAGAATATCGATGGGCAAGTGTGGGAAGGTGTCGTCATCAGTGCAGACCGGGGAATTTTGTATCTCCAGGTTACCCCGATGCATGGATATCCTGAACCGCGCGCTTTGTTTGGACCAACGATTTTGCCGCTTGTGCTGTATGAATTGTTGGTTATCACACTGTTGATGTAGTGGTATTGTACTTCTATATCCGAACCTGTTCCAAGAAGCTTCGCTCCTGAGATCTTCAAGTCTTGGGAACGAGGCTTTTTTATCGTCTTGGCGATGGTGCGGTATGATTCCTTGCGAGCGTGTGAAATATGATACAATGGTGTCGCACCACCCCATATCTCATATGAAACGGAGCTTGATCCGGTTGGAATACATACGTCATGATTCATCACCCGTATCACAAGCCGAGACGGGTATGATTGGCAGCAATCCTACTGAACAATCACGCGTGATTGCCATCTGTCTGCTCGCAGGCAAAATCATGCTACAAAGCGGTGGTGAAACCTACCGTGTGGAAGATACGATGAAACGTATGGCAGCTGCGCTGGGCTTACCCCATTCGCACAGTTACGTTGTTCCGACAGGCATCTTCTTCTCTGTTGATGCAACCGAACCTGCCAAGCTCATTCGTATCTCCGAGCGTACGACGGATCTGGACAAGGTGTCCGAGGTGAATGCGGTCTCCCGTCGCATCGGACAAGGTGAGCTATCCGCTCAGGAAGCCCATGATCTGTTGATACAGATCGAAGGAAAGCCCTCCTCCTATTCAACGGCTGTGCAGCTTACGGCCGCAGCGTTATCCAGTGGTTGTTTTACCATTATGTTTGGCGGGGGCTGGAGCGACTTTCTTCCGGCGTTAATCTGCGGGGGCATAGGTTATGCAGCCGTTATTGCCTTTCACAGGTTGGTGCGGGTCAAATTCTTTGCCGAGCTTACGGCATCCTTTGTTATTGGCTTACTCGCTTTTCTCCTGATCTATATGGGAGTGGGTCATGAACGGGACAAAATCATTATTGGTTCGGTTATGCCGCTGGTTCCGGGGTTGCTGATTACCAATGCTGTACGCGACCTGATGGCCGGACATCTCGTCTCCGGATTATCCAAGGGAGCCGAGGCATTTCTGACTGCTTTTGCTATAGGTACAGGCATTGCAGTTGTATTTTCACTTTTTATGTAAGACGGAGGAATGCAGGATATGCTCCATTTTATTGAACAAGCCTTGACCAGTTTTGTCGCCTCAGCCGCGTTTGGGATCATCTTCAACGCACCACGGCGCATGCTGCTCCACGGTGGATTTGTCGGCATGATCGGCTGGATTATCTATATCGTGCTTGAATATGCAGCGGATGCGGTTCCTGCTACACTTGCAGCGACCATAGCCGTAGGTGTCATCAGCCAGGTATTCTCTCGCATGTTTCGCGCACCCGTTATCATCTTCAGCGTCGCAGGCATCATCCCTCTGGTTCCTGGTGGACTGGCGTATAATGCGATGCGAAGTTTTGTGCAAAATGACTACAGTGCCGCTATGGAGATGGCCGCCAAGGCACTCATGTTATCCGGCGCTATTGCCGTAGGCCTCGTGCTGTCAGAGGTATTAAACCAGATGATACGCCGAATTCCCGCCTCACTTTGGGCAAAATCATCATCGAAATAATCGTTCTTTTCACATATTCAGCACACGTAAGGCCCGTTAGCATACAGGATAAAATCTTGTATACCTACGGGCCTTACGTGTCGTTTTTTATAGAGCATTATAGAGCAGCAGATCAATCAATATTCTATTTACTTCACAAACGTATTTTTCACACGTACCGACCGTAGGAAATACGGGATAAAGATACAACATGTCAGAAGCGATCGGATTGTTAAATTAAATGCTGATGTTGGATCGAGCACATGTTGCTCTCTCGGAATCTCAATTCGTGCGATCAAGATCCATGTCACGACTCCAATGAATACATTTGCAATGTACAGAATAATCATCATGCACGGAAATTGCCTTTTTTTCTTATGCAGCAGTACGAGATTCACGATAACGAGCAATAGTAACATGACGCTGCTTATGACTCCGAACCAAAGGAGCGGGCGTATCCCTTCAGTATAAAGTTCCGAATCAACACCACGGACACCCTCCCATCTCACCGGATCCATAATGACATTTACCTGCGACATATCCGCAATAAGAAGCACCAGTGTGACCCACAGGCCAATCTGAATTAATATAAGCCATCCGCCTAATCCGGAGATGCCAGGCCGTTCCGGTCTGATACCACTTTTAGGCTGCAGCGAGCTTGTATCCAGTTCCGAGTCCCTATATTTATAGTTCATTTCAGCCTCCGTTTACGATAGATAAGACACATATTATACATTAGAAGCTATTTTCTGTGTTATCCAAGAGAAGGAAAGAACCATCTGGAATAAGGTCTCTCTCTTGCATTCTATTGGGTAGCACGTCTCATCACTGTTGCGAACAACTCCGCTGCAACACCACTTCCTGACCTCATATAATGTTCTTCATCCGTATGATCAAATCCCATCCAGACCGCCGCAGTCCAGCTGCTCGTATAGCCCACAAACCATAGATCCCGATTGGCCTCTCTTCCCACACCAGGTAATGCAGCCTGTGTTGTTCCCGTTTTCCCTGCTACCTTGTGCTGACCGAGTTGTGCCTGCCTTCCTGTTCCCTGACTGACTACATTTTGCAGCATTCTGGTCATGGCATTCGCCGTACTGGAGGAGATTACCTGCTTATTTTCCGACTTATGAGCAAATATTGTCCGTCCTTGTGAATCTGTAATCTCGCGTATCAGATGGGCTGTATTCAATTTGCCATGATTCGCAAACACCGTATAGGCCTGCGCCATCTTCATTGGCGACACTCCCTGATGCACACCTCCCAAGGCAATTGAGAGGTTTAGATCTTCTTTCCCCAGTTCAATACCGAGTCGTGCCGCAAATTGATGTGCATCGTTCAGTCCGGTCTCATGAAGTAGCCATACGGCTGGGGCATTGATAGACTTTTGCAAGGCTTGGGACATGGCTATTGAACCACTGTAACGCCCACCGAGATTGGAAGGTTGATAGCTGCCATATTGCATGCGTTTATCCGGTAGTATACTCTCTGGCTTGAACTTCCCCGACTCCAACGCAGGGCCATATGCAATAATCGGTTTAAAAGATGAACCTGGCTGCCTTGCATCCATAATCGCCCGGTTGATGCCCCCTTTTAAAGGATTACGTCCACCCATCATCGCTTTCACTTCACCGTTGTGCTGGTCGATAATAACCATACTTGCCTGGACCTGCTCGTCTTGGCGATCATCGGGGAATCGGGTAGCGTCTGCAAATGTTTCTTCCATCGCCAGTTGTGCCTGTTCGTCTAGCCCAGTTTGAATAACCCAACCTGCCGATTGAATCTCTGCTTCACTTTTACCTGTGAGCCGAGAAGCCTCCTGAATCACAGCATCCACGGCAGACACATATGCGGGCTCGCTCAAGCCCGGTGAAGTTGTTGCATTCAATACGGTTTCAGGCGGCGTGAAATCGACATCACGGGCTTGGAGCACCTGCTTTCGTGTAATTAGTCCCTGTTCATGCATTAGTCCAAGGATAACGGCACGTCTTTGTTTGGAAAGTTCAGGATAATCTACTGGATTGTATATGGATGGACCTTTAGGCATTCCAGCTAATGTAGCAATCTGCCATAGTTTCAATTGGTGCATATCCTTAATTCCGAAATACCGCCAGGCTGCCGCTTTTACACCATACTGCTGGTGTCCCATGTAGATCTGATTCAGATACATTTCCAGAATTTCATCCTTGCTATACTTCTTCTCCAGGGCCATCGCAATCGATATCTCATTCACCTTTCGACTCAACGTTTTATCCCCATTCAAATACAGATTTCTTGCCAGTTGCTGCGTAATGGAGCTTCCTCCCTGACTCAGATTCATATGTAAGATGTCTTGCAAAATGGCTCTGCCAAGTCCGATGAAATCCAGTCCATCATGGTTGTAGAAACGTCGATCTTCTGTAGCCAAAAAAGCCATCTTTAATAAATCTGGCATAGCGTTCAGTTCAGCATATTCGGAATACCCTTTGGTCTGCGTATGCAACCTCGAAATTTCGGTCCCCTCTGCATTCGTAATAATGGTTGAAGAGGCCACCTGCATGGCCTCTGGACGATTGCGAAGCATTCCTTCGCCATAAGTAATCAGATAGAGATAGAAAAGGGTCAATATCAAAACTACAACCACTGCGGCATCAAAAACGTAATACATCCATCGCTTGCTCACGTGTTTCAACATTCAGGCTCCTTGTGTACCCGTTCAATTGAAACTTCGTGTTCCTGTCTATCTCGTTGTGTAATCTCCAGAGCATGATGAAGCAGCAATGTCTGTTCATACGCCAACTTGACCCAATGCTGAACTTCCATCTCGTCCTGACACCGCCCTTGGATAATCTCATCCAGAGAAGATTGAATACCGTAGAGAGTAAGTTTTATCGGTAGGTCAACCTGTGTAGAAATAGTTTGAGTGTTCTCCTTGTCTTCTTCATTATGTTGCTGAAGGCCGGGTTGCTCATGCTGAATAGACGCTCCCTCTACCTCTCTTCTCTCATGTTTCGGTTCTGATCTGCTCAGCCCTTCCTCATGCAGGAGAAACGTAATTACATTCAGATTGGCAGCAATTTGTCGTAGTTCACCACCACTTAGAACATCAATTCTTCCAGGATTGTGGCCCAATGCAAGTTCGGCTGTTCCGCGTGCAAGTTGACTGAGATCTTCCGCAATCTTCTGGGATCGAATCCAGAAAAAGATCGCAAACATGGCTCCTCCAATGAAGATAAAGAGCGGCTTTGTTCCGATATGATTGATTCCCCAGTTCATCATACGCGTTATCCATGCTGCATCTGGAAGGATGTGATTGTGGGCAAACCGTAGCACGTGATAAACGACAAAAAGGAGCGCTGCGCTCAGTAACGCGCTTGCTCCTCCAATGTATATGTATCTTAGTCTTACTGTACTAAATTGAGACTTCATATTCGGTATCCTCCTCTATACAATAATATGGTAATAGAGGTAGAATACCGAATATTTCTTAATGAGATAGTGGCTAACTTCTTACCAAATTCTTAATTTTTATTCCTCTGAGTAATTACTTGGTGAAGCAGCGGTTACAGGGAAACGGGTAACAAAATCCGTTCTGCCATTTTCACTGTAAGCAACGATACTTCCTCGATGTAATTCAATCATCGATTTGGCAATCGCCAGGCCGAGACCGGTACCTCCCGTATCGCGGGAACGGGATTTATCTACCCGATAGAATCGATCAAATAGATGTGGCAGATCTTGTGCCGGAATCGGATCACCATAATTACTGATGCGGACTACAGCCTCTTTACCTTCAAGGGCCAGCCCAATCTCCATTAGTTTACCTTGCGAACCATACCGAATGGCATTGCTGAACAGATTCTCATATGCTCTTACAAGCTCCCCCGGAGTAGCCTGTATCCATAGTGGGTCTTGCCCGCCGATGATCTTGTAGGTCATGCCAGCATCCTCCAGCATGGGAGCAAACTCTTCAGCCAGCTGCATCAGAAACGAATTCAGGTTCAACGCTTGCAGAGATAACGGAAGGCTCCCGCCACTCACACGCGTATATTCGAACAAGTCATCAATTAACTTGCGAAGGGTCAAGGATTTCTCATAGGCAATGCTAACGTAATAGCGCATCTCAATCTCATCTTGGTAGCGATCCTTCTCGATGTACTCCAGAAATCCCAGAATAGAAGTGAGTGGTGTTCTCAGATCATGTGATATCCCCGTAATCAGATCGTTTTTGGCAGCAACTGCATTACGCTCTTCCTGAAGCGATAACTGCAATTGTTCAGCCATCTGATTAATGCTTGCAGCAACGACTCCGAATTCATCCGAGGTTTTCACTTCGATGCGATGGGATAACTCTCCTTTGGCAACCTCCTGAATCCCCGCCGTAATTTCATCCAGGACCCGCATCACCTTGCGTGAGAACAGGAAAAAAAACAGCACAAAACCAAGCACGCCTACCACAATCATCAAAGGCACCGAACCGATATTATTCACCAACCACCTGATCCCTTGGGCTGGAATGGAATAATCCGGATACGTCTGAGCTTCCAGGATGGTCTGCCCCACCTTACTACCTCCGTACAAAATAACTGCAGTTAATATACCGCTCAGCAGAAATGCATAGATAAATTTCCATCGGACTGTATTAATCAACTTTGAATTCATAGTAGGAACTCCCTGAATGTGTTCATGTTACACGACATCCTGTGGATGAACATGTTTATTGCGGTTTGATCATCTTGTAACCAACACCCCATACGGTCTGAATGAACTTGGGATGTTTGCTATCGAGTTCAATCTTCTCACGAATCTTGCGAATATGCACCATGACGGTATTATTCGACTCCATGAATTCTTCCTTCCAGACCTGACGATAGATCTGTTCCATACTAAGTACTGAACCTTGGTGACGAGCCAGTAATTCAAGAACAGCAAATTCACGCGGAGTCAGACGAACCGGCTGCTCGTCCACCCAAACTTCATGTGTATCGGTATTAATGACCAGATCATCAATAACCCACTCGTGCTCTTTGTTCTCCCGACCTTCATTGAAGGTATGATACCTGCGCAGCTGGGATTTCGCCCGTGCGACAAGTTCAAGCGGGTTAAACGGCTTGGTCACATAATCATCGGCACCAATGCTTAGCCCTGTGATTTTATCCATATCCATACTTTTGGCGGACAGCATAATAATCGGCATTTTCTGCTCTTCCCGAATTTTCATACAAGCTTCGATTCCGTCCATATTTGGCATCATGACATCCAGAATAATGAGATCGATCGACTCTTTTTTCAATTGTTCCAGTGCTTCAAGCCCATCATTCGCGGTGAGAATCCGATAACCCTCGTTGCCAAAATAAATTTCCATCAGTTTAATAATCTCCTGCTCATCATCCACAAGCAGAATGGTTGCTGGCTGTGCCACGGCATTATTCCTTTCCCTTCCATAATTCCTTACCTGTTCAAAGTATACCACCGAGGGATGAAACTGCGAAAATCATCGTGATCTTCACGGACACGCTCGATCTTGGCCATCATCTCAAGCGTCTCTTCAGGCTTCACCTGCTGAATCCACACCACAGAAGACACCAGCGCCATAGCCGTATACAGTGAATACAATCTCCAGAATAACTCATCCGGTTCATTGCCATCGAAATAGCCCTGAATTTGACCTATGGAATATGGAATACTGATCTCCGAAGCAAACAAACCCAGCTTCAAAAATTCATGAATGGGATCACCTTGATCATAACGATTAAAATCAATCACTCCTACGAGTTTATCCTGCTTAACGACAAGATTGCTCGGGTGAAAGTCATCATGCTGAAATCCATCTGGACGATTTTTCATCCAACCGAGATGGTCTGCAATAAACGTTAGAATAACATGATCCTCTTTCATCACGATAGGGCACTGTTTATAGCGCTCCACATAACGTTGATGCTTGGTGCTCTTGCGTATATACCATGATTCGATCTGTTCCTCCATCGGCAACTGGTGAATCAGCTGTAGCTGTGCTCCTGCTTCAAAGCCAACCGCCCACTGCTGCTGTTCATTCAGCTGAGGCAATCTCTCGGAAGCATCTTCGCCTTCAATGTAGCTAAAAATCATATATCCGTTCTTCTCATCCAATCTACCTGTGCCCAACGTTGCTGGACACAGTACACCTAATTGTTGCATGCTCTGCAAATATTGATATTCCCTTTGCTTCATCCATTCCTCAACAATATCATACACCCTCACCAGCACATGGCCTTGACCAGGGACAAACATTTTGAATTTAGTATCTGCTGAATAACCCTTCATAACAGGTTCAATCCGCGTGGCCTGACCAAGTTCAGGAATCTGTTTTAACCTGTCAATCAACGTATTGTCCATCGATGCATTCCATGTATCGTGTTGTTCCACGTCCCGAATCCTCCGTTATTTCACGTATGGCGTGTAGTATCGTCGGTCTATTCCCACTTTAACCCATGATATTTCCTATAACATGCTTATATGTATTCTATCCGTTTCTATTTAAAAAGTACTGACTCGGGTTCTTTGCCCGTCAGGGTCAGCATCGTATACAATTGTCCTCTGTGATGATATACATGCCCCATAATCTCAAGTAACCACTCCAGCCGACTATAGGAAGCTCCCCAGTACGAATCCGTCACATGTAATAACTCTTCCGTGTTAAACTGCCTGTACCGTTGGTATAGATACATCTGGTTATCAATCAAAGCCTGCTTGATCTCACCGAGCGAATGCACCTGATTCTCTGCATAGAATTGAGCCATCTCTTCCTCCGATGCACCTTCGGAAATATAAACATCCGCTCGGCAGATCACAGACAGATGGGCTAGTAGTTCTCCAACAGGCCTTTTACCTTCAATTGGAGTCAAAGCCAAATCTTCTTCCGACAACTGATCACATATATCAATCAACGATGTTACGGCCACGTCAATATGTTTGAACGCAGATTGAATCAACAGTCACACTTCCTTTTTATCCCATTATACAGAACATATGATCGGTTATCAACCAAGATATCCCTCCTTAATATTTACCCCAAATCTATCAATCTACGAACAAAAAAAGTCCTTCCTCCTTCATATAGACGGGATTCAGGACATTTTGTTGCCTATTTGTTTTCAAATCTTTGCTCAACTTGAGTATAACGAACAATACGTTTGCTCGAATCGTCCAGCCTCCAAGTCAGACTTGCGAATGAAAAATTGCAGTTCCCCGCAATCCCACCATTGGAAACCAATAGCATCATGGGTATCTATCTTCAACAGCAGCAGCGTATCGGATAATTCCTGCCATGTCCGATCCTCATCACCGCCGTAATGCTTGGTCAGCTTCTTCTCACACTCATGCTCATTATAATCGTACTCTTCTCCGAGTGCGATCTGTAACAAGGCACGATGCTCGGCATCCGGATGCTGCCCGTCAGGATATCCAAACATCCCACCCCAATTCAGCGTACTTGGATGATTCCAACTCGACTCGAATTCAAGGTAACGGTCATACAGACTCACTTCCGATTCGGTCTCAAGCCGAAGCGGCGAGAGCTCATTCAGCGCGTTGGCGTCAATGTATGCATATGTAGGAAACTCAAGATTAGGCAGCACTGTCACCGAATGTGCAACAAACGGGGCTCCATCCAGCGCGGTATCACCTTCAGGCTCTCGCCTTATCAGGTTATGAGAACTCGGCTCAAAAATCACACGATGTTCAATGGGACAAGCAGATTCATCCGTGCCAATGAAAAAGTATAACATTCCACGTTCAGGCAAAGTCCCGCGTCCATCATTCGGCGTATACGGCGACAAATCCACCAGGTTCAGTTGGGCCAGGAAAGTCATTGGAACTCCTTCTTTTGTTACGGGCCATTCCATGCGACTTGGCAAATCCGGATGTCCACCCACACGTGAGTTTCCTGTTCTGCGATATTCGTCCAGGGTGGATACATCGAGGCGAATTCCCCAGCGGCTTGAGGACAACAGCAGATCGGCAGCAACTCCCAATCCATATTCCTCAAGTGTTTTACGGGCTTTTCTGGTCAGACGTTCACATTGTTCTGGCTTAATCATATAGATCCTCCCCTTTTGACAATACACCTATGCTGAGACATATTCAGGTTCACACCTGTATATTCTTCCGCCCGGACGTCTTTCCCTGCTTCTGTATAAATTGAACTTAAGAATATTTTACACTTACCACTCCGATGACAGAACAACCTTCCAATCGCTGTTATCCCCAGAATTTTTTAGATTCACCTTTGCAAAGGTAAAAATCCGGGGATAAAGGCGAACTCTTCGCTTCTTCAGGTTCTTTCTGTCCTCTACGTTCTCGTGTAAATATGTAGTTCAATTTATATAGAAAAAAGAGACTGACACTCCTTGTCAGTCTACTTCCTTATCCTATATTCCATTTAACGATTTGGATCAGAAGACTTTTCCTGGTAAGCACGCATATGCTCCTCACCGTCCAGGAATTCATGGGCCTGATGGGCTGCCATCACCCCATGATAGCTGATATCCAGACCCAGATCTTCCTCTTCTTCTGTCGAACGTACAGGCACAATTTTGCCAATCAACTTCAGCCCGATCCAGGTCATGGCGAATCCCCAGATGACCAGGGCTGTAAGGCCAAGTGCCTGAACACCCAGCAACCTCCAGCCGCCGCCCATGAATAATCCACCATCCGTGGCAAACAGACCCACAGCAATCGTGCCCCACATTCCTGATGCAGCATGCACCGGGAAAGCACCAACCGGATCATCAATCTGTCGACGGTCCAGCCAGTTAGTGGCAGCCATCATCAACAAGCCGGATACTGCCCCAATGAATATCGCTGCTACATCGCCAACAAAAGCACAGCCTGCCGTAATACCGACCAGTCCTGCAAGCGAACCGTTAATGACCGAGGGTGCATCTGAACGATTGAAGCGGAATAACGTATACAGTAGCGTAACTGCACCACCCGAAGCCGCAGATAACATCGTGACAATCGCAATGTGACCAATTCTTACATCTGTCGCGCTGAGTGTACTACCCGCATTGAAGCCAAACCAGCCGAACCATAACAGAAATGCACCTACAGATGCCAGTGGCAGATTGCTCGGGAGTGCAATGGCACTTACGCCAAGTGGCGTGTACTTCCCTTTACGCGGGCCGATGATAATCGCAGCCGCCAATGCCGAGAATCCGCCGAGTGCATGGATGACAGCCGAACCGGCAAAGTCCTGCATCCCCAGCTGACTAAGCCAGCCGCCGCCCCATGCCCAGTGTCCACCAATCGGATAGATGATTGCCGTCATCAATATGATATACAAAAGATAAGCACGGAAGTTGATCCGCTCGGCTACCGCTCCCGAAACGATGGAAATAACGGCAATGGTAAAGGCCGCCTGGAACAACCAGAATGTCTCCAGAGATACCGGCACGTCCAGGTGAGACAAATCCCCATTCAGGAAAAATCCCGTTACTCCCGCAAAACCGCCAACGTCCGAACCATACATCAGTCCAAAACCGATCGCATAGAACAGTAACGTCCCAATCGTAATGTCAGCAAAAACCTTCATAATAATGTTCACACTATTTTTATAACGCACAAAGCCAGCCTCGAGCAGGGCGAATCCACCCTCCATCAATAAAATCATCGCTGCACTCAGTACGACCCAGACCGTATCAATCCCGGTGCTTAACGTCTCCAAAGTCATGCTTGTACATCCTCCGTTTCACTAAGCTGTCTGAGCTCACGGATTGTATCGGGCGCAAGCTCAATCTCGTCCCGCTCAATGCTGTCCGGATGCTTAATTCGTTCTGAGATCTGATCTAATTCACGTATGCGTCTGCGAATCTGTTCCATCTTGCGAAAACGTTCCTTCACCTGCACCATATACTCCACCGCCTGATGATGGGATGCGGGGCGGCCCGCGAACCATTTGCGTACGGGCGACAACGATTGATAAGCGATCTCTTCCGCTCGACGCTTTTGTTCGAACTGTTCGATCTTCTGCTTGAGCGTTTGGATCTCATTTTCTTTTTTGACCTTCAGCCGTTCGATAAGGTACAATAAATCGGACGATGATATTTGCAATGCTGTATGGTGATACACCTCGTCGATTACTAACATATCATGTCAGGACTCCTTACATATCAAGTTACTTGTACCGATTATAGTTTGCCGGGGTCAGCCCGTCAATCTTTTTTTGGACTTGGGATGGATTTAAATGAACCGTTCATGGAGAACGGCTTTTTTTTATTTGCCACGAATTACATCTAACAAAGGATAATGTTGCCCAGGTTCGCATTCACTCTTTCCATTCTCAATGCTTATAGAATAAGCATCCACATTTGGGGTAATGAACATACACAGACTACCCGCATCATAGAACCTGTATATAAGGAGAGGATTCCACAATGTTTACTCGTAATGACAATATACGCAACCAAATCTGGGAAGCAGTCTCTGGACTCGAAGAAGAACAATTGAACCGAAAACCTTCACCCCAACAATGGAGTATTATGCAAGTACTACGACATCTGAATCTGATGGAAAATGTTATTGGAAAACAAGCCCGCCTGGCCCTCGAGAAGGAACAGACGGTGTCTGTGGACAAAAAACCATATGAATTATCGTTGGACCGCAGCCGCTCCGTCGAGGCACCACCCCATCTTCAGCCTCCAGCAGCGCCTGAAGCACTTGCAGACGTCCGCAGTGATCTGGACGAATCTCACCAAGCGTTAAACAACTTTGCATTGGATCATGATCCTGACCTGCTGCGCAGCAAGTCCTTTCCTCATCCCGTATTTGGTGAGATGGATCTTACCCAATGGATTGACTTTACAAGTTATCATGAGGAACGTCATCTGGGACAGATTCAAGAGATTAAAAAGCAGCTTGGCGTGTAAACACAACCTACACTTTCACATAGCATAGAATATAGTCGAACGACAAAAAAACCTCCAATCCTATTAATTTAGGTTGGAGGTTTTCAGTGTTCTTATGTTACGAATAAGAACGACACTTATATTTTTTTGCCCAAAATCGCCAGATCTCTATTCACACCATCCAACACGGCCACTTCGGGATAATAACCCCATTGTTCAAAACCATGCTTGCGCAATAACCCCAGACTCGGTTCGTTATGCCCAAAGACAAATCCAAGAATAGTCTTAATTCCAAGTGCAGGACATGCCGCAAATACCGTTTCGAGCAAACGTCCACCAGCCCCAATTCCGCGGCATTGCTGATCCACGTATACACTGACTTCCACCGTTCCATTATACGCAGGACGTCCATAGAACGAGCTGAGACTCGCCCAAGCTACCACCTGTCCTGCCTGCTTCATCACCCAAAGCGGACGATGTTCCGGTGTATGTTCCTCGAACCAAGGCAAACGTTGCTCCACCGTCACTGGCTCCAAATCCGCTGTTGCCATACGGCCCTCAATAGTAGAATTATAAATCTCCACAATCCTCGGCAAGTCCTCCAGGCGCGCATATTCAATCTGCACATCTTCCAGTTTCATCGCTATTCCTCCATCATTCCAGATCGTTCTATTATCATAGAGGATATTATAACGGAGAAGAGAAGTTTTCGTCACCTCTAACATTCTGACAGAGAATTACTCATCAATACCGCGGGCGATACGCCACCATCATTACTCTGGAAGTCCCTGTATTGTGTTCCCACGAGTGAACTGCTGACTCTGGTCTGCCCAACGAATGTTAATTGAGCGAGATGTGAACAGATCCGGGCCATCCGATACCTGGAAATGCAGATGAGCTTCACTGGAATTTCCCGAATTACCAAGCTCACCGATAGGGTCCCCCTGCTTGAGCTTATCTCCTTTTTTGACCGAAACACTGCCTTTCTTGATGTGCCCGGTGATGCTGTATTCACTGTTGCCATGGTCGATTACCACATAGTTACCAGCCGGTTCTTCCGGATTCATGACACCCGGCACATTGTCCGGTATATCGTTCTTGATCTCGACGACAGTACCATCGGCAGCTGCATAAAGTGGTTCACCAAAAGCATAGTAGTTTTCGTTTGCCGTTGCATCACCTTGATAACTGGATTGTTCTTTGGTCCGAACGATATCCAGCGCATACCGCTGGGTTTCATGCTCATAATGATAGTTCGACAAGGCATCATTGCCTCCCCAGAATACGTACCATTCCCCCTTCATCGGCAATTGAAATTCCGTTTTGGTGAATTTGGCATCCGTGTCCTCATGAGCTTGCAGCGGTTGGATCGAGAGACCTTCAATTTGATTTTCTTCGGAAAAATAGGCTCGAATTCCTTTCGTCCCAGTCTGATCCTTCCAGGCCACCTCAGATATTTGATTCATTTTGGCGTCTACCACTTGCTCCCATGATTCAACACCCTCCAAAAAAGGATCGGCCGTCGTTTTGAACTGTTCAAGCGTTAACGTCCCCTTCAATTCGGGAGAGAATTGATTATAGATTGCATCCTTTGAACCGTTCATCAGCGTATCTATGAAATTGTCCGGTGTAACCACCGCGCTCACCTCTGAACTTGAGTTCTGCTCCTGATTGGAGTTCTCGCTCGCTTCATTATTGGACGCCTGTTCGGCTGACTGCTGCTCCGCCTGGTCGGAAGTAATGGAGTTACTGTTGCCGCAAGCAGACAATATCACGCAAGCTCCAAGGGTAATCGCAAGCACCTTCCAGCCCTTTTTATTCTGTAATTTTGAATGTGTATTTTGTTCTGATTTCAGATGACCTTCTCTGTTCATTCTCAACATCCCTTCTGCTAGGACGCGTCTCAAAACTCGCTGAAGTGCATCTTTTACCGCCTTTTCGCCCCCTGCTGCGTCAATTTCCCTTGACGTGCCCCGGCACGCCTGCGGAAAACTTCCTTGCTTGGAACGAAAATTCGGCAAAATCTGCTCCCTTCGGAGTTTTTAGACACGCCCTAATCGTTATACTTTCCAGTTAAGTGTACAGAATGAGTCTTATCCTTCGTCTAACCCCATCTTACATGTAGTTAAACTTGCAACGCCTTTTGAGGTTGTATAATTAAGATTCCGTTAAGATAGCTCGTACGCTATACAGCCTTCTTGGATGGTATGATTAGCAATACACACAACGGAAGGATCAGGAGGTCATTTTTAAACTATGGATAACGTCTCATTACTGCTTGTGGATGATGAACAGGCTATTCTGCATATGCTCAAAACCGTTCTGCTCAAAGAGCAGTTTCTCGATATTGATACCGTTACAACAGGCGAAGCTGCCATCGAGGCATGTAACAACAAGACGTATCATTGCATCGTGCTCGACATCATGCTTCCTGGCAAAAGTGGACTGGAAATCTGTCCTTTTCTACGGCAGGTCACCGATGCGCCCATCCTGTTTCTAACGGCCAAAACAACCGATTATGACAAATTAACCGGATTCGCCGTTGGTGGCGACGATTATGTCGCCAAACCCTTTAATCCGCTGGAAGTCGTTGCTCGAATTAAATCATTACTGAAGCGTTATTTACCATCTAAAAGCGTAGCGATCTCGGATCATGTCCCATCTAACGTAAATACGTCATCTCCCAGCACATCGGAAGGCGTGTACGACTTTGGACGGTTTCAAGTGCTGGAGTGGGCTGGTGAACTTCGTGTTGAAAGTGAGTCCGTATCTTGTCCGGCACTTGTGTTCCAACTGTTACTCTTTTTCTGCAAACATCCCAATCGAATTTTCACCAAATCAGATCTATATGAGCGGGTCTGGGGCTCGGAAGCCATTAGTGATGACAATACCGTGATGGTTCATATTCACCGCATTCGGGAGCGCATTGAAGCCGATCCTTCCAATCCGGTGTTTCTTGTTAACGTCCGGGGTCTGGGGTACAAACTGATTCAGCCGGAACATGTGTCACGCCCATGAGTATTCGTCGCAGGTTAATGACCCGGTTTATCGGGATGCTTGCCGGTGCAGTCGTTCTTATCATCCTGCTTGGTTCTGTAGCCACTTACTGGGTCGTGCAAAAGGTAAATGAAGTGAATCTGATCGATGATTTTGCTCTTAACGGTCTGGACCAATTGATTAGTACAGCAGAGATCATGCCGGATGACACCATCCGATATGACCCCGAATTGCTGAAGCAAGTGGACAAAAATCAAGGCTGGCTCCAGGTTCTGGATGAACAAGGTTACGCCATTGATGAATATCACACACCTGCCGATGTTCCTACTCACTATAAACCGGGGGAATTGATTGCATACTGGGAAAGCCAGAAGCCGTTCCCTTATCAGATCGCCATGCTGATCCGGGAGAAGAACGGAAAGGATTTTACCTTGTTATATGGTGAGCGTAACCCGGCCAAGTCCTTAATGAATAACATTCGTTCAGATCTTGCTTTTACCAACGGGAAGCTTAATCTTCAGCCCAACCAACAGGAGGCCCTTCGTACTGCCAATGCTTATCTTCAAATATTGGACCCGTCAGGACGTGAAATTTCTTCCTTCAACAAACCAGCCATGGGCGTACCGACCGAATACACCATTCAGGAACTCGTTCTGCAAGTTCGCTATCCGAGTCGATCTGGCCTGTCTGTTGCAACGTGGTACGACGAACAGAGTGAAACCACTTGGCTGATTAGCATCCCTGTTGATCCGGCGTTGAACAGTGATCAGAACCCCTACAATTTTATTCTGGAACCGGCATTGGTTGTATTGATTGTATCCATCATCATTCTGCTCATTTTGCTTGCCTTCTGGTATGCCAACCGATTCGGTTCACCCATGCTGCATATGCTCCAATGGTTACAGCGTCTGGAACGAGGACATTACGAGGAACCTACCGGAGCCTTTGGAGTGCCTCGCAGTCAGCGTCGTAACGGAAAGTGGAAGCGAAAATACAACGTGTATGCTGAAGTGCTTCGCTCCATGCAGGCCCTGTCTCATACTTTGAAGCAAGATGAAGAACTTCGGAAACAGACCGATTCTCTGCGGGAGGAGTGGATTGCTGGCATAACACATGACCTGAAGACCCCCCTCTCCTCCATTCAGGGATATGCTCATATGCTTGAGGCGGATAAGTATAGCTGGACCGCGGAGGAAGTCAGGGAATTCGCAGGCATAATGCTCGATAAGTCCATGTATATGGACAGGCTTGTCAACGACCTTGCCATGACCTATCGATTACGCAGTGGTGGATATCAACCTGTGGTGGAAGAGACTGACGTAAATACGTTACTCCGTGATCTGATCCAGCGCGCAGAACGGAATCCGGCATATGGGGAAGGTCGCATCCTATTTCAACCTTCCGAAGTGCCTGTGTATGGACTTGTCCATATTCCGTCGTTTGAACGAATTGTGGATAATCTGACCGCCAATGCCCTTCTTCATAATCCGCCCGAGTCCATCCTGGTTGTCAGTGTGCATTCTGGTAAGCAATCAGATGAATTCAGCATTCAGTTTGCCGATAATGGAAGAGGCATGGACTCCGAGATGGTATGGAAGTTATTTGAACGATACTATCGCGGTACAGATACAGGTACATCGGACGTTGGATCAGGGCTGGGCATGGCGGTAACCAAAGGTTTGATCGAAGCCATGAATGGTCGTATTGAGGTACAGTCCACCCCTGGTGAAGGAACGATCATTCGCTTAATATGGGATGGGCCGTCCGAAACCAATTAAAATGTTCCGCTTGACCTTTCCATTTTCAGTCTATATAATCGACACTCAATAACACCTGTTCCAATATATTAATATTGAATGCAACACATTTCAGAATAATTTGAATGAGTTGATCTAACATATTTGGCGATGACCAGAGACATGATTTCGTTTGCGTGCTGCCCAGAGAGAGAGGGGATTGGTGAAACCTTCTTCAGCGAACGGACCGGAATTACCCCTCTGCAGCCGTGACCTCGAACCTCAGCATTTCGAACTTCCCTCGGATGTTTGGCTTGTTGCCAGTAGAGTTCACCGCCTGATCCCCGATAACGGATTCCAATGAGGGTTATGATGTTTTCTGTTCCGGCGGCTGGCCGAGAGCAGGGTGCACCATAACCAAAATTAGGGTGGAACCACGAGCCAAGCGCACTCGTCCCTTTTCCGGGACGGGTGTTTTTTGCGCTTTCATTTTAAGAAATGGAGAGTGGTTCACATGAGCAAACAAGAAAACAGTAACTCAGTAAGCAACAAATCAGGTAACGAAATAAACAACCAAGCAAATGATCTTCAACCATCCAGTCATTCCATTGAGGTCCATCTGCAAGGTGGCGCGATACGTTCTTACGAAGCAGGCATCACTGTAGGTGCGGTTGCCTCATCTATCAGTACAAGTCTTGGGAAACAGGCTATCGGCGGTATTGTAGATGTTCAAAATGTCGATCTCGATTGGGTGCTCCAGCAAGATTGCGAACTTGTTATCGTTACTTTAGAAAGTGCGGAAGGTCTGTATCGTTATCGTCACAGCGCAGCACATGTGCTCGCACAGGCGCTCAAACGCATTTACGGTGCAGAACAAGTGAAACTGGGTATCGGCCCAGTCATTGAAGATGGATTCTATTACGATGTTGATCTGGAGCATGCCTTGTCCATCAGTGATTTGGCTGCCATTGAACGGGAAATGAACAAAATCATTCAGGAAAATCATAAGATCAGTCGCCGGGTCGTTAACCGGGAGGAAGCCCTCCGTATCTTCGGAGAAATCCAGGACCCTTACAAGCTTGAACTCATTCGGGATTTGCCAGAGGACGCCGAGCTTTCGATCTATGATCAAGGAGAGTTCTTCGATCTGTGTCGCGGTCCCCATCTTCCATCCACTGGTCGGATCAAAGCGTTCAAGCTGTTGAATGTAGCTGGTGCGTACTGGCGGGGTAACTCGGATAATAAGATGCTGCAACGTATCTACGGCACTGCTTTCCCGAACAAAGCCCAACTGGATGAACATCTGCACATGCTCGAAGAAGCAAAGAAACGGGATCATCGTAAACTTGGCAAAGAGCTTGAACTGTTCATGTTCTCCGAAGAAGCGCCCGGCATGCCCTTCTATCTGCCCAAAGGTATGACTGTTCGCACTGAACTGGAGCAGTTCTCCCGTGAGTTGCAATTGCAGGAAGGGTATCAGGAAGTTCGGACTCCTCTTATGATGAACAATCGTCTGTGGGAGC
Source organism: Paenibacillus sp. BGI2013 (assembly GCF_002843485.1). Classification (NCBI taxonomy): domain Bacteria; kingdom Bacillati; phylum Bacillota; class Bacilli; order Caryophanales; family Paenibacillaceae; genus Paenibacillus; species Paenibacillus sp. BGI2013. The sequence continues at coordinate 34,936 of NZ_PJFA01000006.1, forward strand.
AATCCGGTCACTGGGAGCATTACAAGGACAATATGTATTTCTCAGAAGTGGACGATGCCACTTTTGCACTGAAACCGATGAACTGTCCTGGGCATATGCTGATCTTCAAAAATACACTTCATTCCTATCGCGAATTACCAATTCGCATGATGGAATTTGGTCAGGTTCACCGTCATGAATTCTCAGGTGCCCTGAACGGCATGATGCGTGTGCGGACATTCTGCCAGGATGATGCCCATCTCTACGTCATGCCAGAGCAGATCGAGGACGAGATCAATCAGGCGATCTCACTGATCGGACGTATGTACGATATCTTTGGATTCGAATATAAGATTGAATTGTCCACTCGTCCGAAAGATTCCATGGGATCGGAAGAGCTGTGGGATCAAGCGGAACGCGCATTGCAAAATGTACTAGATCGTCGGGGCGTGGAGTATCGCATTAACGAAGGGGACGGTGCTTTTTATGGACCGAAAATTGACTTTCATATCCTCGATGCGCTGAAGCGTAGCTGGCAGTGCGGAACAATCCAGCTTGATTTTCAAATGCCGGAGAAGTTCGACCTCACTTACATTGGCGAAGATAGTCTGAAACACCGTCCTGTCGTGATCCATCGTGCCATCTACGGTTCCATCGATCGTTTCATCGGCATCCTGACTGAACACTATGCAGGAGCATTTCCACTCTGGCTCGCACCTGTGCAAGTGAAGCTGTTGCCTGTATCAGATCATTACGAAGACTATGCACTCCAAGTACAGAGCCAACTCCGTGCTGCGGGCATTCGGGTAGAAACAGATCTTCGTAGCGAGAAGCTCGGGTACAAAATCCGTGAATCCCAGATGGAAAAAGTGCCTTATTCGCTCGTGCTTGGTGAGAATGAGAAAAATGCCTCATCCGCCTCTGTCCGTGCATACGGTCAGGGAGATCAAGGCATCCAACGTATTGAAGCTGTTATCGAAATGATTCAACAAGCTGTGAAGGCAAAAGTATAAAATATGTAACGACTCTATTCATGAGTCACTCATCAGCTTGTGCTGAATTACAACTTCTCGTCATCTCTTAGCCCCACCTGTTCTTCGCTCCACGTCCAGAAACGCTCAGCTGAAGCATCGGCAACGGCATGTGCCTTCAGCTGCTGCTCTTTCTGTTGATAGAAGTAACGACCGGTGATGCCGACGACTTCAGGGCTTGTGGCCAGATAAACAGCCGTTCGCGCCCCTTCTTCAGGGGACAGAAAGAATGGAAGTTTACCTGCAAACGCCATAATGCGTGTGCCAAATCCGGTATTGCGATCTACGCCAATACTCGTTCCCACCGCACCAGGGTGTAGACAGTTCACTGTGACAGACGTACCTGACAGTTTGCTAGCCAGTGCACGAGTGAACAGCACGTTCGCCAGTTTGGATTGAGCATAACTTTTGATCGGATTATAACCTTTGTGCAGATGTGGATCTTCGAAGTGGATTTTGCCGGCCTTGTAGGCACCTGACGAAACGTTCACAACCCGTCCCTGCTTCGCAGCTTTCAGAGGTTCTATCAAAAGTAAGGTCAGCAGGAAATGTCCCAGATGGTTAATGCCGATACTCTGTTCGAACCCGTCTGAGGTTTCCTTCCGCTTAACCATCACTACCCCCGCATTATTAACCAGAACGTCAAGGTGATCATGACGCTCGCGGAATGTGCCGGCAAACTGGCGTATACTTTCGAGTGAACCCAGGTCACACAGCATCAATTCAATCGCAGAAGAACCGGACTGACGCACAGCTTCCTGAAGAGCCTCCTGTCCGCGCTTCTCACTGCGGCATGCCATAATTACGCGATATCCTTGCCTTGCAAGTTCAATGGTGGTTGCCAACCCCATACCTGAGTTAGCTCCTGTTACAATTGCTGTCTGATTGGACATGAGGTACTTCCCTTCTGAACCTGAGGTTCCGAAATTAGAGGCGCGACGACGGACAATATGAGATAATGATAGGATCACATCTCGGTTTCCATGGGAGGACAAGTATGCTGACCAAAGAGGATTTTAAAAAAGTTAAAAAACAAGCCAAACTTGAAATCGCACTACTCGAACAGGAATATCAGGAAATCTTGCAGAACGTTGATTCTACGCTGTATGAAAAATACGGTATTTTGGACAAAGAAGAAACACGTGAGCTCACCCGAAAACGTAAAAACCGAAGATATGCTTCACTGGTCATCGAACTATGCGCCATTATTGAACAAATGTTACATCAACTGTACAGAGACGTATATCAGAAAAAGTTTAATTCGACTCAGCTGATGAAAACTCCTGCCTACCGTGCACGCTCCAACATGGAGATTATTCAGGCCGAACTGAGTAAAGAGTTCATTGCTCTGGAACCCGAAAAAGAAAACTTCGCTGAAGCCCTTAGTCTGGTGTTTCAGACGAGGAACAAACTTGTTCATGATAATTTCTCATTTGTCACCATCGTTAAGGACGGCAGTAATGAAGAAGAAACGTTCGAAGCACTGCTCCATACGGTAAAAAAATATAGAAAACACTTGAAATATAATCGCCCTGAATAACAACAATCATCGCTAAAAAATATAAGGAGGTGTACCGGACTACGGTCCGAATAACCATGAGCCATCCAACAACTTCGATTACTGTGCTAAATCTTCAGATTCCCACACCTTCCGGGAACAGCCCCATATTCCCCGTCATGCTTCGTGATGTAGATGGCGTTACCTTGGTGGATACAGGCATGATCGGACAATTTGCAGAACTTCAATCCGCATTGGAACAAGAGGGCGTACAGCTCTCGGACGTCAAACGTGTGATTATTACTCATCAGGACATCGATCATATCGGTAACTTGGGAGCTCTGCTGGATGCCATCCCTGATCTGGAAATCTGGGCACATGCCGATGAGATTCCATATCTAACAGGTGAGAAACCTTTGATCAAGTTCACGCCTGAACGTCGTGCTCTGCTACCCGCGCCCGTTTTGGCACTGGCAGATCAACTGCTCTTGCAGCTCCCTGAAGTGAACATTAGCAGAGCGCTGGCAGACGGGGACATATTACCCCTTCAAGGTGGTACACAGGTCATTCATACACCGGGACATACACCAGGTCATATCTGCCTGTATTTCGGGGAGCAACAGTTCCTGCTCGTTGCCGATGAACTTCGTGTGGTCGATGATGAACTGGTTGGCCCTGCACCACAAGCGACACCGGACATGCCTGAAGCGCTGCGAAGCCTGAAGAAACTGACCGACCTTAAGCTCAATAAGGTTCTCTGTTATCACGGTGGAGAGTACATGAATGATCCGGCTCAGCGTATTGCCACACTTGCGGAGAGCGCAGAGTAGTAAAGAACGCGGAGCTGTGAGTTTTTTGGAACGATAACGCATCCTATTAACGCTGTTTCTCTTCGTGCGGCATTGTGCGTTGTAGCTCATTCAAGATTAGGATGACACATACATTACAATCAAGGAGCTGTCCCAATGTCATGAACTTGACGGGGACAGCTCCTTTAGTTAACCACGCACTTCTACTACTCTACTGCACTGGTGTTGTTTTGTAACGAATCTCAGACACCCTATACGCAGTATTTTGAGTATCAAGTTTTTCTAACGAACTCCAGACACCTTAGTTACTCATTTCATTGGTTTTTCCGCAGGTTTCGAGTGAATTTTGGCATTATAGCGTGGCTGAGGTTCGTTAAATTCTATGAACGCCGCCAAACCTCTATTTAAGGTGCGTCAGGTTCTTTAGAAAAATTTTATTTAGAGCGATTCAGATTCAGAGCACTTCAGGGCTTTGGCTCAAGATAAGCGGCAACCGTTCGTTTTAAACTTACTCCATCCACTACCTTACGGGGAGACGAGTTCGGTTCGACGTTGTCCTACAACACTGATTTTCTCTCCCCTGACCCCGACTCAGCTCTCCGGAGTTAGTACAATCAGCTTGTCATCTCCATCACGTGGCGATCCTCGTCCATCCCGATTGTTCGTAAGCACATATAACTTCCCGTCCTCACCAGCACTCACATTACGAATCCGGCCCCATTCATCTTCGAAGATGGGTTCCACCTTCTCCACCTGTGTGCCATCTTCCGAAAGAGTGACCTTCAGCAGCTGCTCTCCACGCAGATTTGCAGCAATCAGTGATCCAGCCCAAGGTCCTTCTTCTACAAAAGCTACACCAGACGGCGCCCATGTATCGTTCCCACTATGTGCAAGCGGAGCCTGATATGCGCCATTGTCATCGTCGTCTCCTTCTACCTCGGGCCAGCCATAATTCTCTCCGGCCACAATCCGGTTGATCTCATCATGATTACGCTGACCATGCTCCGTGGAATAGAGGTAACCGTTTTCCGGATTCCATGCCAGTCCCTGTGCGTTACGGTGTCCCATACTGTATACAGGTGAATTCGGCCATGGGTTGTCTGCTGGGATCGATCCGTCGAGACCTATCCGCAATATTTTACCTCCAAGGCTATCTTTGTTCTGTGACAGTTCCGGTTCATAACGCTCACCTGTCGTGATATAGAGCAACTTGTCCGGGCCAATTTTGATCCTCCCACCATTATGATTCGTTCCGCCTGGAATGTTACCAAGCAACTCTTGATCTATGACCGCTTTGCCATCATTCACCTTGAGGCGTAACACCCGATTCGCAATATCGTCGCCTTCCAGATAGGAGTGGTATGCATACAAGTAACCGTTCTCCTCAAAGTCCGGATCAGCTGCAAGGCCCAACAGACCTCCTTCACCTCCTTCACCTTCTTCATTAAACGGGGCTAAGAAATCAATCAGTGGTTCAGGTGCTAGTTTTCCATCCTCAATGACCCGAATCGCACCAGGGCGTTCCGTTACAAACATCCGACCATCAGGCACACTCACAATCTCCCATGGTGCATTCAGTCCTTCAACCAGTACGGAAGCCTGATACGGAATAACCGTCTCTCCCTGCGCTCCACTCTCATTTCCACTTGCACCGGTATTGCCTCCGTTGGCCGTCTGTCCCTGACCTGTTCCCTGTCCCTGAGACGTCTGCTCTGTTCCTCCCGTAGAAGGTTCGCCTGAAGAACATGACGCGGTTAACAGTGCCACACTTAATAATGAAGCATACAGCGGAACGGTTACTCGATTATTCATGATTACATCTCCCTTCGTATTTCGTTCTTCTGTATAAAATAAATAAGTCAAGCTTCAACGTATTATTAATGGATTGCTCTCTATTGTTGTGGTGTTATTATTCATCTGTTAAGCGGTTTCGCCCTGTATTACCCTTCATACCAGCCGCTTAAACCGAGAATTCAAGGTATTCCGACGATATGAAATCACCGCAGTTTGGAATTCCATCATAATCTTTTATAATAGAAGGATAGTATGAATGGAAAGGTGGACAACTACACTTATGAATCAAAACCCTTTATCTCGTCTTGAAGCCGATCTGTCCGGGCAAGGATTGGACGCCATGCTGATCACAGATCCAAAACATATCTACTATTTAACTGGATTTGCGAGCAATCCGCATGAACGCTTCCTCGGTCTGGTGCTCGCAAGCGGCGAAGAGCCCCTGTTGATTGTACCCGCACTGGACGCAGAAGCTGCCGCTGCCGCTTCCTCGGTATCCAACATTGCCACTCACACGGATACCGATAACCCATACGCTTTGTTTGATCGTTATCAGGGGCGCTTGGGCCGGGTAGGTCTTGAAAAAGAATACGTAACAGTCGCACGTTATGAACAACTGACCGCCGCTCTCGGTGCTGCCAGCTTTGAAGATGTTGGCCCCCTGCTTCGCACATTACGTGTGAAAAAAACACCGGATGAGGTAGCCCGCATTCGCCACGCCATTTATCTGATTGAAGAAACATTGCGTCAAGGACTCTCTCATGTTCGCACAGGCGTAACCGAGATCGAACTTGTCGCAGAGATGGAGTATCAGATGAAAAAGCTGGGTGCCGATGGTCCTTCCTTTGATACCATGGTGCTCACGGGACCCAAAACAGGTCTGCCACACGGTACACCGGGTGAACGGAAACTGCAACATGGTGACCTGTTGATGTTTGACATGGGTGTGTATGCTGGAGGGTATGCCTCGGATATCACACGTACATTCGCCTTTGGTGACATCTCTCCTGAACTCAAAACCATCTATAACACTGTGCTCGCAGCAAACGAAGCTGCTATCCAAATCGTGAAACCAGGCATTACCTGCGCCGAAGTGGATCGTGCAGCACGCCAGGTCACGGAAGAAGCGGGATACGGCGAACGTTTCATGCACAGAGTAGGCCATGGATTGGGTATCGACGTACATGAGTATCCTTCTCTTCATGGAGAGAATATGGACATCCTGAATGAAGGTACCGTATTCACGATTGAACCGGGCATCTATACCGCAGCAGGCGGCGTCCGTATCGAAGATGATGTAATTGTGACCGAGACGGGTATCGAAGTTCTGACGACATATCCAAAAGAACTGCAAATCCTTACTGACTAATCCAATTGGATCTATGTCAAAAATAGCCCAGATACATCAATGCTTAGCCGATATTATGCATCATGAACTAAACTGCACAAAACTGTGCTGAACCGTATCTTCAAAATAATATACTCCTTTCGCGTACGCCTCAGGCCTGTATACAGAAAAAGTAGCACGTACACACGCGAACGCAAAAATCCCGCAAATCCATAAATATCATGGGTTGCGGGATTTTAATTAATACAAAGCATATCCTAAATTACTCCGTCTGCATTCTACGTAATTTTATTCCTGCTCACTCATTTACCATTAGTCAAACTCATGCGTGATATCCTGCCAAGACTCCAGCTGTGGCAGCTGTTGCTTCCCCCAGTAATCCAGAAACCATTGAATAATCCCAGTCGTATCTGTTGTTCTGCAGCTGTAATGTCGGAAACCGTCCTCGCCTTCCTGCAAACGAATCTCCGCCACCATCTGCCCTGGTTCCTCAAGCGCAGCAGCCTGCATATACATACTTCCCTCCACCAGCTCGGAAGGTACAAGTACTACGAATTCCTGCAATTCCAGATTGGAGATCAACTCCACCAATAACGAGGCATTAATGCTATCATTCTCGTAGGTTGTGCCATTGCTTTCCAGTGTATAACGCAGTGTAGAGTACATGTGCGATTCCCCTTTGTATGAAATGATCGTTCCTATTGATACACGCTCATAACGACAGGTCGTTTATATTATAACTTTTTCATAAAAATGTAAAAAGGATTTTCTTGTTTCGGGTCTTTTCTATGAAAAAAAACCTTGCAGAGTCCGAATTACAATTGACCGCGCAGAGGTTTTTTTCAAGTGATACTCTTTGAATATTGTCTAAGCTTCATCCTTAAACTTAAAGCTACGTGCAGCATACAGAAACGGCGTTCCGACCGCAGTTAATACAAATTTGATAATATACGTCGTGAGGAAGATTTCCAGCCAAACATCCCAAGGATAGATGAACGCAAACGCGATTGTGCAGAACACCAGTGTATCCACAAATGAACTGATGATCGAACTACCGTTGGTGCGAATCCACAACTGATTGCGCCCTGGGGCCACCTTGCGCAGCCAGGAGTACAATCGTACATCCAGGAACTGACTGATGAAGTACGCTGTCAGACTTCCGAGTGCCAAACGTGGCAGCAGACCGAACAACTTCGCCATAGATTCCTGTGCAAAGTCTGTTGGTGCCGGTTCAAAGAACAACACCATCTGCATCAGAACCGTTGTCATGATGAGCGTGAAGAATCCAAACCATACGGCCTTGCGTGCCTCACCTGGTCCATATTTTTCATTAAGAAGGTCACTGGTCAGGTACATGCTGACATACATCGTGTTGCCTAACGTCAGTACAATTCCCATGATATCTATCGTTTTGGTCACCTGAATGTTGGCTATAACCGTAGCCACACCAATCCAGGCATAGAGACCTTTTTTACCGAACAAGCGGTAACACAGCAGGAAAAATCCATAAGTTACGAGAACAAAAACTGCTCCCCACCCTAAGTTAAACATAAATACATACACTGCCTTCCTAGTTTTGATTACGCGGGATGGTTACGAACCGCGGTTTGGCTCAGGGCCAAAACATGAATACTCTATCACATTTCTCGTCCCATGAACAGAACTAAATAACTCCAAGCGTGCCTGAGTGACTACGACCCCTTCTATATTCCTCCGCTTCCCTCTCGACCATACTAGTTTTTCCTACCTCTATTCCCCTTGCACCGTGTATAGAAAAAGAAGACTGCTTCACCACTGTGCACAGCATAGTTTGATTGCCGCAAAAAAAACCGCCCTCCGGATTCCTCCGAAGGACGGCTTTTCTCACTTGATTTGTAGACGGCTCTAGCTATCTTAATGTGAGCTTCTATCTAATCCATTCTGTATTAAGCCTGAGCCGCAGAATCCAGCTCACGACTCTGATCGTTAAACGTGTCCCGATCGTTTTCCTTCAAAATTCTGCTCGTTACGAGTCCTGATGTCATCGACCCGTTCACGTTAAGCGCTGTACGACCCATGTCGATCAGCGGCTCCACGGAAATGAGCAGTCCAACCAGAGCCACAGGCAGATTCATGGTGGACAATACGATCAGGGAAGCGAAGGTTGCCCCACCGCCAACGCCAGCCACACCAAACGAACTGATCATGACTACGAGGATCAAAGTCACAATGAAGTCCCAGCTCAGCGGGTCGATGCCGACCGTCGGAGCAATCATCACCGCCAGCATGGCCGGATAGATCCCGGCGCACCCGTTTTGCCCAATCGTAGCCCCAAAGCTTGCAGACAGGTTCGCAATGCCGTCCGATACGCCGAGTTTCTTCGTCTGAGTCTCCACATTCAGCGGGATCGCCGCTGCACTTGAACGGGATGTAAAGGCAAATACCAGTGTTGGCAGCACCTTCTTCAAATACGTAATCGGGTTGAACCCAGACAGCGAGATAATGATCAGGTGAATAATAAACATGATCGCCAGCGCGATATAAGATGCAATCACGAATTTGATGAGCTTTAATATCTCTTCCGCATTGGTTGTCGCCGTTACCTTTGTAATCAGTGCTAAAATCCCGTAAGGCGTAAGCCTCAGCACCAGTGTAACAATTCGCATAACCACCGCGTATACCGCATTAACCATACCGCGGAACGTCTCCGCCTGCTGAGGTTTTTTGCGATCCAGTCCAAGAACGGCTACACCGATAAACGCGGAGAAGATAACCACCGCCAGTGTGGATGTACGACGTTCTCCTGTCATATCTGCAAATGGATTCGAAGGAATGAATTCCAACACTTGCTGAGGGATGGTCTGATCCTTCACATCAACAAGCCGTTCCTCCACCTTCTGAATCTGCGCATTCTCCCGGTCTCCTCCTTGAATCTCAATGGAAGTCAGGTTGAAGCCCAGACTGGTCACAATGCTGACCCCTGCGGCAATCGCTGTGGTGATCAACAGAATGGCAATAATGGAAACACTCATTTTGCCGAGATTTTGTTTGCCCTTCAGATTCATAATGGCCGAAATGATCGACACCATGATCAATGGGATCACGACCATTTGCAACAAACGAACATATCCTGAACCGACCAGATTGAACCAATCGACTGATTTCGTAACTACATCAGAACCTGATGTGTACACCAATTGAAGAATAACCCCGTAAACAACCCCCAGTCCCAGACCCGCAAATACGCGTTTCGTAAAGGAGATATGCTTTTTCTGCATCCAGTAGAGGATACCAAGTAAGGCAAGTATAACCACTACATTCAATATGACTAGAAAAGTATCCATTTCTTTAAATCCTCCTCAGGCATGTGTGTAACCGGAGAATATCCGGTTTTCTCTTCTATCTTTTGTACTTCCGACAAAGACATTTTACAATATAACATATAACAAACTATTCTGGTAGGTATTAATTGATATTATGTAATATGCATGTAACAGATTCATCTATTTCTGAAAAAAATACACCAAATCGTGAAAATTGTTCTATTCAACCTCCGGTTAATTTTGTAATATAGGTATATCCGCTTATTCCCAAGTTTTCTCAATGTTCAATTTAGGTCTTTCTTCATTGGTAGATAGGTCTTAGGATTACGGAAAAGCGACAATGTTAATGAACTTGACGTGAAAGGATGATCATATGTTTCGTAATCGCACCGTTGCCGGTAAAATCAGAGGCACCTTGTTCCTCGTTCTGCTGGTTGCTTCCCTGTTGTTCAGTATTAGTTTTTATGCCGTATCGATGAATATTATTCAAAGCTACGTGCTACCGCAGTTTGACAAAGTCCTAAACACGTCCATTCAGGATATATACAAGAATACTTCAGCATCCAAAATCCTACAGGTACAGAGTGGCGGAGCCGGTTCTGAAGGTGCTGCCATGACCGTGGAATCGTACCTGGCAGATAAAGCAAAAGAACATAATTTGGATGCGGCTTACGTTGTTGCTATTCAAGATGGCTCAGCCAAAGTCGTTGTGGCCAACCCTTCTTCAAACATGAAAGCCCAGGATGAAATTAGTGTAGAACCCGCAATGAATGCAGCTATTGAGAACAAAGAAATGGTAATCAGCGAGGTCTACTCCGATTCCTTTGGTGTACATAAAGCAGCCTTTATCCCCATTGCAGGAAGTAACATGATTATGGCTGTGAGCATGGATGCCCAGTTCATTCAAGACAAGATTACCCAGATTTTCTGGTTGTGCCTTGGGATTACAGCATTAGTGTTTGTGCTCGGCTGGCTTATCTCCACTAGTATGATCAAAAGAGTTACCAAACCAATCATCAAGCTCGTCCAACATAGCAAACAAATATCCCAGGGTGATCTGACCGCTGAACTAGAGATCAAAGGTAAAGATGAAATTGCCCAGCTTGCCGCAAGCTTCCAGACGATGACGCATAACCTGAAAGAAATGATTAGCCGTGCCTTGTCCACGTCCAATGAAGTTGTATCAGGCTCCAATGACCTGCTTCAGCGGGTTGAATCGATGTCCGGTATGGTTCGAAACTCCAGCCGCTCTGCAGAAGATGCAGAAAAAGGCAGCATCAGCATTGCGTCAAGCGCATCCGAGAACGCCAGAGCTATGGAAGAAATTACGCAAGGTATCATGCATATTGCTTCTTCTTCTGCTGAAGTGTCTGACCAGATTGGTGAAGCAGCCAACGAGGCAGTTAACGGTAACCGACTGGCTCAGAATGCCATTGAGCAGATGGAGCGTGTAGGCCAGACAGCAAGCGAATCGTTGCGATATGTTGAAACTATGAATGAACGTTCGGTAGCCATCGGCACCATTGTTGCTTCGATTTTTGAAATCACCAAACAGATTAACATGCTGTCACTCAATGCCTCCATCGAAGCAGCACGTGCCGGAGAGCATGGCCGCGGATTCGCTGTTGTTGCTGGAGAAGTTCGCAAACTTGCCGAGCAATCCAAGACAGCCACCGAAGAAATTTCGGATTATCTGGGTACCATTCGTGAAGATGCTGAACGCTCGGTTGATGCCATGAACCGTGTAACCCAGGAGATTGGTTCAGGCACAAGGGTCGTTCAACAAGCAGGCTCTGCCTTCCAGCAACTGAATGAATTGATTCAGAACGTGAATCTGACCATTCAGACCGTCTCGGCTTCTACACAACAAGTATCTGCTGGTGCTGAAGAAGTGAGTGCATCCGTTGAAGAAACGGCACAGATTACGACCAAATCCCGTGAGAGCATGTTACAGATTGCTTCAACAGCAGATCTGCAGCTCAGCGAGATGGACTCACATTCGAATACAGTTCGTCATCTGCATGAACAAGCTGTAGAGCTGCAATCCGCTATGAAAAATTTCAAAATAAACTAACAGGTTAACCATTAACCTATCATCACCTGTTTTAAACCTCATTTAATCATAGGATATACAATACCCCCATGCCGCTAACATTCCGTTTCTATAGAACGGTTTGTCCGACATGGGGGTATTGTTGTTTCACTCGGGTGCCTGAACACCCATAATCTCGTACACACGCTTCATATCCAATGCTGAACGCAACGATTCAGCTACCCGATCGAACTCCATCTCCTTACGCTCATGCGCACTATACGTCTCCTGAAGTGGAGCCAGCCCCTTTCCTGCACGCAAGGCATTCAGCCACGAACGTCGGAATTGATCACTTTCAAACAAACCATGCAGGTAGGTTCCCCACACGCTGCCATCTACTGAGCCCCAGCCTTCTTGGAAAGGTTGACCACCTGGATGCGAGATTTCAAACAATGCGGTTACACGTTCAGGCTCGTGACACTCCGTAACGCCCATATGAATCTCATATCCGTTAATGGGTAATGAAGCATCTGCTACATCTTGCTCACCATACAGACGAATCGGGTGATCAGGCTGCACCCGTCCGGAAGCTCTGACGGTCTGCTTTTCCTGAAGAAATGTTGTCGATAGCGGGAGCCAGCCAAGTCCTTTTGCTTCCTGGATCTGATTGGCCTCCACAGCAAACGGGTCCTTCAGATGACGTCCCAGCATCTGGTATCCGCCACATATTCCTACGAGCTGAACATGATCACGCTCGGTCTGGCTCGCAATCGCCTGCTCCAGCCCAGACTCACGCAGAAATGCCAGGTCACCTATGGTATCCTTCGTACCTGGTAGAAGAATGGCATCCGGACTACCCAATTCCTCTGGCGAGGTCACGTAACGCACATTCACATCCGGTTCACGGGAAAGTGCGTCAAAGTCTGTAAAGTTGGAAATTCGCGGATATCGGATTACCACCAGATCCAGCTCGGTTTTGCCGGATTTACCATGACGCATGGAGTCCAGCACCACCGAATCCTCTGCTTCAATCTGAATATCTCTTATGTAAGGCAAAACACCTAATACTGCAATGCCTGTCCGTTCTTCGAGCCAGTCGAGTCCTGGTTGCAACAGGGACAGATCACCGCGGAACTTGTTGATAATGAACCCTTTGACTCGCGCCACCTCATGGGGTTCCAGCAGCTCCAGCGTACCTACAATGGAAGCAAACACTCCGCCCCGATCAATATCGGAGATCAGAATCACCGGCGCATCGGCCCAGCCTGCCAGATTCATGTTGACGATATCCCGGTCCTTCAGATTGATCTCGGCCGGACTGCCCGCTCCTTCCATCAGCACAATATCATAGGTATCCCGTAGCCGGTTCAACGCATCCATAACCGTCTGCTTTGCTTCAGGCAGGAAATGCTGACGGTAGTCCGATGCACTCATCTGGGCAAAAGGTACACCATGTACCACGATCTGCGAATGCATGTCCCTCACCGGCTTGATCAGGATTGGATTCATATCGGTTGTCGCCTCAATACCACAGGCTTCGGCCTGTGCCCCCTGGGCCCGACCAATCTCCTTGCCATCTTCCGTCACATAGGAATTCAATGCCATATTCTGTGACTTGAACGGAGCAGGCTTGAAGCCATCCTGCTTAAAAATCCGGCACAATGCCGTTGTGATGACACTTTTGCCCACATCGGAAGCCGTTCCTTGCAGCATCAGTACCGCCGCTGGTTGTGATGGCTTATCTTCCACGCTCTCTCCCCCTGTCTCCATGTTATATCCAGATCACCTTACTCCCAACCTCATGCGTAACACTTTCCATACTGCTTCATATTTCAAAAGTTACAGCCAGAACAGTCCTTGAAGCACACTCAGCACGGTCAACAAAGCCGCCTCCAGCAGCTCATTCATGGCACCATACGTATCCCCGGTTAAACCACCGAGCCGTTCACTGATCCGGGCAGCCACGAATCGGCCGATATAATAACACGCCACAGGCAGTATAATAACTGCCGTCACCGGGTATAGCCACCATGGCAGTGTTCCCAGCCCACTCACCATCGCATCCGCAATCCCCATATCCGGCTTGAAAAGCCACACCGAGGCAAACGTAAGTGCCCCTGCGACCAAGGTCAGGCCCACAGCTGAACTTCGTGCACGCTGGACCTCCTTCCTCTCACCCAGACCTTTAAACAATACGGCAAGTCCATCATCTTCGCGCGCATTCGGCCAGGCCGACATTGCATACACCATGAACCAGCGGCTCCAGATCATGGGCAGGATCAGCAGCGCACCGTACACCCACTGGCCCCGGGCAATAAAATCGGCGATCAGCGCAGCCTTCATCATCAGAAGCAACACGCAGGCGATCACGCCCATTGCCCCGACACGGCTGTCCTTCATAATCTCCAGCATCCGCTCACGTGTACGATAACTGAGCAAGCCATCCGCCGTATCCATCCATCCGTCAAGATGGAGCCCTCCGGTGAGCCATACCCATAACGTCAGGGTCAGGACGGCAGCCGGAAAGGCCGGAAGCACTGCACCACTTAAGGCTCCCGCGAGCCAGACACACAGACCAATCGCAGCACCGACCAGCGGATAAAAGACTACACTTTCCCGCAGCAATGGCGGGACAAAATCGATTTGCATTTTGACAGGGAAACGGGACAAAAATTGAAAAGCGGCTGCCGCCGCATGTTTGCGCTGAGGAGCAGGCGTGCCATCCTTCATAAGCGGTACTCCTTGCTTTTTAGTTCAATCGCAATGCCTACGGTCACCAGAAACACTTCACCGCATATCGCCGCAATACGCTGATTCAGTACACCGGCCAAATCCCGATATTTCCTGCCAAGGGCATATTCCGGTACGATCCCATCTCCCACTTCATTTGTAACCAAAACAAGCAAACCGGGATAGGTTCGAATCGCTTCAACCAACGCGTCCAAATGTCCCTGTAACACCTGCTTCTCGTCATGCTCATGCGCTAACAAAACATTTGTCAGCCACAGCGTCAGGCAATCCACCAGAATGGTGGGTGCAGAAGTCCCTGTATGCCCTTCACCCATGCGGCTTATCAAAGCAGGCAGATGTATCGGTTCCTCCATCGTGTGCCACAGATACCCTGATGCCTCCCGCTGATGCTGATGCATCGCGATACGCTCACGCATTTCATCATCGTACGCCTGAGCTGTCGCCACATACCACGCCTCCGAGGAACGCTGCATGCAGAGACGCTCGGCAAAGGAGCTTTTGCCACTGCGTGCGCCGCCTGTCACCAGTACACTCATCGTGAACTCTCTCCTTGCAGGGATGAATCAACCGACGCAACGGAATCTGGAGCAGGGCTTGTTCCATCCGAGACACCCGCGCTTGCAAAGGTTGCCATCTCATTCAGAATGAGACAGGCTGCGTCAATCAGATGAAGACTAAGCACGCCGCCCGTGCCTTCACCCAGACGCATGTCCAGATCCAGCATCGCTTTCAGGTCCAGTTCACGCAGCAGCGCTTCATGTCCATTTTCGTGTGAGGTATGAGAAGCGATCATATAAGCTGTACTCAGAGGTGCAAGTTGTCTCGCCACCAGCGCTGCGGCGGTAGAGATGAACCCGTCTACAACGACCGGACAATGATGAGCAGCTGCTGCGAGGATAACCCCTGTGAGTCCGGCAATCTCCAGTCCACCCACCTTGCACAGAACATCCAGTGCATCTTCCGGGTTTGGTGCGTTTACGCTAAGCGCCCGGCTGACTACAGCAGCCTTGCGCTGCAAGCCTGCATCATCAATCCCTGTACCTCTCCCCACAGCGGCAGCTGGTGCAACTCCGGTTAACGCGCTCATTACCGCAGCACTTGCGGTGGTGTTGCCAATTCCCATCTCCCCGGTGACAAACAGCTGTGTTCCCTTCGCCACCTCTGCTGATACAACTTCGGCTCCTGCAAGGATAGCGCTGACTGCCTCATCCCGGGTCATCGCTGCACCCCGGGCCATGTTGGCCGTGCCTTTACGAATTTTACGGGAAAGCAGGTCCGGATGTTCAAGATCGGCATTCACACCAATATCCACACAGATCACATCTGCTCCGGCGTGACGGGCAAGCACATTCACCGCCGCACCTCCAGCGAGGAAATTCAGGACCATCTGCGGGGTCACTTCAGCAGGAAAAGCACTGATGCCCTCTTCCACTACGCCGTGATCTGCGGCCATGACAATGACCGCCCTGTGATCAAAACGCGGACGTGCATTGCCAGTCATGCCTGCCAGACGGATCACCAGCTCTTCCAATTTGCCCAGACTCCCCGGCGGCTTCGTCAACGAATCCACGTGCGCAGAGGTTTCTGCCGCCACTTCCTGGTCAGGAGCAGTAATCTTACTTGTTAAATGCTCCAACACCTGTTCATTATTCATACAACCAGCACTTCCTTCATCAAAATATGGGTTGCCCCGTTTCATTTAATCGATGTCCCGCCGCAACAGCAGTTGAGGTATGGCATGGTCGGGATGAGAGACAATCGCGGGTTTGACGCGAAATATATCCTGGATATTCTCATCGTTGATCAATGTATGAGGCGTACCCTTTCCAACCGCCATGCCCTCACGCAGCGCCAGAATGTGATCGCAAAATAACGCGGCCAGATTCAGATCATGCAGCACAGCCACAATCGTAATGTTATTTCTCTGTCGCCATGCCGATAACAATTCCATGAACTGCAATTGATATTTAATATCCAGAAACGTGGTCGGCTCGTCCAGCAGCAGCAACCGCGGCTCCTGAGCCATAACTTTGGCTAGTGCGACCCGCTGACGTTGCCCGCCGCTGAGTGCATCCAGCGGTCTGTCCGCCAGTTCTGTCAATCCCAGGTCTTCAAGCACCCTGTCCACTACAAGTGCCCCATCACCCGTTTCCCGCCCCAGCCAGTTCTGGTATGGATATCGCCCCATCTCCACCACGTCTCTTACAGGATAGGAGATGGCTGGCAAGCCATCCTGCTGCAATACAGCGATCATGCGTGACAGGTCCTTACGGCTGTAAGAGCCGATATCTCGACCATCGATACGGATCTGACCTTCGTTTAACTGTTCCGTTCCGGCAATAAGCTGGATCAGGGTGGACTTGCCGCTGCCGTTTGGTCCGACAACTCCCCACCAGTCACCTTCGCCAACATGCCAGTCTACATTGTGCAGTGCCTGATGATTGCCATATGACTTCCCTGCTCCCTTAATGGAGATAAGTGAAGTCGAGTTGAAACTGGTACTGGAATTCATGGCATCATCCCCTTCTGCAACTTTTTGTTCCGGTTCAGCAGGTAAGCAAAGAACGGCGCACCAACAAAGGCGGTGACAACACCGAGCGGAATTTCAGTTGGTGCCAGCAACGACCTTGCAATGGTATCGGCCCACACCATGAAGATCGCTCCACCAATGGCAGACAAAGGTACCAACAGTCGGTAATCCGGTCCCACCAGCAGCCGCAACATATGCGGGATCACCAATCCAACGAATCCGATGACACCCGATACCGAGACAGCCCCAGCAGTCAACAATGTGCCAACTGCCAGCACCGACAACTTGAGCCTGTCCACTCCGATCCCGATATGTGACGCTTGACGTTCTCCCAGTGCAAGCACATTCAATGAGCGTGCGCGGCTCCAGAGAAAGACCAGCCCTAACAGAAAATACGGGAAAAGGATGGCCGTATACGACCACCCACGCAGAGCCAGACTTCCCATCGTCCAGTATATAATTTCATTAATCGTCTGTTTCGACATGGTCGACAGGAAGGAAACAACTGCGCCCAGGAAACTTTGCATGACCACACCAGCCAGAATGAGGCTATGTGTAGGTATTTTACGCCCTTCACGAGCCAGTGCCATAACAAACCATAACGTGATTACACCCGTCAAAAACGCCACCAGTGGCAACGTCCAGATTCCGATCAGTGCATACTGCAATCCGAAGAAAATCAGAAAGGCTGCACCCACCGAAGCACCGGATGATACGCCCAGGGTGAACGGGTCTGCCAGCGGGTTCCGAAGAACCCCCTGGAATCCCGTACCGGCAATTGCCAACGATGCGCCCACGAGCACGGCAAGCAGTACACGTGGGAATCTGACTTTCCAGATAATCTGTTCGGCTGCCTTATTCCAATCCGCTGTAATCCAATCGCCCACCCAGGGAATTTTGTGAATCAGGATGCCTGCAATATCCCGGATCGGCAACGCTACTGAACCAATGCCCGTGCAGATGAGCACGGTGAGCACCAGCAGCACCATGCCCGTCGTTCCGAACAGGATCAGCTTTTTACTCATTGGAACAAGTCAGGGTAGATCGCTTTGGCTACTTCTTTCAACCCTTGAGTTACACGTGGACCCGGACGGCTCAGCAGGTTGGCATCCAGGCCAATAACCGCGTCATTTTTCACAGCCGTAATTTGATCCCAGCCGCTGCGCGCCTTGATGATCTGATCCAGTGTTTTGGAGTTTTCATCAATTACATCGTTGGCATACAGGATCACATCCGGGTTGGAGGCAATCACGTTCTCTTCATTAATTTCATACCAACCCTCTTTGTCCGAAGCAATATTGCTACCACCAGCTACAGTGATGAGTTCATCCATGAATTCGCCTTTACCCACAGTCCAGCCCGGGGAGAATTCAACGTATACTTTTTTCTTCTCTTCCGGTTTAACTGCCTTCACCGCTTCGGTTACATCCGTCACGTCCTGTTTCATCTGTGTGATGATTTCTTGTGCTTTTTCCTGATGATCGGTGATTTTACCGAAGGTTTCGATATTGTTCATCACATCGTCAATGGATTTAGGATCCGTTTTAAAAATGGTAATGCCCAGTTCACGCAGTTTCTTCACTGCATCTTCGCTCATGGAGATACCTGTGAAGACAATGTCGGCTTCAGCTGCAATAATAGACTCTTCATTGGGCTTGGTGATACCGCCCATTTTAGCTTTGGTTGTTGCCGCTTCCGGATAATCATCATAGTCGGATACACCAACGATCTGGTCGTCCAAACCAAGGGCAAACAGGGATTCCGTCTCAGCCGGAGACACGGATACGATTTTGGCCGGTGCCTTTTCAAAGGTGAACGATTCACCCGTTGCATCCGTAACGGTAAGTGGATATTGTGTTTTGAGGTCCGTCTGCGCCTGGCCTTGGGACTGCTCCTGTGCCGGTTGCTGTGAAGTACCTGTGCCCTCGTTTGTTGTTGCATTGCCACATCCGGCCAAAGCCAGTGCGAGTGCCGCTGCACTTAGCAGGGACGCTACGTTTTTCCAATTCTTGAAATTCATTCTGTTATTCTCCCCTTCTCTATTTGTACTATTTTCTTGCATCGTGCTCAAACTCTTACTCCCCATGCCTTGGTGTTCCTGTGTAAGGTTTGAACTGCAATATTTACACGCTAACGGAGAGTGCAGAACCAATCTGAAGAAACGAAGTGTTCGCCTTTATCACCGGATTTTCCCTTTCAAAAAAGGGAATCAAAAAATCTGGGGATAACAGCGATCGGAAGATGGTACTGCAATCGGAGTGACCTCGTGTAAAATTGGTCTCGGTTCATCTTACATGAACAATAAAAAATCCCCAATCCATACGTCCAGGATCAGGGATGACGTCTCGCATATGGCGATCTGTACATGTTCAACCAAGGGTTGTCCATGCGCATAGAATAGCCCGAAACGCTGTCCTTTCCTCGAAGGAACACCGGTTTGTACGTCCAGGGCAGGTAACCTGACTTACAGGAATCATCCTGTTTTACAGTGGCGGGACCGTGCCGGATTTGCACCGGCTTCCCCATTTCACCCTTGTGTGTTCATGACTCATACTAATTTGCCATGAAAACAGCCTTCACACGCGGGACCCTTGGTCGCTGATATGGTAAACCATTGTCGTGTAATTTCTGCATGCTACATACTCGTTCAGGCTTCACACCTGCAGCGTATCTGTATCCATGCTGAAGTCACACTTCTGTTGTGATTATAGGGTATATTGTACATCCTTACAACCCGATCGGCGGAAAAGTCACTCTGCTGCCAAACCACTGATTCCCCTGTTGATCAAGCTGAACCTGAATCGCCTGTCCCGGTACTACATGTGTATCCCAGAACCCAAGCCCGGCAATCAGACGGGACAAGGCATACCGGATGACACCACCATGCGTAACCACAACTATGGTTGACTCGCGCCCCTCATCAACGTGCATCGAAGAACGCCCCTCCAACAACATCTCTCGAAGAAAGGAATCTAACCGTCCGGTAAACTCCTGCCACGACTCCCCTCCGGGCGGAGTGACCTCCTGCGGCGCATCAATCCAGTTTCGGTATTCAGGGTTATCCTTGAGTTGCTCATACGTCAGCCCTTCCCACTGTCCAAAATCATTCTCGCGCAGGCGCGAGTCGAACTTCACCTGTCCGATGGCATCAGGAAGAATCTGTTCCAGCGTCTGTCGGCAGCGAAGTAGATCACTGCAATATACCTCATTCCACGAAACACCGCTCAATTGTTCATGAAGCGGAGCCAGCTCTTCTTTGGCATTTGGCAGCAGACCGATGTCGGTATGCCCCAGGTATCTTTTTTCCACATTCCACAACGTTGTCCCATGACGGACCCACAGAATGTTTCGTTTCAGCGGCCCGGGTTGATCCCTATGTACTTCATTGCCTGCATTCTCTTCATTTACGGCCATAACAACGTCCCTCCTGCCAGCCACACACCCAGCGTTATGAACACGCATAGTACCACAAAAGCCCCTGCCGACCAGAACATCAGACGTGACGTTTGCACAATATCCTCGGCTTCCATCGGCCGTGTGGCTTCACCCATGTAGGCACGAAATGAAGCAACGCCGTGATACACGTTATGTCCGCCAAGCCGGATGCCCAGTGCTCCAGCCACCGCTGATTCGGGAAAACCGCTATTCGGACTTGGATGTAGTCTTGCATCCCGTGCAACCATGCGTGCTGCTCCTTTGGCGTCCAGCTTCATGACCCAGGCACCCACGATTAACAGAATCGCGGTCAGCCGGGCAGGTATCCAGTTCGCCACATCATCCAGACGGGCCGAGGCCCAGCCAAGATGCAGATACTTGTCATTTTTATATCCGACCATGGAATCCAACGTGTTGACGGCGCGATAAGCCATGGCTAGTGGAGCTCCTCCAATGAGCGCATAGAATAAAGGCGATACAATGGCATCAACGATATTTTCGGCAACTGTCTCTACCGTTCCCCGCACAACCTCGGGTTCATCCAGATGCGCCGTATCACGTCCAACAATCATGCCCAGTGAACGTCTGGCCGCCGGCCAATCCTGCTGCTTCAGATGACGATATACTTCCATGCCTGCATCCTTCAGTCCTTTTGAAGCAATGGTCGTTGCTATGAGCACCACTTCAGCTACTGTTGCAATGACAGGGTCGATTAGCCCAAGCAGATATACGAGTCCCCATGTGATGGCAAAAGACCCCCCCGCAATCACCATCGGGAACAACAGCCCGGCTCTCTTCAGTCCCGAATCTGTGATCACACGCGAGCGAATAACACGCTCCAACGCCGAGATGCCTTTTCCCATGCCAATCACGGGGTGGGGAATCCAGCGCGGATCTCCGATACATCGGTCCAACAGGTACGCTAGTATAATAATCCAGGCTCCCGCCATGCCTGTCCAGAACGGCCAGGTCCATAGATGCTCCAGCTCAAAAGTCATTTGTTCCTGACCCTCTCTTTCCATAACAGTCCGGCCCGAAGGCTCTCTGTCACCGTGTCGTATACCAATCTGCCAATCGCCGCCCCTGCCGTAGTCGCTGTCCCGGCATAAGTGATCATCGGCTGAGGTTCCTCCACTGCCTGACCTACCGCAATCACAATGGCGTCGGTTGTGGTGCCGGTAGCGGGCAACCCGTTCTCCGAATCCAGAACACCCGCATCCGCCAGCGCGGCCGCTTTGGCTTCCACCGCCGTCTGTACTGCATTCACCATCGCCCCGGTGGTCATGCGTCCATTCAACCAGAGCATGATGTTAATTGTACCCGGGACATAGGATGGCATCGTCAGATTCCGTGCTGAAGGAGCAGAGCGCTTCCTGCCGGAAGACATCGTCTTATTTCCCGCCGCATCAAATACCGTTCTCTCCGATCCCGCTCGTGCGGCATTTGATACACCCGCAGTGGTGCAGCACAGAAGGCCAAATTCCTCACTTGTATATTCCTGAATGGAGCTATGCTCCAGCCTTACGGCCGTCAATAATCCGGCACATTGATCGCGTGGCTCATGCCATTCATTCAGCGCTTGTTCGATATCACGCGGCGGATCATCACAGCGGTAATGCCTGTCCACATAGATGTTAAATATGCGATCCAGTTCAAGCATCCCGCCGCCATATACCGCACTCGACAGCGCTTGGGCAGACCTTGGGCTCTGAGCTTTGATATGTCGTTCATGTGCGGATATCTTCAGTCCCGGCCAGGAAGAGGAAGCATATTCATTCTCTTCTGTTTCTCCATTCGTAAAGTAGTTATAAAACGGGAGTGTCATTGCCGCTTCCCTCCCTGTTCCTCATCTTTCGTCTGATCGACATTCGGATATCCCTTGGTTTCCAGCACGCTGCCCAGCCCTTCCAGTAATGTAGCATTGGCATCTGCATCCTTGACCGCGAAACGTACATGCCCTTTGTCAAGCCCCGGATACATGGCACAGCTACGAATCAGAATGCCTCTTCGGCCCAGCGCCTCCTGCATTGATGCCGCTGTCCAAGGGGCCGGCACACGTGCCAAAATAAAATTCGCCTCTCCCGGTGTCACCGTACATCCGTACGCCTTCAGCCCTTCGATGAGACGCCCCCGTTCCCGCGTGATCTGTGACATGGTCTCCTGTTCGTACCGTTCTCCACTGCGCAGACAGGCTTCCCCTGCCATGAGCGCCAGACCGTTGACACTCCAGGTCACCTGTTTCTTTGTCATCGCCTGAATGTATTCGGCACGGCCCAGAGCATATCCGAGACGCAAGCCCGGTATGGCATAAAACTTTGTCATCGAGCGAATGATGATCACATTCGGATAGTCATTCAGTTGTGCTGCCAGGGACTGACGCCGGTCTACCGGAATAAAATCCATAAAGGCCTCGTCAATGACAAGTACGGTTCCCGTTTCTTCCGCTTTGCGGGCAAGCCTCTGTAATACCTCAAGCGGATATTGTACACCGTTTGGATTGTTGGGCTGGCCGAGGAAGAGCAGGTCTACCTTTTCCATGAGCTGCTCGATGTCCTCGGGTTCCGCTCGCCACGCCAGTTCTTCTCTTCCCTCCGTATGCACCACCTCGGCACCGAATTGTCGTGCCAACGCCCGGTACTCCGAGAATCCCGGTTCCACGGTACCCACCTTGCGCGGGGCAAGCCCCAGCAGAATGAGCGCCATGCTTTCGGCTGCGCCGTTGCCCACGGAAATCTGCTCCTGCATCACACCAAGACGCTCGCTCAGTAGTGCTTTGAATTCCCGATGCGCCGGATCGGGATACCGAATCACCGACTGCAATCCTTGCTGTATAGCCTCCAGCACCCCTCTGGGTGGACCGAGTGGATTAATGTTGGCACTGAAATCCAGAAAATCAGCGGCTTCCCTCCCAAATCGTGACGCAGCCGTCTCCACGTCCCCGCCATGTCCGAACACTTCGATATAACCGGTCATTCTTCCGTCATCCTTTCTGTATGTCCTTTTTATTATGGATGGCACGGGAGGTGTGGGTCAATCCTGTTTTCTTTGTGTCCCAACCATAATTCGTTTACAATAGAAGAGGAATTTCGGTTCCTTTTGATATACAAGGTTCACTACATAAGGGACTAGCAATCCCTCACATACATTAATGGAGGAATGACCATGCTGTTTGTAGACAACCAGGGCATTACAGATCCTTCTGTAAACCTTGCGATTGAGGAGTACATTCTGAAACATCTGCCGATGGAGGATGACAGCTATCTGCTGTTCTACATCAACCGTCCGTCGATCATCATCGGAAAACATCAAAATACGATTGAAGAAATTAATATCGAGTACGTTCAGGATAACGGTGTGCAGGTGGTTCGTCGTCTTTCTGGAGGCGGAGCGGTATATCACGATCTGGGCAACCTGAATTTCAGCTTTATTACAGCGGATGACGGTCAATCCTTCCACAATTTCCGCAAGTTCACCCAACCTGTGGTTGAAGCTTTGCACGAGCTTGGTGTAAATGCCGAGTTGACCGGGCGTAATGATCTGCAAGTCGGCGAAAAGAAAATTTCGGGCAACGCCCAGTTTTCCACACGTGGGCGCATGTTCAGTCATGGCACATTGATGTTTGATCTGAATCTGGAGCATGTTCAGGCTTCCCTGAACGTCAATCCCGAAAAATTCAAATCTAAGAGCACCAAATCCGTGCGCAGCCGGGTCGCCAACATACGGGATCTGATTGACACCAACCTGACGATTGAGCAGTTCCGCGATGAGCTGTTACGTCACATTTTCAGAATGGAGCCACAGGACGTCCCGCAATACAAGCTGACTGACAAGGACTGGGACAAAATTAAGGAAATCTCCGCTGAGCGTTATAACAACTGGGACTGGAACTATGGCTTGTCTCCGGAAAGCAATGTGAAGCACACACGCAAATTCCCTGTTGGCATCATCGATCTGCGCATGAACATCAAGGATGGACGCATCGAAGATATCAAAATCTTTGGCGACTTCTTCGGTGTAGGCGATGTGGCGGATATCGAAAATATGCTGCGCGGCAAGAGGTATGAGGAAACCGAGGTGCGTACAGCTCTGGAAGGTCTGGATGTAAAACATTACTTCGGCAACCTTGAGCTGGAAGACTTTATCGGCCTTGTTTTTTTGGAAGAGTAGGTATATAAGTTCAACCCAAGAATGTTTACACCTGCCACTCCGATGACAGAATAACCTTCCGATCGCTGTTATCCCCAGATTTTTTGATTCCCTTCTTCAAAGGGAAAATCCGGGGATAGCTTATGCTTCCGATGTAGCTTTCTTTAAGAAAGCTTTCAGGCGAACGCTCCGCTTCTTCAGGTTTTTTCTGTCCTCTCCGTTATCGTGTAAAACGTTTAGTTGAACTGATATAGATTAAGTCGGGTATAGATACAAATAGATACAGATAAAAAAGGAGAGAAACACAGATGAGCTACAAATTGATTGCAATCGATATTGATGACACACTGATCAACGACAACAAGGAAGTAACCCCTGCTACACAGACTGCACTGGAACAAGCAGTTGCCCATGGTGTAACTGTAACGCTGGCGACTGGACGTGCTTATGCTTCCGCACAAGCACTGGCTCGTCAAACAGGACTTAACGTGCCGATCATTACGTATCAAGGCGCATTGGTGAAAAACCTGCTGGACGAAAAAGTCCTCTATGAGCGTTACGTTCCACAGGAAGCTTCCCGCAAATTGTATGATTACTGCCTGGAGAACAATCTCCACCTTCAAACATACATTGACGATAAGTTATATGCCCGTGAGGAAAACGACAAGCTGCGTGATTATGCCAAATTAAACGGCACCCAATATTACATCGAATCTGATTTCATCAAAGTCATCGAACAAAAAACACCAAAGTTGCTTATTATCGATGAGCCAGACTACTTGGATAAGGTTGCCGTTGACTTGCGTGAATTGCTCGGACCTCAAGTCCATATCACAAAGTCCAAACCTTACTTCCTGGAGATCATGCACAATGAAGGAACTAAAGGTCACGCCCTGACCTTCCTGGCTGACCATTTCGGTCACCAGCTCAGCGAGTGTATTGCCATCGGCGACTCCTGGAACGACCATGAGATGCTCGAAGTTGCTGGTCTTGGTGTAGCGATGGGAAATGCCATTCCTGCGCTGAAAGAGCTGGCAGATTACATTACGGCGAGTAATAACGAAGACGGCGTGAAAGAAGTTATCGAGAAGTTTGTGCTGAACGCAGAGTAAATAAGATCAACGAACAGCCCAGTCGGCGAATTTCGCCGTGCAGGGCTGTTTTTTTGATTTTTAAAATATGTTCATTATCCTATTTAGCGATTATATTTGGTATATTTTTCTGTTATTTTTTATGTTTTGAGAGCAACAATGCGGTAACTTTCACGCACCACGATTTATTGTTTTACTTACTCATGGCATGCTGGAAAGACTCAAGCAGTTTTTTTATTTGCCCATCAAATTCCAGTTGAAATGACGGAATGATCTCATCTATTCTTTGCTGGAATAACTCCGGATCTTGGACACCAAGCTCTGCTCTTAACTCCATTTCTTCTTTGGAACCATTGTCGTTCAGGATCATGTTCAGGATTTCACCTTTAAAGTATTCACTTGGAGGAAGGATTAGAGCATTCATCAGGAACTGGGTAAAAAAGAGATCTTTATTATTTTCCTGACTCGCCTTTTTCATCGCCTGCTTAGTAAACAAGTTTATATACTTCTGAGCAAACGCAACCCCTTTCATTCGGGAAGGCCCAACATGTTCGACCCCTTTCCAACGCAGATCGGCCACAGAACTAAGCCACCAGGCCGGTTCAATGGCCTGCTGCATACGAAGCAACACTTGGCGCTCAAACTGCGGCTCAGGATGCATTCGCTGCTCATCCAAACATTTCGCTATGGTCTCGGCTTCAATTGCAGCGACCGTCATGCCTTGACCATGGATCGGATCGAAGCTGCAAAATGCATCGCCAAGGACAAGTAATCCGGAGGGCCAATTCTCCATCAGTTCAAAATGTTGACGGACAGACTCGGAAATACGGTATCCCCGCGGTCCTTGAAACGGCTCCAACTGGTCTGCCAAAGCTACGATTTCATCCGAAGCAAACAGATGTTTGATTTGCTCTTGGAACTCATCCGGATGGGTTGGAGGATATTCATCTCCTCCTGCGTTGAACAGTAATAGTCCAGCGATATCATTTTCAATGCGCCACAACATGCCTGCACGAGTTCCTTGCACAGGATCGGACTCTGTTATCACCGTTCCCCAATCATTTTGAATAGAGGATGGTATCTTATAATAGCGGGTGCTGTAACCAAGCGACACCTTCAGCACTTCCGGCTCAGGCACGGACAACCCTATCTGTTCAAGCCATCTGATCAATTTGGAAGAACGTCCCGCGGCATCAATAACCATATCTGCTACAAGCATTGCTTCCCGGTTATCCCGGCCTCTTTCTTTGGTATACACGCCTGTAATCAAACGCTGATCTTCTGATGCCATTAACCCGGTAACTTCCGTACTCGTTAAGAAACTTATATGATCTATGTTCTGGACTCGCTGACGCAGTACCCATTCCAGCAGGGCTCTGCTGCTCGATGCAATTTTGAATGAGGAAGCAGCATTCGCCATATTAACTAATGTACCGTAGCGATTGGCAATCATAAACTTCTCTTCATGTGAAGGAATGGCACCAAGCGCGACCAATTCGTCATTGTATCCGGGAAAGTAGTGTTCCAGAATGAGTCCGCCGCGCGGTAATACACGATGTGGATGAAAGGATTGAGGCACACCCTGCCGATTCGTCGGCTCAGAAGGCAATTCATCTCGCTCAATGATACATACCTCATCATAATAATCAGATAACATCCTTGCAGTGATTAACCCTGCAATACCTGCCCCGATTACCACAGCTTTTTTCATGTCGGACATCGCCACTTCATCCTCTCTAATCCATCATATTTTATCTACACTTGTAGCCCTATCAAAAAATTACTTATAATACCAATATACACTTGAAATCTCGTATCATGTAAGAATCAATGTGTTGATACTATATAGCTAAACTACAATAAGGAACTGATGTAGATGAAAATGATTGATAAAAAGGTGGATTTGAGAGTTACCCGAACTCATAAATTGTTAACGATGGCGCTACTCGATCTGTTATGTGAGAAAGGCCAGCTATTCAGCAACATCACAATTAATGAGATATGTGACAAAGCTATGGTTCACCGAACAACGTTTTACAAACATTTCAAGGATAAATTTGCTCTACTGTCCTCCACCCTAACTTGGGTCCTTCGGGATTATTTACACATGAATGTAGAAGACCGGTTACAGCAGCCTTTGCAAAGCATATCTAAAATTCTGTTTGGAAATGTACTGGAGACAATTGTGCAGACCCAACAGAAGGATGAGGGGTTTAACAACTTTTTCATACATTATATCGGAGAGATATTCAGACGGGATTTTCTGGAATTGAAGAGAAGAGGTAAACAATTTTCACTTCCCATAGAACTTGTTGCCGAGTTTCACTCGGGGGTGATTCGTTTACTTGTGATGTGGTGGATACAACATTTCGAAGAAAATGTCACGGCAGAACAGATGGATGAATATTACTACCTACTGGTTAACGAGAATATCATGTTGAAATAACAAACAGCTCAACCTAAAATCAATGGCTGATTTTGAGATTGAGCTGCATACCTTCAAACTTTACCTATTTTAAAACAGATTCGGAAGCCTGCACTGTCATCCTCCCACGACTTCTTTTCTTCAACCAACCGCTCACCTTCTCATTCATCGCCAGCAGACCTGAAACGACCAGCACTACACCGATCCATGTAACCCAGCTGACATGCTCACCGTAGACAACAGCACCAAGCCCTACGGCAATGGGTGGTGAAATGTATAACCATGTTGCTGGAAACAACGGGTTGGTACGCGACATAATCCAATAGAACAGACTATGCCCCACCATGGAGCCGATGACAGTCAAATAGATGATCGACGAGACGGCAGGCACCCAGTCCAGAGCAGACATATTCCACGATTCCGTTCCGACCGAGAGCAGGGATAACAGCAGTCCCCCATACATCATCTGCACCGCATTGATCGCTACAGGACTAGCCTCCTTGAACTGATGAATAACCTTTTTGGAGTACAATGCACCTGCTGAATAACAGACTTCCCCCACTAGTACCGCGATACAACCCCACATGAATAGGGAACCTGCACCAAGCGATACACCTGGCAACACAACCAGTACCACACCGGTGAACCCGATCAGGCAGCCCACAATCATACGGGCAGATGTTTTTTGCCGTAACAGCGCCGTCTGCATCAACATAATCATCAGCGGCCCTGTCGCTGACAGAATGGCACCCACACCCGAGCTCACATGCTGTTCAGCCCAATATAATGTGGCAAAAGTGCCGAAGGTCAGCCCCGCTCCCGTTAACAACATCTCCTTGCGGAACAGGAGCGACCAGCTCACTTGGCCCTTCATCCTCATCCATGCAAACATCAGCGCTCCCGCGATTAAAAATCGCAATCCGGCTGACAGAAAAGGCGGCATGCCTGCCTCTACTCCAATTTTAATAGCCAGAAATGTTGTACCGAAAATAAGACACATAACCGTAAATGCAATCCCCACCATGATAACCACTCCTTTATCTGTTCTCCATCATATCTCATGGTCTACAGAACAGAATGAACAAAACAGAACAGTTTTCTCCCATTAGCTGTTACAATAGAGTTCAAAAGGAGTGTGAGCCGGGTGGGCAGAACCATGATGATGACAGATAACAGCCTGAAATTATATGAGCAAGTCATCCATTATCTCGTTGTACGTATAGAAGCGGGAGAGTGGGCCGAACATGAAAAACTGCCATCTGTACGAAGCCTGTCCGAGCTACTCGGCGTACATCGTCTGACCGTATTCAAAGCCTATCAGGAGTTAAAAGAACGTGGGAATGTTTATGTGAAGGATAAGTCTGGCTATTATGTCAGCCCAGCGACTCCATTCTCAGTAACGGATCAGGCGGATGATCCCGCCGTGTCTGCCTGGCTGCATTGGGATTCACTAGCACGGGTACAGTCCCTTGAAGCAGAATACCAGTTTTCCAAATCGTTAATCGATCCCTCTCTGCTGCCCAACCGTTATTGGGGAGAACTAATGCGTGATCTGCTAGATCAATATCCCCGTTTGCTCGGAACGTATTCCACGATTCAGGGAGATCTGGAGTTGCGAAGTGCGCTGGCAAGCCATCTAACGAAAAAAGAACGCTTCTATCTCTCCGCAGACGAAGTGCTCATTACATCGGGGGCCCAGCAAGCGATTGACGTCATCTCGCGGACGCTGGTCAAACCCGGGGATCGGGTGTTGATGGAACGGCCTACGTATGGACCAGCAATGGAGATTTTCCGTAAACAAGGTGCTCGTCTGATCTTTACGGATATTCACTCGGATGGCTATGATCTGGAGCAGATCGAACATCTGATGAAATCGGAGAAACCACGCTTATTCTACACGACGCCAACTTTTCATAATCCAACCGGCGTTAACGTTCCAGTAGAACAGCGCAAGCAGTTACCTGAACTAGCAGAACAGTATGGTTGTTTTCTGCTCGAAGACGACAGCACCTATGATATCTATTTTAAGGAGAAACCTCCTGCACCGATTTTCACCTATGACACCACTGGACACACTCTGTACATTCGCAGTTACAGCAAGTATGTTGCACCCGGGCTGCGGATTGCAGCCATCATATGCCGTAAGCGTTTCATGCCAGGACTACAGGCTGTAAAATCACTGACAGATAACGGATCGCCCCTTCTGAACCAGAAGCTTTTTCTCCGTTATTTTCAGTCAGAACGCATGCATCAACATCTGTCCAAGCTGCGGACCGCCATCCAGCTACGGATGGAAGTGATGGAACAATCTCTGCTGGAAACGGACTGGACGTGGACCCGGCCGGAGGGCGGACTCAACTTTTGGGTGGAGCTTCCTGAGGGTGTGGATACAGGGAGACTGCTCCACCTATGCATGGAACAATCCGTTGCCTTTGTACCCGGAACCGTATTTGATTCTTCGGATAATTCAGCTAGCCGCAAGCTACGTTTGTCCTTCTCTTATGCGCATGAGCAGCAGATTCGGGAAGGGATGAGCAGGCTCATTACGCTTGCGAAAGAAATGTAACATTTTGATACTCTTGGATTGAAGCCAATCCGAAGAATATCAAGTGCAATTGCCCTCTCACCCTGCTGCATCAAAAAAAGTCGCCTTATGGCGACTTTACTTTTGGTGTTCTATATTCTCTACCTGCACCCGCTCTGTGCTTAAAGGTCTTTTCTTGCAAACAGGCGGATCGTAATAAGATAAGACACTACAAACAAACCTATAATGCCTATAGAAACCGATGCCATTGTCGTTGTGGTAATCATACCGTTCTCGTTGGCCATACTCATGAGGTACGCAACGGGTTGCGCCAGTATAATCATGCAGACCATGAATATCGCATTGATGATACCAGCACCTTTTTTGCTAAGTCCGTAGAAAAGAGGCATGTATATGGAAACTAATACAAGCACCATGCCTACGGCAATGACAATATCCCTAAGTGAATAATTCGGCTTGTTCAGTTCAGGATAATTCAGGTTCACAAGCTGGTGAATCCCAAACGACGCGAGTACCCCGAATAACGTATAGATTATAGCAGAAAGGTACTTGGCTTTTACAATCTGTTTGCGGCTAACGGGGAGTGTGACCAGGAAATTGTGATTATGGTTTTTGATATCAATCATGGTTGCCAGCATGACCGAACCAAAGGCTGTGTAGATGCCTACAAAATACATTGACATTTCACTCTTAGGTATAAAGGCGAGACTAAATACCACCAGGTATAACCCAATCGTCCACAGTGAACTTTTTAGTACAATGAAATCTTTACGAAGCAAGTTAAGCATATTTGCGTCCTCCCTTCGCCGTAAAATAAATGAGGTCTTCTAACGTAGGTCTTTGTAAAAGAGCTAACCTGCCAAATAACTGTTCGGCCTCTGCCTTATGATCCGACAATGCTTCAAAACCAACGGCTGTCTCGCGTATTCCGATGAAATGTTTCCGAATGTCGGAATCAAGCAGACCCATATCCCCTTTTACAATCGTATACCTTTCCAGCACATCATCTTTTGCCTCGTTAAACACCAGTTTCCCTTGATTAATAAACGTAATGTAGTCTGCAATACGTTCCAGATCCGTCGTAATATGCGTTGAGAAAATAATAGACCTTGTTTCGTCCTGTATCATATCTGCAAGCAGATCAAGCAGTTCCCGCCTAAACACAGGATCAAGCCCGGATGTCGGTTCATCCATAATCAGCAGATCCGCTTCATGCGACAAAGCTACGGCGAGAGAATACTTAATCTTCATGCCTTTTGACAGATCCTGGATTTTCTTTTTGGGAGACAGTTCGAACTGATCCAAGTAGTCATTGAACGCTTTATTATCCCATTTGGTGTAAAAAGGAGCGATCATTTGTGTCATCTCCCGGATCGTTAGATGCTCATAATAAAAGCATTCATCTGACACAATGCCAAGGCGTTGCTTGATATCAACTTCCTGATTTGGCATCTCACTGCCCAATGTCTTGAGGCTCCCCTTATCGGGCTGGATCAGACCCGTGATCATTTTGATCAAAGTACTCTTTCCCGCCCCATTCGGACCAATAAGTCCCGTGATATACCCTTTTTTCACATCCAGAGATACATTATCTACTTTAAATAAGGGATACGTTTTGGTTACATTACGTAATTCGATAGCGTTCATTATGCTTATTCCTCCTCAACCAACAATGTAAGATGATGGATTACATCCTGTGAACTCATGCCCAGTTCTCTGCTCTCACGAATCACTTCGAGCATCTTTTCTTCCAATTGTTTCATCCGCCGCTCTCGAATAAAGTCCTGATTGGCTCCGGATACAAAGCTCCCTTTGCCTACAACTGAATCGATCAGTTTCTCCTTCTCCAGCTCTTCATAGACACGTTTAGTTGTAATAACACTGACTTGCAGATCCTTGGCGAGCTGCCGAATGGAGGGAAGACTATCTCCAGCAACCAATTCTCCGCTCAAGATGCTCTGTCTGATCTGAGTTAGAATCTGCATGTAGATCGGATCGCTCGAAGCATTCGATATTAAAATGTTAATCTTTCCTCACCTCATTGATGTTACGTAGTTTCCAGTAGGTATAGTGTGTATATATAATATATACACTATACCTACCGATGGTCAATCTTTATTTCACATTATTCTCATTCTGATTCGATCCATAGACACGGGCTAGCTAATCTGGACGACAAAAAGAGGACGTCAGTTTCCTGTTCGTCCTCTTGATTAATCAAGCCCGAAAGGTCATATGACCTCCCAGGCTAATGTTATGTGCTGGATATGACCTTATCCACCAATCCATATTCGACTGCTTCCGCAGCGGTCAGGAAATAGTCTCGATCCGAGTCCTTCTCAATCCGCTCAATCGACTGCCCTGTATGGTCGGCTAACAGCTTGTTAAGACGCTGACGATGCTGAATGATACGGTTAGCATGAATCAGCATATCCGACGCCTGCCCTCGCGTACCGCCATGTGGCTGATGGATCATGATCTCACTGTTTGGCAATGCCATACGCTTGCCTTTTGTTCCACCTACCAGCAATATCGTGCCAAAGCTTGCCGCCATACCTGTACAGATTGTGGAGATATCCGGCTTCACAAATTGCATCGTGTCATAGATCGAAAATCCTGCGGTCACCGACCCACCAGGACTGTTGATGTACATCTGGATGTCCTTCTCCGGGTCCTCTGCAGTCAAAAACAACAACTGAGCCACGATGGCATTTGCCATCTGATCCTCAATTTCTCCAGACACCATAATGATCCGATCTTTGAGCAAACGTGAATAAATATCATAACTCCGCTCTCCGCGAGCTGTCTGTTCCACTACATAGGGTACTACATTCATGTGTGTCGCCTCCTCGGTTTAGGCAACCATGTTGACCGTGTACCCACCTCCATACGACATCGAGTTCATACTAGAAGTGGAGTACCCGTACATCATTGGCTGCATGGATGGAGACGGCAAAGCCTGCTGCAAAATCGTGCCCGCCACAGCCATCGGATCATCAGTCTGATTCAGGCACAGATCAATAATTCGAGCTGTATCTCCATTACGAAATGCCAGCAGATAGCTGCGCAGTTCCTCCCGATTGTCCTCGACTGCGCCTTCCTCATACTGCAATTCAGCGTCCGATTGTTCCAACCTGTGCCTCACTTCAGCTATGGCAGAGCGAGCACGACTTAACGCTGCTTTCACAGCGCCTTCTGTCGTATCCAGCATTTCCGCAGTCTCTGCCGCCCTATAACCCATTAATTCACGTAATACATATATCACTCGCTGCCACGGTGGTAGCGTATTTACAAGAAGTTGTACGGCAGACTCCAATTCCTCGAATCGCCTTTCCTCCTCCATTTCGTGAAGGAGCGGCTTCAAGCTATCCAGTTTATAAGCCAATCTCTCCCGCTGACGTAAGATATCAATCCAGCTGTTGCGAGCAATACGAATCAGATAAGCTTCCCAGTTTATATCTTTATTCATCCCGGAAGTTCCAACCACTCTCGACGACAACACTTTGAGACAGGTCTCCTGAACCAGATCCTCCGTGTCTGGAACTGATTTCGTCAGAGATAGACAATACGCATACAACGAACCCATCAGATCGGGTAGTACGGTATGGATGCTTGGGTTCAATTGATTTTTTCTGTCGTTGCCATTAAATTCAATATTGAATTTATCTTGTTTACCATCATCATGTGGTCTGTTGATTCTGCAATCCACGGACTTCACAAAGGCCATCTTGGGGGCCCCCCTTTGCTGGTTCCTGATTGATTTTGACTTACACTATGTAAACGAAGAACCCCTTGTAAAGGATACGCTCTTCTGAATTTATTTTTGTTACGCTAGTTAAGTTGAGTTACGCATTCGTTTCCAGCTTTAATGTTCCAAGCGGCACCTTCATCCCGGTAAGGGCAATCGTAATACTTCCATCCAGATTATAATTCTGCCGTACATCGACGTCATGAGACATATGTGTAAAATATGTATGACCTGGCTTCAGTTCCCACAGCAGCTCCTGCGCCTCACGCATATCGTACACGGAACGTGTTGAGAATTCCGCACGCTCATGCACAAAGCTTGTTCCAAGCACCAGCAGATCCAGTCCGTGCAACGGCTCTTTCTCGGCATCCTTCAGGTCAATAGCGTCTGAACAATACGCCCAGCTATACCCACCCTGATCCAATCGATAGGCGTACGAATACCCGTTATGTCCATGGCATACTTTCCAGGAATGTACCTTCCAGCCGCCTAGTTCAATATCATCATCCGTTTCCAGAAAGTCCATATGACGAGCCAACCAAGGAAACTGTCCCTGAATGGCGGCAATCACTTCACGTGGTGCATACAAACGCCCCTTTACACCCAACCAGCGGCATGCATCCGCCCATTCTGGCAATCCTCCAATATGGTCAAAATGGGCATGAGTGATGAGCAGCGTATGCACCATACGTAATCCCTGATCCTCCATCTGTGATCTCCAGTCTGGTCCGCAGTCAATCATGAACTGTTCACCCGCACCATCCCCACCACCGTCAATCAGAACAGAAGAGCGTTTCCGTTTATTCTCTCCCGTAAGCCTCGCCTCTGTACATACGTCGCAATCACAATACACACGTGGAACACCCATCGCATCGCCTGTGCCCAGAAATGTTAGCTGATCCAATCCGCATTCCCCCTGAATTAATGATATGTAGATTGTAATCGTCCACCTCCGTTTTTGCAAAAAAAAGACCATCCCGCTGCAGTTCTCCACTGCAATTCGGGACAGTCTGTGGTCTGACCGTTCACCGTCAGACTTTAATTCCATGCTTCGCTCCATTCGGGAGCGTACGCTTCGTCAGCATGTGATGCAACCTTATAAGCGGGTCATCCGCATGAAGATCAGGCCTTACCTTTTACACAGGCCACGACTAATTAATTCGAGTCACACCCACCTATCGCTGGAATTATACCAGTGCTCGCAGCTTCAATGTCAGTTCCCGACCCGCAGGTACATCCTTCGAATCCGTAATGACCCAGTTCGATGCAAGCCGCTTCGCCAGTACCTCTGCCTGCTCCGGTTTCAACTGTAATCCGGTGATGATTCCTTCACCCACTGTGAAGTCTTTCTCGGGCTGTACCTTGAAGGCTTTCTCCAACCAGATTCCAAGTCCACCACGCGTGTTAAAGGTAATCCGGTAGCCATCTTTTACTGCTGCCTCCAGATTTTCACCATGCTCATCCGCATACGAGAAAAATTCGTTATATCGGTATTCCTCTTCAGACACGGCGTCAAAAGCGGAAACGTCTTTCGCTTGAATAGCTTTTAAAATTTCTTCCTCAGTCATCCCCTTACCGCGGGCCTGCTCCAGTCGAATTGCTGTACTTTGGGATAATTTGATCTCTGCACTCATCCAACTCACACCTTCCTGCTAGTACTATGTAACAATCATGATTCAGTATACCTCTATTATAACCTTTTGGCAGTAAAAAACCTCCATCTCTACTTCCATTGAAATGAAGGTTTAGTATCTACATGCTCGCTTACCTATTCGATTACATCAGCAATACTCATAATCCAGCGAGCACTTGATACCACACGCCGCGTTTGGAGTACAACGTACTGCGTACCTCGTCCCATCCACCCAGATAGTTGATATCAAATAGTCCTTCTGGCGTTGGGAATGTCGACTCCGTCTGTGCAAATACATCCGGATCTACTGAACGAAAACCATGCTTGGCAAAAATACGCTGTGCATCTGGTGTACGCAGATATGCGACAAAAGCTTCCGCAAGTTCACGATTCCCATGTTTATCGGCATATTTATTCACCACAACTGTCGGGTTCTCAATCAGGATCGTATTCTTCGGAATGACGATGTCATAATCTACACCTTTGGCGATCCGGGCAAGCAATTCATTTTCATACGTGACGATGACATCACCGACACCATATTCGAATGCCGCCATCGAAGAACGCCCACTCTTGTCCAATGATTCAACGTTACGATGTACCTGTTCGAGAAAAGCCTTGGCTGCGGCAGGATCTTTCTTCCCCTCTTGCTCCTCCGACAGTTTCAATCCGGCACCATAAATGGCATTAATGTCCCATTGTGCGCCTCCGGATGTCTTTGGATTGGGGTACAGTACCTTCACTCCTGGCTTGGTTAAGTCCTGAAAATCACGAATACCGAGCGGGTTGCCCGCTCTTGTGCCCAGAACAACAATTGAACGGGTGATCATGCCCTCATTAGGGGTCTGTTTCCAATCAGAGCTAACCAGATCGGCTTTGACCAACTTCTCGATATCACTCTCCATCGCGAGCAAGGCCACATCAGCCTCGAATCCACCAACGATGGCTCTTGCCTGTGTGCCCGAAGCTTCATAGGATTCTTGAAAGTTAATCGTCTGTCCGGTTTTTGCCTTCCACTCCTCTTGGAACTTGGGTAGCAATTCGCCTACAGCATCTTTCGCTACACTATAAGCACCAATCACCAGCGTATTGGATGAATCGTTACCAGAGGGCTCGTTCTGTTCGCTTGACTCCTCCTGCTTGCTGCATCCAGCGGTCATGCAGACGAGCAGAAGCATGAGGGCGACATATAAGAGTATGGCTTTCTTCTTCCTCGTCTGCATGGGCAGCCCCTTTCTTCCACTTGATCTAAATCATCACCGGCATCGGATCTTCCTTCAGTCGGTTCTCAACCACCCAACTGTTGGAGTCATTGAACAGGTATGCACGGTGTACAAGGACGCGAATTTGTTGACCGATCTCCAATGTCGTTTTCTCCAGGGAACGATATGTGATTAACTTATGACCCTGTACATCCACCTCTACCATCCATTCACTGCCGCGGAAATGAAGATGTTTGACTGTGCCTTTTTCCGTAGCAGAAAGCATGGTGAACTCGTTTTTCAAACCGATCTCAATATACTCCGGTCGAATCAGCGCTTTGGTATGTTCACCCTCGACGGCATGTTCGAATCCTTTCAACTGGGAGGCATCCTCCACAACCGTAGACTCCCCGATAAATGTAGCGACAAACGGTGTCTGCGGGTTTTTGTAGATATCCCAAGGTGTGCCCTTCTGTTCCAGACGACCCTGACTGATAATCATAATCTCGTCCGCCACTTCAATCGCTTCATCCTGGTCATGCGTTACAAAAATCGAAGTGATTCCCACTCGCTCAATCAACTCACGCAACCATGAACGCAGTTCCTGACGGATCTTGGCATCAATGGCCGCGAACGGTTCGTCCAGCAATAACAGCTGTGGCTCCGGGGCGAGTGCTCTGGCAAAAGCAACACGTTGACGCTGCCCACCAGATAACTGATGTGGATAGCGCTGTTCGAAACCTTTTAACCCGGTCAATTCAACCAGTTCCATCACCCGATCACGGATCTGGGCTTTTGGCGTCTTCTTGACCTTGAGTCCAAAGGCGATATTCTCAAATACCGTCATATGTTTGAACAAGGCATAGTTCTGGAATACAAATCCGATGCCCCGCTCCTGTGGAGGCAGATGATTCACGACTTTTCCGTGAAAGCGAATCTCTCCGGAACCCGGATTCTCCAGACCCGCCAGCATCCGCAGAATGGATGTTTTCCCACCTCCGCTGGGTCCAAGCAGACCGATCAGATGGCCTTTGGCAATATCGAATGAGACATCTTTTACCGCATGAAAATCACCGAAATGTTTGTTCAGATCACGGACTTCTACATGCATATCAATGCACTTCCTTTCGCTTCTTGGCCCATTCCATCATGAGCAGCAGCCCGACGGAGAAGGTGACCAGCACCAATGCCACACCATTTGCGGCTGCTACATTAAAATTCTCTACATCCTGATACACCAGGGTTGTTGCTGTCTGCGTTTTGTTCATGATATTACCGGATACCACCAGCACTGCACCGAATTCCCCAAGCGAGCGCGCAACCGTCAAGACTAGACCATACACTACCGCCCAGCGGATCGAAGGCCATGTCACACTCCAGAACGTTCTCCAGCCGTAGGCGCCAAGTGTAGATGCGGCCTCCTCTTGCTGAGAACCGAGTTCCTGCAGTACAGGCATAACCTCTCTGACCATCAGTGGAAAGGTAACAAATAACGTCGCGATCACCATACCTGGGAAGGCATAGACCACATTGAATCCAACCCCTTCAAAAAAAGCACCCATAATGCTGTTAGGTCCCAACATCAACACAATCATCAAACCGCCAATGACAGGAGATACGGCATAAGGCAGGTCTACAATGCTGTTTAGCAGCCCTTTTATCCGTTCACTCAGCCATCCGGCACGAACCAGATAAAGAGCCATCATGATGCCAAACAATGTATTTAACAGGGTGACCACCAGAACCACCAGTCCGGTCATCATCAAGGCATGTAACGCCTCAGGACGCATTAACCCTTTCAGGAATCCACCTGCCCCGTCTTCAAATGCGCCAATAAAAATGCGTCCAAGCGGGATGATCAGCAGTACAATAAATACCGCAAACGTCAGTCCGATTAACAGTCGTCTCATCGTCTTCTCCCCCGCATCTGCACCAGATTGATCAGCCAGAGGATCAGGAAGGAGAGCGTCAGGAGCAACACGGATACAGCAGCAGCCCCCGTTGGATTATCACTTTCAATCTCCCCGTAGATAAATACGGAAGCAGTCAGTGTTCTTCCCGGAATGTTACCAGCCACCAGCACAACAGCCCCGAATTCAGCCAGTCCTCTGGAGAAAGCCAACATCCCCCCACTGATCATGCCAGGTGCCATGGAAGGCAGAATAACCTGCATGAACGTGCGAGCCTTGGATGCCCCCATCGTGTACGAGGCTTCTTCCTCGGAAGGATCTATTTCTTCCAGCAAAGGCTGCACTGCACGGATAACAAACGGAAACGTGACAAAGGTCATCGCGATAACAATGGCGGGCTGGTGAAATACAATCTCAAATCCCATAGATTCTGCCAGTTTCCCAATGGCACTGACCGGACCCAAAAGTAGCATAATCATCAAGCCGCCCACCGCTGTTGGCAGTGCAAACGGGAGATCAACCAGACTATTGAGAAACGATCGGCCCACAAAGCGATACCTTGTCAAAACCCAGGCGATCATCGTGCCCAAAACCACATTAATCAGCGTGGCAATGACAGCCAGCCGAATGGTCAGCAGTACGGCTTTCCACGCGATGGGGTCCATAATGCTCTGAACAAAGTTGCTCCATCCTTCAGAGAAGGAATTGACGTACACACCGATGATTGGAAGTACAATAAGTACGATAAAATATAACAATACGGTACTGCGGAATCCCCAAGTCCATCCCTTATGACGAAGAACGGTATTCATTGCTGCGTTCCCTCCCAGCCTCCGGCTTTAGCTCCGGTCGGCAGTCTTCCTGGCTTCAATACGACATTTTTCCTAAATTGGATGATATTACTTTAATATTATTCCCATTAGTCTACTTGGTTTTGCTTTTCTGATACTTTACCAGTTTGCAGTGCTAATCGTCAATGCTTTTATTGAATATAATTGGGCCACATATGAGAACGATTAATAAAAATCGCACTGTACACTGCGCAGCCAGAACAACCTTCCGATCACTGTTATCCCCAGATTTCTTTGATCCCCTTTTTAAGGGGAAATCCGGTGATAAAGGCGAAACTTATGCTTCCGAAGCAGCTTTCCTACAGAAAGCTTTTAGCTTCCGCTTCTTCAGGTTATTTCTGACCTCTCCGTTATTGCGCGATTCAAATATCCGTCTTCATATGTGGTTTGTTTGGTATGTAGTGGTTAAGGTACAATCGAGGGTAAGAAATGAGATCCTAAGGAGTGATTTAACATGTTATACAAGAAGAATATATCCACTTCCACACGAGATGAAATGAAGGATATCACATGGGACGTAAAGCAGGTTGTCCAGAGTAGCGGGGTGCAGAATGGGACGGTGCTCATCTACTGTCCACATACGACGGCAGGTATTGCCATCAACGAAAATGCAGACCCGGATGTGAAACACGATGTCTTGTTACGCCTGGATGAGGTGTACCCCTGGGAGCATCCCGAATATCGACATGCCGAAGGCAATACAGCCTCTCATCTGAAATCGATCACAACAGGACCATCACAGACGGTGATTATTCACGAAGGCAGACTGCTGCTTGGCCGCTGGCAAGGCATTTACTTTTGCGAATTCGATGGACCACGTGAGCGGGAGTACTTTCTCAAAATCATGGAAGGTTAGTTGGGTCCAATAGGCCTGCCACCTACTCGTTCATTTTTGCAAACACAAACAGGCGGTCCACCCTCATTTCGGGTCGGAGCCGCCTGACTTGGTCTACTGCGCATATTAACTTTCGCGAGACAACGTTATAAAGAATTAAAGTTATGACAAATCACCGCCCTGAAGTGTAGGGGTGCAACAACAGCGCCATTATTGGTCGCCAGGCTGCTGACCCAGATTGCGGCACAGCACTTTGACATGAGACAGCGCAGACGATTCAATCTCCACAAACGTTAAACGGTCCTGAATGTAATAAGAAATGAATCCGTGCATAGCCAAAAATAGCGTACGCGGTACCCTTTGAATATCCTCTTCCGTACAGTTCGCTTCATTCATATACTGCCTTATAATCGATGCAAACAATTCGAAGCAACGTCCCTGTTCGGTACGACAATAAGACAACAGTTCTTCGTCCCTGATCATAAACATAATTTCGTATTGGTATGGATTCTCCAGACCAAAGCGAATAAACTCCATCATAATGTGCTCTACCTTGCTCACATCATCACGAACTGGCCTGACCATGGCTTGTAGCAGCAAATGCCCCAAATGATTGAAATCTTCAACCACGATGGCATAGAATAGCTCTGCCTTTTCCTTAAAGTGATAATACAGCGACCCATGACTATAGCCCAGATGCTGGCCGATGCTTCGCATCGAAATGGCGCGGTATCCTTTGGTAATAAAAAGGTGCCTCGCCGCCTCCAGTATCCGCTCCCTCGACAACTCCTGTTCGACTGCTCTTCTAGCCATATATTTTATTCCCCTTCAATAAAATAAAGCCGCTGTCCCTCCGTGATCCGGGATTGCCCTTGCGTCAAATCCGTGATCCAGGCTATAAAAGCCTCGGTTTCACTATCCGGCGGAAGACAAGTCAACGTAACCTTATCGGTGAATCCAGTTTCACCTGTACGGACTTCCCGGCTTCTTAACTCATTTTCCACTTTACCCAGCCACGTATAATCCAGTTCAACAAACACTTCACGATGCAGCACGTTGGTAATGGCTTCTCCGGCTTCAATGGCTGCTACAGCTCCATCCGTATAAGCACGAATTAACCCGCCAGCTCCAAGCATAATTCCCCCGAAGTATCGCGTAACCACAATTGCCACATTTTTTAATTTCTGATTTTTGATCACTTCAAGAATGGGTTTCCCTGC
The DNA here is from genome assembly GCF_002843485.1 of Paenibacillus sp. BGI2013. Classification (NCBI taxonomy): domain Bacteria; kingdom Bacillati; phylum Bacillota; class Bacilli; order Caryophanales; family Paenibacillaceae; genus Paenibacillus; species Paenibacillus sp. BGI2013. Next base: position 77,051 of record NZ_PJFA01000006.1, read on the forward strand.
TGTTCCGCTGGGTTCACCGTCATCGGATTGCTTCTGGATCTCGTCCCGCTCCCCAATCATGTATGCAGAGCAGTTATGAGTGGCATTCCAATGTTTTTTCTTGATCTCATCGATGAAGGCAACAGCCTCTTCCTCTGTCGTGACCGGCATAATATGACCGATAAATCGCGACTTCTTGATTACAATTTCCAGATTGCCCGGTCCTCGAACCGTGCGATAACGTTCAATCATCCTAAATCCAACTTTCTGATCTTTTCCTGAGTCCATTTTACAAGAAAGCAGTTCACCGCGCGAACGCGGACGAACTGCCCTGGTTATCTACATCCGGGAACCCTGCATCTTACACAAACAGTGATTACCGGTTAGAATTACATTACCTTATTCAACTATATGAGCAGACCGATGAATTATTCGGAAAGTCTCGCTTCGAGCGCTGCTTTCTCTTCTTCAAAGCCTGGTTTGCCCAGCAATGCGAACATATTTTTCTTGTAAGCTTCCACGCCTGGTTGGTCAAATGGATTGACGCCCAGCAGGTAGCCACTGATACCGCATGCTTTTTCAAAGAAGTATACCAGATATCCGAAAGAATATGGAGTCATATCTGGAATGTTCACAATCAGGTTTGGTACTTGACCATCTGTATGTGCAAGCAGTGTTCCTTGGAACGCTTTTTTGTTAACAAAGTCCATAGTTTTGCCTTCAAGGAAGTTCAAACCATCCAGATCGTCCGGATCGGATTTGATTGAGATATGCTCAGCAACTTCAGTAACCTGGATAACAGTTTCGAAGATATTCCGGCTACCTTCCTGGATGAATTGACCCATGGAGTGCAAGTCTGTAGAGAAATCAACGGATGCAGGATAGATCCCTTTGTAATCTTTACCTTCACTCTCTCCAAACAGTTGTTTCCACCACTCGGACACGAAGTGCAGGGATGGCTCATAGTTTACAAGGATCTCAGTGCCTTTGCCTTTGCGATACAATGCGTTACGAACAGCAGCATATTGATATGCTTCATTCTCAGCTACGTTCGGGTTGCTGTATTCTTTGGATGCGTCAGCCGCACCTTGCATCATTTCTTCGATGCTGATACCCGCTGCTGCGATTGGCAGCAAACCTACAGCTGTCAGAACGGAGTAACGTCCACCTACATCATCCGGGATAATGAAAGATTCGTATCCTTCTGCATTTGCCAGTTCTTTCAATGCACCACGTGCTTTGTCTGTTGTAGCATAGATGCGTTTGCGAGCTTCTTCTTTACCATATTTCTCTTCCAGTGCTGCACGGAAGATACGGAAAGCAATTGCCGGCTCTGTTGTTGTACCGGATTTGGAGATAACGTTGACGGAGAAATCTTTGCCTTCAACCAGATCCAGCAAATGAGTTACATATGTGGAACTGATATTGTTTCCTGCAAAATAGATTTCAGGCGTTTTGCGTTTGTCTTTTGGCAGATTGTTATAGAACGAGTGAGTCAGCATTTCAATCGCTGCACGTGCACCCAGGTATGATCCACCGATACCGATAACAATCAGTACTTCGGAGTCGCTTTGGATTTTGGCAGCCGCTTTTTGAATGCGAGCAAACTCTTCTTTGTCATAAGCCGTTGGCAGGTCAATCCAGCCCAGATAATCGGAGCCTGTTCCTGTTCCGTTGTGAAGCTGCTCATGAGCCAGACGAATCGGTTCTGCGAAATAATCCACTTCGTGCTGATTTACAAATTGCAATGCCGTGCTATAGTCAAATGTCACTTTTTTTGCCATGATCTCAAAAACCTCCTGATTTCGATTATAGTGCGTGTTCAAACTTTGTAATCAAAAGCGGACTTTTTGAACAACCTCTTATATTATGTCCGTATTCCATTCTAAACAACTTGCCTTAAGGATACTTCAAATCCACGGGGCTGACAAGCTTGCAGCTCGAACTTTGTCGTTAGAATTCAAGAAGCAAAAAGGGTAAACCGAATCCGCGGGTTGCGGTTCTGCTTACCCTTCTTATGTTATTCCGCCGGGTACGAGCAGACGTAGTCAGTAACGCTGCGTATCTCCAGTTTAAATTTGGATTCGGCAGGCACGTGGAACGTAGCTTGACCTTGAATCTCTTGCCACTCTTCTTCTCCGGGAAGCAATACTTTCAGATCTCCAGACAGAATCTCCATAATTTCACGGGAATCCGTACCGAACTCATAACTGCCTGGAAGCATGATGCCCAGAGTCACTTTGCTGCCATCCCCCAAAATAACCGTTCTGCTGGTTACCTGACCATCATAATAAATGTTGGCCTCTTTCACTACACTGACTTGATCGAATTGTGACATGCGTACCCGCTCCCCTGAAGTTAATGAAAACAAAAGGCAAAACAGATCAAGGCGATAACGAGTCACCGCCCATCTCTGCGGAAATAAATTACTGCCATGGATCAGGACAGCATGACGCCCTCCCAATCATAGCAGCGCTTATGAAGCTATTACAGCAATGCTTTTACGCGGCTAACCACGTTATCCACCGTAAAGCCATACTCTTGGATAACACGGTCGCCAGGCGCGGATGCACCAAATGTGCTGATTCCGAGAATGTCACCTTGATCTCCAACATATTTCTCCCAGCCCATTGGATAAGCCATTTCAATCGCAAGACGAGCTTTAACATCCGGAAGAAGAACGGACTCTTTGTAAGCTTTGTCTTGTTTCTCGAACAGATCCCAGCTTGGCATGCTGATTACGCGAACTTGGATGCCTTGTTCTGCAAGTGCTACTTGAGCTTTAACAGCCAATTGCACTTCAGAACCTGTAGCGATAATTTGTGCTACCGCTTTGCCATCTTTTGCATCAGAGACAACATAAGCACCACGTTTCACGTTCTCACGTGAACCTTCAACCGTACCTTCCAGGATCGGCAGGTTTTGACGAGTGAGTACGAGTGCAACCGGGTTGCTCTTGTTCTCAAGCGCGTAAGCCCAAGCAGCCGAAGTTTCATTACCATCAGCCGGACGAATAACCGTCAGGTTAGGAATGATACGCAGGGATGCCAATTGCTCGATCGGTTCGTGCGTAGGACCGTCTTCACCAACAGCGATACTGTCGTGAGTCAGAACGTACGTTACAGGCAATCCCATCAGGGCAGCCAGACGAACAGCCGGACGCAGGTAATCGGTAAATACGAAGAACGTACCTCCGAATACTTTCACACCGCTGTGCAGTGCCATACCGTTCATTGCTCCAGCCATACCGAATTCACGGATACCGAAGTAGATGTTACGGCCGGAGTAATCTTCAGGTGTGAAGTTCTCCAGGTTGTTCAAGTGAGTCATTGTGGAGCTTTCCAAGTCAGCAGATCCACCTGTCAGTTGTGGCACGTTGTGCGCCAGACCATTCAGAGCGTTACCGGATGCTACACGAGTGGAAAGAGCTTTGTCTGTTGCTGCATATTTAGGAAGATCACGGTCCCAACCTTCTGGAAGGTCGCCGTTAATCGCTGTTTCGAATTGAGCTGCCAGCTCAGGGAAAGCTTTTTTGTACTCGGCAAATTTCTCGTCCCAAGCTTTGTTAGCAGAGATACCACGATCTTTCACTTGTGCAAAGTGATCGCGAACTTCAGCTGGTACGTGGAAGTTTTCTTCGTAAACCCATTTGTAATACTCTTTAGTCAATTTGGCTTCGTCTGCACCCAGTGGAGATCCGTGAGTACCGCCGTGGCCGCCTTTACCTTGTTTGTTCGGGCTACCATAACCGATAACCGTTTTAACTTCGATCAGTGTAGGACGCAGTGTATCTGCTTGACCTTCCTGAATTGCTTTTTCGATTGCAGGCAGATCGTTACCATCTTCAACGCGCAGCACTTGCCAGCCATAAGCTTCAAAACGCTTCGCGATGCTTTCGGAAGAAGACAGATCCAATTTACCATCCAACGTGATGTCATTGGAGTCGAACAACATGATCAGTTTGCCCAAGTGCAAACGTCCAGCAAGGGAAGCTGATTCATGAGATACACCTTCCATCAAGTCACCATCACCACAGATTGCGTAAGTGTAGTGGTCAACTACGTTGAATTTGTCTTTATTGTATGTTGCGCCCAGTTGAGCTTCAGCCATCGCCATACCTACAGCCATTGCAATACCTTGACCCAGTGGGCCTGTAGTTGCATCAACACCTGCAGTATGTCCGAATTCCGGGTGACCCGGAGTTTTGCTTCCCCATTGACGGAACTGTTTCAGTTCTTCCATTGGAAGATCATATCCGCTCAGGTGCAGCAAGCTGTACAGCAACATGGAGCCATGTCCTGCAGACAGGACAAAACGGTCCCGGTTAACCCAAGTTGGGTGGTCCGGGTTATGAGTCATCGTTTTTGCAAAAAGTTGGTACCCCATTGGAGCGGAGCCCATAGGCATACCCGGGTGTCCGGAATTTGCCTTCTCAATTGCATCAATCGCCAAAGTACGTACGGTAGTAATCGACAGGTTGTCGATTGTAGTGTTCTCGTCCTTTTGAATCGCTTCGTTCTTGTCAGTCATGGTTTGTCCTCCTCATGTCTTTAGATAAGTCGGGTGCGCAAGCGAATCCCTCTCATCATACAAGCAAACCGAATTTCACAATAAGTGAATCCGCTTGAGTGTTTCATTTTGACTTATTCACTTTTGTATTGTATCACTTGGCGTGAAGCTTTTCCATAACCTTCTTTTAGAAGTTCGTGAAAAATCGGTGCTCTGTGATGAATATTCCTTGGCCTATCAAGCAAAAATCGTACTGTACAAGGTACTAAATTCCAAAAACAGACTTAAGGCGCCTCGCAAATCCATCGCATGAAGTATAACCTTTAACCTGAAAACCATGCATTTTTTAGATATTCATCCTCAATTCACATATAATGTTCCTGAATATGGATTCGAAAGTCGGGCTGTGGTTTACTTTTTTCAGATGTACACGCGTCAATCATAGGAGGTCGCGATTATGCCAGATCCTGCTGCTCACCCATCAACATCGCTAAAACACTCATTACCCTGGATATCTGGTATTTTAACGGGGATTCTCTCCGGAGTTGTCCTGGGATTTTTCCTCAAAATGATTCAGGCCAACACAGGTGAACAAGTATATACCCTGCTGCTGAATATTGATTTTGTGCCTGGTCTTCCACCAACCTTACCCGAAATCATTGAATTTTCTCTGCATCTAATCGTGTCCGTTGTCATCGGTATCTTCTATCTGTGGTGGGTAAGGCATTCAGGCCGCCCTATGATCAAAGGAATTTTACTTGGTGCGGTCTCGTCCTTGCTCTATATCCCACTCTCTCAAATGTCATCACGTGTGCCAGACCTATACGATGTGTCCGCCATCCTCTACTGGATTGTTGGACATCTGCTGTTTGGTATTGTGCTTGGCTTGTGCGGAAAGTATATCAACACAACAAAAAAAGCGACTCCCGCTTCGTAAACGAATTGGGGTCGCTTTATTGTTAGTCTATTACGTGGTTCCGAATCAACCTTGCACAGTATTAAAGCGTGAGCTTAAAATACAACGGTTTTATTTTCGTGAACAAGCACGCGGTCTTCGACATGCCATTTCACGGCACGTGCGAGCACAACACGCTCAATGGTACGTCCAATACGCTTCAGCTCGGTTACATCGTCCCCGTGGCTTACACGCTGCACATCCTGTTCAATAATCGGGCCGCCATCCAGTTCTTCCGTAACATAGTGCGCTGTCGCACCGATTATTTTGACACCGCGGTTGTACGCCTGCGCATACGGTTTACCACCCACGAAGGCTGGCAGGAACGAATGGTGAATATTAATGATTCGATTGCGGTAGTGCTCAATGAACATCGGAGAGATAATCTGCATGTAACGAGCCAAAATGATCACATCCACATCGTTGCCGATGACGTCCAGTTGGCGCTGTTCCGCTTCTTTCTTCGTATCTGCTGTAACTGGGATATGATGATATGGAATGCCAAATGATTCTACATAATCCTTCATGTCCAGATGGTTGCTGACCACAAGAGCAATATCGGCATCCAGATCGCCTGCCTGCCATTGCCACAATAATTCAACCAGACAGTGATCTTCTTTGGATACAAAGATAGCCAGTTTCTTCTTGCGGCTAACCGCAGATAACGTCCATTCCATTTGGAAACGGCTTGCCACTTCTGCAAAATCGGCTTCCAGTTTCGGCAAATTGACCAACAATTGCGGAAGATCAAACTCAATTCGCATAAAGAACATGCCGCCAGCAGGGTCCATTGTATACTGGTCCGACTGAACAATGTTTGCACCATGCTGGTGTAGGAAATGAGATACGGCAGCTACAATTCCTGGACCATCAGGACAGGAAATAAGCATGCGCGCACGATCGGCGCGGTTTTTAGAATCAGGGCGTACTTGTTTAGCGTGGATCTCCATCGGGTTATTCTTCCTCCTTCAATTAAGCCATGACCTGCGGGATTAACCCGCAAGCCATGCAATCAAGCGATGATTCAGTTGTTCTTCATTCAAATGCGGGAATAGTGCAGCTTCAGTCACCATGTCATAGAGGCGTTCCAGCGGTTCGCGCGGATCTGCCTTTTTGGCTTTGGCATCATTTTTGAGCAACGTCCACACATCCAGAATATACGAACGAGACTCAATCTCTTTACCTTTGAAAAAGTGTTGCAACTGTTCTACTTCAGTCAGGAATTCCTGGCCAAATCGACCGGCAACATCCCCACGAAGCAGCGCAATCTCAACCTCATACATTGGACGCTGTGTCTTGGACTCTTTACCAATCCAAGGTGTCTCCAGAATAAATGGACGTCCTTGAAGCTTCTCATGGTTGACGATGCTGTTAATCGCTTCAAACCCGATCCAGCCAGAGCCAATTGGTGTATGACGGTCCTTGTGCGCACCCACAGCATTCTTACTATCATTAATATGCATTACGGCAATGCGGTCAAGTCCTACCGTACGATCGAATTGTTCCAGTACACCGTCAAAATCATTAACGATATCATATCCGGCATCATGAATGTGACATGTATCCATACACACAGTCAGGCGCTCGTTATATGTTACTTTCTCGATAATCTGAGCGATCTCTTCGAAACTGCGACCCATCTCCGTACCTTTGCCAGCCATGGTCTCCAGAGCGATGTTCACATCCGTGTCTTTCACACCCTCCAGCACTTCATTCAATCCTTCTGCGATCCGTCCGATCCCATAGTGGGCATCTTTGTCTGTAAATGCGCCGGGATGTAATACGATGTTCTTCACACCAATAGCATGTGTCCGACGAATCTCTTCCTGAAGGAAATCTACAGCCAGTCTAAACGTATTATCTTTGTATGAGCCAAGATTAACAATGTACGGTGCATGGACAACGATATCTTCCATTCCACCCTCTTGCATGGCAACCTTGCCTTCTTCAATATACATGGACTCAATTGGCTTGCGACGTGTATTCTGTGGTGCACCCGTATATATCATAAACGAACTGGAACCGTACGAGGACGCTTCCTTCGTTGCACTCAATAATCCCTTGTCCGAAAAGGACACGTGGGAGCCGATTTTCAGCATTATTGATCCCCCTTATTCTGAATTATCCCTTATTCTAACGCGATTATCGAAATAAATCTAGAAATGCGCTATAATTCGGGATAGAGGCTATTTTTTACAGCTAATATGTGGAACATGGGTAGGCGGAATCCGTCTTTCCGTGAAAATCAATGAACCGAGGTGACTCCGCAATGATTTTCGACTCCTACGCGATAATACTGAACAGCTATTCCCCCAGCAATTGGTTTATGAATACGATCGCATTCTGGACTTTTTTATTGCTAGGCAGCATGTGTATCGGTGGATTTTTCATGATGCGCAAGTTTTTGAAAGTGCTACCAAAAGCAGACGGAAAGTCCAAACTGGATTGGCAGAATTATTGGGTTGAAGCCAGCCGTCACTTATGGACAGATGAAGCCAAAGCTTTTTTGGATCAACTAGTGGAGCCTGTGCCCGGGCCATTTCGTGACATCGCCAAACATTCCATTGCTGCAGAGATCGGTAAGATTGCAGTCGAAGACAATGCCACGGAAGTATCGAGAGATCATTGCATCAAAGGATACATTATTGCCACACCGAAGCGGGACAATAAGTTTTTGGTAAAATTTTTGGAGAAAAACAAAATCGATTATTCCCCTTATCAACATTTGATTAAATAAAATAAAAGATGAGTTAAGTGGCATATAGATTTGGTTAATTAGATACAGATATGCTCCGTCAGGTAAGTTGTTCCCAACAGGCATTGCTTACCGTACGGGGCTGTTTGTCGATCCAACGGTATGTATCAGCGCAGTGAAAATACAGAGAGGATGTTTGATATGAAAATTGCCATTTGTGGAGGTACCGGATTTGTAGGAGGAGCACTTGTAGATTACTGGTTGCAAGCCGGGCACCATGTGAAAGTTATTACACGAAAACTGCCTGACTTGCATAATCCAAGTAAAAATCTTACATATATATCGTGGGAACAAGTCGAAGAACAACCTCACTTGCTGGAAGGTATGGACGCTCTCGTTAACCTTGCCGGAGAAACGCTGAATCAACGTTGGACAACCAAGGCGAAGCTGGAAATTGTTGAATCCAGAGTCACGACCGTAGCGCGGGTAGCCCGATTGGTAGAATCCCTTGAACAAAAGCCGGAAGTGGTCGTTCAGGCTTCTGCCATGGCCATCTATGGAACCTCTCCTAACGAAACCTTTGACGAGAGCAGTCCGCAAAAATCAATGAATTTCCCCTCCCGGGTCTCGGAACAATGGGAAGTTGCTGCAGATGCTATCAAAGATGTAAGACTCGTTAAAATCCGGGTGAGTCTGGTGCTTGGACATAAAAGAGGTGCTTTTCCATTGATGAAACTTCCTTATATGCTAGGTGTTGGTGGCAAGATCGGCAGTGGCAAGCAATGGACTAGCTGGATTCACATTATGGATATCGTAAGACTCATTGATTTTAGCATTCAAAATAAACAAGTGTCAGGTCCGGTCAATGCTTCCTCACCGAACCCTGTTACCAATGATGAATTCGGTCGTACGGTCGGTAAAGTGTATCATCGCCCTCACTGGTTCCCCGTACCCAGCTTCCTGATTAAAACCTTGGTCGGAGAACTATCCGTTGTCGTGCTTCAAGGGCAGAGAGTCATTCCGCAAAAAGCTCTCGACCACGGATTCCAGTTCACCTTCCCAACCTTAACCCAGGCACTGGAAGATCTGAAACACCGCGGCTTATCTGACTGATTGAACTATGTCTTATCCAACCGACCGATAAGTGTAGACTGATTCCGCAAGTGTAAATGTGTCTCCATCCGCCAATGGATACTCCTTATACGGAGCAAGAATATTGCCCTGAAGAATGGTTCCATTGACGGAACCCAGATCCTTAATCACATAGCCCGATTTGTTCCGGCTCAATTCCACATGAGCACGGGACACCCCGGTCGCTTTGTCCACCCACTGAACCATGTCTGCTGATCTTCCGATGACAAAAGATGCTCCTTGCACATCCATCCGTTCATGTTGGTCACTGCTTCCCGATCTTCGTTCAAGATAATAAAACGCCATCACCGGGCCTACCCCTGTAACATTACTTCCACTCAGATTCTGCAAATTCACGGTTGCCTCTGCAACTGCATCCTGTCGAATTAGCTCTGAAGTTGAAGCTACCGTTTCCACATGGCGTTGAACGAACGGTGGTTCGGAGTGTTCAGATGCCATATGCAAATTTTGAAAACGGGAATGCTCGCTACCACCTTCTGAGGCGGATGCAACCGTTTGGTTTATGCGTTCCACTGGCCTTTCAGCTGCATTCCAGCGCCAACTCTCCTGAAATTGCTCCTCTTCATCATCCGTCTGCTTACCTTTGTTCTTACCTAAATTGAATGAAAAAGACCGCTTATTCTCTGAGGCATTATGAGGGCTTCCCTTACGCTTCCACGTCCATCCTGCTACACCAAGCAAGCCAAGGCTGAGTACCATACACAGGATCATCTGCGTCTGTCCCGGTTGCTCCATGTAAATAAATCTCCATACCAATGCCATGGCAACCATACAGCCCAATATGATATAAGTTACTTTGGAAGATCCAGGCTTTTCCTCCACTTCCATATCAACACGCTCTAGCGAATCATACGAGTTACTTCCTTTCTTATCCATACCGTTTGAACTCTCTAATGGAACTTGCTCAGGTGAGCGCCTGCCTGGAAAGGTTCGAGATCTCACCGGAATGTCTTCAACCTCGAATTCACTTGTTTTCTGCGGCTGACGGAAATTTAGTTGCGGCCCTACACCAACATTTTGAACGGGAGGACCGGGTTGATATGGCCGAGAAGTACCAGTGGCTAGCCTGCTATCTCGCTCAGAAATCGACGAATGAAGATCACCTCTTGGATCATTGGGTGTGTCCAAAGTTCTGGACGAGAGAAATGCTGCGCCTCCTCCATTCTCTTGCTCGTCAGCGTATAACTCCAGCAGAAGCTCGCGCAACTGTCTGATATCCCAGCGTTCGTTGTCACATAACTGCAGAACACGCTGAATACCTTCTCCCTGCAGTTCCTGTACATGTGCCATCAATCTGATCACTAGTTCACGGAATTGCTGAGGTGTTGGATCAACTTCAACTGTATCCATGATTGGCACATATACCATTCCAAGTTCACCCTGTTCGAATGAACCGTTAATGAACAAAGACTCTTCCTGGATCAATAATTTACGAGGCTCCAACATATACTGTCGGCATTCCGTGAAGGCATCGGCTAGTTGGAACAACAAACCATACAGAACACGCAATTTGATTTTGCTTGACTTTAACATCTGAGATAACATCTTGTACCCTGATATGTCGTACTGCAAAGTTACATTTCGATCGACTTCCCGAATATGAACAGGAAGAAGTCGCGGAATCTGATTGGAGGACAACATCCCCATCTGTACACGGCTCAATTCCTCCATTCGTAACCCGTCTGCTTTCTCCAAAACCATGAACGCTCCGCCGTTACGAATAAAATCTCTCGTTAATCCATACATGCCAATCCTCTCTTTCCATTGTTATTCTCAAATTTCTCTACTTCTTCACTTAAGGGAAAAGTCCTGAGACAAGGACCGTGATAAATCCAGGTAACACCGCCAGCATAAACGGAAACTTCAATGTCTTCTCTTTGTTTACCAGCTTGAGCGAACCGAGCATGAAAAAACCTGCAAGACTACCTGCCATGCCTCGAATTCGTTTCGCTGAATCTTTACGGAATAGAAGTATTACTAGACCAATTGCGCCCGCGTACAAAACGGAGTAAATAATGACATGAATGCCAAAAGCAAGTCCCGTCCATGCGCCAATCCCACCAAACAATTTCACATCTCCTGCCCCTACGGCTCCAATCGCATACATCAGAAACAAAATGCCAAAACCTGCTGCAAATCCAGCGGCTGAGAACAAGAAACCATCCCAACCTCCCCATATGATGTGGGCCAATACGCCTGCAACAGTCACGGGTAAAGTCAATCGATTTGGAATTTTCATTGAACGAATATCTGTAATAAAAGCTGCAATGATGTATATGCCACAGGCAATGTAAAACCACTCCACCTCCATCATCTCCTCACTTATTTTCTGGAGGCCACGGTAAACGTAGTCTCCGTCTTGGCACCGTCCCCTGTCTCGACAACAAAACTCCATGTTCCTTCTGTTGTCCGAGTACCAACAAACCAATTCCATTCAATAATTCCATTCTCATCTGCGGTGGCCCAGCCGATGTGCTTCGCAGAACTTTCACCTGACTTGTAAAATATCGTTAAGTTGGCTGTCGCTCCTGGTTCTACCTTCACCTTAATCGTTGCATTGTTGCCTATGTATGCCGGGTCAGGCTTCGACAGTACCGTTGCTGAACCCGCAGTATCCCCGTCTCCTGCGCTGCCATCTGATCCTTCTCCGGTATCTCCAATCCATACCCGTTCTGCCGCAGCAGCCTGAATCCGAAGCCGTTTACTGAGAAAGGGGACTTTTATAGGCAATTCATAACTCAGTTCAAGTCGGAAATATGGATTTGTTTTGTTTTTGAGATCAGGTATCGAAATACCATTCACATGAACACGTTCCATATTAAGCAGCGTTGGCTCGATAAAAGGTCGAAGCAGCGGTTTTACCGTGGGATCAAGTACGGTTTCCAAGACGGATGTTTTGATCTCCTGTAGTGGCTGTTCACCACTGGCCGCCGCTGAACGTACCCAATCACTTAAAGGCTCGGGTAGAGAAGAAGCATAACCTTCTGCCCATTCCGTCAGTGATAACTCTGGTATCTTCCAACCCCCTCCTGAACCTTCTCCGCCAGCAGAATCAGAAGGTGTGAATGCAAGGGAAACGGGATATATTTTCGTTGACAATTGCTTCACCGCTTCACCCGCCGTGCTCTGTAACGCTGTGGAGATTAGAGTCATTTGCACTATGAAGATGAGAAACATGATAAAGAATATAAAGACAGGTAACACCAGTGAAGCTTCCAGAACCATGCTACCCTGTTCCTTTTTTTGAGAACATATCTGCTTTTTGAGAGACTTCAAACGCTGCAATCTGATTATTCGTGTTAAACGAATCTGCTTTTGTGCGCTTTCTTTTTCATAATGTTGCTGCTTATCCATAATCCCTCCACCGAAACGATCCTGATCATTCAATAGGAATAATCCGCCTTCCGCTCAATGAAAAATCGTCCATCTTCAACTTGGTCCGCACTACCCATAACTGCACCGATGCTTCTAACCACCCCTGGTAAAAACCACAGCTTGATGCTACTACGCATGTTACCCGAAGCATACGTCTGTTTCTCATCTGGATTCACACCGGTATTCATTCGAATTAGCGCCAGCATTCTGGACATTTTGCGTTCATTGTTGCTATGCATCAATAGGAACAATCGGAGATGGTCCCTGTACGTCAGTTTGACTTTGATATACTTGGACAATTCCACACTGCCCTCTTTTGCTAGTTTCACCATATCCGCGATGGCGTTTGTAATCCCGTATAAGATTGCCGCCGATAAAACCAGAAGTGGATTCCCAAGCTTGCTGTGCTCAATTAACCCTTCTGCCGTCCGAATAGCCAGCCGCATACCAAATATCTCCGCATATGCCGCAGCGATGTTACCCGAAGGATTATGAAACCCGTAAACGATATACTCCAGTTCCTGATTCTCCAGTTTGAAAACATCACCAGCATCTCCACTACCTTCAGTCCAGGTAAATAACTGACCAAAATCCATGGAGTTGAAATAGGCTAAAGCATATTCATTCTGAAACAATTCGTCGCCAAGACTGTCCAGCAGACCGGACATCCCGCCAAACAAACTGTCCATCCCTTTCATGGCATCGCCACCAGAGTCATAGGGATCTCCAGCAATCTCTGCCTTTTTGGCTTCCTCACGACTAGCCTCGTTAAAAGCAATATTAGCGTTGTAATATTCCTCCAACTGTTTGAAAGCGTCCATGGAACCCGAGCTTCCATTCTGAATCTGCGACAAGATTCGTTTGACTTCCTTCAATTTCCCTTTGGATTCTTTGTCATTTGCTTTGCGCTGGGCATCCGACCCACGACCACTCTCCAGCTGCTGTTTACTCTGTTGGATGAGATTGGAAGGACCGCTACGTACATAGGTGTCAATATATCGTTCCGTAACCTGACTTGCCTGTCTGACCGCCGGTTTAATCGGAACACCGCTCATGGCCGTGACACTGCGAAGCTGTGTATTCAATTCCATGTTGTCTCTTCTGACGTTAGAGAAGTCCGAATTCTGGGAAACAACCCGTGCCTTCAATTGATCAAATAGGCTATCTGCCCTCACAAGCTCCGAAGCAAGAGAACGCGTGCTTTTAGCTTCACTGCCTGATCCAGTAGATGCAGGACTCGTTCCAGGCAAACTCGAGTTGCCCACGTTGTCATAGCTCGCATTCTGCGAACGGTTCTCCCCCTCCGCGATCACACGTTTCATTTCCTCATTAACTTTGCGCGCTTCTTCGATTTTGGACTGTGCTTCCTCCAGCTTTGTTTGATGGGCCTGTAACGCGGGCTGTATGATCATGCTGATGCCTGTCACCACATTACCAACACCAGTCCGATAACGAGCCAGTTCCAATATGTATTGTTGCTCTCTGAATGGCAGTCCCTCATCCGCCTGTTTCTTGTTCAGATAATCTGCATAACGTGCCGCTGCCTCGGCAGCTGTCTCTGGTGTATCTTCCAGCATCTCTTCATAGATGGCCTGTGAAGGCGGGTCCATGATCAACTTTGGAAGATTCTTCAGTTTCTCCGCGGATTCTGTCTGATTGGCAATGGCTTCATCCAGTAATTCTTCACGTTTGTCATATAACTTCTGTAATTTTTTCAGCAAGTCTACCGTGTGCGCGGCTTCCTTCATCTCGTCTGATATCGGTTTGAACCGATTGATCACTTCAAGGGTAAAATCAACCGGAGCCCGATACTTCATATCCTCCTGAATCTGGCGATTAAATATATCGTATCTGCCCAGTTCACGCTCCATGCTCAGCGAAGTTGTATCCCACTGGATATCCAGAATGGGGAATCCATCTTTTACAGCTGAAGGCTTCACGCTATCATTCAACACTTTAGCCATAATTGCATCCCCACTGCTGTCGCCATACCCGAATAGACCATACTCCCGGAGTGATGTGTCATAGGCTGACATGACGGATCTCATCGCAGCATGAGTCATGCGTTCGGTCTGCACCTTGAATGCCGCTATACGAGCGTAATCAATAAATATTGCGACAAACATATAAACTCCGGCCAATATTAATATTAAAAAAAGGGTTACGGCTCCCGACTCACCGTCTTTTTTTCTAAACAGCTCCGCCCTCCTCCTTTTCTCACTTTTTGCTTTTGCCAAAATGCTGCACAACCAGTCCGGCTTCTGCCGCTGTACTGGTCGCCGCACCGCCTTTCCCTTTAAACTTGGCTGCATAATACCGGATTAAATCTACCGTTCGAATGAATTCAACCGGTTCAACAACTGCGGACGATCCTTGAGTGAGGACACGGTTACCTGAATCGAACAAAAAAGAAGGAAGAGGCAAAGAAATTACTTGTTCCAGCTTGGTTGTTACTTTCCGCTGAATCAGAGAATTCTGATACTCAATCGTTCCTTTCATAGCTGAGGGCATATGTTGCACCGCTTGTGCTAATTTCTGTTCCGAGAGATTGCCACCTTCACCACCAGGTATAGAGACGCTAACCTGATTATCCGCTCCCGCCCAGCCAAACAGTGCTCCAAGCATACGATCGTCCGTCAGTCTCCAGTACAGATTGTCATGTTCTCCAACACCATATTCACCCGTCATCGCCTGTTTGTGGCTGTTGTCCCAGCTATAGGCTGCACGTTCCGAAGCTGCATAAGCATGTTGATTCAAGAATGTCTTTTGATACATGTACATGGTGAAAAAAAGCAATAACACAAGAATAAACAGCACAACAGGGAAGATCAGGGAAGCTTCAACGGTGAAGCTCCCTTCTTCCTTTTTGAACTTGTTATTCGAAAAATTCATTACTTTTATTACTCACATTAGTTAACAGTCTCTCTACCAACGTCTTAATTTGGTTTTTAAAAATCAAAGCAATAATGATAATAACCCCGATAATCAGAATCAGTTCCAACGTGCCGAGTCCGTCCTCTTCTTTCCAAAATGCGCTTACCTTGTTTTTTAACACTTCCATCATCCCAATTCCTCCTACATATTCATCATCATAAAAGCAGGTGCCCCGATCATGACCACAATCGTAAAAAAGATCAGTACCATTGGAAACACCAGTTTGGAAGAAGCCTGTTCTCCCTTCGCCCGACTGACAGCCTTGCGTTTCTCCCACAACACATGTGACAGATCCCGCAGCGCCAATACAAAGTCACCTCCCCCACGTCGGAAATTCAGCAGCACTGTTGTCGTAAAAATCGTCACTTCCTGTACGCCGCAGCGACGACTGAACTGTTCAAATGATTGTTGAAAAGAGTAACCATTATTCCAATCCCCCACCGTCTTTCTGAGTTCGTTGTACAACGGATGATTCCGTTCCCCCTGGCTTGTCACACAGTGAACGATGGCACGTTGCACGGTTTCCCCTGCGCCAACCAGCAGTACAATTCGGTTCAGTAGCTCAGGCAGTTCCATAAGAATATCCTGGTCTCTTCGCTGCACCTTTGTATTGAGGTCTTTGTAGAGCGCAAAAGGCAACGCTGCACCGAGCGCGAGCCCACCCACCATACCTCCGATGCCCATATCTCCAACGAGTGATAACAGGCAGCCCACCAGCAGCATGAGCCACGTGTAGGTCAACATCTCGGCGCAATACAGCATCGTTTTCTCTCCACTGTGCTGTATGCCGTACATTTTCTGAATGGCATGTTGCATTCGAAACATGAGCACTGGCAATCTGCGTCCAATCTCGAACTTGTCCAATATAAACAGGAAGGGACCATGCAATTTTTTCAGTCGTAATCCTTCCATATCCAGCTTGCGCAGATGCCGGTAGGTCTGCCCCCGGGTTCGATCCAGCACCAGCCATCCCGCTCCGAGCATCCCTGCGACTATAACGGGAAGCAGCATCGTTTCAGCTCCTTATACTTTGATATCCATAATGCGATTAATCCACATATAACAGCAGGCGAGTACTACCAATGCTCCACTAGAGATGAGGTACCCCATCCCGCTATATAACGGCTCCATAAAGTCCTTGGCGGTCAGATTGAGGAATATCAGAAAAATAAATGGAGCGGCAAACATCACCTTTGATTCGAACTTTTTCTGCGATACCGCGACCATAATATCCTGCTGAATATCCAGCTTCTCACCAATCACCGCAGAGGTACGACGCACAACCTCAACCAGATCCCCGCCAGTTCGTTTGCACGTAATGAACACATCTGCAAAGTTCGTAATATCTTCAATCTGCGCCCGATCCGAAAAATCCTGTAGTGCCTCTTCAATTGGTTGTCCATACTCCATCCGTGTCCGCAATATCGTGAACTCACGAATCAGATCGGTATCCGCTTCCGGGTTCAACATCCGCAGATCCTCCACGGATTCCTTGAATCCATTTTCCACCGATTTTCCTGCGGCCAGTGCCGAAGATAATGCATATAACGCTTGCTTAAAATGTAAACTGAGTGTCATTCTTCTTCGTTCCAACAGCACTTTAGTCCAATGTTTTGGTACCCATATGCAACCCGCAGCCAGGATCGCTCCAGCCAACCAGTGATGGTAGAACAGAATTCCGATGCCAAAAAACAGCAGACCACTAATCAGCATACAGACCATTCGTTGTCTCCGGGAAAGCGTATATACGGTGTAATCCGTCAACATCTGTCTGGCTTCACCCAACAGTAATCACCTTCCAATGGCTTTAATTCATGTTGTTATCTGATGAATCTATTCCAACACTATATTGTTCTATGTATTCATCCAGCCATTCCCCGAGCCCAGCCATCTGAATTTTATCCACCTGATTCAACTTTCCAACCTGCACTAACCCGCCAATAATTTTGCCTTCACGCTCTTCTTGTTCCTGGAAACGAAACAGTGGATTCAGCATAACCTCACCGTCCTGCATGCCAATCACTTCACTAATCTCTGTCACCCGCCGTGAGCGGTCTCGTAGCCGGGACAGATGTACAAAAATATCGATTGCTGAACTAATCTGCTGCCTTACAACCGCAATAGGAAGATCCGCACCGCTAAGCACCATCGTTTCGAGTCTGCTGATCATGTCCGAGATGGTATTGGCGTGCCCAGTTGATAAGCTTCCATCATGTCCTGTGTTCATGGCCTGTAACATATCCAGCGCTTCTGCGCCCCTGACTTCCCCAATCACAATCCGGTTCGGACGCATCCGTAAGGAAGATTTGATCAGATCCCGAATAGATATCTGTCCCTTGCCTTCGGTGTTTGCATTCCGCGTTTCCAGTGATACCAGATTGGGTACCGTAACAATCTGTAACTCAGCCGAATCCTCAATGGTAATAATCCGCTCATCGGCAGGGATGAACTGTGATAATGCGTTCAGAAAGGTCGTTTTTCCCGATCCGGTCCCACCTCCAATGAAGATGTTGTATTTGCTCCGTACCAACTGCTGCAATAATTCTGCCGCTTCTTCATGCAGGGCTCCCTTTTCAATCAGATCAGACATCTTCATCGGTTCACTGGGGAATTTACGAATCGTCATCGTGGGTCCTTTCAAGGCAATAGGAGGCAACACGATATTGACCCGCGAACCATCCTTTAAACGGGCATCTACGATTGGAGAAGACTCATTCACAATCCGGTTTACCCCGGACACAATCATCTGGATGATATCCTCGAGCCGTTCCCTGGACTCAAATTCAAGGGTGATCTGGCTGACTTCACCTTCCTGCTCCACAAAAATCTCCTTGTGACTATTGATCATAATTTCCGTAATATCGGGATGATCCACAAGTGGCTGCAAAATATCCAATCCACGAAAGGAATCAAACAATCGCTGTACCAGCGTATGACGCTCTCCTGAGGTCAGATCATCCAGCTTCGGGTCGGTGAGAACTTTGCGTTCTATCCCCTGCCACAGTTCATCATCTCCTGCGGAAGAGGTTAAATCGAGGCCAGCCCTGACTTCCCTACGCATCATCTGAAACTGTTCTTCACGATCCAGTATTCTATTGGATGAATCCGTCATAACGCCCACCGATCCTGCTTCTGAATTCGTCCGGTCTGCTTCAATTCTTCTTCGCCATCTTGTACCAGCATGGCACATAATCTCTTCACTTCACGTTGGAAGATCGGAGAACTAAGCATGACTTCCTCCTGACTGAGTTGCTTCCAAGAAGGGATATAGGGCAACACTGCATCCAGATGCAGATCAGGGCGTGGAAGTGCATTGACGACATTGTCCCGATATTTGTTAACCACAAAGCGTGAACGCTCGAGCATACTTTCATACAAATCTGGCTTCGTACGCTCAGCATGCTGTAACCATTGTCCCCAACGATGCATGGCAGATATATCATCCTCAACCAGCCAGACAAATGCATCTGCAGTATCCAGCACCCCTTCACTGCGCCCATCCCAACTGGAATCCCCATCCAGAATCAGCACGTCATACTGTCCACAATCTGTTAAATAACGAAGCAGATTCGACGTATCCTCACGAGTCATTTGCAACAGTTCTTTCCGATTCGATAATGGCCAGAACACATCGGATTTCAGCGCTTCATGCCGGACCACATATCCGTCTACGCCCTTCGATTGTAACTGTAACTGCTTGCCGGATTCTTTTCTGCCCACCTTCAGATCGTATAACAGGCGTGACAATCCCGTCTCCGTATCCGGGTGACGCTGCCCACTTCTAGTAAGTCCCTTTTCCAGAAACGGGAGCGTACTGTCCAGCGTCTCCAGATTAAGATAGAGAACAGCATATCCTGCAAGTCCCAATTGCTTCGCCATATGCAGGGCCACTGCCGTTTTGCCACTTCCACCCGAAGCGGATACTACACCGATGGAGAGAGTCTCTTGCCCTGGATGGTGAACCTTCTTACGGCGCGGCTGCCGGCAAGCATGCATCACAGCATCCAGCAAAGCAGGCAAGGGTTGATATTTCATCAGCCGCTTAGCCTCATCCACCTCCTCCATCCCTTCACTAAGCATTAGCCAAGGTACACCTGATACTTCTCCCCCGTTATTCAGCCAGTCATTCAGAAACTCCGGTTCCGCAATAACCAGATCCGGTAATTCTCTACCTTCTTGCTCTTTCATGTGATCCTTGAACGAATCCCCTTGGGAGAATGCTGTGAAACGCACATGAAGACCAGATGAATTTCCCTGTACATAATCAAGCCAGGCGCTAATGTAATCTCTATCTTTTGAAACCAGAACAACCTTCAGTACAATCAACTTTTCCTTCCCTCCCTGTCAAAAAGCACAAAAAAGCACCGTCCAATAACCGCATGAGTATGCGATATTTGGACGGTGCTTCCGTCACGTGCTATGAATGTATGGATAATATAGCATACAATTTCTGGGGGAGCAAGGGATTTATTCTAACCCTTTTTCCCTTAAGAGTTGTACGGTGAATCGAACTCAATAATGTTACGGTCCGGATCAAGCACAAAAATCTGCGCGAATCCAGCCACACTGTCAGGTCTTGCTTCATACTCAATTCCCTGCTGCTCCAACCAGGCTATAGTCCCTGAATAACTGGTGACCCAGATCGCAAAGTGACCGTCTGTAGTATCAATACCCGCTTCGCGTAACGTGTGACCCTCCGGGTGCTGAAGCAGATGAAGCTGCTGACTTCCGATAGCATACCATGTACCTGTGGAGCGGAAAGGAGGACGTTCAATCTCCTGCATGCCCAGTAACCCCGAATAGAATTTTTTCGCGATTTCCAGATCACGTACAGCCAGACTAACATGGTGAATGTGTGCATATTCAATCATCTTATATCTCCCCTCTCTACTTCAATATGACTATACTATAACACCTTCAACCCTGACCATAATCTCCGCTAAACAGAAAAACACCCCTGATTCTAATCCGGTAAACCTCTCGGCTCACACAAATCTAGTTCAGAGGTGCCCTACAAACGGCATACATTGATGCTCGCTTACCGCATTAAATCATCTTCAGCACATTTGGCATAACCAAATTATTTAGCGCTATCCAATGCTTCTTGTGGAATCTTGATCTCTTCCACTTGATCGTGGTTAGAAAATGTACTGTTCATCTTCATGTCCATCGTCATTTTCTGTCCATTCTGTTCCATCTCCATGACCATGTTTACATCCGTACCTGCAGGCAGATAGGTTTCCTTGTTAATCATATATTTCATCTTCATGCTTGTAATATTCATTTGTTCAAGCATCGCTTGGGTCTGGGCATTCGATCCGTTTTGCTCCATCACGGCTTTGGCCAGTTCCTTTACGTTATCACCGGATACATTAGCGTTAATGACATAATTGTCGCCATCTTCTGTAACTTCGGTGTCTTCCTCAATCTTTTTGAACTGATCCAATTCACCTTCTGGATTCATGCTTGCTTTCATCTGCTCCACCAATTCTTTGGTTTGAGCTTCAGGAATTTTAACCCATTGTTCTCCCACTTGTGAATAGATCGTATCTGAAGTGATGTATTGCTTTACATTCTGCGCTTCCTGCCCAGACATTTCCATTTTCATCTCTTGATAGATCATCATTGGATCTTTGATGATATCCATTTTGAGCGATGTTTTAACCTGTTGATCCTGTGACTGTTCACCAGCATCCAGTTTCAGATTCTGATCAATGTTTGCTTCAGTTGTGAAGCTTTTCATTTCTTTGGTTGCTGCATTCGTTTTGGTAATCAACTCATCCAGGGTAGGGATCTTTGTTTCCTGCTCCGCAGGTGTATTACCCTCGTTAGATGTTTCATTGTTGGTCGCTGGCGGCGTTGCCGTGTTGTCTGTGTCGTTTCCGCATGCTGCCAAGCTTACTGCTAATAATGCCCCGATAATTAATGTAGTCCACTTCTTCAAGTTGTTTTCCTCCCAAAATAGATATGATCTGTAGTCATTACCCAATTATTTCCGCTATTAATCATCAAATTTGGATACAATGTGTCGCACGAGACTTTTTCACAGAAATCGATCTTTGATCTCCGGTGTAGGCAACATACACGCTTCATCCTTGCCAAACCAGCGATAACGGTTGCGAGCAACCCAGTTATAGACTGCATTACGAATAAATTTCGGTATCATGATGAACACATATAACAACGGATAAGGAAACTTTAGACCCTTAGCCAATCGCAGTGCGGCGGTTGAACGTGTATAGTATTTTCCATTTTCAATCAGCACAAAGGTGTCCATACTATCTGTCGACAAATTGCCTTTCTTCAGCAATTCCTTGGCTACATCCGATTGAAGCGATGCAAAATGATATTTTCCTTCCGGGTCACGCTTGATAATCCATTTGGTTAAGCCCTGGCAGAAGTGACAGACACCATCCACCAGTACGATCGGATGTCCCTGATGCACATCTGTTTGATTTGCTGTCATATTGGCTGCCTCCTATTGTTGCGGTTAGAGTAACTTACCCAATCTGGGCCTTCTTGTTCACTAATTCTAAATTTATTTCTAGAGGTAGTTCAAAAAGACTGAACACCGCTCTTTTTGAACACGCATAAATGGGAAATATAAAGAAAAAGAGCGCAGGCATTGTGCCCACGCTCGTATCTGTCCGACAATTATTCCGTAACTGCCTTTTCCATCCATTGGTCATCGATCATCTGTTGATGCAGGTCACTTGCCCACTGGTCCATACATTTGCAAATGAAATCTTTGCGACATACTGGACAAGGGGTTTTCTGCAGACGGCTGATATTGGTCATCTTCCATTCCGGTGAACGGGTGTAGAATACACGGCATTTTGTACCGTCTACCAAATTCATTTTGAATTCATACAATCCGTCTTCCTTGTTACCATAAGCTAATTCTAAATCTGCAATACGCGGTCTATAAGACATGGATATCACCTGTTTAATTCAAATTTGGTTCATGCAATGACACTACTCAGTACTAAGTTATATTAAAGAAAATTCAGATCAATGTCAACTCGCGCATGTCTACCCGCCAAACAGAATATCCAGAATCGTCCCTACCTGTCCCTGTTTTTTCCCTTTCAAGACATCCGGATCAAATACTTCAACATACCCGCAGGAAGCACAAGCCACGAACAGGTAGTGATTATGCTGTATATCAAACATCTTACTCAGGCCTGCTCCTGACATGGAAACTTCCTTAATGTTACAATCCGTGCCCCTGCATTTTGTACACACAAATCGCCGCTCGATCATCTCTTCAATACTCATCTTCGTTCCCCCTTTATGGAATGTGTAGCATGAAGTGAGAGTGCAATTATGTAAAATAGTACGCGATCTGGCATCTAATCTCCTGCATCATGTCCTTATATGATAATCAACACAAAACCCTGCCGATTGCCAGCAGGGCTTTGTAGTCGAACATCAGGTATCTGGGATAACCTGCTCTATATGTTCCCTTTACTTACCAGGAGTCAAATCTTAAACTACGTTTAATACAACATCAATGTTGCCGCGTGTTGCTTTGGAATATGGACAGAAATCATGCGCCTTGCGGGCCAGTTCCTCTGCTTGACTGTGATCTACACCAGGCATGCTAACGTCCAGACGAACAGACAGCTGAAAACCGTCATCCGCAGGGTCTTTACCAATGGATACGTTACTTGTAACGACCACATCCTCCAATTTCACACCTGCTTTGCGTGCTACATTGGCAAGGGCACTTTCATAACATGCTCCATATCCAGCGGCAAAAAGTTGCTCAGGGTTAGTACCTTCACCACCGGAGCCACCAAGCTCTTTTGGCATTTTCAGATCATGCTTAAGCACGCCATCCGAAGAAGTCACCGAACCTGTACGTCCACCTTTAACTGTCGCTACTGCTGTATATAAAGCTTCCATTCAGAATCTCTCCCTTATCCATATAGTTTTTTACTGCCTTCCTTTCAATTTAAACTTCTGGCTCATTTTGAAACGCAATTTTGTATCTTTATCAGCTTTTACAACTTTATTATTTTCATGCATTTCAATGCCATGGCTGTATTTTCCCTAAGGTTGGGTAATATACGAAGGGGCATATTCAAGCTACAACCGAAATTTTGTGCTGATACATAAAAGTTGCACTAGACAAAAATAATTGAAGGAGTACAATGTAACAATAAACATAAAAATTTAGATATATCATGAGCGGTTTGTACCGCATCAATATCTCCAAATCAATAATTCAAAGTCAGGTGATTATCGTATGAGTAAAAAAAATCCGTTCAACGCTCCTTCAAGAGAATCATTATCTACTGCGGGCATGGCCCCTTCCCTTGGAGAAGCACATAGTTCCATGAAAGTTCCGCAGAATGCTGCATGGTGGAAGAAATTCCTCGCCTTTGTAGGCCCAGGATACCTCGTTGCCGTAGGTTACATGGACCCGGGGAACTGGGCAACAGATATCGCAGGCGGCTCGCAGTTCGGGTATACCTTGTTATCCGTTATCCTGTTATCGAACCTGATGGCCGTTGTCCTTCAGTCGCTGGCTGGCAAGCTCGGTATCGTCACTGGACGGGATCTGGCTCAAGCCTGTCGTGAACGATTCAGCATGCCTGTTGTTATGATGTTATGGATTCTGTGTGAGCTTGCCATTGCAGCTACCGATCTGGCTGAAGTCATTGGTTCTGCCATCGCATTAAAACTGTTATTTAACATCCCCATGTTATACGGCGTTATCATCACCGCAGTTGATGTACTCCTGATTCTTGTTCTGCAAAACAAAGGCTTCCGCGCTTTGGAAACTCTCGTCATTGTGCTGATGGCAACAATTGCCCTCTGCTTCGGGATTGATCTGTTTCTGGCAAAACCGGATATGGGCGGTGTTCTCCATGGTTTTGTACCAAATGTTGAGATCCTGCAAAACCCGGCTATGCTCTATATTGCCATTGGTATTATCGGAGCAACCGTGATGCCGCATAATCTGTACCTGCATTCTTCCATTGTGCAGACCCGTCAGATCGAACAGACACCACAGGGCAAAAAAGAAGCCATTCGGTACTCGACCATGGATTCTACGATTGCGCTGACACTGGCCCTGTTCATCAATGCAGCCATCCTGATTGTATCTGCCGCTGTATTTCACAGTGCTGGTATGACGCAGGTTGCTGAGATCGCTGATGCCTATCATCTGCTGACACCTCTATTGGGTACTACGGTCGCAAGTATCCTGTTCGGTGTGGCGCTGTTAGCATCAGGTCAGAACTCTACCCTTACAGGTACACTCGCTGGGCAGATCGTTATGGAAGGTTTCCTGAACATTCGAATTCCGGCTTGGCTACGCAGACTGGTCACACGTCTGATCGCCATCATCCCGGCGGTAATTGTGACAGCCATTGCAGGAGAACATGGCACAGAAGAACTGCTCATTTTGAGCCAGGTCGTGCTGTCGCTTCAATTGCCCTTTGCTGTAATTCCCCTGGTGATGTTCACAAGTGATAAAAAAAGCATGGGTGCATTCGCCAACAAATTGTGGCTCAAAATCATCTCATGGGTCATTGCCGCGATTATCGTTGTGCTGAATGTATATCTGATCATTCAGACGATCCGGTTGTTCTAATCTCATTTTAATTGGCTAAATACTAAAAAGGCTGATCAACTCCGGTATTTTATACCCAGTTGATCAGCCTTTATTGTTGCAATCCAATAAACAACCATCTGAATCTAATCCTGATTTGGCATCAGTAACGGCAAGAGTTGATCCAATGATTCAACAGTCCAATCCGCACGTTTGTCATCCGATAGATCTGGCTGGAATCTTCCGTAACCCTGCATAATTCGAATCGTACGCATGCCCAGATTCCGAGCAGGTATAATGTCGTTATCGATCCGATCTCCGATCATGACGGCTTCCTCCGGTTCACAACCTGCCTGCTTCAAGGCCACAGCGTATAACTCAGGGTCTGGCTTGGACACTCCTTCTTCAGCTGAACATGCCAGAACATCAACATACTTCCGCAAGCCGTAACTCTCCAGTCTCTCTTCCGTTCCAGGACTCTGATTGGCAATAATGCCAATGCGATAATGCCGTGACAACTGCTGAAGAACAAAATCTGCTGAAGGAAAAGGACGTTCAAGATCTTTTTGAAACTTCAGCTTGTCCTGAATCTGTTTTTGATGCCCCTCGTCTTCAACAAATGTGCGAATCGCCACTCTCATAGGCCATTGCTCATATTTTCGGTAACAGCTCGCGAACAGTTCGCGTACCGCCTCAATTGTCACCGGATACCCCAAAGCACAAGCTTCACGGACAAACTGTCCGATAATATCATCAACCGGCTCCCATTCATCCACCAGCGTATCTCCAACATCAAAAAACAACCATTTCAATCCACCTACATCCGGCACGCCAATTCCTCCTTGTAAGCCACAGGTGATTCCTGATCCTAATCGAGTTCAAAAAGTCTGGTTTTCAGTACCAAGAAGATGGAATGAAGCTAGAAATGGAGTAGCGGAGCGTAGGGAAAACTACGTGAGCCACGGACATTTCGGCTGAATTTCATATTCGATGCTGATGATGCCGTTAGGCATCCTTCGTAATCAAAAGCGGACTTTTTGAACAACCTATAGAAACCATAAAAAAGAAGACTCACCATCCTGCATGAGTCTCCTCAAACTTCCGTTTATCGATGAATCAATTTCATAATACCTTGAGTGAATTCTGAAATTGATTCTAATACATTCAATTATAACAGGCACCTTACACCTGAGCAATCAGAAGCTATGGCATTAACCATTGAGGAGAAAGCCAACTTCCCCATTGAGCGAATATACAATCCGGTCTGCGCCCATGCCCCGATAGATGCCCTTAGGATGACTCTGCTCCGTAATGACGCACAGGGATTTCGATGTCCATGAACGGCAGATCTGTAAATAACGACAGGTCAGATTCAGACTGTTCTCGAAAATAAACACGTTGCCTACGCTGCCCTGCGGCAAAAACCATTTTTGAGCTGCAGCCGTATTCATGCGAATGACATGTTCTACTCCGATTCTACGGAGTCTTCGCTCTTCCCCTGCACTGTTGGTTAGAACGGCAAACGGCATTTTTTTGTACATCAGCAATTTGATAAATTTGCGTCCTGCTTCATTTGGAGCAGTCACTAAGACCATCTCAGTATCCATCATTCGTTCCTCCCTTGGCGTGAAAAGACAACAAAAAAGAAGCGTGGGGGACCAAGGCCTCCCGAACGCTTCTTAAATAACCCATGGCGAAAACACCATGAACCAGCGTACGGCTTGTTGCCTCTCCCTTTAACGCTTACGAGGTTAGCTGACGGATTCGGGCGCGAGAGTCGCCCTATTTCCGGCTGTCACCGGAAAATTCACCCCATGAATGCCCACTGTCCTGGACAGCGCATTCCGTTGGTTCCCCCGTTTTCCACTCATCAATGAATGGAAACTCAGCGATTAAAACATCGTTCGTATATCTTAAGGATAAGATCGAGCGATATTATCGTTTGTTTCGTTTTTCAAGTACATTTTAGTTTAAATTGAAATTACGTTATGAATCATACACCCATGCCATGTCGGTGTAAAGTCCGCCCAGATCACCAAATCGGCAGATTTTTGCCAATTCCTATCCATAATAACGCTTACAACAAAGTTATACTCTATCTATCTCTTCAAGGCTATCTAATTCTCACTCTGGCGTAAATCACTTCGCAATTCATTCACGTATTCTGCACAACTTGCCTGTTTTGATTCTTTTAACACCATATTAGTTTTGCAATATTTAATTGCAACCAATATAATAGAAGATATAAGAGTAAATAAATGGAGGCGATTTAGATGACAGTCTACGATTACAAAGTGAATACCCTTCGCGGTCAAGAAGTTGAAATGTCCGACTACCGTGACAAAGTGCTCCTGATTGTGAATACGGCAAGCTCATGCGGCCTTACCCCTCAATTCAAAGGTCTGCAAGAATTGCAAGACAAATTTCAAGATGCTCCATTTGAAGTGCTTGGTTTCCCAAGCAACCAGTTTGCACAGGAAAAAGGATCTTCCGACGATATTGCCGAGTTCTGTCAGATGAATTATGGCGTGAGCTTCCCCATGTTTGAGAAAATTGATGTGAACGGCTCAAGCGCTCACCCTCTTTTCCAACACCTGAGCACAGAAGCTCCTGGCCTGCTCGGCTCCAAAGCAATCAAATGGAATTTCACCAAATTCCTCGTGGATCAGAACGGACAGGTCATTAAACGTTATGCTCCCAAAACAACACCGGACAAGATTGAAGAAGATATCAAGAATTTGCTGCAAAAATAATACACAGGCCACCCGTAGCCGGAAGGTAGAGCAACATTCCTCCGGTAATGGATGGCCTTTTTTCAACCCAGATGTCATACTGTTCGAAAAAGACAAAAAAAAGAAGCTTCCCATTAATGGAAAGCTTCTTTTTAATCGTTCATATGATGCGGTCGAGAGGACTCGAACCTCCACGGGCATACGCCCACTACCCCCTCAAGATAGCGTGTCTGCCATTCCACCACGACCGCATGTCGTAAATAATCGGCAACAGAATTGATTATACCGGGTTCAGAACTAAAAGTAAAGTATTATTTAATACTTCTTTTTCAGCTAGGCATTTTCATCAAAAATCGCATAATCTCGTCATCTTTACCCATGAACTGCATATCATTAGATTTGATCCCCTCTTTTCCGGCTTGAGCCGATCTTGTTGATTCATTTATATATAGTCCTTCCTTATATAGTCCTCCCTGCACTTCGCCACATAAATAACACGATAAGTTATATAAAATAACACAAATATTAAATTCCAGATTTAATACATTAAATTTAACGGATACTATTGACAAAAAGCGGACATTTATGGGATGATAACTATCATATAATTCGGATTCTCAAACATAAAGCAAACAAAAAGGAATATAAATGTTACTTTAAGTGACATTTAACGAACACAGGAGGCGAATGATTGTGAACCGTGGGAATAAGCTGCTCGATTATGTCAAACTGCTTGATTCCTCTATTCAGGTTGGAGGGTTCACCCATTCCTTCGGCATGGATATCCATATCAGGGAGGGTACCATTCGTAATGCTGAAGATCTCGAATCATTCATGCGTTGTCAGTTGCATCCGAGCATCGTTCGTCTTGAAGGTATGGCCATCAAAGGGATCTATACCGCAGCAGATCACAAGGATACATGGCGGATAGCTCTGATCGACAAGCTCGTCCATGTTCAGCGAACCCCTGGAGATCTAAGAGAACAAGCTGCCGCCATGGGTAAACGATTGATCAGACTCGCACGCGCTCTGCACCCCTGGATTGAATTCAGCCAGCTCGAACAGATCTTTGCCAAATACGATTCGGTTGGCTGCCTCTCCACTGTTCACGCCTGGATTAACCACCACCTCGACATCCCGGTCGAGGAGGCGGTCCTTGGTTACCTGCATTCAGCCATGAATGCCTGCATAACCGAAGCCTCCAAAGTTATTCCCCTGAACAACGATACAACCAAGGATCTGATGGTCCGCCTGGCCACAGATCTGGAGAATGAATGGAAGACCGTCAGTGCCTCGGCTGCGGATGGACTGGCACAGCCAACCTCGATGTCCATGAAATCGTTTTTCCCCAGTTTCCATATGCTCGGAGCTGGAC
Organism: Paenibacillus sp. BGI2013; assembly: GCF_002843485.1. Classification (NCBI taxonomy): domain Bacteria; kingdom Bacillati; phylum Bacillota; class Bacilli; order Caryophanales; family Paenibacillaceae; genus Paenibacillus; species Paenibacillus sp. BGI2013. Next base: position 106,319 of record NZ_PJFA01000006.1, read on the forward strand.
TTCATGCCTACAGGGCCTAATCCTCTTCCTCCTCATACCTGCTCCCCTTCATTCAAACAAACTAAAAAACACGCGGCAACCTCCTTGCCGACGTGTTTTTTGTCATTTTATTTGTTTTATTTACGTATTTACGCCATTTATAATCACAAAATACACTTTTTTCCGTCTTTTTTAATTGTTAGATGACGCATTTACGTATATAATGAAACATACAGCTCGCATTTCTATATATTCTACATGAAGAAAGAGCGGCTGAATACTACATTCTAACCAGGGGTGAACCCTTTTGAACAAGAAAAAACCAGTTACTCCGTTCGGATGGGCCATCAAACGACGGCTAACCGAACTTCAAGTGGACCAGAAGACCTTTTGTGAACAGCATGGCATCCCACCCTATCGTTTATCCAATCTTATTCACGGCACACGCAAAGCAACCCGATTCAGGCACCTGGTCGCTGATATTTTGGATATTCCAGATGAACTGAGATAAGATTTCTGCCAAAGGAGGGTCTCATCCATGAGACATGTTACATCCGATCTGGAGAGGCTGTCGTTCCAGTCCATACGTCACCAGCTCATCATCGTTGATCACAATTGGATTATCCAAAGTTGTAACCGTGCCTGGCAACAGGGACTCGGTCAATGCTCACCAAACCCGGATATACACAGTAGTCATAGACATTACCTGCATCTGACGGAAGCCTGGGCAAAACGAGGCAAGAACGCTAACATGGCACTTGTCGCACAGAATTTGAAAGAACGCGGAATACCCTTTAATCGAAATCATACATATGACATCTGCGTGTATACTGTATACAACGAAAAGAGGTGGTTTCGTGTAGAACTCACCCCTCTATCTTATGCAAATTCAATTCTGGATACCGATCTCGCTTTGATTGCACACATGGATATTACCGAGCAGAGAAAGACAGAACACCAATTGAAGAAGGCATTGTCTGAAGTGCGCACATTGCGCGGACTGCTGCCTATTTGCGCCGTCTGCAAACAAATCAAGGACGAAGAGGAACACTGGAACTCCGTTGAGAGTTATCTGGAGAAGCATACCCATGCCGAATTTACCCACGACATCTGTCCTGAATGCATCCGGCGGTTATATCCGAAATACTCGAATATCCTGGACAAGCGCTCCTGAAACCTTTCTCCACTCGCCGACTAACTACAACTATACGGAGAGATGATGTTCAAACTGCGACATATCCAGTTCTTGCGGTGTCCCATGCAGGGTTATGGTTCCTTTGTCCATGATATAGATGTAATCTGCGGCACTTCGTACAAAATCAATACTCTGCTCTACCAGCAGAACCGAGAGGTTCCCCTTTGCCTTGAGCTGCAAAATAACCTGCCGAATGTCCTCCACGATAGAAGGCTGGATGCCTTCTGTCGGCTCATCAAGGAGCAACAACCCCGGACGCGAAGCCAATGCCCGAGCGAACGCCAACTGTTGCTGCTGTCCACCACTCAGATCCCCGCCCTGCCGTCCATACATCGTAGCAAGCACTGGAAACATCGCCAGTACATCCTCCGGGAACGTTTTTACTCCCGGTGCACTTGTCTCCAGACCGAGCAATAAATTTTCTTTCACCGTAAGCTGCGGGAAAATCTCCCGCCCCTGCGGTACATAACCAATCCCTGCCCTTGCCCGCTTGGCTGTGTCCAAGGTGGATAACTCCTGATTTTGCCACTGAATACTGCCCTTGCGTGTTTTGAGCAGCCCCATTAATGTTTTCATCAACGTTGTTTTACCTACACCGTTACGGCCCATCAGACACACCACCTGTCCAGGCTGTACATCCAGGTTCACACCACGAAGCACATTGCTTTCCCCGTAGCCGGATTCAATTCGTTGCAGCGACAGCATGGTCATCCCTCCTTTTGCCCAGATACACTTCTGCCACTTTCGGGTCTGCCTGTACCTCCGCCATCGTACCTTCCTTCAGCAGTTTCCCTTCATGCATCACCGTTACCTTGGCTGCGAACTCTCGCACAAACTCCATATCATGCTCCACCACCACAACCGAGCGCTCACGCGCAATCTCTTGCAGAAGTCGCCCGGTCTTGTGTGTTTCTTCATCCGTCATGCCTGCGGCTGGTTCGTCCAGCAACAACACCCGTGGCTCCTGCAGAAGCAGCATGCCGATCTCCAGCCACTGCTTCTCCCCATGCGATAACGCTCCTGCACGAGCATCAACGCGGTCTTGCAGACCAATCTGGAGGGTAACATGCTCCATGGCAGCACTCATTTTCCCATATCGACGAATACCGATGGCTTGCAAAGGGGAACGGCGAGTCTCCGCCGCCAGTGTCAGATTCTCCTGCACCGTCAGACCCGCAAAAATCGATGGCGCTTGGAATTTGCGTCCCACACCTTTGCGAACAATCTGGTGCTCCTTCAGTCGTGTTAATTCCGTGCCATCCGCCATCTTCACCGAGCCGGACATGGGTTTTGTTTTGCCGCATATCACATCCAGCATCGTTGTTTTTCCAGCACCATTGGGTCCGATCAGAAAATGCAGGTCATGTTCATGCAGCTTCAGATTCATGCCTTTGACAGCAACGAACCCACCAAAGGCCACCGTAATGTCCTCGGCTACTAACACCGCCGATTCCTCAGTAGACTTTAGGTTTTTCCCGAGTGACTTGGACATGCGCACTCTCTCCTCTCCGCTTCAGCAAGCGAACAACATGACGATATACACCTACAATACCGTTTGGCATGAACAAAACTACCGTTACAAAGAGCCCACCAATGACGAACAGCCATCCCTCGGGGTAAGCCTCACTTATGCCCGTTTTGGCTGCATTCAGTACCACCGCTCCGATGACCGCCCCAATAAGCGTACCGCGACCACCCAATGCAACCCACAGGACCATCTCAATGGAAGGCACAATCCCCATCATCGATGGCGAGATAATACCGACCTGAAGAACAAACAACATGCCCGCGATGCCTGCAAGCGCACCGGAAAAAGCAAAAGCCAGCGTTTTATATCCTGCCGGATCATATCCGAGGAATCGTACACGATTCTCTCCATCACGCGCAGCTTCGAGCACTTGACCGAACCGACTGTTCACCATTCGACGACAGAGCACATACGCGATCACCAGAACAGCAAGCGTTATATAGTAGAGAACAATTGTTGTTCCTGCGGAATGAAGTGTAAAACCAAAGATCGAATTATATCCGGTAATGCCATTTGTTCCACCCGTCCATTCCTGTTTACCAACAAAGAGTGTTACCGTAATAAGAACCAAGGCTTGAGTCAGGATGGTAAAATAAACACCGGTGATCCGGTTACGGAACGTAAACCAGCCCAGGGCAAAGGCAAGCAATGCCGGAAGTGCTATCCCCAATAACAGCGCCACCGGGAAAGAGCGAAACAGCTCCCAGAACCACGGCAGACCACTGAGACCACTCCATCCCATGAAGTCAGGAAGTGTTGCTCCACTGGCCTGAAGCTTCAGATACATCGCCATCGCGTATCCACCCAGACCAAAGAACACCCCATGCCCAAGACTCAACACACCCCCATATCCCCAGATCAGATCAAGACCGATGGCCAGGATTGCCAACGCCAAAAACTTGGCTAACAGACTCAGACGAAACTCCGTGGAGATCAGCGGAGCAAGACACATCATGATGAGTACAACCGCCCAGATAATCCTCATTTTCAGACTGCCAGTCTTGAGTAATGCGGACATGAACTAACCCCCTTTTTCACGTTAATCGAGACTCCGTGTGCGCATCGCGACCAATCCGCGTGGTTTCCATTGCAGGAAAGCAACGATACATACAAACACAAGCACCTTGCCAATGGAGGCCGAGGTATAGGTTTCGAACAGCGTGTTGAACATGCCAATCCCCAATGCACCACACACGGTTCCAACCAATTTCCCAACGCCACCCAGAACAACGACCATGAACGCATCCACAATATAATACGTACCAAGCGAAGGACCAATCGGACCAATGAGCGTTAATGCACAGCCAGCAATTCCGGCAATGCCCGAACCAATCGCAAAGGTCATGCCATCCACCCGCCGGGTCGAAATCCCAAGACACCCCGCCATGCTCCGATTCTGCATCACAGCCCTCATTCGTCTTCCGGAAGATGTTCGATAGATATAGAGATACATACACAGCAGCACAACCGCAACCAGTGCGATAATGAAGATTCGTTTATACGGAAATACAATACCATCCGAGATCGCCAATCCCCCATTGAGCCAAGCCGGACTGGATACTCCCACATTGGGTGCTCCGAATATTGTACGGGCCAGTTGTTGCAGCATCATGCCTACACCCCATGTCGCAAGCAGACTATCAAGCGGCCTGCCATACAGATGCCTGATCAGAACCACTTCAAGCAACCAGCCAATTAGAGCCGCTACAATGAACGCAATCGGCAGAGCCACAACAAAATAGGCACCAAACCACGTTGCTGGAGCATAGGACATGAACAGATTTTGTGTTACATATGTTGCATATGCACCGATCATGATCAGTTCACCGTGAGCCATATTGATGACATTCATCAGCCCAAACGTTACTGCAAGCCCCAATGCAATCAACAACAGAATTGAACTGATACTCAGACCATTGAACATCTGCAGGATAAACATATCCATCGCTATCCCCTCCTCCATACCGTGACTCTCGATATTTCACATGAATTCAATTAGCGGCAGTAACATTTTCCACATCACAGTAACGCTTTACCGCGATACGGTAAGAGGATGTGTTGTCACACCCTCGTTTATGTTTCGGCTGCTTTGAAGCGAGTTGCCTGTTTTATTGCGAGGTTTCTATGTTATTTAGCGCTGAGGGTTGCTCCCCATTCATACGTTTTCAGATAAGGGTCCGGCTTGACAGGCTCACCAGAATTCCACAATTCCTTGAACTGCCCATCCTCCTGCACCTCACCGATCCGTACGGTTTTGTAGATATGCTGATTCTCTCCATCCACGGTTACCTTACCTTCCGGGGCATCAAACTCCAGACCCTTGGCAGCTGCCTTCACCTTCTCCACGTCGGTTGATCCTGCTTTTTCCACCGCCGCCTTCCAGAGATAAACCGCCACATATCCCGCTTCAATCGGATCAGCTGTCACTCGATCAGCACCGTATTTTTCTTTATACTTGGCAACAAATGTTGCATTCTCAGGTGTATCCGTTGTCTGATAATAATTCCACGAAGCCAGATGCCCCTTCAATACGTCTGCGCCAATACCACGGATTTCTTCCTCCGCCACACTTACCGAGAGGGTCGTCATCTGATCCGAGGAGATTCCGGCATCCTTCAATTGTTTGAAAAAGGCCACATTGCTATCTCCGTTCAGCGTATTGTATACAATATCCGGCTTCGCAGCTTTGATTTTGCTAATGATGGTACTGTAATCGGTATGACCCAGTGGTGTGTATTCTTCACCCACTACTTCGCCGCCTTCTGCTGCGAGTTGTGCCTTAATGACCTGATTGGCCGTTTTTGGGAATACATAATCTGAACCGAGCAGATAAAACGTCTTGCCCCTGTTCTCCAGTAACCAGGTTACGGATGGAACGATCTGTTGATTGGTTGTTGCTCCTGTATAAAAAATATTTGGCGATGATTCCAATCCTTCATATTGTACCGGGTAAAACAACAGACCTTTGTTCTGTTCAAACACCGGGAGCATAGCCTTCCGACTCGCAGAGGTCCATCCGCCAAATACAGCAGCGACCTTATCCTGTTGCAGTAACTTCCCAGCCTTCTCCGCAAAAGTAGGCCAATCCGAAGCGCCATCCTCAATTACAGGCTCGATCTGTTTACCCAAAACTCCGCCCGCGGCGTTAATCTCTTCAATGGCAAGCATCTCCGCATCTTTAACAGATACCTCACTGATCGCCATCGTTCCGCTGAGAGAGTGAAGAATACCAACTTTAATCGGTTCACCGGATGCAGCCGACTCCCCTGTACCACCTGAACCCGAAGCTTCAGGCGGCGCAGTGCCCTCCACACATCCTGTCATCACAATGACCGCACCCAGCAAAATACTCCATAACTTGACCGACCTCTTCTTCAATAGCCTACACTCCCTTTTTTTAGTCTATTGACGAACATTAAGGTCATTTGCGTCCGAAATGTTCGTTGATCCAAATTATGGAGGGTTACTCTCTTCATGTCAATATAGCTTACATAATTTTATTTCATGCCTACCTGTTTCATGCATACTGCTAATAAGCCTTGAAGCTTATTGACAAAGAAATCACCCTGTGTGAGTATATTTAACATACAATATGATCCATGAACATATCAGACATTATAAGCGAAAGGTCGGATTGCCTTGCACTGGACTGAGCAGGAAAAGGAAAAACTCCTGATTACCGTGGCCGCTAACCTCTCCCGTGAACGAAGAGCACGCGGACTCAAGTTGAATGTTCCCGAAGCCATCGCCTTGTTGACCTCCGAACTGATGGAACGAGCACGGGATGGAATGAGTGTTGCCGAATTAATGAGATACGGAGGCACCATCCTGACACGCGAAGACTGTATGGATGGTGTTCCCGATATGATTCCTGAAGTACAGGTAGAAGCCACATTTCCTGACGGTACAAAACTGGTTACCGTACATGAACCCATCCGCTGAGAAAGGCAGGAGAAACCATGATTCCTGGTGAATACCGTTTGAAGCCAGATGACGACATCATCTGTCATCCGGATCGTTTAACCCTACGACTCCTTGTCCTTAACCGCGGCGACCGCCCCGTCCAGGTCGGCTCTCACGTTCACTTCTATGAAGTTAATGCAGCACTGGACTTTGATCGCACCTCAGCTTTTGGACATCGTCTGCACATTCCTGCAGGCACCGCAGTTCGCTTCGAACCCGGTGAAGAGAAACCGGTTGAACTCACGACCTTTGGCGGCAAACGCCAGATTCACGGGTTCAACGGATTAACCGAAGGCTCTGCGGATCAAGCTCCTGATCCACTGAAACTGGAGGCATTCCTGAAGACGTTCTCTCCTCCCATACAAGATGGAGGTGAACCTTCATGAAACGAATGAGCCGTGAACAATACGCGTCCATGTTTGGACCAACAACCGGCGATGCCGTAAGACTTGCGGATACCGAACTATGGGCAGAGATTGAACATGATTATGCCGTATACGGAGATGAGAGCAAGTTCGGAGGTGGTAAGGTTATCCGCGACGGAATGGGCCAGTCCACCACTGCTCTGCGAAGCGACGGCACTCCTGATACTGTTATCACCAACGCTATCATTATCGATCATTGGGGCATTGTAAAAGCGGATATCGGCATTCGGGATGGTCACATCTGCGCCATTGGCAAATCCGGTAACCCGGATACAATGGACGGTGTTCATCCCGCACTGGTCATCGGTGCTTCCACCGAAATCATTGCTGGTGAAGGCATGATTGTAACCGCTGGCGGCATTGATACCCATATTCATTTCATCTGCCCACAGCAGATTCAGACTGCGTTATCCTCCGGGGTCACGACCATGATCGGCGGCGGAACAGGACCAGCAACAGGAACCAAAGCCACCACCTGCACACCAGGAGCCTGGCACATCCATCGGATGTTAGAATCGGCAGAGGCTTTTCCCATGAACATCGGTTACCTTGGCAAAGGCAACAGTTCCAGTACCGCACCTTTAATTGAACAGATTGAAGCTGGGGTAATCGGCCTGAAGCTGCATGAAGATTGGGGCACTACCCCGAGCGCTATCGATGCCTGCCTGACTGCCGCCGGGGAACATGATGTTCAAGTCGCTATCCACACCGATACACTGAACGAAACCGGATTTCTCGAAAACACCCTGGCTGCAATCAACGGCCGGACGATCCACACGTACCATACGGAAGGCGCTGGTGGCGGACACGCACCGGATATTATCCGGGCCGCTGGGGAGTCCTACGTTATCCCCTCATCAACCAACCCAACACGACCATACACACGCAACACCGTAGAAGAGCACCTTGATATGTTGATGGTATGTCATCACCTGGACCCTTCCATCCCGGAAGATGTCGCTTTTGCGGATTCGCGGATTCGTCCGGAAACAATCGCAGCCGAAGACATTTTGCATGATCTTGGCGTGTTCAGCATCATCAGTTCCGATTCACAGGCCATGGGCCGAGTGGGCGAAGTCATTATCCGCACCTGGCAGACAGCCGACAAAATGAAAAAACAGCGCGGCAAACTTGAGCTCAACCCGAATTCCCCCTCCGATAACGATCGGATCAAGCGATATGTCGCCAAGTACACCATCAATCCAGCTATCGCACACGGAATCGGTCATCTCGTCGGTTCGGTGGAAGTTGGCAAGCTGGCAGATCTAATCATATGGAAACCGGCTTACTTCGGTGTTAAACCCGAGATTGTCATCAAGGGTGGCATGATTACATTTGCCCAGATGGGTGATCCCAATGCGTCCATCCCGACACCTCAGCCGGTATTTGGCAGACCGATGTTTGGAGCCTATGGTAGCGCCATTGCCAGCGGATCGATCACCTTTGTCTCCCAAGCCGCAGCAGATGCGGGGATCAAAGAGTCATTGGGCCTGAAAAAGCGGGTTGAACCCGTTAAAGGCTGCCGCTCGGTCAGCAAAAAAGACATGATTCATAACGACGTCACCCCCGTTATTGAAGTCGATCCCGAAACCTATGAGGTGCGCGCCGACGGCGAGCTTCTCACCTGTGAACCCGCAGACGAGCTGCCTATGGCACAGCGGTACTTTATGTTTTGATAGGAATACGGATTAGCTGATAAGGGGGCACTCATGATGAATAGTGGCACGAAGCTACTCCGTTATGTTCAGCTGCTGGATTCAGCCCTGCCCATCGGTGGTTTCTCCCATTCCTTCGGTCTGGAAGCTTACACGCATGATGGCACCGTGCAAAATACCGCGCAGCTTGAACAGTTTATTCGCAGCCAGCTTCATTCCAGTCTTGTACGACTAGATGGTCTTGCCATCAAAGGCGTCTATCAGGCGATAAAACAACAAGATGCCGCTCTACTTGCCCTGTATGACAAACGTGTCCACGCCCAGCGCTCCCCTCGGGAACTCAGGGAAAGCGGCCACAAAATGGGAAAGCGACTGCTCAAGCTGGCCCGCTCACTCTATCCATGGATGGACTTTTCCCTGATCGATGAGGCTATACGGGAATACGGCGCGTATTGTGGCATCACGACCATTCACGGTTATATCAACTATCAATTGGAGATTGAATTGGATGAAGCCGTTACCGGGCATCTGTATACCTCAGTGAACGCTTATGTGAACAGCGCACTTCGCCTGCTGCCCATCGGACAAACGGAAGCGCAGATGTTGATTCAGAAACTGCTTGATGATATCGAAGCGGAATGGGCTCTCATGCGGGACAATGACCCGGAAGATATGCACAGCTTCGGAATCGCCCAGGAAATCTACGCCATGCGGCATGAGACCTTACCCGCGCGGCTGTTTATGTCTTAACATCAACTTTTATATAACCAAGGAGGAATTGTTATGTGTGGAGGAGCTAATCATACGCATCATCCGGAGTGGGAACGCAAGGCATTTGATCGGAGTCGTCCGATGCGAATTGGAATTGGCGGACCGGTAGGTTCAGGTAAAACAGCCCTTGTGGAGAAGCTATCCAAGGCACTGCGTACACGTTATAGTCTTGCTGTCATCACCAATGACATTTATACCAAGGAAGATGCCGAGATTTTGCTGCGTCAGAACGCACTGGCACCAGAGCGTATTATTGGCGTCGAGACAGGCGGATGCCCGCACACGGCTATTCGTGAGGATGCCTCCATGAATTTCGAAGCGGTTGACGAGTTGATCGAACGCTTCCCGGATCTGCAACTGATCTTCATCGAGAGCGGCGGCGACAATCTCTCCGCTGCATTCAGTCCGGAACTGGCTGATGTGTTCATCTACATTATCGACGTTGCTCAAGGAGAGAAACTCCCCCGCAAAGGCGGTCCCGGCATAACGCGTTCAGATCTGCTGTTAATCAACAAAACCGACCTCGCCCCTTACGTTGGTGCAAGCCTGGAAGTTATGAAAAATGATACCGAAAGGGTACGCGAAGGCCGCCCTTATGTCATGTCTAATCTAATGAGCGGTGAAGGTGTATCCGAGATTGTCCACTGGCTTGAACATCAATACATGGATGACGATGCTTCCGCTGCACATCTGCATTCACACAGCCATGAACATGGCACTCACTCGCATTAATTCATCTTCTGTCCCCACGGGAACAGAGATAAATAGGAATGAAAGTGCAGGTGCACCCGTCACACGCCGCAGCGAGCTTCGGGCCACCTTTGCCTTTCAAGGCGACCGGACTGTCATGACTGATCGTTATTACAGCGCACCACTCCGGTTTAGCCGATCCTTTCGACCTCCCGGAGGCGGAACCGAATTATGTGTGTACACGTCAGACGTCTCGCCCGGAGTCCTTAACGGGGATCATTATCATTCCGAGTGGGAATTAGGTGAAGGCACCCATGTCATGCTGAGCAGCACATCTGCTACCAGACTTCATCCTACACCTTCCATTCCCTCATCCGTTAATCATCACTTTCGGTTGGGAAAAGGGGCCACGCTGGAATACTTCCCTGAATGCGTCATCCCTTTCAAGGGAAGTTCTTCTGCGCTCGCTGTAACCTTTGAGCTGGAAGAACAGGCAATCCTGGCCTATGCAGATATCTGGTCTGCCGGACGGATTCATCGGGGAGAAGCGTTCCAATTCGAGCGTTACCGCAGCTTGACGGAGATATGGCAAGGTGAGCAACTGGCTGTCTGGGATCGATTCGGACTCGAACCGGATACCGATGATCCCAAACACTCAGCGTCTCTCCTTCACTACACACATACCGCTGCGTTATGGATGATTGCCCCAGGGCTTGGTACTGCGGAGTTGGAGCAAGTCAGATCTGCGCTGCCACCAGATGGACGAATGCTCGCAGGCGCAAGTTTGCTGGCATCAGGTGGAATCGGTGTTCGACTCCTCGGCATGGCAGCCTGGGAACTTCAGGAGCAATGTCTTCAGATCTGGAACACACTCCGCCCACATCTGCTGGGCAAAGAAACTCTTGTCTTTCGTAAATAAGGACATCAAGCGTAGTTAACACCAAAAAACCTCTGAACTGTCTCCGAGTGTGTTCGGATTAGTCCAGAGGTTTTTGTACATTCAGTCTATGGATGCTGCTCATATCACTTACGCTTCGTTTTCCTCAGAATCGTTCTCTGATTTGTTCTCAGGTTTATAGCGATAGTCGCCAGCATCCTTACTTTCCTTGGATTTACGGTAACGGGTGAACTCAATATATTCGCTGATAAAAGACTGTTCCACAGTCGATAATTCACTTTCTTGGCAATTCAATTGCCGCAAAACGTCAAAAAAATAATCCTCCCGTTTTTCCCGAACCATCGCTTCCTTCGATGGACGTCCAATCATGAGCCAGTCAAGGCTCACATCAAAAAACGAAGCAATCTCAATTAATTTATTCGTACTCGGAATAGACTTGCCACGTTTCCAATCACCCAGATTGCCTGTGCTAATCTTCAGCTGTTGGCAGAAAGCCTTCTTGGTCATTCCTCGTTCGGCAATCAGGTGTTCAATTCGCTCATAGATCGACTGCATACAAGAACCGCCTTCCAACCGTAATAATCAACTCATCTGCTTGAATTATACCACATTATTCCTGAATGCTCAGCCTTTATATGCCTGGAATAGGATGAGATATATCGTATAACACAAAGATAGACTCCCATGAATGATCATAGAAGTCTATCTTATGTTGTTGCTGTGATGCGGTCGAGAGGACTCGAACCTCCACGGGTATACACCCACTACCCCCTCAAGATAGCGTGTCTGCCATTCCACCACGACCGCATATTCAATTGTAAAAATGGTGAGCCATGAAGGGCTCGAACCTTCGACACCCTGATTAAAAGTCAGGTGCTCTACCAACTGAGCTAATGGCTCTTGCTGTAAACTTCACCGGATGTGCCATGCTTCATTCTTGTCTATAAGAGCAATGACTTTGAGGATTACCCATCGAAAATGTAGATCTCATGAGGTGGTGAAGATATGACCCGTAGGGGATTCGAACCCCTGTTACCTCCGTGAAAGGGAGGTGTCTTAACCCCTTGACCAACGGGCCTTAATAACAAGTTGTCTTTCTTGGCGACAAGAATGAGTATACCACAGTACAATTTGAACTTGCAATACTTTTTTTGAAATTTATTTTTCAAGCGTTTTTGTCCATTGCATACCGCTCTTTAGAGCCCCTTTATTAGCCATCTCCCCATTCATGCCAGTGTCATCTCCGTGCAGGAACAATGTAAATCATCCATTAAAACACTTATAAAAACTTACGTTCACTTATAATATTGCAAATCACATTAAAAATACTTATAATTAAAGTATCAGTATAAGTACGGTCATCCATACACTCGGAGGTGACATGTTTGTTTCAAGAAGAACGAATGCAGCTCATTGTTGAACATCTACGCAAACACAATCGCATCTCAGCCGATGATATTGTCGCCTTGTTTGATGTCTCACGGGATACTGCACGCAGGGATCTGATTAAGCTTGAGGAACAGGATGCCATTATCCGAACCCGTGGCGGCGCAATTCTCCCCCCTCCTCCGCAAGAATTCAGATCCTACAAAGACCGTTTACTCGATGTATCTGAGGAAAAGAGGGCCATCGGCAAACTCGCTGCGGCCATTGTAAGGGAAGGCGAGATTATTATTCTGGACTCTTCCACGACTGTGCAGGCCTGTGCCGAGAACTTAAACGGCAAATCCTGTACCGTCATTACCAATTCGATTCATTCCGCTGATCTTCTCTCCAATCACACTGCTGTCCAGATTCGTTTGCTCGGAGGCAAAGTAGATAAGGAACAACGTTATGTCTACGGTACCTCTGTTATCGAGACCCTCTCCCACTATTATGTAGATAAAGCCTTTATCGGAATTGGCGGTATCACCATGGATGGCTTCAGTGCTTCCGAAGAGGAAGGGAAAATTAAACACCAAATGATGAAAGCTGCCAAGAAAGTTGTTGTTCTTGCAGATCAATCCAAGTTTGATAGAAGTTATGGTTATCGTTTTGCCGACTGGTCATTGGTGGATGTATTGATTACGGATCAATGGCCAACCAAAGAATGGCTTGTTTTTCTAGCCGAACAACAGGTTGAGATTCTCATTCCTGAACCTACAGATGATAAGGAGTTGTAAATATATGAAATTATTTGCCACAGATTTAGATGGAACTTTGTTGAACATAGATAGCCAGATTAGCCCGGAGAATGCCGCAGCCATCCAAAAGGCCCAGCAATCCGGTATGAAAGTTACCATTGCAACTGGACGTGTCTATTCCGATGTTGTGACCATCAGCCGCGAAGGTGGAATCAAAACCCCGATTATCGGCTCCAACGGAGCGACAATTCATGATGCAGACGGTGAACGTTTATTCCATCTTCCGCTCGGGCGTGACACAGCAGCTTCCGTCATGCAGTGGCTGGAAGATCATGATGTCTATTATGAGGCTTCAACACAACAAGGCATCTATGCCCCGCGTAGCAGTCATGAGACCTTGCTCGCCGAGATGGAACGTGTTCTTGGTTCAAACCCTGGTGAGGACATTGCACGCATGATTGGCTCCATCAAGAAACACTATGACAAAAAAGACTACCACCGCGTAAACAGCCATCTCGAAATTCCGGCAGAAGCCTACATCTATAATATTATGGCCTTCTCCATGAATCCGGACAAAGTAAAGACAGGACGAGAATACTTCGCATCCCGATCCGATGTCGCCATGGTTGTATCCTTTGAGCATAACTTCGAAATGCAGCACCCGGACGTATCCAAAGGTAATGCTCTCACCAAACTGGCGGCTCACCTGAACATCTCCATGGAAGATACAGTAGCGATCGGTGATAACTTCAACGATGTCTCCATGTTAAAAATGGCAGGACTCGGCATCGCCATGGGTAATGGCGAACCCGAAATCCAGGCATTAGCCAAAGCCATAACGCTGACCAATGTGGAGCATGGTGTTGCCCATGCCATCGAGTGCCTGCTCGAAGGTAAACCGGTGTCCCGCCCAGAAACGACTGTCGGAGAAGGTCAGTAATTGAACCCATACTGAATTAAGCATTGAACCTGCATAGTCACCTGTTGATCCATGCAGGTTCTCTTTATTTTAACTCAGCAGATCGAACGTGAGGCACATCCTGTAACAAAATAATCAGTTGCTCGCCCCGGTATGAACCCGGCAGTTGCAACGTGAACTCAAGCACAGTCTCTTCCACGGAGTCTGTGCTTGTTTGCTGTTCAGTCTTAAATCCGATGACCGAGATCTTCTCCTGTCCCAACAGTGCCAAAACAGTCTTCAGGGCCTCTCCCTCATTTTGCAGATGGATGGTTAACGTCTCTGTTCGGGCGGATACCAGCCAGCGTGTAGGTCTATGCAGTAACATCTGTGCCACGACGATAAGCAGTGTCACGCCCGCACCCGTCCAATACAGACCCGAACCAACAGCAAGTCCCATGCCTGCCGTAGCCCATATGCCAGCCGCTGTGGTCAATCCCCTGACCGTGTGACGCTGTGTGAAGATCATGCCCGCTCCAATGAACCCCACACCACTAACGACTTGTGCAGCGATCCTTGAAGGGTCAAGAGACAGATTGGCCCAGCCAGCCTGATCCTGGAATCCGTATTTCGATACAATCATCATCAGGGCAGCACCAACGGCGACCACAAAATGAGTACGGATTCCCGCTTCTTTCATTCGATTCTTGCGCTCATATCCGATTAGCACACCACATATTCCAGCTATGAGTACACGCATCAAATATTCTACTTCCATGCACATCACCTCTTTCATTATGTATATGCTTACATGAGTCTATCTTTACTATTACCCAATCTTTACATGACTAATAAAGAACTTCTACTCAGGTCAATTCTCTGCCCGGAAATTTTCCCCTTGTCTCTTGCCCAATCCGAAATAATGTCTGAAATTATATATCAGCGGATGCCATTCGTCCGGATTAATTTTGTTCGGTCCAGATATTAGTCTTGTGTGCGCGTGCACCTTCAACGCTTTCACTTCCACAATCGCCATGAACGGTGTATGTTCGGGAATACGTATGTGTTGTACAGCCGCTTCAATCTGGAGCGGACATTCAACTATTTTATCTGGTGCCACCTGAACCGAGCATTCAGATGTCAGTCCAGCTACAGTGAATTTATCAGAACAATATTCATAGCCCATCTTCCTTTTCTCCTCAGGAACCGGTGTGACTCCCGTATAACGACCCAATGCCTCAACCTGTCTCCACATTGCTTCATCTGGTAAATTAATCACACACTCCGGATGTCGACTCAGATTTTCATAGGCTTTGCCCTGTGTACCTAGACCGAGAACCAGACAATCCCCCAGTGCCCAAGACGAGGATAATGGTGACAGGTTGGTTGATCCATCCTCATTTAATGTACTTAGCAGCACTACAGGCGTACCATAATATAAAATACTGGGATTAATCGTCTCATGTTGAATCACTGCTGGACTCGCTGACAATTGCTCTGTAGCAAAGTTCTGTTTCTTTATCTTTTTCATCCTGTACCTCTCCTGTTCCCATTCCAATGCTTTATAAGCTCAATCTGACCCATATGGGACGATACAACTCGATTGTATTACAGTAATAGTTCAGGTATGATCGAAGTATGAATGTATATCCGAATATTACTGTTATTGCGTCGTTAATCGCTGATCCAAGCCGCGCTATTTTTCTGTCATCCTTACTGGATGGCCGTGCGTTACCCGCAGGAGAGCTTGCTCATATGGCAAGTGTCACTCCCCAGACGGCAAGCAGCCATCTAGCTAAACTCGTAGAGGGAGGATTACTCGAAGTTGAACAACAAGGGCGCCACCGATACTACCGTCTTGCAAACAAAGAAATTGCTAATCTGATTGAAAGCATGGCCAGTATTGCTCCGCCTGTACAGATCCGCTCTCTCAAACAATCCGATCAGCTTCAACAACTGAGTCATGCACGGACCTGTTATGGTCATCTGGCCGGGAAATTGGGAATCTCGCTCTGTGAAGCCTTAGTACAAAAGGGGTATCTTTCAGATCCCGAAGAGGCACACAGCAAGGATTATCAAGTTACAGAGAAAGGAATACAGTGGTTCACTACGTTCGGAATTGAACTTCAGATGAAGCCGGGATCACGCCGTGCCATCGCTCGCAAATGTCTGGATTGGAGCGAACGCCGTCATCATCTCTCAGGTATGCTTGGGGAACAACTCAGACATCGGTTAGCGGAACTGGACTGGATTCGTCAAAAAACAGGAAGTCGCTCTGTCGAAGTAACGGAAGCAGGCAAGAAAGGTTTATACGAGATGTTGAGCATTTCACTTTAGGCTGAAGCGTACACCAGGGATAAGCAAAGATCAGTAAACGCAAAAAATCCCCTTCACACTGACCGTTAACCGGTCTAATGTGAAGAGGATTTTTTGTGCAATCAGAACGGAGAAAGAGGAGTACTCTCACTTCGTTCGAGACTGCGAAGTATTGCTAACGAAGCTTATGCTCCGACGAACCTTTAGGGTTCTCATCCCTTTGCAGAGAAGTTTAATTCAGAACGGAGAGAGAGGGATTCGAACCCTCGCACCGCTTACGCAGTCTAACCCCTTAGCAGAGGGTCCCCTTATAGCCACTTGGGTATCTCTCCAAGAAATGGCTCCCCGAACAGGGCTCGAACCTGTGACAACTCGATTAACAGTCGAGTGCTCTACCAACTGAGCTATCAGGGAAAATTAACTTGAATAAGATTAATCTATCATGATTAATAATCCAAGTCAACATCCCTTCCATCACTTTCTTTAATACATTGAACGATACACACATCAGATATTCTGAAGCCCCAGTTTTCCCGCGCAACGACCACAACGATAACGCTTAGGATCTATTTTCCGCTTGCGCAAATATTCCGTACCACAGCTCTTGCACACCAACTTATAACGATATGGCAGCGGCTTTCTGCCTTTGCCGTCAGGAAGTGATTGGCAGTAACGCGAACCGCCTACCTTCTGCAATAAAGCCTTGAATTCCGGGTCACGATGCTGATAGCCGCGCCCACGAATATGCAGATGATAGTGACACAGCTCATGCTTGATGATTTTCTCAACCTCATCTCGCCCATAGGCTTCGAGTTGATGCGGATTGATCTCAATCCGGTGACTTTTAAGCATATAACGCCCACCCGTCGTGGTCAGGCGACTGTTAAACAACGCTTCATGGGTGAACGGCACTCCGAAATGATCCAGTGATACCTGTTCAATCCATTGTTGCAATTCCTCATTTTCCATCGATATCCTCTCCTTGCACCCCCTCGGAGCATTTGTTTTTCCGGTATAATACTTGAATTTTAACCGTTTCGTAGGCTACACTGTCAAGTAGAATGTATGAGGGGAGATTATTACTCGTTATGCCTACAATGCGCTATGTCATCCTGCAGCAGGAACAACACTTGCAGTTCGTGGAAATGCCCGCAGATTACGCCTATCAACTCAGTGCGCTCAACCTGCGCCTGCACAAGGAAATTGATAAACTCACTGCAGCAGATGTCCCTGTCCTGCCTTGGGCGATCGCCGAATGTGACAGCCTCGATCTCCTAAACGAAAATCTTACTATCATCGGTGGCCTTGATTATATCAATGCGCTTGAAGAATCTTTTGCAGTATTACGTGAAAGCCATTATCCCTTGATTTCTCTGCTTACCGAAATCCGAGCTCTTCAGGCCCAATTGGAACAATGGTATGAAGAAGAGATGGAAGCTCTCTAATTCACCACAGTTATCATTTTATAATGACGAGAACGAAAAGCACATTTCCCTGAATTGGGATTTGTGCTTTTTTTTGAGTGAACAAGATTGATTTGCCGGAGGCCTCCACTTATCCCGCACAGTCCAGGCTATTGCCACATATGCTAACGTACAGATGAATTATGCAAGAGGAGGAGATACCCTTGCCTCAATGGCTTTGCAATCAACTGATGCGTGCATTTCACAAAAAGGACAGCCGGCAGATCAAGTTGCTGAACGAATGCTGGTTCTTTTATCGTAACAAACCAGCAAATGGCACACCACGTAGCGCGGAGAACGAACTTTAAGAGGTAGTTCATAAAAGTCTGCATTGGATTACGAAGGATGGCCTTTTGAACACGCACTTTAAGAAAATGCACATATTGCCCACCGTACTTACTAGAGGAATTAGAACGGATAACGGGACTATTACTGTCGACAACAAACAGCCTTCCTGGTTAGGGAAGGCTGTTCTCCAATCCTACTATTTAAGAAGACTGTTGCGCAGAAGCAGGCTTCTTCATCGTAAGGCCGACACGGCCTTTTTTGGTATCCACACTCATAACCCAGACCGTTACATTATCCCCGACAGACACAACGTCCATCGGATGTTTAACATATCCGTTGCTGAGCTGTGAAATATGGACAAGCCCATCACTCTTGATCCCAATATCAACAAAGGCACCAAAATCAATAACGTTCCGAACCGTACCTTGCAGCTCCATGCCTTCCACCAGATCCTCAATTTTCAATACATCTGTACGGAAGATTGGCAACGGCATTTCTTCACGCGGGTCACGCCCCGGACGCTGCAAGCTGTCCAGAATGTCACGCAATGTAGGCACACCTACGTCCAGTTTCACAGCCAATTGTTCTGGCTGTTGCTCTGACAGTAATACCGACAGTTCCTTGCTGCCCAGCTTGTCCAGTGCAACCTGAAGCTCCTTGAACAGCTGATCCACTACCTTGTAAGACTCAGGGTGAATAGGTGTACGGTCCAGCGGGTTCTCTCCCTCACCAATACGCATAAATCCTACGCACTGCTCATAGGTTTTGGCACCCAGACGTGGCACCTTCTGAAGCTGACGGCGGTTCGTAAACCGGCCATTTTCTTCACGGTACTTCACAATGTTTTTGGCAATCGTAGCGTTAACTCCGGCAACATATGACAGCAACGAAGGTGATGCTGTATTCACATCCACACCCACATGGTTAACTGCGGATTCCACGACAGCCTTCAGGCTTTCTTCGAGAATCTTCTGGGAGACGTCATGCTGATATTGACCCACGCCAATGGCTTTTGGATCAATCTTAACCAACTCCGCCAGCGGGTCTTGTACCCGGCGAGCAATGGAAGCTGCACTGCGCTCCGCAACATCCAGATCAGGGAATTCTTCCTGGGCCAGCTTGGATGCAGAATATACACTCGCGCCTGCTTCGTTAACAATCAGATACACAAGACTTTCATCACCGTTCTCCTGAATGATCTCGGCAACAAATTGCTCCGTCTCACGTGATCCGGTACCATTACCAATGACGATCAGTCCGATATCATATTGCTTGATCATCCGATGGAATACTTCCGCAGCTTCACGTTTCTTGTTGTGTGGTGGCGTTGGGTAGGTCACAGCCACTTCCAGCAGTTTGCCCGTATCATCTACTACAGCCAGTTTACAACCGGTACGATAGGCAGGATCGACACCAAGCACACGTTTGCCGTGAATCGGCGGTTGAAGCAACAGGTTACGCAGATTGGCCGAGAATACCGATATGGCCTGATTTTCACCTTTTTCCGTAAGTTCTCCACGAACTTCACGCTCGATGGAAGGCGCAATCAGCCGCTTGTATGCATCTTCAATCACATCACGCAGGATATCCTGCACGGCAGAAGCACCACGAATGATCTGTCCTTCCATATGGCGATGGGCCGGTTCTGCCTGTACGTCCAGGCCGACTTTCAGAATACTCTCACGTTCACCGCGATTAATCGCGAGAATACGGTGTGGAGGCATCTTTTTGGCTAATTCGCGGTAATCATAATAATTCTCGTATACGGACTCTTCTTGAGCATCCTTCGCTTCTGAAGTCAGCATCCCGTGATCCAAGGTGTACCGACGAATCCAGGCACGAATGGCAGCATCGTCTGCGATATTCTCCGCGAGAATGTCTTTGGCTCCCTGAAGCGCCGACTCCGCATCTTCTACACCCAATTCAGCATTGATATATTTCGCAGCTTCCTGAAGTACATCTCCTTGTTTCGGTTGACCCCAGATCCATACAGCAAGGGGCTCAAGACCTTTTTCTTTTGCCACACTGGCACGCGTTTTCCGCTTCTGACGGTAAGGTCGATACAAGTCTTCCACTTCCTGCAGCTTCACAGCTTGCGTAATGGATTGCTTCAGTTCTCCGGTCAGTTTGCCCTGTTCCTCTATAATACGGATGACTTCCAATTTGCGATCCTCAAGATTGCGCAGATAAACAATGCGTTCTTCAATCGATCGCAGCTGGTTCTCATCCAGCTCTCCAGTCATTTCTTTACGGTAGCGGGCGATAAATGGAATCGTATTGCCTTCGTCCAGAAGCTCCGACGTTGTGCGGACCTGCTTCAAGGACAGTGACAGTTCCTTGGCTACCTGTTTGATGATTCGTTCATGGCGTTCTGCCTTTATTGTTTCTTCATTGGGTTCCAGAACCGTTTCCTGTTCAGACAAAATAAATCCCTCTTTCCTTCCTGAATCGTTCGTTACAATCATTTCAGGGCAGCTTTGCTGCTGTAATTACAGTATAGTTGAACCATTTGTTTCTTCCACTCTACCCTATATTATCACAGAATCACGTCCAGATTTCCATCAATCCGCAAGCATACAAGTTCTGACAGAATGATGTCATCCTCCAGCCTTCCCCATTACATCAAAAAAAGACCGAAAATCGTCATCATGACGCTCCTCGGTCTTTCCTTTTTTAAAACTTTATATGCGATTGCACTCTAGACGCGCTCGAACCGGAACATCTCGCTCAGATAGTCTCCTGATGTGCTGCCTACCGAAATACCGCCATACATGAGGGCATCGCCGGTAAAGGTCTCCGAGCCGCCTTTCAGACGGTAATCCGCATTAGGGTCCAATCCTTTCAGCTTCAGGCGCTGAAGTGGCGCATTGGGCTCAGAGAGCACACGGAAGTAGAATACAACAGCTTTGCTTCCGTCCGGTGCAATAAACATCCACGCCGTCTCATTGCCTTCAAACGGACTGAGCAAACGGCGGAATGTTCCATATTGAACCGTTCCACGAATCTCCTTGTACAGCTCAACCTGGGCTTTCACGATGTCGTTCTCTTCCTCCGTGAATTTTGTCAGGTCCAGCTCGTACCCAAAGTTGCCCGACATCGCAACATGTCCCCGAATCTCAAGCGAAGTGATCCGGTTGACCTGATGATTCGGTACCGCTGAGATATGCGATCCCATCGAACTTACCGGGTATACAAGACTCGTACCGTATTGAATCCGCAGGCGGGATATAGCATCCGTGTTATCACTTGTCCACGTCTGTGGCATGTAATACAGCATACCTGGATCGAAGCGGCCACCACCACCTGAACAGCTTTCGAAGAGAATGTTCGGGAACGCCGAAGTGATTCGTTCCATAACGTCATACAGTCCGAGCATGTAACGATGTGCGGTCTCACGCTGTCTATCTGCCGGAAGCAACGCAGAACCCACTTCCGTCATATTGCGGTTCATGTCCCATTTCACATAAGTGATTGGTGCAGAACCAAGTACGTCTGTTAACATCCGCACAATCTCATCACGTACATCCTGACGAGAGAAGTCGAGTACCAGTTGTTGACGTCCTTCTGTCCGGCGACGATCTGGCACATGCAGACACCAGTCCGGGTGCGCTCGGTACAGCTCACTGTCTGGTGAGATCATCTCAGGCTCAAACCATAATCCGAACTGCATGTCCAGACCAGTTACGCGGTTAGCCAGATCATCCAGTCCCTGTGGCAATTTGTTCTTATCTACAATCCAGTCGCCCAGCGAGGAGTTGTCACTGTCCCGATGTCCAAACCAGCCATCATCCAAGACAAACAGCTCAATACCCAGCTTCTGTCCAGCACGAGCGATCTGTTCAATCTTGTCTGCATTGAATCCAAAGTAGGTTGCTTCCCAGTTATTGACCAGAACCGGACGTTCCGCATTGCGGAACTTACCACGCGCAAGACGCTCCCGATACAATTCGTGGTAGGACTGTGACATGCCGTCCAAACCTGCAGCCGAGTACACCATAACCGTCTCAGGTGTCTGGAACGTTTCTTGCGGCTCCAGCTTCCAGCTGAACTCGAACGGATTGATTCCGAGTGACACACGGGTGGTGTGGAACTGATCCACTTCAGCCTGTGCAGTGAAGCTACCACTATAGACGAGACTGAATCCATAAACTTCACCTTGGTCTTCATCCGTGCCTGGTGTCATCAGTGCAATAAAAGGATTCTGCTGGTGACTGCTTGAACCGCGACGGCTCTCAATCCCTTGCAGGCCTGACGCAAGCGGTCTGCGAACAATATCACGTTCCCGTGTCCATGCCCCTGACAACTGCAACAATTCATAATCTGCATGCGGAAAATCAACAGATGAACTGAGCGCACGCGCCACATTCACTGAGGTAGCGCTCTCATTAACGATACGCATGGAGCGTGTAATCGCATTAAATGCCGTAAAGGCTGTATAGGAAAGCTCGATTTTGATACCCGCAACGCGGTCTTCCAACTCAATAACCAGCGTCTCTGCTTCTTCATCGGATTCAACATACGTTGCTGGCAAACCAGTAAGCGCTGTCTTTCCTTTGACCAATCGATGGCCTGTATACGTAAACTCCGAAACCGTCGAGCCATTCTCAAGTTCCAGTTGGATAGCCGGATTACGGAAATCACTTGTGCCATACACGGGTAGTTCCACTGCCAATGTATCAAATGAAATTGTACGGTCCTCTGGTACCGGGTTCGGACTGAAAGATGCTCGTTCTGTACGAACATGCAACCAGCTCAGATCGGTGTCGCGTAATTTTTTGCCATAATACAAATGCACCAAATATCCTGAAGGCAGTACCTGAAATACGTAACTGGCCTCGCGGGTCTGTAAATGAAACTGAAGTTTCTCCTGATTGATGTAAATGCTCATATGTCTCCTCCACCTCTATATATAGGTCTTTCGGGTAAACGGTTTCTCAGGTTTCATTATAGCGAAAAGATCGCCAATGTTCTACGCTTTCATCAAGCTTTAATCAAAAGAGCGCATAACAGCCCGAAGGATGTCATACGCTCTTTTGGTTACAGTCTGAATTCAGTGTGTTCCCTTACGGGAACATCCATTGCCAACGGACGGCAGGGCAGCGTACAAGACGCTGGTTGCTGCCTTAAAAATCGATTAAACCAAGGCTGATCTGTAAGGCTTCGTTGACCAATTTCATGGTCTCCTCGTCCAGATGGGTAATCTTGTCAGTCAGCCTCTGTTTATCAATCGTCCGTATTTGTTCGAGCAAAATAACCGAGTCCCGGTCAAAGCCGTGTGCCGCCGCATCAATTTCAACATGCGTTGGCAGCTTTGCCTTCTGGATTTGGGCGGTGATAGCCGCCACAATACAAGTTGGACTGAACCGGTTGCCGATATCATTCTGGATCACCAGAACCGGCCTGACTCCACCTTGCTCGGAACCGACAACGGGAGAAAGATCCGCAAAAAAAACGTCACCACGTTTTACGATCAATGTCTACACCCCGCTAACTAAGCGGTCCAGAGTGCTGTCCGCATCTTCCTCCGCATGAAAGGCTTCGGATGCCATGGTCAGATTAATTTTTGCCATCTCCATGTACCCTCGCTGCATCGTTTCACGGATGTAACGTTTCTTACGCTCCGTTAAATACAGCTTCATAGCCTGCCTAATCAATTCGCTGCGGTTGGAATTCTCCAGCGCTACGATGCCATCCACTTCCTGCAAAAGATAATCAGGTAAACTGATCATGATCCGCTTGGTGTTCTGCAAGTTGGCCACCTTTCTTCCACCCCCACAAACCTTTCGCCATTGTGAACCAGTATTACGTTTTTCCAGAACTTTTATACAAAGGAATATATATGCCCCGAGTATATCAAGTATGCTGTACTCCATTATAAACACGGGGAACAATATTCGTACAGACCAAACATCTCAATTCAGGAATTAAATCCTTACCGTCATACATAATTCGAGATGCTCCGACAGTTTTCCTTCTGTTCTGAAAAAAAGTTTATTGGGAATGACGTCCAGTTTACCTGTCAGGATGTCAAAAGTGGATTGATTCTGGCGACTACTGCTCCCCCGCGGGTATATACCCGAGGAATGCGGTGCGCCATCATGCAGATCACTTCATAAGCAATCGTACCGAGCTGGGATGCCACCTCGTCTGCGGTTATAACGCCACCAGACTGATGACCGATGAGGACAACCTCTTCGCCGACTTGAATTTCTTCCGCCTCTTCCGCGAAAGATTGTAACGACACCATACACTGATCCATGCAGATTGTACCGACGACAGGGACGCGACGGCCGCGTACAAGCACTTGTGCTTTACCTGTCAGCATTCTGGAGAATCCGTCTGCATATCCGATCGGCAGGGTCGCTATTCGTTCGTAACCTTGCGTAAAATAACGGGTTCCGTAACTGATCCCCCAATGGGGTGGCAGTGTTTTGACCAGAACCGCTTTTGTCTTCAGCGTCAATACCGGGGACAGCTTCACCACCTGATGATTCACCTCAGCCGAAGGATACAGTCCGTACAGGCTTATTCCCACACGTACCATGTCATAGGACAATTCCGGTGTATCAATGGCAGCGGCGCTGTTCGCCGTATGTATAATCGGGATGGAACATCCCTGATCCCTGAGCGCATGAACTACGCTTTGGAACCGTCTATACTGCTCCAGTGTATAGGTTTTGTCTTCTTCATCTGCTCTGGCAAAATGGGTAAACATACCTTCCAGCATCACCTGATTGAGCGAAGCTACTTCCTGAATGAAAGCCAATGCCTCATCGCCAGGCAACAGACCTAATCGGCCCATGCCGCTGTCGATTTTAATATGAACCTTCAGTTGGTTAGCGAATGTGCTCGCATCCAGATGTCGAATGGCGTCAAGCACTTCCCTGCTGAACAGTGTGACGGTCACATCATGTTGCCATGCAACAGCGATCCCTTCAGGCGGCGTATATCCCAGTACCAGGATTGGAATCGTAATCCCATGTTGTCGCAGTTCTAGAGCTTCGTCAAGAAAAGCCACACTTAAGTAATCCACACCCACTCGTTCCAGTTCCCTAGCCGTCTCCACCGCTCCATGTCCATAGGCATTGGCCTTCACACAGGCGAGGAATTTCATGCCCTGAGGCAATGCCTCGCGGAAAGCTTCTACGTTAGTACACAAATGATCCAAATTGATCTCCGCTTGGGTCGGCCGATATTGTCCTTGCACGTTAAGTCACCTTCTCTAATCATCTTAATCCGGCTCACGTCAGACTCCATCGTAATGCTCCAGCATGTGACTGTCAAATGAACCGAAGTTTCGCATCCAAAAACAGATGTAAGGTGCGCCTTTTGAAGAACAAATGCGAACACAGAAGAAGACCGATAAGCGAGATTAGCAGGGCAAAATCCCACTTTTCACCCAAGCAAAATCCGCTTATATCGATTATTTACCCGGTTCCCTCTGCGTAGAAGCGCATTTTGCTTTATTGAGTGTATCGGGTAAGAAAAACAGCGCTAAATGAATACCTTTCTTACATCAAAGCAAAGCACCGGAGAACAGGTCTCCGATGCTTCTTAGCATTCCTTATGTTTATGCTACTATTCGTTC
This sequence comes from Paenibacillus sp. BGI2013, assembly GCF_002843485.1. NCBI lineage: Bacteria > Bacillati > Bacillota > Bacilli > Caryophanales > Paenibacillaceae > Paenibacillus > Paenibacillus sp. BGI2013. The sequence goes on from NZ_PJFA01000006.1 coordinate 132,099, forward strand.
ATTTGTTCAAAAATCATTTGCCTGACTCTTCCTGCATCGATGTTGCAATACGTACCATTTCGTTCTGAGGCAGGTCGGCACTGGTGATCCGATATTCTATACCATCTGTCATCCATGTCAGAGTCTTCAATGCATCCCCGCTGATCATCCCCAGCGTGAATCCAAGATCCACTACACTGGATGGAGCAAGTGATACAGCTCGATCCTGTGGTCTGGCTTCGAATATCGTGTAATTATATGTTCCTTCATAACGAAGCATAACCGAATAGTCTCCCGCTTCTTCCAGAATCTGATCGTCCTTGAGCTGCACGCCTTCCGGCGCATAGGTCGGCTGAATCACGCCGAAGCTGTCTGCCCCTTCCGGTTCTGCGAGTGTTGGCTCTTCGCCTTCCTGACCTGTTGCAGCACCCTCTGTACCTTGCTGCTCTGTGTCACCACCTATACCCGACTGTCCATCAGTGACAGATCCGTCTGGTTCTGGCGCCGTCTGAGGATTGGCAGGTTCTTTACCGCCCTCATTACCTGTTTGCTCCGCAGGAGCCACACCAGAGTCTGTTCCCGTTTTGCCGCCTTCTTCTGTATTGGCTGTCATGTTACGTTGCATGTCAAAGGCGTCTTTCTCAAATGCAGCACCAAATTTGAAGGAATCAAACTTCACATCCACGACCACATTGGCATTGGAGTCGGATACCTCCACCTGTTTAGGTGCATAATCGCTTTTGTTCAGCCAGATCTTCTGTCTGACAAGTGCGTGTGTATTATAATTGGCAGCTACATCAAAAACATAGCTCTCCTTCTCGTCGGCAAACTGACGGGTTGTATCCCCCGTAATGCTCCGAATCAATGTTTCATAGAGATATACCTGTCCTTGATTATCTGGCCAATTGCTCTGAAAACGGAAGCTTTTGTTCTGGCTCGGTGTCAAAACAAACACACCTTCATCGTTACGCAGCACAATCTGTGTTACATCCTTTTTGGCATTCGTTAACGCAATACGATAATAGGAAGGCTTCTGATGCCATACCTCGACCTTGTACTGCTGCGGCGTATCTCCGGTATGCAGCGTCATCACGCCTGCCCCCTGGTAACTTTCCATCTCTCCTACGACTTCGTTCAGATCTTTGACCACAGCTGCCGCATCCTTCTTCCCGCAGGCGGCAAGCAAGACCGATAAGACCAATACCATGGCAAGCATCCATGATATTCGGCGCATGACATCATCCCCTTTAGCACATGTTTTCACTTCAGGATTGTGCTTGCAGCAGAACCCCTACTTGATTAGTACATGTTATGAGGGACTTGTTCGATATATGCGGACTAGTTTGACAAGCAATCGGTGAAGTCCGTTAATACGGCATTGCTACGCAAAATCAGTCTCAGGGAGGATGTTAACTTTATCCAGAAAAGGCATAGTGAATTGTAGGAGATTATTCGTTTTATTGAATATTGGGAGGGAAAAGCATGACGACAACAAAGCTTAGCACATCACTGGAAGGACTGGATGAATTCATCGACGAGCAGCTTCAATTATGGAATGGTGTCGGCACAGCGGTGGCTGTGATCCATAAGGATGAAGTCATCTGGCAAAAGGGCTACGGTTATCGTGACATGGAGTCCAAACTTGAAGTTACCCCTAATACGTTGTTTGCCATAGGTTCAAGTACCAAAGCCTTTACCGCAGCAACTGCTGCTCTGCTTGTGGATCAGGGAATACTGGACTGGGATACCCCTGTGAAGTCGTATATGAAAGACTTCCAGATGTTTGATCCGATCGCAACAGAACGTATAACTATTCGCGACATGCTGTGTCATCGTTCCGGTCTTCCAAGGCATGAGTTGGTATGGTACAACTCCCCACTTACAAGAGAAGAACTTGTTCGAACATTACAGTATCTGGAGCCAAATCAGGATTTCCGAAACAAATGGCAGTATCAGAACCTGATGTACATGACGGCAGGTTATCTGGTTGGACAGCTCAATGAAACTTCGTGGGAGCAGATGGTTCAGAAGACTCTATTTAATCCGCTGGGTATGAACTCAAGTCTGTTCTCTGTTGAAAAAATGCAACTTCAGCCTGACTATGCTTACCCTTATATGGAAAAGGATGGTCAGAATACGAGAATACCTTTTCGAGCCATTGATGCCATAGGACCTGCTGGTTCCATTAACAGCAATCTAATCGATATGATTGCATGGCTTCAATTCCAGTTGCATCAAGGTCAATGGGAAGGAACGTCATTGATATCTAAGGAACAGATGAAGATTATGCATAGTCCTCAGATGCCCAGTGATTCGCCGTTTATAAGCCAAGAACTGCCTATGAGTACATATGGTCTGGGTTGGATGATTGAGCCTTATCGTGGACATGCCATGATTCATCATGGTGGGGCTATTGATGGCTTTGCATCACAAGTTGCCTTTTTGCCAGAGGAGCAGATTGGAATCGTGGTTCTGAGTAATACCAACGGAAGTATAATTCCCTATACGGTTGCTTTTCATATCATGGACCGACTGCTTGGATTAGAGCCCGTCAATTGGAGTTCCAAATTGAGAAAATTAATGGGGAAAGAATCAACAGAAACGGAGGCTAATCCGGAGAATCCTCTGGAAGTGCCTATTCAAGCAGACACTGCCGTTGAGGAAAATATTGAAGAACCTCACATCATACCTTGTGATCGCCCTTACACCGCTTATGCGGGTATTTACACGCATCCTGGTTATGGCGAGATGTCGATTCAAGAGACAACGGACGGGTTGCAAGCAACCTTTAACGCCATTGAAATGCCCATGGAATACACCGGGAAAGATACGTTTTCCGTCGAATTTGTGTTATTCGGTCTGAAGATCACGTATACGTTTACCCTCAATGAATCTTCAGAAGTTGCTCAATCCATCTCCATTCCTTTGTTGCTTGAACCGGGTACAAAGCCTATTGAATTCATCAGGGTTTCGTAAATGATCTGAAACTATATAAATTGAACTAATGAATATATTTACACTGGTCACTCCGATGACAGAACAACCTTCTGATCGCTGTTATCCCCAGATTTTTTTGATTTCTTTTCATAAAGTGAAAATCCGGGGATAAAGGCGAACGCTCTGCTTCCTCAGGTTATTTCTGTCCTCTCCGTTTTGTATAAATGTTTAGTTCAATTTATATAGAAAACGCCTGATTCATTTCCGTTGTGGCAGCTAATCCTACCACAACGGAATATACACCGGATAACTCGTATCCTCTTCAGCGGCCCCAGGGCTTCTCTTCACCCACAATCTGCGCAGATCAGGCAGACCATACCCCGCAAGACGATAATCTCTCAGCGAATCATGATGGGTGTGTTCTTCCTTGAAGCTGTATGTGGGCAGAAGCAATGCCTCCTGAATCAGTCGATCTTCTAGCCGAATCAATCTATTCAACCGCTCCGCAGGTTCCTGGATCATGACCACTCGTCCACATTCCTGTTCCAGTTCATGTCTCCAGTAATCATTCATCGCAATCAGGAATAACGTGTTCTGGAAGGTGTACATCGTCACGAGACTCAGCACGACATGATCATTGAAGATTTCTCCTGTATAGATCAGATCACAATCCCCGAACCCATCTTGATAGACTGCATGGATCGGATCTCCCGGCATAATGTTGATATGTAGGCCAATCTGTTTACATCTCTCTGCAAACCAGACCATATCCATCTCCATCTTCTCGCCTTCTTCCACCCACAGACTTAAACTCTGCCCTTGGTAAGAGCTATGACGCAATAATGCTGAGGCCCGCGCCAGTGAGGTCTCCACGAAAAGGTCAGGAACAGGTGTGACCGAACATTCTATTTGTTCCGATTGCTGTTTCCATGGCTCCCCTTGATCTGAACCCACCTTTAAAGGTTGCTGTTCTCGTCCTCGAATCAGACTATAGGCAGCCTGCGTGTTCTTGCTTCCGAGCGCTTGCGACAACTCCTGCGCATTCAATAGCTGTTGAACAGCCCGGCGAAAATTCAAATCATGCTGCGGCCCTTCCTTTTGCATATTAAACGTCATATACATGCCACCCAGCATCTCATGTTGCACGGCACGAGGCTCCGCATCCGGAAATATATTATGCTTGATGACGGACTCCACCCTCCCAGAATGGGGAAGTTGCCATATTTCAACGCGGTCAATATAGGCTCGGCCTCGGAAGTAGGAAGGAAATACTTCCAACACAAGCAGCTTGGAATCATGACGTGTCAACCGATAAGGTCCTGTTCCAATCGGATGGAGCGGATTCATCTCCACATCTCTCGGCAAGATCGATGCAGACATACTACTCATCAGATCCGGGAACATGAAGTTAGGCTTGTTTAACACAAAACGTACAGTCAATTCGTCCAACGTCTCTATGCGCTCAATAGATCCAAACAGAGGCCTGCACGGGTTACTATTGTCAGAGATAATGCGATCAAAGGTAAACTTCACGTCCTCTGAATCCAATATTCTGCCATGATGAAAGGGTATACCTTTGTGCAGATAAAAGGTCCATTCGCTCCCCTCTGAATGACTCTCCCATGCTACAGCCAGACTCGGTTCACAGACCTGGTGTTCAGCATTATAACGAACCAAACGATCAAAAACCTCCGCAACAATAAAAACTTCTCCCCACATGGCCGTCTGCGTGGGATCCAATGTCTTAAAAGGGATATTCCGTGGAATCCGCAATGTATCCACTCGTCCTCTGTCCCCTCCATTCGAACGCAGACCAAATTGATGCTGCATTTGCTGCATAAGATGTTCTCTCATCGTAATTGGTAAGGTGGCGGCCAGTTCATAGGCGTCCTCCATCCTGTTCCCATCCAGGAGATGGTCAAACCGTTCACGCGCCACTTCAAGCAACGGGACACAAAATACCAGCATCGATTTTTTGCCTCTTCCGCGTTGCGGGTTCCACCTGACCCATCCGTTCTCCTTGAATTTGTTCATAATGAGGTTCATATTGCGCATGGTACAACATAAAAGATCGGCAAGTTCACCTACCGTTGTAAGTACTTCTTGTTCATCATGTACATGTGGAAAGTTTAATCGCAGTTGAATGTAATGTTCTGATACGTCCATATATACCCTACCTTCTGCTAAAATACGAAATCCATCCGGATGCTTCTACAGTTTTTCTTCAGGTTTTCCTCCATTATACTCAGTAACATCAACATGACCAGTGGGAAGGAAGAACAACGATTTATGAAATACGCCGATCTGCACCCGAACATCAGGATACGTATCATTACTGATTTTTTCACCGATCTGACCCAAAAGTCCATCATTCCATTCATGGCGATCTATCTGAGTATTCAGATTGGCGCAGGTTTGGCGGGGTTATTGCTGACGGTCAATATTGTGGCTTCCATGATTGTGGGATTGTGGGCAGGATATTGGTCTGACCGGATTGGACGGAAGAAATTGATGGTGATTGCACAAATTCTGCAGGTAGTGGCTCTATTTTGCTTGGCCATCGCCAATTCGCCGTGGATGGATTCGATCATTGTCACTTGCATCATGTTTCTGCTCAGCAGTCTCAGTTCAGGGATCACCGTGCCGATTGCTAATGCCATGATTGTCGACGTGAGCAGTGAACATGAACGTCATTATGTATATGGATTGCAATATTGGACAACAAACGTTGCTGTAACTTTTGGTGCACTGATGGGCGGGCTATTTTTCGAATCATTTCGTTTCCTATTGTTCAGTCTGGTATGCCTTGAAAGCCTAGCTACCCTGTTTATTTTGATCTTTATGATTCGTGAAACAATGGATAAACGCGCATTAGGTTATGGCGATACTCCCATCCAGAGGAACATACTGAAAACGTACTGGGCGGTCTTTCAGGACAAACGTTTCATGATATTTTTCACGGCCACTGTACTTGCAGTCTCCCTGGAATTTCAGTTGGATAAATACATCGCTGTTCGTCTAAAAAATGAATTCACCGCCCAACTGTTCGGCTCAGATATCTCAGGTCTGTATATGTTCAGCCTGATCATGGTCATTAACACCGTAATGGTCGCCTTGGTTGCCATTCCATTCTCCAGATGGATAGGTCGCTTCCAGTCCCGATCTATTATGACTGTTGGTATGCTCCTCTATACGGCAGGTTTCACCGTACTTGCTTTCAGCAACTGGGCCTGGTTACTCATCTCATCCGCTATATTGCTAACCATTGGAGAGTTGATGTATGCCCCTGTTCGTCAGGTCATGCTCGCGGGCATGATTCCAGATTCGGACCGTGCTGCCTATATGGCTGCTGACGGGTTGAGTTACAACGCTGCTGCCCTTCTCGGCAGTCTCGGGTTAACCATTGGAGCCTTTCTGCCCTCCTATGCGATGGCTGGTCTGTATATCCTGATGGGGCTTGGAGCGCTCGTCTTTTTCAGAATGTTACTTCGGAAGGCAGAGGAACAGAATCAACATCTGCCGTGTGCAGATGCATCTTGATTTCACTTTTCTGGAAACTTTTCCGAAAACAAGATAATCATCCTAGGGAGCCCAACTGGCTCTCTTTTTCATGTCCATGATCAACGTTTATAAGTAAATGATCTTTAACATTTTGTATATTATAGTTTACATTTAGTCAAATATCATGTACATTAGGTTCATGGAGGTGAGCAAGTGGAAGAATTACACAATCACGTTCGGGAGTTACGAGCCAGAGACCGGATATCCCAAGCAGAACTGGCCAAACTCATTGGTGCATCCCGTCAAACCATTGCCCTGATTGAGCGTGGAGATTACTCTCCGTCGGTCGTTCTGGCACTAAAAATAGCACATGTATTTCGTGAACCTGTCGAAAAAATCTTTGAACTGAAAGGTGGAGATTAAAATGAAAAATTCATCATCCTCGTCCATTAAAAAGCGGTTGCGTCTTCCCTTGTATGCAGCCGGTGGCGCTGTAGTTGGTTTTCTCGGAGCTAGCGGAGTCAGTAAACTCCCTTCTGACTTGAACTGGACGCTGTCCGTGTATTATGACTATGATCTTTTATTCGCAATCCTGGCGGCTCTTGTGGTAGTTATGACGGTGTGGAACATCTTCAGTCTCTCCCGCACGCCATCTGTCCCTCCCATGGAAGATGATGCTTATGGAGATTCCGATTCACTCATCTCTCCCGCAGAGCGCTCCCTCGGAAAAGCGATGATACTCAGCGGATTCAGCGTTATTCTTACGTTTACCTGGGCAGCACTTGCTTTGTCCTTGTATGCATCCAACCGAACCATGCCGAATTCTCCAGAACTGTTCAACCTCTTGAATTTTGTTGCTTCATGTATCTCTATTATCATCGTTGTGGTCGTGCAAACTCTGACTGTAAAGCGATACAACCGTTATTATCCTGAGCGCACTCTGGATCTGAACTCGCGCAACATGAAGAAGGATCATTTTGAGAAGCTCGATGAAGGCGAGAAATGGATTGTCTATCGCGCAGCCTATCGTTCTTTTCAGATGATGAATGTACTTCTTGGTGTTGGAATGGTTTCTATGGTTCTATATTCGATGCTCTTTACCTTTGCTCCATTCCCGATTGTAATGCTCTCTGTGATCTGGATTGCCAACATTGGAATCTATTATCGTGAAACCTATCGTGCAAGTAATCAGTAATACATGAGTAGGTAACTATTTTGTAAATATTTTCATAAAGGAGTGTTTGCATGCATTTATCCAAACGAAAGACCCGTTTCAGGTTCACCTCCCTAACAGGAGCTTTTATGGCTGCGGTTCTGTCTCTCAGTCTGTGGGTACCCGCAGTCCAGGCGGAGACCGCGACTCCAGTAGCTGCTGAACAAGGAAAGACGAAAGCGCTGACAACCGAATCGGCTACAGCTTTTCTGGATTCTTTCTTCGATTCACCTGAGGCAAAACCCCATTATGTGGGAGCCTCCGTTGTTGTTGTGAAGGATGGCAAAGTTCTGGCGGAAAAAGGATATGGCTTCTCCGATGTGGAGAGTAAAACAGCGATCGATCCGAAAAATACGGCCTTCCGTGTAGCCTCTGTATCCAAAACGTTCACGTCAGCTGCTGTAATGCAGCTAGTGGAGCAAGGCAAGGTTGATCTGCAAGCTGATTTTCAGACCTATGTGAAAGGGCTCGAATTCGATAATCCTTTTGACAAACCTGTAACTGTGGAGAACCTGCTCACACACACGACCGGATTCGAGATCCGTGATCCCCAGCAGGAAGACATCCATACTGATTTCGACAAGTACATAGCGATGGAGGATTACGCAAAGCAACATATGCCTCCTGTCGTTCGAGAGCCTGGTAGCGCCTACATGTACGATAATTTCTCGTTTTTGCTGCTTGGCATGATTGTTGAAAATGTAAGCGGCGAACCCTTTGAATCCTACATGCAACAACATATCTTCAAACCGCTAGGAATGGATAACAGCAGTTTCATGCTGGACAAAAAGTTCCAAAAGCAGCTGGCTACTGGCTATGATGCGGCACACAATCCGCTTGATCTGTACACCATCGCTCCAACACCTATGCCTCAAGGCGGCATGTTGTCTACCGCAGAAGACATTGGGAAGTTCATGATCGCTTTCCTGAATGATGGCGTGAAGGACAACAAGCGAATTTTCAAGGAATCCACGGTGAAAAGCATGGAACAGTACCGTTCTTCCATTCATCCACTGTTACCAAACACCACGTATGGATTCGAAGCTGCATTTCAGCTTCCCGGAGCAGGAAGTAGTCCAAGTATCATTACAAAAGGAGGCGACCTGACCGGATTCAGCTCTTATCTCTTCCTTATTCCCGAGCAAAATACAGGCGTTTTCCTGACGTATAATCAGAATGGAGCACTTCGTAATCTGTTCTACCCTGCATTCATCCAGAGCTTCTTCCCGGAATATGCAGAGCCTGTACAGTTCAAGGATTACACGCCGCAATCCGCAGCTGAGCTGCAACGCTTCACCGGATTGTACGCAGATCTTCGACTTAGCACGATTGTAAGTTCCTTGAAAGGTGGCGGGGATAAGCCAGGACAACTGAGCATTAACGATGTATTCCTGGGTCAACGCAACCTGATTCAGGTGGAAGATAATCTCTTCAAAGATGAATTGACTGGTCAATTCACAGCATTCAAAGAATATGCAGATGGAACCACATACATGAAAGAACCTTACCTCAACCCTATGGGTTATGAGAAAAAAGGTCAAAAGCCTATGGGCTTCCGGGATGTTCGTGAGAACAGTCCTTATGCCGAAGCCATCTATGCCATACAATCTCTTGGATATTATGAGAATGATGGCAACAAGTCTTTCCAACCAAAAACAGGTGTGACACGAGCTGAATTTATTGAGAACACCCTTAAACTGAGTGGATTGAAGCCCAGCAAAACTACGCCTCCTGCTGGCACCGACTGGGCAGATCATGCAGCAGCCGGATATATTCAACTCGGATATGAGTTGGGTATGATTACTGGCACGGACGAACAGCAATTTAAGCCGGATCAAGTGATTATCCGACAGGAAGCAATGGTCATGATGTGGAGAATTATGCAACTACAATATCCTAGCGAACTGTTCAATGATGTGAAACTTGCGGGGCACACAGATGCATGGGCTGTACCAGCCATTCAGATGATGGCGAAGCTTGGTATCCATGGACCCGAGGTGAAGGTAATGGAGGATGGTTCTGTTGATTTCCTTTCCCGCAAACCTCTGATTCGTCAGGAAGAGGCTGCGATCATGTATGCGCTGCTTACCCAACCAACAGATCAAATCGTCGCTGAACTGATGGCAGCTCAACAACCACAAGCAGAACCTGCCGAAGGAGCTGAGCCTGCAGATGAGACATCTGAAACTGCGCCGGTTCCTGTACCAGTAACGGTCCCTTCTGCAACATCAGCACAATAAAAATAAAATATCTTCATACCGATTAGATTGATCATGCTTATGATGCAAGAAAAAAACAGGCTTGTTCAGAAGGATACGATCCTTCTCGAACAAGCCTGTTTCGTTACTTTTCATAACTTATTATAGCGATCGGTTAATGAGTTATATCCGTCTCTATTCGATCAACGAAGATACATGGAGGTTCCCGTTGCGCTGATCAAACTTGGCTGCAGCGGTCTGAGCATGCTCCGCAAAGTAATCGGCCAGCTTGAGCAGGTCGCCCGGATCGCCTTCATACGGGAAGGATGCTGGCAGACGCAATCGGTATTCTGGAGATTCTTCCACCCAGCGGCGAAGCAACGATGCTGCTCTGGCATAAAACAACATTTTGGCGTAAGGATCTTCATGATCAGCAGCAAACACCAGTGTTTCCTCCAGCACATCAATGCCTTTTGCCGGATTTGTACGTGTGAGATAATCCATCTGCTCCGCAAAACTCTGCACAAAATCGTTCTGGCCTTTGATCAGGCGATATCCCTTGGTCTGATGTTTATCTGCTTCCGCAGTCCGTCCCAACCGATATAACGGCATCAAAATTTCAGATAAAGTCAGATGGGGAATCTCCGCACAGCTCATACGCCCTTTCAGGATAGGCTGTGCCGCCACCAACACCTTCTCATCGTCTCCTTTTAACAAGAAATATCGCATAATCTCATCCTGCTCACAGGCTTCGCAGTCACTCATAAAGTCACGATCCATCGTTCTGAATCGATCATAACTGCGTCCCGCTTCCTCCAGCTCCCCAAAATCCATAAAGATCCGGAACCGATAATACCAGTAGGAGCGTTCGCTGTAACCATAGGACTTGAAACGCCGTCCGAAATCCTCCAACAGCTCTAGGATCTTCTCGCGTGATATTTCCGGGAAGTCGGGCATCTTGCCCAATATCCATTTGTACGACCACATTAACGTTTCTTCATCATATTCTTCGGGCTGTTGGTCGAACTTGCCCAGCTGCCAGGAAAAAGCAATCAGTGCTTTCATCGGATAACCACAGAATGTTGCTGTCTCCACAATCTCCGATCTTGCTTCATATGCCTCTTCCTCCATGCCGTTCACATCGGCAACTCTTGCCGCTTCCTCCAGCATACCAAGCTTCGCCGGACCATTGGGCAAACCATAGGCCTCGTCCATCAGTTCTTCAAAATCCATCTCTGTCTTCATCAGGCTTCCCCCTTACGATCTGTATTGGCACGCAAACCCCAATCAATAAAACGAATAATGCCCTGATTTAACACTTCAAGCTCCTGCTTGCTCATGGCATAATGCCCCATCATCAGTGCATTGACGTATAACATTTCGATGGCAATCGGTGTCATCTGGTCATCCGGTGATGTCAGTACCCGCTGAATGATCGGATTACTCACGTTCAAATACAAGGTTGAGTACCCTGCTGAACTCATACCAGAAGACAATGAACCCAGAACAGACGAGAACAATTCCGTGCTCTCCTCGCTTGCTTTTTCAAGCGCACGAAGTGTTGAGGATTCCTGAGACAGCGTGAACAACACTGGCAGATCCGATGGCTTAAAACCTTTCACCTCAGCCCGACAACGGAAGCGCTGTAAGGCAGAATCGGCCAGTCGCAACGCATCATAATACTGATTACGCTCAGCGGGTGGCACATCGGTGAAACTCATCGAGACCTGATCCGGCTGTAGCCGCTCCGTGTGTACGTTGTGCACGGTCATCGGCAGTGTCGCCATCAAATCGCTGTCATAGATGTAACCACCGTTAATTACCAGCATCGATTGTGCGGAAGCTACATGATGAATCTGACGGTACTCATCAACAGAGGACGTGAAATACAATGTCTCTCCTTCATCGATCAGCTCACCCAATTCACGGTGACCCCTCGTACTCTCAAATGGCAACCAGCGATGAATCATCGCGTAGAATGCTTGATCCTGCACAGCCAATGCCTTCATGGACAGAGCATGCAGACGAATCAGCTTCTGAAGCCGTTCCGTCTGGCTCTCAGCCATGTCGGCCAGTCCCTTGCGAAGTGCGTCTCCGAGTTCGGAGCGAACTTCCTCCAGCTTTTCATTTTCATAAAAATGTTCCCGTGATGCCGTCGGTTGAAGCTCATCTGTCCAGATCAGACATTTCACGAAGAAAGCCCACTCTGGCAAAATGTTCTCGGCCTTCTCCGAAATCAGCATTCGCTTCAAGTAAACCCGGTGAGAACGCTTGGCGTTCAGATTAACCGCGTGTGGCAGTACAAAAGCAATACCCCCGGTACGGCCTGAAGCCGTTGTCAACGGAATGAAGTCTTGGAACTGCTCGCCAAGCAGACGTTCACCAAATGCCAATACCTCCGCTCTGCGTGAACGTGCGAGTGCAGGGTCCATCAGCCAGATCGGTGTCTCGCTATTCACCACATGTTGCGCGCCGTCATGATACAGCGTGACCGGATACGGCAATAATGCTCCGTAATAGAACAGAGCCTCTTTCACATACTCTGGTTCAAAGTAGTGCGCCGCGTCCGGTGTGCAACGCAGATATACTTTGGTCCCCGGGGACAGCTGTGTGTCCAACTGTCGAATCGTATAGGTGCCATCCGGCTTGCCCCGCCACTCCATCGAAGGGCCGCCCTTCGCGGATTGCGTCAGCATGACAATTTCGTGACTCACCATGAAACAGGATAACAACCCGATCCCGAAACGCCCGATAAAGGACGTCTCTCCATCCAGCAGCGCTTGCTGCCCCCTCTTCGAGGATTGTCCAATCATCGCCAGGAATTCATGGATGTCAGCTTCAGTCAAGCCGATGCCGTTATCCTCCACCATCATGGTCAATTGCTCACCTGTTCCCGTCAGTTCAACACGAACTTCACCCTGATACCCTGGCTCCGACTCCGTTCGTGCGGTAATCGCATCCGTCGCATTCTGCATCAGTTCGCGCAAGAACACTTTAGGACTGCTATATAGATGGTTGGATAAAATCTGGATCATCCCGCTCAGGTTCACTTGAAAACGATATTCATTGGATGCTGTCATGACTCACTCACCTTCCTCTACGTCCAATACACAATATGTACCCATACGATGTATTCATATGGATGTGTTAGACGAATTCATTATGTAATCGTTAGAAACAGACGTTCCCCGTGACAGGCACGCCAAAACATCACGTCAAGCCGGCCCTGAATAACCAAGACCGGCGTTATATGCATATTTCAGGCATTCATGAGACGTAAGGCCTTATCTTTCATTACCACGTTATGAATAGCAATGAAACGGATGTTCTACCCTAAAATAAGGATACATGTTACAAGACAGAGTGAAAACAAACCTGAGACCCGATTTCAGGCAGACTTCAGGGTAAATGTGCATCCTCCATTCGGGACTATTGAAGGAGGAAAATATCTTTTTTGTCGTCCATTTGAACGATATCAGCCTACCACACGTATAATCTCCAAACTCAGATCGGACGGTGAATATACATGATCGAAGTACGCAACATATCCAAGCAATTCAAAGTGCATCAAGCACTGCATGATGTCAGTTTTACAGTTAAACAAGGCAGTGTCACCGGGTTGATTGGACCCAACGGTTCGGGCAAAACCACACTGATCCGTATCATGAATGGGGTTTTGGGCGCTTCCAGTGGACAGGTAACCATTAACGGATTGGACGCCGCTTGTGAGGCAGAGAAAGTACTGGCCATGTGTGGCACTCTTACCGAGCAAAGTGGATTATATGAAAATATGAGCGGGCGTGACAATCTGACTTTCTTCGCAGATGTTTTTGGCCTGAAGCATGCCAAGAAACGAATCGACGAGCTTGTAAATCTGTTCGAGTTGCAGGATTATCAGCATCGAAAAGTCGGCACCTATAGCACAGGCATGAAGAAACGCTTGGGCCTTGCACGAGTACTCTTGCACCGTCCTTCCATCCTGTTTCTGGATGAGCCCACCAATGGCCTGGATCCGGATGGAATTCAGATGGTGCTGCGCATTATCCGTCAGTTAAATAAGGAAGAAAAGATGACAATCCTGGTCTCATCCCATGTGCTGTCCCAACTGTCAGCTGTCTGTGATCATTATATTTTCATGGAAAAGGGGCGCATCGTGGAGGAAGGCACGGAACAGGAGATTGTTAGCCGGTACCTGTCCACTCCGAAGCTCGAAGTAGAAGCCGACATGCCAGAAGGATGGCACACGGCAACCGACTTTACACCTGAAATAATCTCCGCACATCAAGCAGTATTTCAGCTTACATCGCGTGAAGATATTCCATTACTGCTAAGGCAATTAACGGAGCATGGTCAAGTCTATCAGGCCCGCATCACGGGCAGTGATCTGGAAAGTATCTATTTTGCCATAAGGGAGGCACACCACCATGAATAACCGCCAAGCCATACGTGCACTGGTACGTAAAGATATCCGATCCGTCACAGCCAGCGTTCAGCTCTGGTTGCCCATGTTGATCGTTCCACTGATTATCGGAATCATTATGCCCTCCGCCCTTCTGTGGGCGGCCTCCAGAATGGAACTTCGTTCTCTGGGCAACATCAGCTTTCTACTCGAATCATTGGATGCGTTAACCCATGGTGGACAGATTCCTCAGCTTGCTTCCATGCCTACAGATAATCATCGTATTGTCTATTACTTGGCCGTGTATATGTTCGCTCCCTTGTTTCTCATCATTCCGGTGATGGCCTCCAGTATTCTGACGGCCAATAGTTTCGCTGGTGAGAAGGAACGTAAGACGCTGGAAGGGTTGTTATTCACACCGATCAGCATGGACACTCTTTTTAAAGGCAAAGTGCTAGCTGCCCTGATCCCTTCCATTCTATTATCCTGGGTTACTTTCCTGATCTATGGAATCATTGCCAATATTCTGATGTACCCCATGTTTGGAACGTTGATGTTTCCCAATCTGAACTGGATCATACTTGTCGTGTGGGTTGTTCCCGCTTGCAGTCTTATGGTCATTTTATTAAACGTCCTGATCTCGGCCAAGGTCCGTGGGTTCCAGGAAGCCTATCAACTCGGCGGATTAATTGTCCTTCCCCTCATCGCCTTAGTCGCTGGTCAAGCCAGTGGCATGCTGCTGATTGGTCCTTGGATGTTAGTCATGATTGGAGCAGTGCTCCTGCTCATAAGTGTGGTTCTTCTTCGTCTGGTCACGTCGTGGAATAGTCGTCAGCAACTGGCGGAAAGTCAGATCTGAATGATGTGGAGTGTAGCGACGAAAATCAACAAACTACACTGTCGCTCCGCTATACAGATTGAGAAATAAATAAGTGCAGGTTATGATGTGGAGATATATGCTAAGGGATGATTTTAGAGAGGAATGGAACAACTGTATGGAATCCAAACTACTTCAAAAATTAAAATATGCTTCACAATTAACGGCACAGGAGAAGCATATTGTGGACTATATCCTAAGCAATCCCGAAGTTGTATTTGATTCTACAGCCCATGAACTGGCTCAGCAGACCTATACAAGCTCATCCACCATTGTTCGCTTATGCAAAAAGCTGGGTACCAAGGGGTACCCAGACTTTCAGTTAAAACTTGCTCTTGAATATCAACAGATACCTTCCGCGTTGCAGACGCAGGATCATGCAATTGCAGAACAAGGCAACGTGCTGGCTGCCATCGACTCAGTTCCTTACCTGTATCAGCAGGCGCTAGATGATACGCGCCGGATGTTAAATGCTCCTGTTTTGCTACGAATCGCGAACTGGGTCAAAGAATCCGTACGTATCGATATCTATGGCAGTGATATGAATTATTATCTGGCTCAACAGGCTTGTGCCAAGTGGAATGAACTCGGCATATCTGCCATTGCTCATAATAGTCCCAACATGCATTATTTGAACACAATGAATCCCAATAGCCTGACGCTGTCTTTTGTTATCTCACACACAGGTGAGAACCAATCTATGATTGAAGCCGCCAAAGTGCTGAGCAACAAACAGATGAAAGTCATCGCGGTCACGGGCAACAACCATTCAACCCTGTCCAGACATTGTGATGAAACGTTACTGGCTTACGGATACAATGAACAGTTAAGACTGTCCAAAATGTCTTCGATGGTCTCGGTACTCTACATTTTCGACATGTTGTACATGGGGAGCATTAGCGATACGTATTAACGATTAACGCTGGTCTGCTGTAAATACAATCCCGGCATCCTTACGTGCACTCATAAGTACACTCATTACAGACTGGCTGTGTTCGAGCAGTTCGTAACACCGTTTGTGATCACCACTTGCATGGATGTCCCTGAACGCTTCCCACTCATAGTACAGCCAATTCAATTTGGTCTGCGCATTATACGCCACAGCAGGCTCATTCCCGATCTGAAGCTTGATCTCCCGGCAACCGTTAGCTCCTCCTACAACCTGAAGATAACCTTTCTCGCCCTGAATAAGCACAAAGTTCATGCTGTTTGTGTCTTTGGCACCTACACATTCCGCAATAAACTCCGGATATTGGAGAACCACTACACCTGATGTATCAATGCCGTTTGCATGCTTGTTCGCGGTATACGATACGGTATTCGGACTGCCAAACAGATTCATGACCAGATGCAGATTATAAATATTGATATCCATCAGCGCGCCACCAGAGAAATGTGGATTGAATACGTTCGGCGTTTCCCCTGCAAGCAGATCATTGTATTTGCGCGAGTATTGACTGTAGTTACACTGGATGAGTTTGATCGGACCAAGCTTTGGTAGCTGCTCCTGTATGACTTTAATATTGGGCAGATGAATGTTGGAGATGGCTTCAAACAACAACAGATTCTTTTCTTTTGCAAGTGCAATCAGCGTTTCTGCTTCCTGAAGCGTGGATGTGAACGGTTTTTCGCAGACGACATGTTTGCCATGTTGAAGTGCCTGATAGGCCTGTTCATAGTGCATGCTGTTTGGTGAAGCAATATATACGAGATCTACATTTGTATCTGAAAATAGGGATTCCAGGTCCGTATAGATGGTATCGACCCCATACTTACCCGCAAGCTCCTGTGCTGTCTCTCTCTTCCGGGAGTACATCGCTGTACACGTAACATCTTCCAGCTCATTGATCGCAGATAAAATGGCATCTACAATGGACCCTGTACCAATCGTTGCTATATTCATCATATCGTTTCGCTCCTGTCGTTGGTTGTTTGTCAGTTGGCTCTCTTCGCCGCTTCGATTCCGTCATGTAAAATATCCAATACATATAAAACCTCTTCATCCTTGACCGGTTTATCACCGTTATGTCGAATGGCTTGAAACAGTTGATCATATAAAATGCCATAGTCTGTCGCTTCCGAAGGAACTTTCTCCGTATGTGATGTTCCCTCATCGTCCACATAACTAATCGTACCCCAGTTATTCTCCGGTTCAGCTTCAATGGATACCCTGGTTCGTCCATCTCCATTTTTCGTTTGATGCCCACTGCTATATTTAACAAAGCTCCCTCGATCCCCGTGTACAATGAATTTTGGATGTTCGATCTTCACAAGCAGACTGCACTTAATCGTGGCCTTCATTCGTCCATAACGAAAATCAATATCGATATAATCATCGGATTCACCCGGCGCGATCAAACTCCGAACATCATATTCAATTCGGTCAGCTACGCCATATATAGAGATTAACTGATCGATGGTATGTACGGCCAAACCATGCAGCAATCCAAATCCACTTCTCGCATACTGCGGGTGAAAATAATCATAGTGGGACTGGATTTCAACAATATTCCCCAGTTTGCCGCTCTCAATCACTTTTTTCAATGTCAGAAAGTCACCATCAAATCTGCGATTTTGATTTGCCATGGCGATGAGATTTTTACGATTGGCTAGTTCAAAAATATCTTTGGCTGCCGCAGAAGTGGAGGCAAATGGTTTCTCCACCAGTACATGTTTCCCGCGTTCCAATGCCAGCTTAGCGTACTCTACATGGCTATCCACATGGGTGGCGATAACAATCAATTCAATCTCATCATCTTGCAATATGTCTTCAATATTCGTCGAAAAAGTAATCTCGGGATAGAGTGATTCACGCTCTGTATCACCAACCCGATCTTCCTCTCGACGATATATCATCTTCACCCTGATGTTTTCTTTTTTGTCCAGATAAGGAAAATGATAATTCACCACTGCGTTCCCAAATCCGATGATCGCCACATTCATTAACATGATCGCTCACTCCTCTGCTCTGGTTGAGTGTAATGTTATCACGATCAAGTCAGGCGGAGAATGCTTTGGGACGGGATTGGCAGCATCATGCGCAATTCGATTTCAGGTTTGAATGACTATGAAATTCAATTTCATCCTCTTCTTTTTTTCATGTTTGAGAGCTAACATATCTTCCATAGTTTACCGATATAACATAAGGAATTAACGACATACATATAGAAGAACGAAGGGGACGATGAACGAATGAAAACAAGGTATACATACGTACAACGCACCATCTGTACATTGCTGTTATTTACACTCATTGCAGCAGTGACATTGGGAGGTGGAACCGCAGCCGAGGCAGCTTCACTTAACCAATCCACAGTGTATTATGAGTCCGACGGAGTTTTGTACAAAGTATCCGCGGATGGCAGCAATACAACAGAAGTATTAATTGATTTCCAAAATGTGGACTTGCTCGCGGCAGGCTCTTATCTCTACTACACGCAGACTGCTTCTTCCACAACCTTGCTTCGGGTTCCGAATGACGGGTCCAGCGATGCGGCAGAGACATTTGCTACAGATGTACTCAGCTATTACACGGATAACGGATTTATCTATTATCTGGATGCTACAGGTACCATTTATCGCGCGAATGGCAATAGTGACGCTTCATCTGTCACCAAGATTGCTGACAAGGCTGATACCGACTTCCCATTCCTCCTGGTAACCAAAGGGCGCGCCTACTATAATGCGTTAGTTAATGGAAACACGTGGATCGTGTCCAAAACGTCCAACGGTGCTGGAGCAGTGCAGCGGATTGCCGCAGGCGCAGTGGAAGGACGTTATTTTACGAATCAAGCCAAAAACGAACTGCAACTGATGGTAAATACAGACCCCTACGAGGATTTCTATTCCACCAATGCTGTTGTCATGTATAAGGTGAAATACAACACTGGCAAAGCAACTGCGGTAAATCCCAAAGCCAAACTGGATGTGAATGCTGTATATTCCGGTGGTTGGGGAAACAATCTTTACGTGTATAACAAGGGAATCGTTCTCGACAGCAATAAGGATTACAATTATGCCAAAGGCAAAGCGTTTGCGTTAACCACTTCAGCCAAAACACTTCAACTTCATAACAAAAGCGTTCGTGAAGTAAGTGCCTTAGGTACAGACAAGGTTGTCCTTATTGATGCAGACAAAAAGGCTTATGCCAAAACGGTCTCGGGCAACAAAGTGACCAAGTCTGCCAATCTGAACCTGAACAATGTAACGTATGTTGCGAATCAATTGACCAATGGTACATCTACGGCTGCATACATCTCGGGCAACAATGGACTCTATTCGGTTAATACAGCTCTCAAGGTAACGAAACTTACCGGGGACGAATGGGATGCATTCCATATCAGAGATGATGTTTCGGGCCTCTTCTACATCAATGCCAAAGATCAATATCGCTTGTATCACGTGCAAACGGGTGGAACAGGGAAAAAAGTAATGAGTGACGTTTTCCTCGACAATATTCTATTGGTGACACCGTACTAACATATCATGTTGATGCAGGCGTATAGCCCATTCAACGGACTTGTCCATAATAAAAAGGATTACCTTGTAGCCATAACGGCTCTTGGAGTCCTTTTTTGGTTGTCGAAAACTATTTTTCAAAAATATCTTCCATATGAGAATGATAATTGTTATCATTAAGAAAAATAAGACAAAAGGATGGTCCGTATGACTGAACAGTTTCCCTTCATTGCTGAAACCTCATCTCTACCGCTCCTCTCTTCCATGTGCCGCGTGCGTCGTGGGGAGAATTTCCGTGTGCAAGGCAAGATGGTGTCACGGCCCATGCTCTGTCTTATTTTGCAAGGAGACGGTGTTCTGGTCCTGAATGATACAGTCTATACGGCGCAAGCGGGCAGCTTGTTTGTACTGAAGCCAGGAACAACCATTGAGGCCGCTGCACGCTCGAATGTGACCGAATGTATATTACTAAGCATGGATACGGTTTGTTTGCAGCAAGTGCGCGGTGAATGGAAAATGACCTCATCACCCGCCTTCCCGCTGGATTGGGAGACAGGCAGGTTGCTGGTTCGTCATGAGCAGCAGGCTGTATTACGTTTGGAACAACTGTATGAAACCTATCGCGGCCTTCAACCCGATCACTTTATCAGCATACATAGCCAGCTGCATGAGCTGTTGCAATTTCTCTCAGAGAACAGGCTGGAAGCCAATCATGAGAAAGTGGACCCTGCCTTGGAACGCAGTATTATGTATATGCGACGTTACATGAGTGAAGGAATCAGCATGGATCAGCTTGCCAAGATTGCTGGACTCACCCCCAGCTCTTATTCACGCAGTTTCAAGAAGGCCAAAGGCATGTCACCGACCGATTACCTGAATCGTTTACGTATAAACGAAGCCAAAAAACAGCTGACAGAGGAATCCTGTGTCCTCAAAGACGTCGCGGTATCTGTCGGGTATGGCAATGAGTATTATTTTAGCCGCAAATTCAAACAAACCTTGGGGATTGCTCCCAGCGTATATATGAAAAGAGATCAACTTCGCGTAGCTACGGCATCCATTATGGGATTCCATGAGAACTTGGCCTCGCTTGGACTGCGCCCGGTAGCTGTGCTGGAAGATCAAAGTGTGTTTGACCGAGAATCGGATGAATATGAACAAGAACGCCGATTAACCAGACAATTCGATCAACTTCGGCAGGCGAAGCCAGACTTGATCATCGGTGATTTTTACCACAAGCCCTATTACGATCGCCTGAAAAGTATTGCACCCACCATCATCTTGGAGTCTACTGAGGACTGGAAAGAGAACCATATTCGCATAGCCGAACTGGTCGGACGTGAGAAACAAGCGTTGCTGAATTTCAAAGAACTTGAGTTTCGCAAGCTTGAAGCAAGCCTGAACCTGCAACCCTATTTCGGACAAAAACGGTTGGCTCTGATGGAGGTTACGAATCAGTTCATTCGCTTACAAGGGACTGGCGAGCATCCATTAAATCACTTGTTGTATGCTGAATTGGGACTCCAGCCTGCTCAGCTTGTATCTCCCGAAAGTTCCAGAAATGAGTATGCAGCGGATAGTATCCCTGTGCTGGACACGGATTACCTGTTGATCCATCGTGCTTCGCTTCAGCCTGTCAGTGAAAAGGTGTTCCGACGCATGAAACAAACGGCATCATGGAATCGATCTCCTGCTGTATTGTATGGTAACGTTCACGATATTTCGAACTGGCAACGGTTATGCTGGACCCCGGGTGGCCGGTTGCAGATTCTGAACGAACTGGAACAGATTACTCAGCAGTCTGTAGTCTTTCCTCAGGCAGGTCTGATCGGACATTAGATGTGAACATAGGTCGATACAATGGTCAAGATTATCTTTTACATCATGTTCCTTCATTAATAATTCAGTAAGATATTGCACAGGCCAAAGGGCCCTCTCCAATAACGGAAAGGGCCCTTTGCATGTAATTATGAATGTTCCTTGATCTCTTCCTTCGGAACCAGCTTGTATATCTCTTCATTTTCCATGGTATCAATCAACCGATCCAACCATTTGTAATATGCTTCCGCTTGCAAAACTTTGTGTTTGTCTTCCATCAGAATGTGGATAAGTTCAGCGTCTGCCTGCTCATCCAGACCTTCGACTAACCGATTCAGTTCTTCAATTGATTTGCGTAGAATCTGAAGGTTACTCTCCACGGCTTTTCTCCATTTAATCGCAAAATAATCCGTAAACGTCTGATGCCAGTCGTATTCCACTTCATATAGGTCTTTTCTGGAGCCCTTGCTCCACACTTTATTTACCATTTTCAAATCCAGCAGTGTTCGTACACCTGTACTCATACTCGTTTTGCTCATTTCCATTTCCCGTCCCATATCGTCAAGGGTCATTGGTTTGTCTGCAAAAAATAGCAATCCATATAAGTGTCCCGTCGACAGCGTAACGCCGTAAAGATCCATATTACGTCCAATGGCTTCAATGACGCGCTTACGAATCTTCAGCACGGTTGCCTGCTGTTCCTCTTGTAAATGGTCCAAGCCCATGCTTGCAACCTCCATTCTGAACATTCCACAGTCTTTGGCGAAATAATTGCAACACTTTAAAAGTCCTGCTTACATGGGAAAGCACTCGGCCGGACATCATATATGCCAGAGGGCTTTCATTCACCCAATGTATGAAAATGGGAACTTTACCAGGCTACAATTGCCTATGACTATCTTTTAACCAAAAAATTCAGCTTCAATTCAGCTCATTTTCTATTGTAGGAAAAGCAATGTCAAATGTAAAGCTGCCTTATTAGCCAGAATAAGGAGAATGACGGAGTATTTGGACGAAAAACTTTGTACAGTTTTTACTGTACAAACATTATGTACTGTTTATTCGGTTGATATACTGGTTAAGTATTGTTAGACTTAAAAACGTTACCCAGAAAGACGGGAAGCGAAGCAACAATTACCGGATTTCGTGGCTGGGCGCATAAGTGTATGGGCTTATGGATGCTGAAAGCCGTTCGAAGTGCACAACACATCAGAAGGGGTGAAAACATGACCATACTTGAAGTGAAAAACGTAAGTAAATTGTTTGGACCCCAAACCGAGCAAGGTCTGCAATTACTGGAGCAAGGTTGGGGTAAAGAAAAGTTGGCCAAAGAAAAACAGATAACGGTTGGTGTCAACCGGGTCAACATGGACATTAAGGAAGGCGAGATTTTCGTTATTATGGGACTGTCCGGGAGTGGTAAATCCACACTGGTTCGGATGTTCAATCGTCTGATTGAACCAACATCCGGAGAAATTCTGGTCCATGGTAAGGATCTACGCAAGATGAACAAAGAACAATTGCGCGAAGTGCGCCGGAAAACAATTAGCATGGTCTTCCAAAAGTTTGCGTTGTTCCCGCACCGTACCGTTCTTGATAATGTGGAGTATGGATTGGAAATACAAAAAGTAGATAAGGAAGTACGCCGGGAGAAGGCAAAAACCTCACTTGAGCTGGTTGGCCTTAAAGGCTGGGAAGACAAAATGCCAGATGAACTTAGTGGCGGGATGCAGCAACGTGTCGGCTTGGCGCGTGCACTTGCCAATGACCCGGAAGTACTACTGATGGATGAAGCCTTCAGTGCACTTGATCCATTGATTCGCCGTGATATGCAAGATGAGTTGATCGAGCTTCAGGATAAAATGAAAAAGACCATTATTTTCATTACCCATGACTTGGACGAAGCGCTGCGCATCGGCGATCGTATTGCCCTCATGAAAGACGGCGCAGTTGTGCAGATCGGTACACCGGAAGAAATCATGATTCAACCGGCCAACTCATATGTGGCCCGCTTCGTCGAAGACGTGGATCTGTCCAAGGTCCTCACTGCCGCTCACGTCATGCGTCGCCCTGAGACAATCACACTTGACCGAGGTCCTCGGGTAGCCCTCGAACTCATGCGCGAAAATGGTGTCTCTAATCTGTTTGTCATTGACCGTTCGAAGAAGCTACTTGGTGTCATTACTGCAGAAGATGCAACCCGTGCAATGCGCGAAAATAAAGTATTAAATGACATTCTGATCACGGACGGGCCGACAGTGTCGCCTGAGACCCTGATTCATGAATTGTTTGAGATTGTAAGTTCTGCCCATGTGCCGCTCGCTGTTGTTGGTGAGAATGGCCGTCTGCAAGGTGTTATCGTCCGCGGTGCCCTGCTGGGTGCACTTAGCGGTGAAGTTGCAGTAAAGGAGGAACTTGAGAATGATTCCCAAAATACCACTAGCATCGTGGATTGAATCCATCGTTGACTGGATGAGCTCCTCGCTCTCCGGATTGTTTAATGTAATCTCTATTGTTATTCAGGCAGTAGTTGGATTCTTCTCCGGGCTGTTCATGCTGCCCCATCCACTCCTGTTCATTGCCATATTGGGTGTTCTTGCGTTCCTCGTAGGACGACTCCCACTGACACTATTTACGGTTATCGGGTTCTTGCTCGTAGATAACTTGGGATACTGGTCCCAATCGATGGATACACTCGGCCTGGTTATCACTTCAGGATTGGTTTCGATCCTGCTTGGTGTACCTGTCGGAATCTGGCTCGCATACAGTAAAACTGCGGCGCGTATCATTACACCGCTGCTTGACTTCATGCAGACGATGCCTGCATTTGTCTACTTGCTGCCTGCAGTTACATTCTTTAGTCTAGGTGTCGTTCCAGGTGTTATCGCGTCCGTTATATTTGCGATCCCGCCAACGATTCGTCTGACTCACCTGGGAATCAGACAGGTATCTAGTGAATTGGTTGAAGCAGCTGATGCATTCGGCTCAACTTCCATGCAAAAGTTGTTCAAAGTACAGCTTCCACTCGCTTTGCCTACCGTGATGTCCGGTATTAACCAGACCATCATGCTATCACTGTCCATGGTTGTTATTGCATCCATGATTGGTGCACAAGGTATTGGTGCGGAAGTCTATCGTGCTGTAACACAGCTTCAAATCGGTAAAGGTTTCGAAGCCGGTCTGGCCGTTGTTGTACTCGCGATTGTACTGGACCGTTTTACACAAAATGTATTTATGCCAGGTCGCAAAAAGACCTCACGCATTACAGCCAAGCAAAAAGCATGGATCACTGCTGCGGCAACATTCCTTGTGCTTGTAGCTGGTTTCTCACAATACTTCGTTGGTGGCACAACTTCGGCTGGTGGCAACAATTCAGCAGCCAATGCTGTAGGTCAAGAAGTGAACTATCAGATTATTGGTATCGATCCAGGGGCTGGTATCATGAAGTCTGCTGCAAAAGCGATCGAAGACTATAAATTAACTGACTGGACTCTGATTGAAGGCTCTGGTGCAGCCATGACGGCCACGCTGGACAAAGCGATCAAAAATGAAGATCCAATCATTATTACAGGTTGGACTCCGCACTGGATGTTCAACAAATATGATCTGAAATATCTGGAAGATCCAGAAAAATCTTTCGGTGATGCTGAAGAAATTCATACCATCGCCCGTAAAGGTCTGAAAAAAGATCACCCTGTTGCGTTTGAATTCCTGTCCCGTTTCCAATGGACATCGGATGATATGGGTGAAATGATGACTGCTATCCAGGATGGCACATCCGCAGAAGAAGCAGCTAAAGCTTATGCTGAGAAACATGCCGATCAGATTGCTGAGTGGACCAAAGGTCTGACTCCAGTGAACGGTGATGCATTCAAACTCAGCTATGTGGCTTGGGATTCCGAAATCGCAAGTACAAACTTGCTGAAATATGTGATGGAAAACGAATTGGGTTATAAAGTTAACGCTCTGCAAGTCGAAGCCGGACCAATGTGGACGGGTGTTGCCTCAGGCGACGTAGATGCCTCTCCAGCAGCTTGGCTGCCATTGACACACGCAGACTACTGGGAACGTTACAAAGACCAGGTGGACGATCTGGGGGCTAATATGACAGGTGTACGTACAGGCCTCGTGGTTCCTAAGTACATGACTGAAGTAAACTCGATTGCAGATCTGGAGACCGGTGCCGCTTCTTCCACTCCATCGGCAAGTGCTAATGTGGGCGAAGAGGTTAATCACCAGATTGTTGGTATTGACCCGGGTGCAGGTCTGATGAAGGCCACAGCAAACGCCATTAAACATTATGAATTGTCTAACTGGAATCTGATTGAAGGCTCCGGAGCAGCAATGACTGCATCGTTGGACAAAGCTTATAAAAATGAAGAACCCATCATCGTTACGGGTTGGACTCCACACTGGATGTTCAATCAGTATGATCTGAAGTATTTGGATGATCCCGACTTAATTTTCGGCGATGCAGAGGAAGTTCACACGGTTGGACGTAAGGGAATCAAGGAAGATCATCCCGTTGCCTATGAGTTCTTCTCTCGTTTTAATTGGACTGCAGATCAAATGAGTGAAATCATGGTAGACATTCAAAAGGGCGTTTCGCCTGAAGAAGCTGCCAAGACTTATGCGGAAAAACATCCGGACCAAATTGAAGAATGGACCAAGGGGTTAACCCCGGTTAAAGGTGACAATTTACGTCTCGGTTATGTTGCATGGGACTCTGAAATTGCGAGTACCAACCTGATGAAGTATGTGCTTGAGAAGGATCTGGGTTACACAGTCAAAGCACTGCAAGTCGAAGCTGGTCCCATGTGGGCAGGCTTGGCAGCAGGTGATATCGATGCTTCTCCAGCCGTTTGGCTCCCGCTTACACATGGGGACTACTGGAAGACATATGGAGACAAGATTGAAGATATCGCTGTCAGCATGACAGGAGTTAAACAAGGTCTGGTTGTTCCGACTTACATGGATATCAACTCTGTTGAAGACTTAAAAGATAATTAAACCAGATTGAGATGGATAAACCTGAATTTGGTAAAAGACCACCGAAATTTTTCGGTGGTCTTTTTGTTATGGCTATGTTTTTTTCAGGCATGCTATTTGATTTGATATTGTATCCTGGTGTTACTGCATACTGCTACTTTAAGCATTCAAACGCTTTTTCCATTTGACTTTTCTCACATATCCTCTTTCTTTGCCTTCGCTCATGAACATCGTATGTAGATGATACTTGGTGAGTTCGCTTATTCCCGATATCTATCCGATCAGCAACAATAGTACACCAATGACAATCATGACAACACCGAGAATACCATATACCACTCTTGCACCCTGACGTCCAATGGTCTTCACAAAAATCCCTGCTCTAAAACTCTTCATAAACCAATCCCAATTATTGATACCACCGAGCAAACTAAAAATTCCTGCCGCTATGGCAAATAGTGCGATTAAAACGGGTTGATCTTGCATTTCGTCAACACTCCTTCAATATAATCCTGTCTACTATACCTTCACTTGGTGAAAATTAACAGGCATTAATTAGAAAAAACAGCTTGCAGATGGGAGTCTGCAAGCTGTTCTAAACCGTCTATATCATGCGTTTTATTACTTTTTCAACTCGTTTGCCGCCAATAACAAGGTTACCACTTCAGCACGTGTTGCTTCAGCGAGGGGGTTAAACATATTTTTGCCTGTTCCCTTCACCAGTCCTGCCTCATGTGCAGCAGCGATATATGGAACAGCCCACGCCGGTACTTTATCTGCATCCGCGAAACTCAATGCCGGATTGGATTGTACCGGAAGACCGAGTGCTCTGACGAGCATAACCGTCATCTCTACCCGTGATACTTTACCCGATGAACGGAACGTATCATCCGTATACCCACTAATGATGCCTTGATCCACTGCCTGAGCAATAAAGGATTGTGCCCATGCAGGTATCCCGGCAGCATCCTTAAACGTCAATGCCTTGTTGCTGGCTGGAAGTTCAAATGCTCTTCCAAACATCACAATGAATTCGGCGCGTGTCGCTGGTGCATTCGGACGGAAATTACCATCCTGATATCCGTTCACAATTCCCCGGGAAATGGCCTGCTCAATGGCAGCAGCTGCCCAGTGATTTCCGATGTCCTTCAGGTCTACAACCGGTGTGGTTGGATTAGTACCTCCATTACCAGGAACGGTTGGCGTAATTGGTTTTGTGGGATTGGTTGGTGTAGTCGGTGTGGTTGGAGTTACAGGTGTAGTATGTGTTGTAGAACCTCCACCACTGTTACCACTGCCCGGATTACTTCCATTATTGCCGCCACCATTACCAGGGTTACTTCCATTTCCGTCCCCAGGAAGTGGTGCTCCCTTCAGATTCGTACTACGTCCTTCCGTCTTTTGATCGACTGCGCCTACACGGTCCAAATGTTCATGGAAGATTTCATAATCGACCAGATTCAATTCGTAGAATCGATTATCATCTTTCGCCGATCTCATAGCACGATAGAAGTCTCCACCGTTAGCCATGAATGAATTGGTAGCAACGATATAATACCCGTTCGGATCAATATCCGAGTACGCACCATCTGCATTCTTAATCTGAACTTTGACCACACGTTGACCAACTTGGGTTACGGTGTTGGTTGTTGCATCAATTTTCTCGCCTGGTTTCGTGGAATCGTAGTAGAACCGCATGCCTGCCACTTGCGGGAAGCGCCCTTCTCCCGTTTCCACACCACTAACGCCATTTTCC
This sequence comes from Paenibacillus sp. BGI2013, assembly GCF_002843485.1. Classification (NCBI taxonomy): domain Bacteria; kingdom Bacillati; phylum Bacillota; class Bacilli; order Caryophanales; family Paenibacillaceae; genus Paenibacillus; species Paenibacillus sp. BGI2013. The sequence continues at coordinate 160,224 of NZ_PJFA01000006.1, forward strand.
AGCGCGGCTGTGATTTCTTTACCTGTCATTTTCAAAGCAGACAGATTATTACCGAATGGCATCACAGTCAGGAGATTACCCAGCGTAATATCACCTGTCTGGAATGAAGCTCGAATGCCACCACCGTTCTGGATCGCGACGTATCCTTTGACATCATTCTCCTGCACAATGGATTTCACTTTCTCCAGCATGCCATCTGTCATCAGATTTCCTAGATTGGTTTCCTGTTTCCGCACAGTGCCCCGTTCTCCATCCAGAAAGACATTTGTTTTACCGATAACCGTTTTCTTGAATTGTTCCAGCTGAGGCGCATATTCTTTCAGCTTGTTTGCGGCTTCCACATCATCAGCATAGACGAATTGGCCGTTAGCATCTTTGGCATCCAGACTCAATAATTTGCCGTTCCACTTCTTCAATACGCCTGCTTCATCAAACGTAACATCCAATTGACCAAGAGAAACGTCATATTCCCCAGTCTGCACAACCAAAGTTGGGTCCGCATGGGTATCCACCAAAACTGGTGCGTTCAGAATGGTGTGTGAATGACCACCTACCACAATATCGATCCCATCTACGGCTTCAGCCAATTTGAGATCCTCTGAGTAGCCAAGGTGAGTCAAAGCAATGATTTTATTAATACCTTCATTTTGCAGCATTCGTACAGTTGCTTGTGCACTTGCCTTGTAATCCGCAAACTTCAAGTCATCTCCTGGTGAAGAAAGAGATACCGTGTCCGGTGTCGTTAATCCGAAAATACCGACTCGCTCACCATTCACTTCCGTAATAATCGCCGGATAGATTTCAGCTTTCTCACCCGGATCACCGATGCTATTGTTGTACAAACCGCTCAAACTCGCATCCTTTGAATAATCAATATTAGCACTCACAAACGGGAACTCTGCTTTTTCAATAAATGCTTTCAGTACGCTTGGACCTTTATCAAACTCATGATTACCAAAGGTCATCGCATCATATCCGATCATGTTCATGAACTCCAGATCAGCCAGACCATTAAACAGATTGAAGTACAATGTACCAGAGAATACATCCCCTGCATCCAGCACCAGGGTACTATCATTACGTGATTCCTTAATTGCCGTTACTCGGCGCGGGATGTTATCCAGATGCGCATGCGTATCATTCGTGTGCAGTACGCGCAGGTTGAAGTCCCCTTCTTCCACTGGATCTCCAATACTCAATTGTGCAAGCAGTGGATCATGGTCACTCACTCGTCCATCTGCTGTCTCAAAATCGGCATTCACATGTACCACTTCGATGGCTGCTGTCTCAGTCAGGTTTTTACTCACCAGAATGTGATCCAGTGTCTGAGAGTTTCCGTCATAGATGTAGGAGTAACGCTGATTCTCTGGTAGTTCGTTTACCAGATTGTCCAGTTCATTACCTTCAACAATGTTCAAGGTATTCGAGAATTGGAAGTCATTAAAATCACCGAGAACGGCGACATTCACCTCAGGGTCTTTGTTCAGTAACTCTTTCACAAACCCATTCACCAACGCAGCTTGCTTCGCACGTTGAACTTCACTGCTTCGAGTTGCAGGCTGTATGCTTCCAAAAGGCTTAAGGTCTCCACCTTTCGAATTGAAGTGATTGGCAATCACCACTACACGTTCACCATTGAATTCGAATTCAGCAGCGAGCGGTTTGCGAGAGCTGGCGAACGCATCGTCCCCTGGTGCAATACGACCTGGATTATTGGAGAGACTGCCGTCAGCTTTGACTGTGATCGCTGTCGTAGCATTTCCTTTTCCGATACCATTAGCCAACGATACACGGTTCGGCTGATAAAGAAACCCTACACGAATATTGGCACCAGGTGCCCCGCCATCCTTGTTATTTTCCGGAGAAATCTCACTATATCGATATGTTGGTCCGTTGTTCGTTTTGATTGCATCAATTAGCGTCTGAAAACTCTCATTGGACGCTGTTGTGCCCGTGTCGGCATCGCCATCGTTATCCTGAACTTCCATGATGCCAATGATATCTGGCGTGTTCAGATTATCCACGATGATTTTACCGATTTTATTGGCTCGTGTTGAATCTTTTTTGCTGAAGTTCTCCACATTAAACGTAGCAATGGTCAGTTTATCTGCCGCTTGTTCAATGGAAGTAGTCGCTTGTTTCGTTTCTCCCGGGATAACTGCTGGTAAATTCCCTTCAGGACTCACCTTGAAATTGCCGCTAGAGTATGTCATTACTCCGATTACATTCCCATCCAACTTATCGCCTGTTTTTACTGCTTTGGAAGGTTTCTTGCCGATAAATAGACGCTGCGGATTGAGATCACTCTCATTCATATCTTTCTTGTTATCGGTCAGAATGACACCACCGTTTGGTGTGCGAAGTGGATTATTCTCACCATTATCCACAACAACGGCCAGACCCGGTTGACTGGAATAAGGACCTATAATTTCAGGCTTTTCCAGTTCAACACGCATGCCTTCCAAACTTTCAAAAAAGTCTATAGCATCCGTCTCGGGATTAAATTCTGCAAAAGAGTCTGAGTCAATGACAGTTGGAATGACACGTCCATTGACACCCAACTTCACAGGTACCGGTAGATCAACTTTTTCTAACACTTTGACAATGGTATTCGCCGTAATTTGCGTGGTGGTTAATTCGTTAACCGCCCCATATTCCGTAACTTTGCCGGATACCTTCACCTGGTTGCCAACGATAACTCCATGACTCGGTTTATAAACCTGAATGGCTTCGGATGTCCGGTTATCATCGTCCATCTCATCCCGAAGCTCTTGCATGTAAAAACTGCTTGTACTGACAGAGGTAACAACACCTTCGATATCCTTAACATCGTATCCGTTAAAAACAGAGGTATGTCCTGCGCCCTGAATATCATGGATACGTACGTTTTCTTTATCAGGAAGTACTTGATACGTAAAGGTGTACACTGCACTGGATTGTCCATTAAGAATGGCAACAGCCTTAATTACAGTGTCTTGATCAATCACTATTGGACTACTATACACGGTGGAAGAAGAAGTAGGCTCTCTATTATCCGTTGTGTAATGTACAATTGCATCCTTGGTTGGAGAGGTTAATGTGACTTCATTGTTTCGGGGAATCCCTCCAGATGGAACACTTGTCATCACAGACAGGCTGTTTTCTACAACATCTGCGGCTGTTCTAGGCAAAAGCTCTAATCCGTAATTACTGTTGAAGGTCAGAACACCCTGCACATATTCGTAGGTTTTGCCAACAGTTAGCGCGGTAGGAGAGTTTTTGGCATAAATCGTCATCTCAGCACCATGACTATCCGTAGCGTAAAACGTCGAACTACTGCCCCTTGTTACCTGAATATCTCTTACTTCGACAAACATTCCCTCATACTTTTCTCCCGGACCTTTATTACTTTGGTCTGCTGGTCTGACAAAGTCTGTAGACACCATATTTTTGGGTTCGGGGAGTGTTATATTTTGCTCAGTGACCTTCATGTATCCTTCGGAAAAACCTGACTTATCCTTCTCGATCTGGACGAGTCCGCTGTAGTGGGTAATTGGACCATACACTTCAATGCGATCCCCCACGTCAACTTGATTTTTCGCTCGGACTACAATGCCAGCTTCTTCGTCTTGAATATAATAATTCGTGAATTCTCCGGAGAGTTCACTGTACGTTACGACACCTGAAACGGCTACATTTGTATTTGGTGCAAGGACTCTCGCATCAGCAATGGATATGATTCCAGTCCCGTCTGGTTCTTCACTTTCAGTTCCATCAAAATCACCATCTTCGTTAGTTGGTGACTCTGTCCCCTCCAGGTCTGACGATTCTTCAGTTGGGACAGTATTCGGTATGGAAGTCTCCTGATCACTTGTGTGCGGCTCTTCCGTTACTACACTTTCCTCATCAGCATATGCGGTGCTACTTAATCCACCTATTGGTGCCGCACCTGTAACGACAAGAACGAAAACCAGAAACCCTTGTGCCCAACGTTTCAGTTGCTTGTTGTTCATTCGTCCTACCCCCATGTTTTCAACTTGGCAATCATTTGTTCAGCCAGCTTGTACATTAGTTCAAATATAAGATAACTGAATAACAGACTTGTGTAAACAATATTTCTTCGTTATGAAAGAAAATAGAACACTTATATCACATTTTCTAAACTAATCTCTATAATAATGAATAAATAGTACTAAATTTTAACTAAAAACACGTTATTAAGCCTATTAAAGTTATATAAATGTTAGATATACGGTTACTTAACGTCAATTAAATTGACATTTATACTGAATATATATACGAATTCGACATTTAGTGACAGTACTCATTTCTTTAAACCCACTAAAACCTGAGTCTTGAGACATGCATTTTCACATGATAAAACGATATGTACGGATCACTTTAGATCACCACATTAACTGAGTATAAAAGAGAACTATTAAGCGCAAAATCAGTATGAGTTAATAGAATGTTAAAAAAAAACCACAAGAACATCTCCAATTACTCTCAGAGACTTTCTTGTGGGATAATATAAAATATGAAAAATGATACTAATTTCACTTTTTCGAAATGTTACAGACGGTTTTCAATACACTTCTGTGTCTGGTGTCAAAGTAATATTACTTCCATAGGGTTCAATTAATCCTTGTTGCTCCAAGTATTGGTCAACGTATCGATCTGCATTCAGTGAAGTTGACCCGATCCAGTCTGAATATGTTTTTCCAAACATTTTATATAGTATGTCACTAGTATATTCATTACTTAATTCCCCAAAAACAGTATATAACTGTTTTACCGTATTTGTGTGTTTTTTCCCCTCTAAATCGGTCCATGTTACTTTTTTATTCAGATCTACCTTCCTTATATCCTTAGTATATATTTGTACATTTGACCCATTGATTTTGAAGTACACACGGATGCTTTTTTCGTAAGGATGACCCTTGAGAATGCTCCACCCTTTCATATCTCCAGTAGCTGGCACAGCATAAAGTTTCCCTTTTGTTGGAGTTGTTCCTGTTACACTGTTTTGTTTTTGAGGTTGTTCAATATTAATAGTCATTTTACCTTTACCAATGGATACTTGCATCTGCTTAGCTTTAGAGTTATAAGTCACAGTTCCATCCAGAGCATCTGAGAGAACAGAAGCAGGAAACAAAGTTACGCCATTTTGAACAAGCAACGGGGACTTGAGAGTTAATGGCTCTCCATTTAACGTTGCTTTTGTTCCCGTTTTCGGGAGAGTTAGTTTGGTAGAACCAACTTTAATCTCGAAGGCGTCCTGTTGAGCAATGTAACTAACACTCCCTCCCAGTGCCTTAAATACCTCTTTCATCGGAACAAGAGTCACACCATTTTTTATGTATCCTCCATCAATTGCTTCATCCAAACTACCTGAAATAGTAACTGATCTTTCAACATTTTCGACTTTAACAGTAATTGTTGAAGAACCTACACCTATTACCTTTACCATCCCAGTGCTCAGCACTTGAAGTATATGAGGTTCACTTATCGTATAATCTGTTTTTGTAAGACCTGTATTTCTTCTGTAGTATGGATCGTTATCGCTATGTATTGAATTTTCGTCATCATACACAACAACTATATTAAGATTAATCTTACCACCGACCGAAACTGAAGTATTAGGGATGAGTTCAATATCTTTAACTTTAAGTTCCTCCGCATAAACACTTGAAACAAACAACAACATAAATGCCATCATTAGAACCGTTACTCTTTTCATTCACTTGTACTCCTTCTTATTTTTAATATTGTCCATTACTTTTCATGAATCCATGTATTGGGATACCCCTTTCAGCTTCCTATTCTATTTTCGGAATCATTAACAAAAAATGTTAGTCTTTCTTTTTAGTAAAACAAAAAAATTGAATGCAGCTTAATCACTGCATTCAACACTGATATGAATTTAATTATTTCTTCACCGTGCTGTTATATTGCGCAATCTTGTCTGTAATTTGTTTAGCTGCTGCATCCAGTGCTTCCTGTGGTGTACCTTGTCCATTCAGGACCGTTTCAATCGCTCCTTCGACAAGTTGTCTGGCTTCCGGGAATACACCCATTAATGCCCCTAATGTTGCTGTCGAATCGGCGGAAGCGTGCAATTGATCGACTGCTGTCTGGAATTGCGGGTACTTCGCCATATTATCCTTTAATACTTGCTCATTGTAGGCTGCTGTCGTAATAGGGAAGTATCCTGTCGCAACACTCCAGTTCGCTTGTACCTCTGGTGTAGCCAAGTACTTGATGAATTCCCACGCCGCTTGCTGTTGCGCTTCCGATTTGTTATTCATGATGTACAAGCTCGCTCCACCCACTACAACGCCGCCTTCTTTGGCATCCGCTGGACGAGGCAGGAAGCCTGTTCCCAGTTCAAACTTGCCACCTGAACCTTCTACGATTTTACGCAGGCCAGCTGTGGAATCAAGAGTCATACCGATTTGCTGAGCGGTAAATGCTGCTGTTGTATCGTCTGTGCTACGTCCCAGATTGGAGAGGGTCTTCTCATCAATCATCTTTTTCCACCACGTTAAAGTCTTCACTCCAGCTTCGGAGTTCAGCAGAGACTCTGTAGCTGCTTCATTTCTTCCGTTTCCATTGTTTACATAATCTGCATTCTGGTTTGCAAAGAACTGTTCCATGAACCAGCCGTAGATCGCCATGGATGCACCTGGCTTACCGTCTTTCGCCAGTGCTTTTGCTGCTTGCTCAAACTCTTCATACGTCTTCGGCGGGTTCTCCGGGTCCAGACCTGCTGCTTTGAACATATCCTTGTTGTAATACAGGATCGGGTTGGATGTGTTAAACGGCATGGCGTTCAATTTGCCATCGATGGTGTAGTATCGGATGATGTTTGGCTCCAGTTGGGACAGGTCGAACTGATCCTTGTCGATGAACTGTTGTACTGGCGTAATCATGCCCGAATCGATCATGAACTTGCTACCAATCTCATAGACTTGGATAATGTCTGGACCGCTGTCTGAGCCCATGGATGCTTTGAGTTTGTTCAGACTTTCATCGTACTTCCCTTGATAGATGGGCTTCACCTGAATGTCGGGATGACTAGCGTTAAAATCGGAAGCGAGTTGGTTAATGGCTTTCTCCCCAGCGCCAGACATGGAATGCCACCACGTCAATTGTGTTGTTTCAGCTGCGGCCGCTTCTGCTTGTGCTCCACTTGCCGGGCTGCTTGTTTCAGCTTTTGTTCCGCAAGCGGAAATGACCAACATGAGTGCAGCCAGCATTAATGCGAATGTTCCTCTTTTTTTCAAACGAAATCGCTCTCCTTTTATATGGCTCGCGTACAATAAAATCTTGGGGATGACGCGGTGTGGCCGTTACGGTTACGAATCGTTCTTTTGATCGCTGTTATCCCCGGATTTTTCTCATTCCCCCTCTCAAAGGGGAAAATCCGGGGATAAAGGCGAACGCTTTGCTTCTTCAGAATCGATTTCGTCCCCTCCACTACTACCGTCGTTCATTTCAACATTTTATTTGAAGCACGAGCCTCATTTTATTCGCTCCTGGTATCCAAAACTTAAGACCTGATACATGGTTTAATTCAAAACCTCTAAATTAAAATCTTTAGATCAAAACCTTCAGAGTTTCCACTTCAATTCAACTAAATAGTTGTAAAACTTTCTCTCCCTACCCCTTCAGCGCGCCTGCGGCCATTCCGCGGACAAGCTGTTTCAACCCGAAAATCAATAGCAGTAAGGATGGTAGAATGACCATGGCTGTTCCGGCAAATACAAGATTCCACGCTGTGGATTCCTGGAACTCCAGCATCGAGATTCCGATCTGTGCGGTTCTCATTTCCGGTGTGTTTGTCACCAGCAGCGGCCAGAGATACGAATTGTACATGCTTAAGAATGAATAGATTGCCAGTGTTCCAAGTGCCGGACGGGACAATGGCAAGACATGCGATATGAAATAGCGAATATGACCACAACCGTCGATCCTCGCCGCCTCGAACAATTCCTTGGGTAGCTGTATGAAGAACTGTCTTAGCAGGAATGTACCAAACGCCGTTGCCAGAAACGGCACGGTAAGCCCCTGGTAACTATCTAGCCAGCCCCAACTGCGAACCGTCAGGTAGTTGGGGATCATCGTCACTTCCCATGGAATCATCATCGTTGCGACAAACATGCTGAAGATGACGTTTTTGCCTTTGAACTGCATTTTTGCAAAAGCATAGGCTGCCATACTCGCTGTAATCAATTGACCAAGCGTTGTCAGTCCTGCGACAAGAAAGGTATTGCCGATAAATCGACCGATCGGAACAATATCGAATACTTCGCTAAAGTTGGACAGATCGATTGAATTTGGAATGATATGCGGCGGATAAGCACTCGCATCTTCCGGCGTCATCACGGCCATGAAAAAGGTGTACATCACCGGATACAGCACAAGCGCTGCACAGATCGTCAGTAATACATACAACAGCGTTTTGGTCCATGTCGCACTCATTGGTAATGCACTTTCCTTTCTACCCATTTGAACTGGATCAGGGTCAGTAGCATAATCACCACGAACAGGATCAGTGCCTGTGCACTACCTGTACCAAAGCGGAAATTAACGAAAGCTTCCTGATAGATGGAATATACAAAAACATTTGTACTGTCCATCGGACCACCCCGGGTTAGAATGTTGATCTGACCGAACGATTGAAAAGCACCAATGATTGATACAACCGTGACAAAGAACAACGTTGGTGACAGTAGCGGCATCGAAATTTTGCGAAACGTCAGCAATGGTCCTGCACCGTCAATCTTGGCGCTCTCGTAGATCTCATCCGGGATGCCCGCCAAACCACTGGATAGAATAATGTAGTTGAATCCAAGGTTCATCCAGATCGTCATGATGGAGATCGAAATCAATGCCCAATCCGGGCTGGTAAGCCAGGGAATTGAATCGATACCTACTTTGCCAAGCAGATAATTCAGCATGCCCAGGGTCGGGTGGAATAGAAACTTCCAGATCACCGCTGACGAACCGACGGATAACACCACGGGCAGAGAGAATACAAATTGGAACACACGCATTCCCTTGAACCGGTTGTGGGTCAGTGCAGCCAGAATCAGAGCAGCCAGCATGCCCGTAGGCACTGTAAACAGTACAAATAGTAATGTCACTTTCATCCCTTGCATAAACAGTCCTGATTGGAACACGGCCTTGAAGTTATCCAGTCCTACATAAGCCGCAATCTGCCCCGTCGGATCTGTGGAATGCAGACTCAGGTACACGGACTTAAACATCGGGTAAAACAGAAACACTGCAAACAAAAGCAGCGATGGTGCCAGGAAACCATAGGCCAGCAGATTCTCCCGCATTCGCTGCACACGCAGCGAGGCTGTCCGGCGCTCACTCGTACCGGATACGCGCCGTTTGGCGGCGGGCAAGCTGATCCGGTTATCAAGCTCACTCATCGGATTTTCTTCCCCCTTGTTTCACGCATTCAGTGTGTGTGAAATGTTAGATCAACTTCAGCACCACGTTATCTAGTGTAAGAGTCGAATGTCACAGCAAAATTCATTCTGAATCAACGTAACGTTAATCATGGACAAGGGACTTTACGGAAATGTGCATCCATTCGAAAGCGGTATCCAAACCGGATTTCATGACAAAAAACCGCAAGAACTCCCCTGTTTGGAGATGTCCCTGCGGTTTGATGTGTAAATGGAATATGAACGTTTGCTTATTAATAAAAGCGACTCATTTTACAATAATCTGTAAATCTTCCAAACGAGGTAAAGCGATTAACCGTTCGAGTTAACGATTAAGATGATATGGCACCGTGGTGACAATCACGTCTTTGTAATTGATCAGATAGGCTCGGATCATGAAGCTGGTCTGGTTGTGCAGTACATTTTGCCACCAGTGCTTGGTGATGAATTGCGGAATCAATATAGTGATGTGATCGGTCTCAGCCGTTTTCCACTCTACTGTATCAATGAATTTCTTGAGCGGCCCCATAATGCTACGGTATCTCGATTTGATCACGACCAGACGAACACCTGGATTCCACTCCTCCCACTTCTGCTCCATCTTGCGTATCGCCTCATCATCGAAGCCAATGTAAAGTGCGACCACGTGATCCGACATCGTCTGGGCGTAACTGATCGTATTCATGACGACCCGGGTAATGCCTGCAACAGGAATGACAATGGTATTACCTTTTTTGGCTGGCTTATCAACCCGAATATCAATCCGAAGCTCATCAGCAATGTTGCAATAGTGACGGTGAATACGCATGAACACATACACAACGAACGGCAAAAAGATAAAGATGACCCATGTCTGCGTGAACTTGGTGAAAATAAAAATCAGGGTAATCGATAGTGTAGTCAGCATTCCGACGGTATTGACCAGCAACTTCATCTGCCAGCCAGACGGCTTAACTTTGATCCAGCGAATCATCATACCAAGCTGTGACAGGGTAAATGGAATGAACACCCCTACCGCATAGAGCGGAATCAGGCTTTCCGTATTTCCTTTGAACCCTACCACCAGCAGCGCAGACATCACACTGAGAAAAATGATCCCGTTTGAGAAACCAAGGCGGTCTCCTCTGACCATAAATGCATGCGGCATGTATTTATCCTTCGCCATCATGAAGGATAACAGCGGAAAAGCCGAATACGCTGTGTTGGCTGCAAGGAACAGGATCAGTGCCGTTACACCCTGGATGATAAAATACATCGTGCCCCTGCCAAACGTCGCTTCAGCAATCTGGGAAATGACCGTTGCTTTGGGATCAGGCTTCACTCCGTACCCATAAGCCAGTAAGGTGATGCCGATGAACATGGCTCCCAATATACAACCCATGAGCAGTAATGTACCCGCGGCATTTTTCTCGGCAGGCTGCTTGAAGTTCGGGATTGCGTTACTTACCGCTTCCACGCCAGTCAAGGCCGAACAACCGGAGCTAAATGCTTTTAATAACAGAAACATACTCACATGGGATAGACTAGTTCCGAATTCTGGTGCAGCTGCTTCCATCCCCCCGGCAAGAAATTTGATTCCACCCGAGATAATCAGAACCGCAATCGAAAAGATAAACAGATAAATGGGGATCGCCAGCACAGACGCTGACTCCGTCACTCCCCGCAAATTCATAATGGTTAGAAAAACAATCATAATCAGAGCAATCACAACACTGTAGTCATGCAGCATAGGAAAAGCCGACGTAATCGCATCCGTCCCTGCCGACGAACTTACCGCAACGGTCAGAATATAATCGACCAGCAGAGATCCTCCGGCAATCAGACTGGATGTTGTACCCAGGTTATCCTTGGCTACGATATAAGCGCCGCCCCCTGTTGGATAAGCAAATATCGTCTGGCGATAGGAAAAAATTAAAATGACGAGTAATCCCAGCACGGCGATGGAAATCGGAACAGAGTACCACAGGGCGGCGAATCCGGCCGCAACGAGCACCAGCAAAATCTGTTCCGTACCGTAGGCAACGGACGATAGGGCATCCGAGGACAGGATGGCGAGTGCCTTCCATTTCCCCAATTTTTCTCCATCCAGTTCAGCCGATTTCATGGGCTTGCCTATTAAGATTCTCTTCATTTTGCCAAGCATGATCATAACTTCCTTCCGTCTCTCATCTGTGAAGCATTGTTATTATGCAAAATCGCAGAGCCGTTGACAATACGTCATTTCACCCGAATTTCGCCAGCGCGTGATAATGCATTCTACGATTCAATAATCGATAACAAAGCCATTCTTGTTCAGCAATTTGAACTTTTTTGAACCAAAATGACGATTGTTCGTCAAAAAAAAGGAAATGGCCTTTGGTTCAATGAACCCAAGACCACTTCCTTGATCTATGCGTTGACTATAAAACAATACAGCTTTCCTTAACTGCCCAGAATTCCGGGACGAGGAGTAACACCAAACGCTTGTGCCAGTGTGGTCAGCTGCTCATCCGTAATTCTCTGCCGGATCTCGTGACCAGCAACCAGCATATACACCTGGGCTGCCTTCTCGATGGTCTCAATCAGACCAAAAGCTTCATCAATCGTTGTACCTGTTCCAAAGATGCCATGTTGCGGCCAGATGACCGCGTGATATTCTTTCATTTTCTCAGCCGTTTCGCGGCCAATCTCGTTTGATCCAGGAATCATCCATGGAATAATGCCAATCCCATCCGGGAATACAACTACACACTCCGTGCACATCTGCCACAGCGTCTTCGTGAATTTTGCTTCATCCAATTCGTGGATAAACGTCATAGCCAATACATGAGTGGCATGGTTGTGCATGACAACCCGGTGGTTCGGGTCCAATTTCAAACGTTCGATATGGCTCATGAAATGTGTAGGCAACTCACTTGTTGGATTCGCCCCGGACTTCAATCCCCAGAGTACTTCCAGCTCCTGTCCATCCTGCGATACACGCAGCACCCCTAGATTGCTCTCCGGATCAGCGAGTACATTTTTGAAATATTTGCCCGATGCGGTCACGATAAAATACTTGCCTGCCAGCTCCTGCACCGAAAATGCCGGTTTGATCTTGCGAATCACATGATGGATATCGATATATTGGGCAACTTCCTCTTCCTCCAGCAGATAGCTGACATTACCGCCATTACGCTCATCCCAGCCATTTTTCCACATATGTTGTGTAATCTCAGCCATCTCACGGACAAATGGGATATGGAAACCTGCAGCCTGCGTTGTTTCATTGCTAAGGGTCACGTTCATGATCAATCTCTCCTTATATTGAAAATCAAATGGCTTGCCACGTACATAGTAAGTTCCTTATTTCACATTCATTATACCTTTGTTTATATTTGATAGTCAATAACAAACACAGAATTAACCTTTTATTAATCTTTGTTTAGTTTTGTTTATTTGAAAATAAAACAAAAAAATACCCCACCGGCGCCCGGCGGGGTCAGTCACACATCTATTTAACACGAGAAGGGGTTTACAAGACTTATCTTACCTCTGCTACCTTAATAGAAGCTGAAAGTGAAATAAAAAAAGCATGAAAACATTTATCTCCTTGGGACAGAAGATTCAGTCCCTCCTTCTCATTCAGTACATATATCTCTTTGTCCAAACGCTTTTGTCGATTCTAACATATGCTATTCTAGCTTTTCTCAGAAAAAGTCATTCATAAAAAAAGGAGATGGACCTATGGCAGTCCTTTCTACAGGCCCGATCGAGAACAACCTCTCCGGTGGCAGCAGGCCTACACAACAGGTCACCATCAAAATGGTCAACACCGATTCCATCAATACGTCCAATGTACTCATTGAAGGTTATTTCCTGAATGGAACGAGGACCTTATATGTGCTGCAATCCGTTAATCTGACCCCCGGGCAAGTCTTCTCTCAAACCTACTATGCCAACCTGGATGGATACGAATATGTATTCACAACGGGTGGAGGCGCAGCTGCATCAACTGAAATTTCAGTGTGGGGAAAAGACAGCACCGGGCAAATCGTCACCGCACATCGTATTGTTTCGAATGAACTAGTTCTATAAAAAAAGGAAACTAGATGCCCTCAATCCCTGTCCTTCATCGGTCGGGGGTTTCTTATTTTCGCAGCACATATGATGGATGCATCTTTCCTGTCGGTTCATAACGTTCATCACCTGTATACTCAAATCCCAGCTTGATCAAGATGTGACGTGATACTTCATTATCCGGATGATGCCCGGCAAACAGTGCCTTCACATTCATTGTGTCAAAGGCATAACCAATTACCGCCCGCGCCGCTTCCTGCGCATACCCTTTCCCCCAGTGATCCCGGGTTAGATGAAATCCCAATTCATAGATCTCCTCTTCAGGAGAATACGGACGCAGACCACAGCAACCAACAAACACCTCCGACTCTTTCTCAAAAAGGGGCCAATATTGCACACCCGCTTCCTTCTGCCTTTGAATCTCCTGTGTTAATCTCGCTTCTACTTCATCCTCGCTCAGGAACCCCTTGCTGCTAATCCATTTGGCAACCTCATGATCGCCCCACAATGCAAACGCCAGCGCACGATCTCCTTCGTTCCAAGTCGCACATTCCAACCGTTCGGTTTCAAATAAGATTGTTCTATTCATCATCCACTAACCTCCTGTATGCCAACACCAATCTGCGTGCAGCTTATACCTTAAATTAATCGAATGACCGTCAGGATAAACAACATTTATAATCTGTATACGTTCATACCTTCTAATTACACTTATAATTGCTTAGCCAATTTCTCAAATTGATTGATGTGAGGCTTGATCTCTTTCTCTACACTTTTTATAAAAGAGCTGAATTGCTTGGAAATATACTCTTCTCCAACACCAATATGTTTATATACTTTTCCCTTTTTATATGTAAATGAGAATATATAACCACTCTTCAAATCATTCCAAATGTCTCCGGCATACCCTAAGATTTCAAATCTCAATTTCGAATCTTTGTAAAGAAACGAATATGGCGGATCATATTCCCCATTTCGTACATCATAGCCTGCAATCCACTGATCTTTTGCAAATGTCCCTGTTTGGATTCGCGATTCCAGCATATATCCAGTCAAAGCTATTTCGTTAACATGAAGTTTACCTTTACCATCTTTCTTGTCATTCTTCCAGTTCCCATCATACTTGGACTCTGTAATTCTGTCCTCACTGCGTGTTATAACTTTATAAACACCATGTCCCGAACGTTTTCCCTGTGCCCAGCTTCCTTTGTAAGTTTTGGTTTTCCCCCAGGTCATGGTTCCATTCCCGTGAGGTTTTCCATTTTTGATCTCTCCATAATATGTAGCCCCGTTGCCATACTCCAGAGTAGCCAACTCACTCGCAGCCTGAGCAACATGTGGTAACAGAATTACAGACAATCCTAAGCTTACCCCCATAATACAGATGAACATCTTTCTAAACATCAAATCTCCCTTTCTCTCGCTGTATAAGAAATTCATTCTTATAACAACCTATTAATCAAATAATAAGACTCTAGTATAATATCACTTTCAATCCAGAAGGTTCCACATAAAAAAAAGAAAAACCCCTGCCGACAAGATGTCCGACAGAGGTCATTCCATTCCAGTCTACACCAATTACAAATCACCTACGGCAAATTGAATTGTTCCGGAAGCTGCGCCTCCAAGGTTAGCTAACAAGGCAAACACCAGAACTCCACCAGCAGAAATGGTAAGGCTGCTGTTTACAGGAACAACGTAAGTGACTACTGGTGCATTAACACGTGTGATCACGAGAGATACCGGAAAAGGTCCAAAGTTGTTCACTGTAGCGCTGGCATTTGTGCCTCCAGCCAAGTTTTCATAGTAGGACTTGCCTACACCGGCTGGAAGATTGTAAAACTGTTGCGGTAAAAGGATGGCCATTGAAATCACCTCCTTTTTGCTTTGATACGGTATTCTATGCTTGAAATCTATTAAAGAAACGGTGAATTACCAGCGTCATAATGTCCAATTTTGATAGACTTCATAGATTGATAGACGAATGTACGCAAAAAAAGCCCCACCGGACCATCCGGTGGAGCCAACTAAGCTTACTTTAGTTTAATTACGCATACAGCATGAAAAAGTTCAGTTCATGGCCCTGCTGCTTGAGATAGTTATACAGCTGCGAACGGTGATGGAATACGTGTGTTACCGTTTCAATCTGCCATTGAACCTGCAAGTGACCATGTTCCATATAAAAAGCTTTTGTTGAACGATTCAAAAAGTCGTCTTCGCTCAATCCTTTGATATAAGCTTTGTAGGATTCGAAATTGCTCCATAATGTTGCTTCAAGCTTCTCGATATCCTCAATCCCCGACAGACTATTCTCTACCAGCCCAACCTCAGCTTCACCTTTTTCCTGCATAATGGCAAGATCCGATGCCGTGATTTGGATAAAATGATGCACTAGCTCCACCAATGAACGCATATTCTCCTGTGGACGATAAGACCAATCCTCCGAACGGATCAAGCGAATTAACGCAGCCCCCGTCCGTACGCCTGTTTCCAATTCATTTAACAAGTGATCCCGAATCTGCAATGTTCCATTCATATATGATGTCTCCCTTATCTTTTATTCTCACGATTTAAGTATAACCGAAGGTGCTACAGATCTATTGTACAAATCGGACAACATCCTGCCATGCTCCCTGGCTGCCGTCAACGGAGTCTCTCCATAAAACTTACGAAATTGCCGAATCAGATGGGCTTGGTCAAAAAATCCATGATTCTGGGCAAGCATTGCCCAGTCTGCCGTGTTCCCTTGATGAATATCGCTCAACACACGATGAAAACGAACCACCTCACTGAATCGCTTGGGGCTGATTCCTATCCATTCCGAGAACTTGCGATGCAACTGCCGTTCACTGATCACTTCACGCATCGCCAGCTCTTGGACACTCATACGTCCCCCATCTATAAAGATGCGGTGCAGCACGTTTTTCATCAGATCGTTCTCCGATGTGCTTGCCTGCACGGGCAACGGACTCAAGTACGCATTCATAACCTCTACTCGCTCTGCAAAATGATTCGTTTCGGCCATCCGTTCCTGAAGCTCGTTCAGCTTCTCCGGCCAACATTCCTGAAGTGTAATTCGCTTATCCGTAAACCACTCCAGAGGCATGCCATGGAAGACATGCGCTCCACCCGGGAAGAACCGGACACCAAAGGTGTAGTCTCCAGCAGGGGAGCCATCATCGGATGGCTCAGGTACAGCGAACGGATGTGTATAATTGCCACAGTAAGCATAGGAGTGCTTTGAACAGACCGGGTCGTATGTAATCAGCATGTCCGTGCAACCATCCGGTAATACCCGGGCAGGTACCGTCATCATCGATCGCTCTGGACCTTCTCTCTTAGCAACATCCGCATGTGTGTTCGGAAGAGATCCTGATTCCCAATAACAGGCCACATAAGCCATCAGACCAGCAGCAGGTACTTTCTCAACATAATAACTGTTAGGGTACGTTCCATTCATCTGAATAGGCTTAAACAACGGGTGCAAACTGTGATCCACAATTACATCCTCCGGTCACTAGAGTTGGTTACACATTATGTATTCATCTATCATACCACCAACCGCAGAAATGAAGAAAAAAAAGTGCCCTACCGGAGGACAATCCGATAGGGCCAGTCACACATCTATTTAACACGAGAAGGGGTTTACAAGACTTATCTTACCTTCCCAACCTTAATGGAAACTGAAATTGGGATGAAAAGAACATCAATTTTTCTTATAGTGCGTGTTCAAAAAGACCGTTTTTGACAACCTCTTAAAGTGTCTTGATCAGTATGGACGCAATTAACACGGATGCTGTTGTGACCGTTGTGAATCCACCTACCAGCATTGGCGTTAAAATCTCATCGAGGATGGCTTTGCGTTCATTTTCATCACGTCCAACTGAACGGCTTACTTCCTCACAAATGATGTAGTCCCCCGGAAAACCGAATAGTGCAGTCAGTGCCACAGGCAGACCTTTGAGCGGGTCCCATTTGAACAGCTTGGAGCCAACAAATCCACCGATCAGCACCCCAATTACACCGATTGCGATAATGAACAACACTGGAATAATGGAACTAACCACCGCATCAAAAGTGATCGACTCCATACTTGTCATAACGACTACGATCAGACCTATCATGGCAATTCCCGATGTACTTGCTTTATCCAGAATACGAGATGGGAACAGTCCGATCAGATGTCCGAGAACCCCAAGCAACAGAGCCCAGATACTGTAGCTAAGTCCGGTTACATTGCCTAGATAAATGGAGAGACTCCCCATAATGAACAAGAGCAACAGCAGAATAGGTGCGGTCTGGAATCGCTGTGGAAGGAATGTTTTGGCATTCGCTTCTTTAATGTTCACATGGCCTTCCCCTGCAACCTTGTTCTCAAAAGCGCCCTGCTTCTGCAGTTTTAACGCATATCTGCGCAACATATTGGTTGCAATCGGCATCCCCACGAGGGAATGAATACCCAGAATAACAGCCGGAATTGTAATCAGATGACCCAGATTCATCTCCTGCAACTTCGTGGTTGTGATCAGATATGAGATAATGCCACCAACAACCGGACTTGATCCCGCAACAGCCGTAGGATAACCATAGAACGGTGATACGATTAACAGGATAAGACCTGTCGCCGTGAGTGATGCGAACAATGAGATCAGTATTGCTTTATATTGGGAACGTATTAATTTCAACGGTATTAATGTTCCCATGTGTACAATCAGCGGAGCCACCATGAGAGCCCCGAACGCCGTCAGAGCAGAGCTGGATACCACTCCTTTAGGAAATAACCCCGCCCAGTTCAGCAGCAAATATCCGATCAGAATAACAAGCAAGGAAGGAATTCGCGCTTTGGACCAGATCGAAACCAGTTCCCCTATAGCTAAAATAACAAGCAATACTGTGGCTATATATATCGGTTGACTAAACATGGTGGCTTCTCCCCATTCTCTATGTTGTCAGTGCAGTTCAGTACACGTAGAACCATCTTTCTTATTTCAAGCGCTCACCCGATAAATAGACCTGTTCGATATTCTCTGTGTTTTCGAGCAGTCCAATATCCGTCAACGGATTCACATTCAATACCAGCAGATCAGCAGCTTTGCCAGGTTCAATCGTACCGATCTCTGCTTCCATCTGCATCGCTCTCGCCGCATCTCTTGTTGCGGCTACGATCGCTTCCATCGATGTAAATCCAACATCTTCAACAAGCAATCGAAGTTCGAGTGCATTCCCGCCATGCTCAACAGGTGCACACGTGCAGAAGTCTGTCCCTACTGCAATGGTTACGCCTGCCTTACGCGCGATAATCATGTTCTCAATATGCTCCTGATATACACTTTTGGCTTTGCGGATGCCAAATTCGGGAACACCGTATTTATGCCCTTCTTTGATGATCCGATGTACAATCGCCAGCGTTGGCACCAGAACCGCCTTTTGATCCAGCATCATGCCAATGCCTTCTTCATCAATATAGATCCCGTGTTCAATGGTGCGTACGCCCGCTTCCAACGCATTTTTGATCCCCTGTGCACCTTGCGCATGTGCAGCCACATAAGACTGTACCGCTTCCGCTTCATACACGATCGCCTTCAGCTCATCCATGCGGAATTGCGACCAGCGAGGGTCATCTTTCTCCGAAAGTACCCCGCCTGTGGAACACACTTTAATGAAATCCGCCCCTTCACGGAACTGCGTGCGTGTTGCCTTAATGACTTCCGGAACGCCGTCACACACGGTGAAGATATTCAGTTCCGTTGGAATCATATGGATATCTGCATGTCCACCCGTCTGAGAGAGCATATGACGGGAAGTTTTAATCCGCGGCCCCTTCACCACACCTTCCTTGATCAGATCGCGAATGTATACAGCAACATGGCTACCGACATCCCTGACGGTTGTGAATCCTGCGTTGATCAGCTTCGGCAGATCCTGAAGTGCTCTCCCCATCTGGAGTTCATTGGCTTCCAGCGCCACCGCAGCCATATTCAGATTTTTGGCCCCGTGTACATGGACATGGGCATCGATTAGTCCCGGCATCACCGTTTTGCCTGTTACATCAACAAGCTCGGCATTTTCCGGAATTGGAACGGTTGCTTTTGCACCCGCTGCTATGAATTTCCCGTTCTCAACCAGGACCACACTATCAGAAACAGGTTCTCCACCTTGTCCATCAATCAACAATGCACCTACAAAAGCAGTAATTTGACTCATCTGTACTCCACCTCATTTTCAGACTTGGTTGTAAGTTCAACTAAAGAATATTTACACTGACCACTCCGATGACAGAATAACCTTCCGATCGCTGTTATCCCCAGATTTTTTTTGATTCCCTTCTCCAAAGGGAAAATCCGGGGATAGCGTATGCTTCCGAAGTAGCTTTCTTGCGAAAGCTTTTAGGCGAACGCTTTGCTTCTTCACGTTATTTCTGTCCTCTCCGTTCTCGTGTAAAAAGTTAAGTTCAACTTAAATATTACGTGCACATGTTCGATTTACAGCTCTACTGTTGTACTACGATGAAATTGTATCGTGTTAAAGTTAATGACATTATATAAGTTGCATATGTATAATGTCATTGTTGACAGCAACAGCATTCTAATATTAATTATGGTGATATACACAATACAAAATATAAATCACACAGCATAGTGAAGATCATGTTATATATGTAAGCATTTTGCCATGTGAACACAAAAGGAGTACGTTTGCTATGATTCATGAAGCGGTTCGCTCATTTATGGTTCAAGTCTTTGGGTCTGTTCCGTACGGAATCTGGATCAAGGATGAATATGATTTCCAGTGGAATAACTGGTTGCGTGAAGGAGAGTTACCTGAATATACAGATCAAGAACAGATTGAGTCATCCTGGAAGATTCTCAGGTACACGTTTGTTTTTTTGTCTAACATCAACATTCGTGTGGTTATCGATACCCAGAAGCAACTTACCCTGCTACAGAGTGAACGTCTGGAGTCTTTGATTCGGGAAGGACTGCTGAAGCAACAGATTGAGAAGGAACGTGCACACAATGATCGATGGTTGACCGGACTGCGGGAGCTGACCTGTTCCCTGGAGCTGAACGACTTGTTACTCAAAATCATGGAGAATGCGCTCCATGTCATCCCCTCCCTTTCCTGCGGGCTGTTCATGATGGTTGATCCGGACTCTGGCAAGATGATTCCTAGAGCCAAGGTCGGTTTTCAAGATAGTGTGTATCAATATCAAGGCGAGCTGGATGAGGGCATTACGGGAAAAGTATACGAGGAAGGCATTGGCCGAATGTATAGCACACCGGATGATGCCTTTAAAGATATGGGCAATGTTAGTCAGGAGAATGCGAATATCATTGTAAGTTCACTGCCTGACGGTATTATGGCAAAAGGACTTATCGCCGTTCCCGTGACAATGAACACCCACAAAATCGGGGTAATGTTGGTATACCAATTTGAACAAAACAGACGATTTGCCCCACATGATCTGAATGTGATGCAGGGATTTGCGGATCAGGCAGCCATTGCCATCTCTAACGCCACCATGTATTCAGAACTGCTGGAAACGAACCGATATCTCGTTAGCCGCAATGAAATTCATAATCAATTCACGGCACTTTCCATTGAACATGTGAGCCTCGGACATATCATTGAGACGGTTGGGTCGATGCTGAAACTTCCCACCTATTATGTGGACATGGCGAGAAATGACTGGTACCCGCTCATCCCGGAAAGTGTCTTGCTAAGTGAGCTCGATATCTATACCGCTCTGGACAGTCAGTTTAACCCCATCACCTTGTCCGGTGGAACGGATCATAGCGATTATTACCTCTATCCCATTGTGAACGGATCTCTGGTGCTTGGCTGTTTTGCCATCCAATTAGATCATCCGTTAGGTCAGTTGGATCATGTGATTTTGGAACAAGGCGGAGCTATTGTGATGCTGGAGATGGTGAATACCTACTCACTCACCGAGATGTCCTATCGGAAAAACCATGATTTCTTCAGCGATCTCGTGCAATATAGAGAACCACAGCAGTTGGAGGCACGACTTTCCAGCTTTCAGTTGCCAGCCCATCAGTCCTTGTTCGTCGCTCAATTGCAGCTCTATGGGGAATATCCCGACATGAAAACAACTGAAAATTGGGTGCGCAAGTTGATTGGATTTATCGAAAAGGAGCTGGGCACCCGCGAACATCTATTGTTCAGCGCACATCACAAAATTACGATTCTGGCTGCTGCATCCGAGCCCAAGGTTAGACACTGGATCATCAGCAGGCTGGAAACGGCTGTGGAGAAATGGACCACCTCTAAGACTCCTGCCCTATCCATTGGTATCGGTGGACTTTATCAAGGGCTTGAGTATGTGTGCAAAAGCAATGACGAGGCTACACGCTCGTTGTCCTTTCTGCTGAAACAAAACAAAGCGGGCCTGATGCTCTACGAAGAAATCGGGATCAATCGGTTGTTTCTTAACCAGGAACCTTCCGATATCGAGAACTACATTCACGAAATTCTGTCCCCTCTTCAACAGCAAAAATCAGGAGAGCTTGAACTCACACTCAAAACCTACATTGCCGCGAATCGATCTGCGCAAGCCACAGCCGAACGTCTGCACATTCATACCAATACGTTGTATCTGCGCCTGCGCAAAATAGAGGAGATTCTAGGTGTTGATCTGAACGATTCCGAGGGTTGGATGAAGGTGTATCTGGCATGTCATTTAAGCGAAGTATACTCTGTTGCTCCTACCGCGAGTGGAGCACTAAAATTGTAACTCCATCAATTCAGTCCGTGCAGTTTGCGAAAACGCTCTGGACTCATGCCTGTATGCCTTTTGAACATCGCACAGAAATAACTGGCATTCTCGTAACCCACCCGATCAGCCACTTCATATATTCGAAGCTCTCTCTCACTGAACATGAGTTGTTTGCTCCGATTGATCCGTTCTTGGTTCACGTAAAATACAGGTCTGGTGTGGAGTGCCCTCTGAAACAGCCTGCACAAATATTGGGGAGATACCACAGCCACATCGGCCAGTTCCTTCAGGGAAAGCGAACGATCCAGATGCTCTGCGATATAACGCAGCACAGGCTTCAAGCGCTCCAGTTCATCATTATAATTGGCGGATGCGATGAGCAGTGGCTTCAGATCCAGCAGCAGGGCATATAATTGTTTGGAGCATTCAACATCGTAATCTGCGTAATCCGTATCACCGTCATTCTCTCCTCTAACCAGAAGTTGCTCCAGGCCACGCAGCAGCGTGGCTGTCCTGAGTCTGCATACGCGTGAACCGGTAATCCCCGCATAAGATAATAACTGGCTAGCCTCTCTCCCCTGAAACGAGACCCAAGCCAGTTCCCAACGGTCACTGATGGGCATATATCGATGCGGAACATCGGGATACAGAAAGAAAACGTCACCCGGTCCGACGATATACTCGTCCTCTTGTATAATCAGTCTCCCCTGACCATGAATAATCTGGTGGATCTGATAATCCGGGAATCCCTCTGGACGCTCAGTTTCATATTGGTGTTCCCAGTAACCAACCGTGGTCATATAGATCGGCAGGCGAGCAGCTTCTTCTGTTTTACCAAAAAAAATCCGGGTATCCATCCAGTACACCACTTTCTTCATCGTTAGTTTCATATTGTGATATATATGGACAATATTCTTTATTCTCTAAGTATCAATTCAATTCTATAATGACAATATTATAACATTTCAGAAGGAGTTGCTGTTATGCGAAAGAAACTGGTACACACCCCTCCGGCAAATGGATACCCGGAATGGAACAATAATCCCGAGACTTTTCAAGTAAACCGTCTACCCGCACATGCTTCTATGGTAGCGTTTCCATCTATAACAGAAGCATTGTCCAATGATTCCAGCGCATCGCCATGGTACGAATCACTGAATGGTCAATGGAAGTTTGCCTTCGCGGAGACACCGGAGCAACGGATTACATCCTTTTATGAGAACAACTATGATGCCAGTGACTGGGACGAGATCGCCGTTCCTTCCAACTGGCAACTGCAAGGTTACGATTATCCCCACTATACAAATATGACGTATCCGTGGGTCGAGCGTGAGCCTGAATTGAAGCCACCATTTGCACCAACAACTTATAATCCGGTGGGTTCGTACATCCGCACGTTTACTGTTCCTGCTGACTGGAAAGGTCGGCCTGTCCTGCTACACTTTGAGGGCGTTGAATCAGCCTTTTATGTATGGGTGAACGGGGAGCTGGTCGGTTATAGCGAAGATACGTTCACGCCCGCAGAATTTGATATCACTTCGTATCTAACGGATGGTGAGAACAAGCTCGCTGTGGAGGTATATCGCTGGTGTGATGCGAGCTGGCTGGAGAATCAGGATTTCTGGCGGTTAAGCGGCATCTTCCGTGGTGTATACCTGCATTCACCTTCACCGGTTCAGATCGCCGATTTCTTTGTTCGTACTGAACTGGATGACGCGTATCAGGATGCGGAGCTCCTGCTGGATTTGAAATTATTTAATCATAATGCCGCGCAGACCCCTGCCGGATTGTCCGTTCAGGCGCAACTCTATGATGCACAACAGCAGACAGTGCTGAAGCAACCACTTACTGCGGCCGTTACTTTCCAGGGCGAGGATGAACTTTCATTCCAGTTGTCAGCAGAGGTTATGAAGCCGCTACTATGGAGCGCTGAGTCCCCTAACCTGTATACACTTGTGCTGTCCATTCAGGACGAATCAGGTGAAACACTGGAAGCAGTCCGTAGCCGGATCGGATTCCGTAAGTTTGAACTGAAGGACGGCCTGATGCAAATCAATGGCAAACGTATTGTGTTCAAAGGCGTCAATCGTCATGAATTTTCCCCGGATAAGGGTCGAGCCATTGGACGGGAAGACATGATTCGTGACATCGAGTTGATGAAGTCCTATAACGTTAACGCGGTGCGTACATCCCATTATCCAAATCAGTCACTCTGGTACGAACTGTGTGATGAATATGGCCTCTATGTCATTGACGAAACGAATCTGGAAACTCACGGTACCTGGGAATATGGGCAAAAGGAAATGAACGAGAACAATATTCCCGCGAGCAAGCCGGAATGGCGTAATAACGTAATAGATCGCTGTAACTCGATGTTCCAGCGGGACAAAAACCATGCATCCGTGATTATATGGTCTCTGGGTAATGAGTCCTTCGGCGGCGATAACTTCATCGCCATGTACGATTATCTGAAACAAGTCGATCCAACCCGTCTCGTTCATTATGAAGGGACCTTCCATTATCGCCCTTCCGATTCGGCAAGCGATATTGAATCAACGATGTATATCAGCCCACAAGATGTGGAGCAATACGCGCGCATGAAGGGACCTAAGAAGCCTTACATCATCTGTGAATACAGCCATGCCATGGGTAATTCTTGTGGAGGTCTGCATCTGTATTGGGATTTGTTCGATAAATATGATGTGTTGCAGGGTGCATTCATCTGGGACTGGGTTGATCAGTCCATTCGTACCACTACGGCAGACGGTGTAGAATATTTTGCTTATGGTGGCGATTTCGGTGAATCTCCTCATGATGGCAATTTCTGCGGGAACGGATTGATTCTGGCGGATAAGACGGTTACACCGAAGCTGGAAGAAGTGAAGAAATGTTATCAGAACGTTCGTATGGAAACCGTTGATGTCAAAGACGGCCTGCTGCGCATCAAAAACCAGTTCCTGTTCACGGATCTGAGCGAATATTCGCTCGTATGGACAGTAACTCACGATGGCAAATCTGTAGAGAACGGTACGTTGGATATCGCGGTACCTCCTGGCGAATCGGTTGAAGTCCGAATCCCTTATACGCCATCTTCCGATCTGTTCCAGGAAGCGGTGCTGACTGTATCTCTGGTTACCAAAGTGGCAACCAAATGGGCAGGAGTAGGTCATGAGATTGCCTGGGATCAGTTCGTGGTATCTCCGAGATTGCGTCCAATCCAACCGATACGTCAAGGACAAGACAATGCGCCGCAGGTACAGGATCTGCAAGATGAATTGAAAGTGACTACAGGCCAAGTCACGTTGAGCTTCAATCCAGCCACTGGCGCGTTAACATCCTATCAGATTAACAATCAGGAGCAATTGCTCGCACCTGTCCGGCCGAATTTCTGGAGAGCCATGACAGACAATGATATGGGGAACCACCTGAATGAGCGTTCTGCCTTCTGGAGAGATGCTCACGCTACCAGCAGATTAATTCGCTTTGAGCACCATGCAGACGAACAAGGTTTTCTTGTAACGACCGATTATACGTGGGATCAACATCCGGGATGTACGCTGTCCATCACATACCGAATTGATGCGGATGGTGTATTGGAAATCAGTCAAACCCTTATTCCAGGCATAGGCTTACCTGATCTACCGGAATTCGGTATGCTGTTACAACTGAATAACCGCTTGGATACAATCTCTTGGTACGGCAGAGGCCCGCATGATAATTATGCAGACCGTCTGACCAGTGCACGTCTCGGTTATTACACAGGTGCGGTTCGAGATCAATTTGTTCCATATCTGAAACCACAAGAGTGTGGTAACAAAACGGATGTACGTTTTGCAGAAATTACGTCAGCAAATGGTCAGCTTGGGCTTCATGTTGAAGCCACTATACCCTTTGAAATTAATGCGTTGCCGTGGACACCGGACGAACTGGAAGCAAACGACCATGTGTACAAATTACCTCAGAGCACACAGACTGTCGCCCGCATCAATTACAAACAAATGGGTGTTGGCGGAGATGACAGCTGGAGCGCACGTACCCATGTCGAATACACCTTGCCAGCCAACCGCGCGTATCACTTCACCTTTACGGTAAGACCTGTATAACATCAAGCAAGCACTGCTGGCAGCATGCCGGCAGTGCTTTTTTTGTTGGGGCAGTGAATAGTGGGAGTTTGAACTTTGTCATCGGAACATTATAATGAATGAGGTGCAAGAAAGATTTGTACCAGCTATTACTCTATTACGAGGTGAGACTTTGCAATATCTGTTTACCATTCTCTTCATTTTTGGCTTGATCGCTTTCTTGGGATTTGTTGTTGGGATGATCTTATCTATTCGCAAAGGCAATAGGTTGCCAATCAGATTTATTTTTCTAACAACGGCCTGTTTTGCGATTGCTTCAATAGGTTTGTATGGGATGCTGAATTTATCTTCGAACTCTACTCAGTCTGAAATAGATCAGACCCCTTCATCCCAGATTAAACTTTCTGGCCTCCACATGACTACCGATGAATTTAAAAACAAGTTTAATGGCGCCGTAGGCAAATACCGACTGAATGGGTTGAGTATTACCCGCTTGAATATAAAAGACTCTCCCGAGCAGGGCACTGGCACTTTCGAGTATGTATTCAATGACGAATTACGCTTGGTTGGTGCAGTGAATGCAGATGAGAGCATACAGGAAGTCAGGTTGTACGGAACCGGTGATACGCGTAAACCAACGGCTGGAATTCTTCTGACTGCTATCGCTACACTCATTCTGACTACTAATAGCGATTACACCTATAACGATGCACAAGATGTCATCCAGGATATCGGTCTATTGGATCGTGATGTGAATCAGTCCGATTTTGATGGGGCGACAGTTCGAAATAGATTGGAATATCGCTTCAACATTCAAGATTATGATCACTCCACTTTTGAAATAACTGTTGCGAGATAAGATGCGATTGTGCAAAAAGGCCGCTCCATGAAGGAACGGCCTAACGTATGATATGTAATGTGTACTATAGAAATGATTCAGTAATTGCCATCAAACCAATGATGAACACCTCCACCATGCGAGAGTTACTCAAAAGTTACTATCTCGCTCTGATTGTTCCAACTCATTTTAAAGGTAATTGGATCTTTCGTTTTCTCCGCCTCAGTAGCCGTTCCCGACATACTGAACGGTACCCCTTGTTCCTCAAGCGCCTTCCCCTGTTGTTTTATATTATTGCCGGTAAGGTCAAACACAAAATCCTTTATGCGCTTTTCATCACCTATATAAGTAATACTATAGCTCCCTGTTGATCTCTGTAGAGAAACATCCCAGTTATCGCTCTTTCCGTGTAACCTATCATCCGCATCACAAGCTGACAAAATAGCTAAAAGTAATATAACACAAAGAATCAATGGCAGTCTAAATAATTTCATAATATCCCTCCAATACAATAAAATAACCAAAAATTGAAAAATCAATCTCCATAAACGGCTGATAAGTCAATTGGCTAGATTATCAAATCAGAGCTAAGCTACGTTACGTGTGATAAATCATGTATGTGTTACCTATCTTGTGTATTGATCAATATCATCGATCGCAGACTGATGCTCTCTTCTATGATGATCCTCATGCTGCCGAACGTCGTTCTTTAACTTTGCTAAGAATCCCCATCCCATAAAGGCAAGTATAAGCACAGTAATTAGCGCATAAGCAAAGCTATATAGATTCATAAAAAAGTTGATAAAAATTGCAGCGAGCATCAAGCCCAGAATCCATAATGTCCACTTTGTACCCTTTCTCAAATCATTTCCTCCTCAAGTCTTTACTGATAAGCTCTCTATGTATCACAGTACATACGAAACCATAGGAACGAGGTTTCAATCACAGGGCTTCAAATCAGCATTTAGAGCGAATATCCGAATCTTTAATTAACATCAGTTCCAAGAGACATCCAATATACCCGACATCCCTTGCGCAGAAGAGGCACTTACATAGTACGAACCAGTGGACAATGCTTTGTCACTATAATATGTATGCTCTTTTCCATCTGCTGGAACACTGCCAGACGTTATCGCGGTTCCACTAGTAGATCCTTCATTGATCGTGAACGTGAAGTGTTTCGAACCCGTGTTTTTAAAACTCACTTTCACATAACTAAATCCTGCCCGAATATCAAACCGATGCGTATTTGTAGTACCTGCGAAATTCTCATTATTAATTACTGTGAATGTAGTTAATGGAGTATCACTAGCTTCATTTACTTTTACAAATTTTCGTTCAGAATTAGAAGTGAAATTATAAATTAAGAAAATAACAGCAATAGAAACCAAAACTGCTAATATCATTTTTCTAATATGTTTCATGATATATGCCCTCCATATCTCTTGATACTAACTATGATTATACAAATACTCAACAACACAAAAACCACTCCTTAATTAAGAAGTGGTTTTTGTGTTGTTGAGTATTTGTAACAGTGACTGCTTCACAAATTCTTGTCACCTCGTAACGAGAATTCACTCTGCCAGGCACATGATGTAATAAAGGTTTTTACACCTTTATTACATCATGCCGCCCATTCCACCCATACCGCCCATGTCAGGCATTCCGCCACCAGCACCTGCTGGTTCTGGTTTGTCAGCGATAACTGCTTCAGTAGTCAAGAACATAGCTGCTACGGAAGCCGCGTTTTGCAATGCATAACGAGTTACTTTCGCAGGGTCAACGATACCCGCTTCGATCATGTTAACCCACTCGCCAGTTGCAGCGTTGAAGCCGATTCCTGTTTGTTCTTTTTTCAGACGTTCCACGATTACGGAACCTTCTTCGCCAGCGTTAGCTGCGATTGTGCGGATTGGTGCTTCCAGAGCACGCAGGACGATGTTTACGCCTGTTTGCTCGTCACCGGACAGAGCTACAGCCGCAACCGCGCTATATACGTTCATGAGCGCTGTACCACCACCGGATACGATACCTTCTTCAACCGCAGCGCGAGTTGCGTTCAGGGCATCTTCGATGCGAAGTTTGCGTTCTTTCAATTCTGTTTCAGTAGCCGCACCAACTTTGATTACTGCTACACCGCCGGACAATTTAGCCAGACGCTCTTGCAGTTTCTCTTTGTCGAACTCGGAAGTTGTTTCTTCCAGTTGTGTACGGATTTGGCTAACACGTGCATCGATATCGGATTTGTTACCAGCACCGTCAACGATGATTGTGTTTTCTTTTGTTACGCGGATTTGACGAGCTGTACCCAGTTGTTCCACAACAGCGGATTTCAGGTCCAGACCCAGTTCTTCCGTGATCAATTGGCCACCAGTGAGGGCAGCGATGTCTTGCAGCATTGCTTTACGACGGTCACCGAATCCTGGAGCTTTAACAGCTACAGCATTGAATGTACCACGCAATTTGTTCACAACCAGCATAGCCAGTGCTTCGCCTTCGATATCTTCAGCGATCAATACCAGTGGTTTGCCTTGTTGAACGATTTTCTCAAGCAATGGCAAGATATCTTGCGTGCTGGAGATTTTTTTGTCTGTGATCAAGATGTACGGATTGTCCAAAACAGCTTCCATTTTGTCCGTATCTGTGATCATGTAAGGAGAGATGTATCCACGGTCGAATTGCATACCTTCAACCACTTCAAGCTCTGTAGCGAATCCTTTGGATTCTTCTACTGTGATAACGCCATCTTTACCCACTTTTTCCATAGCTTCAGCGATCAGTTCGCCTACTTCTTCGTCAGCTGCAGAGATTGCTGCAACTTGTGCGATGGATTGTTTGGAATCAATTGGTTTGGAGATGGATTGCAATTCAGCAACCGCAGCTTTAACCGCTTTGTCGATCCCTTTACGGATACCGATTGGGCTAGCGCCTGCAGTTACGTTTTTCAGACCTTCTGTGATCAGCGCTTGCGCCAATACAGTTGCTGTTGTAGTACCGTCACCGGCAACATCGTTGGTTTTCGTTGCTACTTCTTTAACCAGTTGTGCACCCATGTTCTCGAATGCATCTTCCAGTTCGATTTCTTTAGCAATGGTTACACCATCGTTAGTGATGAGCGGGCTTCCGAATTTTTTCTCCAGAACCACGTTGCGGCCTTTAGGACCGAGTGTTACTTTTACTGCATTAGCCAATGCGTCCACACCACGAAGCATGGAGCGACGAGCGTCTTCACTGAATTTAATGTCTTTAGCCATGTTAAGAAAACCTCCCTAGTTTTTGTTGGAAAATGGTAGTGCTATATGGTTCGGTTATCCGATTAAATTTGAATTAGTCGAGAATCGCGTGAATATCGCTTTCTTTCATAATCAAATATTCTTTACCTTCGAATTTGATTTCTGTACCGGCATATTTGGAGAAAATAACGCGATCTCCTTCTTTCACTTCCAGAGCTACACGTACGCCGTCTTTCAATACTCCAGCACCAACTGCAATGATTCTACCCTCTTGCGGTTTTTCTTTGGCGGAGTCCGGGAGTACGATCCCGAAAGAAGTTGTTTGTTCTTGCTCCAGTGGTTCTACCAATACGCGTTCACCTAAAGGTCTGATCATGAAAAATAGCCTCCTTTTGAAATTATATAACGTTACATTGTAGGTTGTAGCCATATGTATTAGCACTCGACAGTGTTCAGTGCTAACAACCAACTTTATGATACTCAACTTGAAGCATGATTTCAAGTCCTTTTGACGAATTCCTGCGAGAATTTACGTTGAATTTACACAAACATAGCCAAATTACACCCGCTGTGCCTGGTTCTATGTTGCAATTCACTAAATCTTATTCTACGAAATTGTTTAACCCTTCTGCAACGTTAACAAACAGTCCCTTCCCCATTGTATCCATTGTTGAACATAATATGCCTGCTTGTCCTGTCGTGGTGGTCGGCAGTCTACAGAAATAGCCCGGATAAGAACATACCGTCTTTTCCGGGCACATTACAGCTTATCCCCATTCAGCCCGCATGTTTCTTATCCTCGGCACGAACGTAGCGGGATTCGATCTCTTCATCGGCTGCAAGCTGCTTGCGATATACGATTGCGGATAATAACACACTGATCTCATATAACAAGAGCAAGGGAATCATCACCAGAAGGTCGGAAATAAAGTCTGGAGGTGTAATGACCACTGCAATGAAGATCAGAACAAAATAAGAGACTCTGCGCATCTTGCGAAGACGAATTGGATTCAGAATCCGCAGTCCTGTCAGAAACATAATAAGTAAAGGAAGTTCAAATAACAGGGACACAGGCAGCACAATGCCAAACAGGAAGCTGAAATACTGTTTCATCCCATAGGTCTCCACAAGCCCCATCTTCTCCGTTATCGCTGTTGTGAAGGCAAGTGCCATCGGAAAAATAACATAATACGAGAAAGCCATACCTGTCAGAAATAACAGAAACACATAGGGCACATACTTCAGCGTTGCTTTTCGTTCGCGTGGCTTTAGCCCTGGACTAACAAACTTCCAGATCTGATACACCGTAAACGGCAGTGTAATAATAAGTGAGAACAACCCTGCAATCTTCATATAGATGCCAATCCCGTCCCAGAACGAGAAGGCATGTAACACAAAACCTTTTGCCGACTCTGCCTTGGTCAGATATTGGTATACCGGGTCCGCCACAAAAAATCCTGCAATCAGTCCCAGCACAAAAATGCTTAGTACATAAATCAGCCGCTTGCGCAGCTCGCTCAGATGTTCCGTAATCGACATTTCTTCCATTTGCTGCGTCATGCCTGCCCCCCATTATTGCCAGCTTAAAATACAAAACCCTTCCGGCAGGAAGGGATTTCTCTTTCATTGCCGTCAAGATTATTCCGGCAGGCGTTTATCAGCAGGCTTGTCTGCAGGTGTGCTCTCAGCCGCCAGCGGTTTCGCCTTCTCCTGCTCTTTACGATTGGACGAGTCATCCTCAGAGATAATCTCGCGAGCGCCCTCTTTGAATTCACGGAAGGTACGCCCAACTGCACGCCCCAGTTCCGGAAGTTTGTTGGGTCCAAACAACAACAATGCAATCACGGCCAGCAAAATAAAACCCGTAGGTCCAATGGAACTTAACATTGATATTCCTCCTCGTCTCAAGCTTCGAAGATGCGCATACTCGGCCAGATGTTCATAGATGTCTCTGCTGCGTTCTTAATTTAAGCCCATCATACCATAGATGTAACCACTTACATAACCCGCAAAATTCACAAAAAAGAGATGTCACTAGAACAATCTAACAACGGTCATGGCTAATCGGATATCTTGCCCCAGAGTCCGTGCTCGATTATTGCTTGAACTGACCCGTAACCATCAGCAGCGCTTCCGGAAGCTGATCCATAATGGCCGCCAGATGTTCATGCACACCCTTTGGTGTACCTGGCAGATTAACAATCAGCGTGCGTCCACGAATGCCACATACCCCGCGGAACAGCATTGCAGAACGGTTTTTGCTCATTACACTATACCGCATGGCCTCCGCCATCCCGGGAACTTCCCGCTCAATTACGCGCCGGGTCGCTTCCGGAGTAATATCACGAATGGCCAGCTCCGTGCCACCGGTAGTCAGCACCAGATCGGCGTGAAAATAATCCGTCATCTCAATCAAAGCCGCAATAATCTCATCGGGTTCATCCGGAACGATACGGTACTCCACGATTTGACCACCCAGCTCTTCTTCCACCAGCTCCCGAATGACTTGTGCACTCGTATCCTCACGTTCCCCGCGGGCTCCTTTGTCACTGGCTGTCAGGATTGCTGTTCTCCACACCATAAAGATCACCCTTCTCCTCTATGAAAATAAATATTGCCTATCGGCTGTAATCACCGTTTTTGCCACCACTCTTGGAATTCAACATGGTTGGACCGATAATCATATCTTTTTGCATGGCCTTGCACATGTCATAGACCGTCAGTGCTGCAGCTGAGGCAGCCGTGAGCGCCTCCATCTCAACACCCGTTTTGCCTTCGGTTTTGACAGTAACTTCAATGTGTAATTCATCCACTCCATTATCATGAAAACGAATATCCACACCCGTCAGTGCCAGCGGATGGCACATCGGAATCCAGTCCGACGTTTTCTTCGCTCCTTGAATCCCGGCAATCTGAGCCACAGCCAGAACATCACCTTTGCCGATTCGGCCCTCCCGAATCGCTTCCAGTGTATCTGGATTCATAGTCACTTTGGTTACAGCCACAGCCGTACGTACGGTAATTTCCTTACCTGAGATATCAACCATCCGGGCCCGCCCCTGTTCATTAAAATGGGTCAGTTTGCCACCCGAAGCCTGGCCGTTGTTCACTTCTGAACTCAATTACATCACAACCCTTTATTCGATATGTAATATACCTTCGGTTGTTATCAACAGATCAATCCGCAGATCGAGCAGGTCCATCGGGATCTCCTCCTGTAACTGACCCGGCAACACCATCGCAGCCATCAATGGTTTCTTGCCCGTCATCACATATGTTGCTGCAAGCGTCTCGGCAAAACGATCATAATAACCGCCACCATAACCAATACGCCCACCGTGGAGATCATAACCAAGCCCCGGTACCAATACGAGATCGATATCCGGCCAATCATCAGGCGTCAGGACTTCACAGGAATCCTTAGGTTCGGGTATCCCCCATATGCCTGGCTCCAGATCCTGTTCTCCTGTCACTCGCCGTAGCTCCATTCGGGGTGGATTCGCCAACACTTTAGGTGCAAACATCACATCTCCATGATTCCAGCCCTCTTGAAACAGAAAAGCTGTGGACGCTTCGCTTCCATAGGACAAATAACTGAATATAACGAGTGGTTTGTTCACAACCTTGCTCTTGGCCTGTCTAAGGCGCTCCAGCTCCCGCTTCACTCCAGCGTTAATCTTAGTCATTGCCTGCTGACGCATGTTTGCATCCATCAGATCACGGCTCTGTCTCAGTCTGGATCGAAGCTGACTTTTCAGTTCCGCATGATCCTGCATATCCTTGAATAACCTCCTGTTGATAGGGAAGGTAGAAAAAAGCTCTCATTAAAAACAATTTATATGTTATGACCAGTTGTCATCTTGTTGAAATGGTTAAAATGATTCATTTTCTGCAAAATCCTCATGTAATAACATGCCTTCTTTCAGTTTATCATTGATTGATCAAAAAGACTACATGCCCCATGCGTTCCCAATCGGTGCAATTGCTCTGTATTTCATGTAAACTGGGATATAGTTGTCATATCAAGAACTGGACCTATGGAGGAACTTAATTTTATGCTGCTGCAAGTATCCGGAATTATCAAACGTTTTGGTGTCGATCCAATCCTGGACGGCGTGAACTTACAAATATTAGAACGCGAGCGCATCGGCCTCGTTGGTGTAAACGGTGCAGGGAAATCCACTTTGCTCAAAATTGTAGCCGGTGAAATGTCCTATGACGGAGGACAGATTTTCAAGTCCAAAGAAACGACGCTCGGTTACCTGGCTCAGAACAGCGGGCTACAATCCGACCGTAACATCTGGGAAGAAATGATGAACGTCTTCGCTCACCTGACACAGGCTGAAGCTGATTTGCGTCAGATGGAACGCGATATTGCCGACCCTGCCCAGATGGAAGACGAGAAAAAGTATGCTGACCTGCTGGAACGTTATGCGAAACGCTCCGACTGGTTCAAGGACCATGGCGGTTATGAGATGGAAACCCGCATTCGCAGCGTACTGCACGGGATGGGATTCGGCGAATTTTCGCCAGACACCCCCATTGCTACTCTGAGTGGCGGGCAGAAGACACGTCTTGCGCTAGCTCGTATTTTGCTTCAGGCACCCGATCTGCTCATGCTGGACGAGCCTACCAACTATCTCGATATCGCCACCCTTACTTGGTTGGAAGATTATCTGAGAGGTTATTCAGGCGCACTGCTCGTGGTATCCCATGACCGGTACTTCCTTGATCGACTTGTAACAACCATCGTTGAGATCGAACGTCACCGCTCCAAAAAATATACGGGCAATTACAGCCGTTATATGGAACTCAAAGCTGCCGAGTATGAAACTCAGATGAAGCAATATGAGAAACAGCAAGGTGAAATCTCCAAGATGGAAGATTTTGTTCAGAAAAACATCGTACGTGCTTCGACGACCAAACGGGCGCAAAGCCGGCGCAAAGCCCTCGACAAAATGGAGCGGCTTGATAAACCGATGGGAGATTTGAAAAAAGCCCATTTTTCCTTCGAAACCGCCGTTATGTCAGGCAAGGAAGTGCTTCGAGTGGATCAGCTGTCTGTCGCTTATGACGAGGCTTCTCCATTGTTCCGCAACGTATCCTTCGATCTGCGACGCGGGGAAACGGTTGCTCTGATTGGACCAAACGGTATTGGTAAATCCACCATGCTGAAGTGTCTTACGGGAAGTTTACGTCCGGTAACCGGAGAGATCCAATGGGGAACAAAAGTGCAGATCGGCTATTACGATCAGGAACAGACTGGGCTCAATCCATCCAACACGGTTCTGGAAGAACTGTGGAGTGCCTATCCCGGGATGGAAGAAGCACGCATTCGGACCGTACTGGGGAACTTTTTGTTCAGTGGTGACGATGTGCTCAAGAAAATCTCCTCCCTCAGCGGCGGTGAGAAAGCACGTGTGTCTCTCTCCAAGCTGATGCTGAAGGAAGCCAACATGCTCATTCTGGATGAGCCTACGAACCATCTCGACCTGTTTGCCAAAGAAGTGCTGGAAGCGGCATTAATGGATTATGAAGGCACCCTGCTGTTCATCTCCCATGACCGGTATTTCCTTAATAAAATGGCTGAACGCATTGTTGAACTTCATCCAGGCGGCACAGAACAATATCTCGGTAATTACGATGATTATGTGGAGAAAAAACAGGAGCTTGAGGACATCGCACGTGAAGCTGCTGAGGCACGTCAGGCTTCGTCCAAGAACTCGTCCAAATCCGATCTGAACACATCCACAACCGAAAAATCCGGAGCGGCTTCATTCGAAGCGGAAAAACAGGCGAAGCGTGAAGAGCGTAACCGACAACGCAAGCAGGAAGCTTTGGAACAACAGATTGCGGTGTTGGAAACGAAGATTACCGAACTCGAGGCACAGATGGCTCTGCCTGAAATCTATCAGGATTATATGAAGCTGCAAGAACTCCAGCAACAATCGGAGGAACACAAAGCAGAACTCACCAAAGCCTACGAGGACTGGGAAGAACTAGCTATGGAATAGTACGAATAGTACAGACTCAGACCATGGCTTGATCGCGTCATACAATTATAGTAGTACCACCGGCTGATTCCTTATTGGGATCAGCTTTTTGTTTGTTGAGGATGCGTATTGAAGCTATGCACCCTATCTTCTTTATGTTCCTTGAGATTGAACTCTAACATACGGAGGTTAGGGGAGCTGTTTTGACTTTTGTCAAATTTACTCGAATGAAGAGAAATATTTTTACCCCCCTGCCCCTCACACTTATCCACAAGAAAGCAAGATAGCAAGCACATTAATAAGCTTAATTATACAGCGGTAGAATAGCCTTTTGCACACAAAAACCATATTTATCCACCAAGTTATCCACTTTATCCACAACTTTGTGGATAGTAAGGAGTCATTCTATCCCCTAAACCCTTTTTGTTTCGAAAACTATGCTGGTTTGGCTTTGGGATAGTTACCCACAAATTACACTGGATATGTGGATAACTATAGTCACACCTTGACAAATGCATCCTTCCACTCCTCAATATACCTCCATAATAAGACAAAAGCAGACCTTTGTCGTTCAAGGCCTGCCCGTCATTTATTTACTATATGCCATGCATATTTACAACGAATTGCAATTGCTACTACTGCCGCTGTAGATGCGATCTGGCAAAAGATGTTTTACGCATGTGCTTCTTGTTCATGATGTTCGGAAGACTCGGCCTTCAGCCCAGCAGCATTACAAGCCGCTACATAAGCCAAACCGGCAGCCATGACGATATCATTATGTGTTGCTGTTCCCCGGAACTCACGTCCTGCACGCTCCACGGTAACTACAGCTTCTGCACTTGCACCCTCTCCACCACTCAAGGCATGCATCTCCATATCTACAAATGCAATATCATCGGAAATGCTCTGACCAATCGCACGGATGGTTGCATCCACGGGTCCACCGCCAACAGCAGAGTAAGATTGTTCTCCAGCGCTTGTGCGAATGCGAACGGCGGCCATTCGATCCGTCATACTGCCCGCCGTCACCTGCAATTCAACCAATTCATAGTCCTGTGCAGGAATATTCATGGTCTGGCTAACCATCTGTAACAACTGGTCGTCACTGACCACTTTTTGCTGGTCTGCGGTTTCTTTGAACACCTCATACAATTGCTCCATCTGCTGCTCATCCGGCTCAAAACCATATTTGCGAACCCGATCCTTCAGGGCGTGACGACCGGAGTGTTTGCCCAGAATAATCATGCTGCGTGGAATACCCAGCGCTTCAGGGTCCATAATCTCATAGGTGTTCCGATTCTTAAGCAGACCATCCTGATGGATGCCAGATTCATGCTGGAATGCATTACGTCCCACCACTGGCTTGTTGTACGCAATCGGGAAGTGCATCGCACGGCTAATCTGACGTGAGGTCTCATACAGCTGATTCAGCTTAATGTTCGTCGTTGCACCAATTGCGTCTCCCCGAGTCTCCAGCGCCATAATCAGCTCTTCCAGTGCACAGTTCCCCGTCCGTTCTCCGATACCATTGATAGTCACTTCAATCTGGGTAGCTCCATTGGCAATCGCAGCCAAGCTATTGGCTACGGCCAGGCCCAGATCATTATGACAGTGGGCACTATAGCGAACCTGATCGCCGCCTCTTGCACCCTCACGCACCCGACGGAACATCTCACCATACTCATGTGGCAGGGCATATCCGACCGTATCCGGCAGATTGATAATGCTCGCTCCAGCTTCAATGGCGACTTCAACCATTTCAATCAGATCGTCCATCTTGGTACGGGCAGCGTCCATCGCTGTGAACTCTACGATGTCCGTGAACTGGCGTGCATAAGATACCATCTCACGAGCGGTAGCCACCACTTCACTGCGCGGACGGCGCAGTTGATGCTCAATATGAATATCCGAAGAAGAGATAAACAGGTGAATTCGGCGCCGTGCTGCATCCGCTGTTGCTTGAACAGCTGCATCGATATCACCTTTGACCGCACGCGCGAATCCACAGATCTCCACGTTCTGCAACTGTCTCGAAATCGCCTGAACCGCCGCGAACTCACCTGGACTGGAGATCGGGAATCCAGGCTCAATGACGTCGATACCCAGAGAAGCCAGTTGGTGTGCCAGTTCAATCTTTTGCTCGGGCTGCAGACTTGCTCCCGGTGCCTGTTCTCCATCACGCAGCGTTGTATCAAAAATCTCAATCATGCGTTTGTTATTAGTTGTTGTCATATTCATCAACCTCCATCAAATTTTTATAAATCCTGTTGAATGTTTAGTGCCTATACTTGTTGTTCAATGTTCATTACTCGTTCGTTGTATATCCTGCTTACCTTCATGACAGAGTGTACGTCGACTTACACCCTGACCTTCTGATTCTCAATCTCCATATGGTTCTTCCCATGCCCACCCTGCTGCCGGCAGCAAATACAAATAACCCGCCATCTCATATAAGAGACGGCGGGTTATTATCCCCTCCGCGGTACCACTCTCGCTTGATGGGCCAGGCTTGCGCCGGACTCCATCCACCTCGTCGTCTCCGAAATCCGCTGGATGTGCGTGCACGCACGACACTACTCGCACTCGGAGAAACACCCTATAACGGGGGTTAACCGTTGCTGTGTAACACATGTTGTTGTCCATCAGGACAACTGGGCGATTGATATCGTCCCCACGCTTCCACAACTCCGTTCCCGGGCGAGATTCGAATGATTCCAGCCACTGCGTCG
Source organism: Paenibacillus sp. BGI2013 (assembly GCF_002843485.1). NCBI lineage: Bacteria > Bacillati > Bacillota > Bacilli > Caryophanales > Paenibacillaceae > Paenibacillus > Paenibacillus sp. BGI2013. The sequence continues at coordinate 199,317 of NZ_PJFA01000006.1, forward strand.
CACCACCCCGCAGCTCTCTGAGCGCTTTATCATTCTACTGCTCCCGTTCATCACATTTATAATATGACCTAACTTCATTATTTTGAAAATCAAAAAAGCCTGCCACCTCATGCAATAATGCAAGAGACGACAGGCTGTTCACCTTCGCGGTACCACTCTTGTTGACTTCCTTCCTGTTCATTCAAGACAACCCCTGAATGCTTTCGCATATCCGGATCACTTGAAGCAGCCTGAAAGCCCCCTCAGTTATCGTCAGTTGATCCTTGTAACAACGATTCTACCGACAACGGCCCATTCACGGAGGCAACCCGTAACCATGTACTTTGGGCCATGATCGGCCTTCGGATTCTCCCAGGGAGTCACCGTGTTCCATCGTTCCGCTTCCAGGTGAGTTTCAGGTTTCCTTCGACTGCGTTGCACCATACCGCAGCTCTCTAAGACCGGGAATAACCTTACTATTCCTGTTCATCGCGTTTATCAGTTCAGGAATCTGAATTCCTGTTTAAATTTGTAACTAAATATACATTCTTTACATCCCTGCTGTCAACTCTTAATCTCAAACTGTTTGCTATAAGGACTGAACGGACCATTCCTCCAGAGAAAGTCCCGGATCTGCCTTCGCATCAAATTCAGCAATTTCTCCCCGCTGCCATTTAAGATACGCAGCTGCTCCTATCATGGCCGCATTATCCGTACAATATTCCATTGGCGGGATTAACAGTTCAAGCCCTTCCTTCGTGCATCGCTCCTGTAATGCCGAGCGTAACCCACGGTTAGCTGCAACACCACCACATAATAACAGTTGACGTGAACCATATTCACGAACTGCTCTAACGGCTTTCTCCACCAACACTTCAACAACAGCTTCCTGGAAACCACGTGCAACCGCAGACGGCTCCAAGGTTTCTCCGCGCATTTTGGCCTGGTTGAGCACATTCAGTACAGCAGACTTCAGACCACTGAGACTGAAATCGTACGAACCTGCTTCCAGCCATACCCGTGGTAATGGCACTACATCCTCCGCTTCAGACGCCATCCGGTCCACATGCGGGCCTCCCGGATAAGGACAACCCAGTGCACGTGCTACTTTGTCATACGCTTCGCCTACAGCATCATCACGTGTACGACCAATCAGTTTGAACTTACCCTCGAATTCCATATGCACGAGTTCTGTATGTCCACCAGATACGACCAGTGCCATCGCTGGATATTGCAGTTCATGAGTAAGTCGGTTGGCATAGATATGCCCCGCAATATGATGTGTGCCAATGAGCGGTTTGCCCAGAGCCATCGCCAGCGTTTTGGCTGCAACGATTCCTACCAGCAATGCCCCGACCAGTCCAGGACCTTGCGTCACGGCAATTGCACTTAGATCACGCGGACGAATGCCGGACTGTTCGATCGCCTGTTCCAGCATCAACGTAATGACTTCAACGTGTTTGCGTGAAGCCACTTCAGGTACAACACCACCAAATGCCTTATGGGTCTCGATCTGACTTGAGATCAGATTGGACAGCACTTCCCGTCCATCTTTGACTACTGCTACCGATGTTTCATCACAGCTTGTCTCCACCGCCAAAATGTAGGATGGTGCAGAATTTATTTTTTCATTAATTTCGTTCATGAATCCAGTACGCTTCCTTCCTCTTCGCCGCTCCGGCCTGCAGACGGCAAGTTCGCCCACATAATCATCGCATCTTCCCCATTATCGGAGTAATATCCTTTACGAAGACCCGCCGATTCAAACCCTTTTTTCTGATATAAACGCTGAGCAATGCTGTTCGAGACTCTGACCTCCAGCGTCATTCGTTCCATCCCGAGATAAGCCGCTGTGCTCATTAATTCATCCAGTAACTTTTCACCAAGCTTGCGTCCACGGTACGCGCCTCTGACTGCAATATTGGTAATATGGGCTTCATCCATGATTGTCCACATACCTGCATAGCCAATGGCCTTTCCATCTAATTCCATCACCATATATTTAGCAAAATGATTGTGTGTCAATTCATTTTGAAATGCTTCTTCCGTCCAGGGCAGGGTAAAGGCCTCATGTTCAATCTCCATCACATCGGGAATATCCGCGAGTGTCATGAACCTGAACTGAAGCGTTGCTTCCTGCTTATTATTCGCCACATTGTCCATCTGCTTCCCCTCCCCCTTCAGCCTTTGCGCAGCAGATTGGCTTCCGCTTCAGACAGCTGGGTGTAGTTCGGCACCAGCGCATGCACGTCATCACGCTGACCTGCAAGCAGCGCGGCGGCGCCAAGGCGCCCAACCCAGCGGCCTTCCAGCTCATAAGGTACGAGCTGGAGCGCCGTTCCTGCGGGGCAGCGAAGCTCCGCCGCTGCCGCAGCATGAGGGCCCGTCTCGCCGACGATCCAGACGGCTACGGGCCGCTCTTCCGGCGCCGCCTCCGCCATGCGGGCGGCGAGAGCTTCCAGCCATCCGTCCATCTTGCGGATGGCATCAGGCGCCAGACGCCGGGGCGCATCGCTCCCGGCGGAGGCAAACAGCGCGGTGCACGCTTGACCGCGCCGTGCATCCACAAGCGGAACGATCCAGTGGACTGGGGCAGCACCTGTGCTGCCCTGGTCCGCGGATGGCGTTCCGCCAGCCCCTGCTGCGGCATCTTCTGCCGCAGCTTCCGCCTTGGTGGCAAGGCCGCTGTGCCAGCCGCCCCAGGCGATGGCCTGAAGGCTGGACACCCCGGCTACGGGGATGTCCCACGCCCAGGCCAGTGTCTTCGCCGCGGTCACCGCAATGCGGATGCCCGTGTACGAGCCTGGGCCAACGCCAACGGCAATGCCGTCAAGTTGCCCAGGCTGTGTGTTGCTGGCGGCCAGCAGCTGCTCCATCACCGGTACGACGTGTACCGAATGGTTACGCTCAGCCCGTTCATTGCGTTCTTCCAGAAGCGCATGATCTTCCATCATCGCAGCTGCCATCACTGCGGTGGATGTATCCAACGCCAAAAACCGCTGACGCGGCTCTTTTTGTAAATCTTCCATCATCATTTGACTCCATTCTGTCTGAACTGTCGGCATATGGCTGCATAAGTCTCGCCGTACCCATCCAGTGTAATCGTTCGATCCTCCAGGCCCGTTGTTTCAATCTGCACATGCAAGTGCTCTTGCGGCAGCAATTCGGGAATTATACTCGACCACTCCACCAGACTGACTCCGGCTCCATAGAAATATTCATCAAGTCCAAGCTCATCCGCTTCTTCCAGCGATATGCGATATACATCCATGTGATATAAAGGCAGACGCCCTTCGTACTCCTTGATTAGCGTGAATGTGGGACTGCTTACCACATCACGTACACCCAAATGCCAGGCAAATTTCTGTGAAAATGCCGTTTTTCCCGCCCCCAGATCACCATCCAAAGCAATCACCATGCCGGCGTTTGCCTGTCTGGCGAGTGCGGAAGCGAGTGCTTCTGTATCTGCAATGCCATGGGATTGATACACCCACTGCTCGTGCGTCTGATTCAATATTCGCCCCACCTTTGGCGGTCCAGCCGCCTGAGTTCACTTTGAACCTTATTATATCGGTCCCTTTCTTCCCCCGCAACATCCAAGGAGGCGAGCGGAAATATAACGTGCATTATTAGACGTGTCTCAAAACTTGCTTCCTTCGAAGTTTCAGACACCTATTAGGAAAAACCAAAAACCGGCACCTCTCGGTACCGGCCGTGTTATGCATATATTTGAGCTTTTATTTATTCTCGAATTCCTCAATAACGATATGCTACTTGTATCTACTCCTCCAAACGATCCACACGAACCGTCTGGGTATTTCCCGGCCTGCTGCCAACCTGAACGGTTGCCATGCCATTGGCTTCATCCACATTCTCGATCCAGACTGGATCTCCCTCCAGCGTAACGGCAATGGTATCCTTCGAATCATAGATCGCTTTGGCGCGCTTTGCATCCATCATCTTATTCATACTCCCCTTCCGGATCATCATGTGACTCTCGAACCATGCTATCTGTTGTACTTTCACCAATATAACCGTTATCTTCCGTAACCTGTCCCCCGCCTAACCCTTCATTCACCATCCGATCAATGTCGAGCATGAACGACTCACGATCAAGGGGCAATTCTTCCGAAGTGACCGCTTCCCAGTTTACAGCTGTAGCAGGTGTATAGAATTCTTCAGCACTTTCGGCTTCAGCAAGAGGGTACGGAGAAAATGCATGCTTGTGTGCTTCTTCCTCATCACGTCTATTCTTCAATATTGCACCTCCCGGCATATGTGCTGCGAGAATAACTACCTAATTCCATGCTCGTCTTCCTGTCGGAATCCAAACATGTTTCTGTTATCATCCCCGAGTCTCGCCGAACCATACGAATTCGTTCGTCTACAAGACGATTATCCCTCGCGCCAGATGCCCATACTATTAAATATAAAGGTACCTCAATGAAAGGAGCCGATCTATGCATACCGTCTGGAAAGGTGCAATCAGTTTTGGCCTTGTGCATGTCCCTGTCAAAATGTTCTCGGCTACCGAAGACAAAGACATCTCGATGCGCTACATCCATAAAGTCTGCGGCAGCCCGCTCGCTTATGTTCGTCAATGTCCCTCCTGTGAAGTGGATGTGAAGTGGGAAGAGATCACCAAAGGCTATGAATATGAAAAAGGAAAGTTTGTTCTCTTCGAGAAAGATGAATTGGAAGCGTTAAATGATTCCACCAGCAAAACCATTACCATACTGGATTTTGTCGACTTGACTGAGATTGATCCGATCTATTTCCAGAAAACATATTACCTATCGCCCGATCAGGCTGGTGGAAATGCTTACCAGCTGTTGATGAACGCAATGCGGGATACCGGCAAAATTGGCATCGCCAAAATCTCCATTCGCTCGAAGAGCAGCCTGGCTGCCATACGCGTGCTGGAAGATTGCCTCTCCATGGAGACGATTTTCTATCCGGACGAGATTCGTCCTGTCTCCCAGGTGCCCAACTTGCCGGAAGTGCAGAACGTAAATGAAAAGGAACTCACGATGGCAAAGTTGCTGATTGATCAATTGTCCACACCTTTTGAACCCGGTAAATACACCGATGACTATCGCAGCAAACTGCTGGATCTTATCCAGCACAAAGTGGCAGGTGAAGAAATCAAGATTGCTCCAGCCAAACCTGAAGCCAATGTGATGGATTTAATGGCTGCCTTGCAGGCAAGTATCGAGGCCGTGAAGCCTATTCCGGCTGACCCTGGGACAACAACGGCCAAGCCTAAGAAACGTGCACCGCGAAAAACGCCTGCTCAAGCGGTTGCCGGAGGAGAATCCGATACACCTGCTGCACCAGCCAAAAGAAAAAAGGCGACAACCAAACCAAAAGTTTGAATGTCGCTAAGGCAAGACCGATTCCGTTATATGCGTGTGTAATGCGTTCAACTCAAGTCCGGCTTTACAGTCGGATTTTTTTGTTTTACAGAACTATTGGAACAATTCATTCCACTAAAACTCCAGTTATAATTGCAAAATACAATTGACGAAAGCTGATTTATATTTTATATTAACTTATGAAAAGTAACTTATTTATGAATATACAGTCACCCTGTAATTCTACTTCAACAGTATGCAATTAAATAATCCGTTTTCAACGCATATACACAATTAAACGAGCACCCATATTATCTATTATCAGGAGGAAACAATCATGAATACAACATATCAAATCCCTGCCACAACCCATCTGGGTGAAGTGAGTCTGCGAATTATGAACCTAGACCGTTCAATTAAGTTCTATACCGAAGTGGTTGGATTAAAATTACTGGAGCGTAGTGGCAAAGTGGCCACGTTGACAGCCGACGGAAAACAGTCCCTGCTGCGATTGGAAGAGCTCACGGATGGAATTACCCTGCCGGAACGCTCACACGCTGGCTTGTATCATTTCGCCATCCTGCTGCCTGACCGCAAGTCCCTGGGTCTTGCTCTTCGTAATCTGGCTGCATCCGGTATCGATATCGGCCAAGGCGATCACTTGGTCAGCGAAGCCTTCTATATCTCCGATCCCGATCAGAACGGGATTGAGATCTATGCCGACCGTGCACGTGATACCTGGAAACGGGATAGCGACAATAACTACGTGATGGCAAGTGATCCTGTTGATGCGGAAAGCCTGTTTGCCATCTCGGAGAATGAACCTTGGCAGGGCCTGCCTGCTGGCACCGTTATTGGTCATGTACATTTCCACGTCCGAAGCCTGGAAGAAGCACGCAACTATTACACCGGCATACTCGGTTTTGATATCGTGGGTAACTTCGCCAACATGTCAGCACTCTTTGTATCCGCAGGTGGCTATCATCATCATCTGGGACTTAATATCTGGGCGGGAGTGAACGCACCTGTTAATCCAGATAACGCTACAGGAATTGACTACTTCACCATTGTGTACGCCACACAGGAACAATTGGATCAGGCACTTGAACAATTGCGTCAATCCGGTGCAGTCGTTACCCAAGTGGAGGGTACCTGGTTTACGGTAGACCCACAAAATATTCGTATACGTCTGACAACTGCGAACTGATTTAGTTTAGGCGTTACAATATGCTTGCTTAACCTCATTTTATTAAGCCCGGGTAACTGATTTCTCTACATCACAGAGAGATCAGTTACCCGGGCTTTTTGAGTTGGCTTTTATAAAACTGGCACAATTGGTGCATTCTAACCAATACATAGACAAGATATGTTAAGGAGATACCTCATGATCGAAAAGGGACGTTTGACTGTTAGACAGCTCGCTTCACTCATGTTCCTGTGCACCATTGGGGAGCAGATTCTGGTCTTCCCTTCCATGATCACATCCTACGCTCATCAGGATGCCTGGTTATCAGCCTTATTGGGAGTCGCAGGGGGCTTGGGAATACTCTTCATTATGCTAGTTGCCTACAAACTGCATCCCCGGTTGAATCTGATTCAAAATGCTCTTCGAACACTGGGACCCTGGATCGGAACCTTGTTTGGCTCTTTTTATCTCTTTTATTTCCTGATCAGTACCTCAACGTTCATTAGGGAGATTGGCGATTTTATGTCTACTCAGATCTTGCCGGAATCTCCATTACTGATTCTGCATTTGGTTTTTATGTGTTCGCTTGTCTGGGGGCTTCTGTCGGGTCTGGAGAGCATTGGTAAAACTGCTGAGGTCTTTCTTCCTCTGATCGTGTTGTTTCTACTTATTCTGACGGTGTGTCTAATCCCCCATATACGTTTGGCCAACATCCAACCTGTGCTGGCACAAGGGTTTCTTGATCCATTCAAAGGTTTTGTTGCTGTACTCACATATCCCTACTGCGAGTTGTGCATCTTCATGATGCTTTTTCCCTACACTAAAAATGAGCCCCATCTGGAGAAGGACATTCTGTTAGCAGGGATGATTGGCGGATTGTTACTCACGCTGACGCTAAGTATGTGTCTGCTCGTTATGGGACCATGGATGACCCAGCATCACTGGTTCGCTTCATTCAACCTTTCACAGAAGATCAATATCGGAAACTTTATGCAACGCATCGAAGCTTTCATAGCATCGGTCTGGATTATCGCTGTTTTCTTCAAAGCCGCTCTGTTCTTTTACGGTTTTGTCCTGGGCGTCGCTCACCTGTTTCGCTTGTCCAGTAACCGTTCGCTGATCCTGCCGGGTGCCATGCTTATTCTCGCCATGTCTATTCTAATCTCTCCAAACGAGAACTTTTATCTCAAGGTCGTTATTCCCTATTGGATTGATTGGGATCTGACCTGTGGTATAGCACTTCCGTTACTGCTCATTCTGGTGCATCATATGAAGTCCCGCTTCAAAAAATATAGTAAAATTCCGAATTAACCTGAGCTAATTGGTGTACGAGAGAGGAGTTCCCCATGTTCAAACCGCTGATTCCGTTCGAACCCATATCCAGAGATACTTTGCCCACAGGGCCGCAATGGATTGCCCAGATCAAGTGGGATGGAGTCCGTATGCTTGCCTATGAGGACGGGCAGGAGCTGCGTCTGGTGAATCGCAGATTACATGATCGAACCGCACAGTATCCCGAGCTGGTAACACCTCGCAATCTATGCTCAGGCTCCTCCTATATCTTGGATGGAGAAGTTATTGCGCTGGACCCAGACACCGGAAAACCTTCGTTTTATCATGTTCTGCGGCGGGATCGGATGAGCAGACCCGAAGGTATCGCCCAAGCCATACATCAGATTCCGGTCACATATATGGTATTTGATATCCTGTTCTATGAGGGGAAATGGGTGACGGATCAGCCTTTGGCGGATCGACAGCGCCTGTTGCACGAGGTCCTTAACACCGCTCCCCATGTTCAGGAGGTCACCAATACACTTGATGCCGCTTCCCTGCTTACGGTCATGAGACAACATCAGATGGAAGGCATTGTCTGCAAGGATCTCACCAGCAGTTATGGCATACAGGGCAAGGATCAGCGCTGGCAGAAGGTCAAAATCATGCATGACGTATATGCCATGATCGGGGGAGTCACGTACCGGAGCGGTATTGTGAATGCAGTTGCGGTCGGTGTATATGACGGGCCTGATTTTGTCTATATTGGTCATGTTGGGACTGGCAAACTGAACTCCAATACGTGGCGGGAACTCACACATCAAGTCGAGCCTCTGATCAGGCAGGACAGACCATTCCATAATGTACCCGAGCGCAGTGCAGAGACCACCTGGGTGGAACCGCGAATAGGAGTCAAAGTGCAATATATGGAGCTGACTCATCATCACACTCTGCGCCATCCCAGTATTCAGACCTTCGCGGATGTAACCCGTGAGGATTGTCTGGCGAACCAGCTTCTTCAATGAGGAGAAGATCGCACCACTCGTGTTTCAGCCTAGTGATTCAAAGACTCATTACACAATAGGAGGTGTCCTGTATGGCCCCTAAGATCCAAGGAACCATCATAATAGAAGGCACTGAGCTGACGGTCACCAACCCGGACAAGCTCTTATGGCCGGAAGCGGGTGTTACCAAAGCCATCTATTTGCAAAAGCTGGCCGCTCTGGCTCCTTATCTGCTCACGTATACGAGCAATCGACTTCTCACCACGATAAGGTATCCCCACGGCGCTGGAGGAACATTTTTCTATCAAAAGAATGCCCCTGAGCCCGTACCAGATTATGTGCGCACTGAAGTTCACGACGGCATCCGATATGTGGTCATGAATGGACTTCCCGAATTGTTATGGCTTGGTAATCTGGCTGCACTTGAATTTCATCCTTCTCTGCATACTGTGGGAAGCCATCTGCCCAGTGAATGGATGATTGATCTGGACCCTTCTCAGGAACATGAACCGCGGATCATGCAAGCTGCACTCATCGTTGGCGAAACCCTGACTTCCCTTGGTCTGAGGTCCATTCCCAAAACTTCGGGCGCAACAGGAGTTCAGATCATCGTTCCCATTGTGCAAGGTGTAACCTTTGATGAATTGAGAGAGGTTGGTTATTTCGTCGGCAAATATGTCACTCAGAAGCACCCGGATCTGTTCACACTGGAACGACTTAAAAAGGACCGTGGAGACCGCATTTATTTTGACTATCTCCAGCATTATGGAGGCAAGACCCTTGCCGCTCCCTATACACCACGTGCCAAATCAGGTGCCACTGTCTCTACACCCCTTACCTGGGATGAGGTTAGAAGCAACGTCTCCATCCAGGATTATCATCTGATGAACATTATTGAACGTTTGAACCAAACCGGTGATTTAATCGCAGCTGTTGAACCCCAACCGGTAGAGCTCATTCTCAAACATTTGAAGAAAAAATAGCCGACTCCCTCATCACAAGGGTGTCGGCTATTATCATTCATGTATATATCAATCGCTAATGGATACCTTTTTTCTTGAAACGTCCGCCCTTCACGTCATGAATGTTACCGATAGCCACAAAGGCTTGCGGGTCCCAATCTTCAACGATGGTCTTCAGCTTCGCTTCTTCCAAACGGGTAATCACGACAAAAATGATCTTTTTCTCGTCGCCGCTGAATCCGCCCTCTCCATCCAGGAAAGTTACACCACGACCAAGACGGTCTGTCAGGGCTGAACCGATATCACGATATTTCTCACTAATGATCCATACCGATTTGGACTGGTCAAGTCCTTCATTCACAATATCAATCATCTTCATCGCAATATAATATGCAATCATGGAATACAGGGCATTCGGCCAGCCGAATACAAATCCTGCACCTGCAAAAATAAACACGTTAATGAACAATACGATCTGTCCTACAGACAAAGGTGACTTCTCACTAAGCAAGATCGCCACAATCTCCGTACCATCCAGTGAACCGCCAGACCGAATGACAAGTCCAACACCCACACCCAGGATCAATCCGCCAAATACAGCTCCGAGCAAAGGCTCCCCTGGTGTTAATGCAGGCACATGGTGCAATAATGATGTCCCGATGGACATGACCACGATCCCCAGCAGCGTGGATAACGCAAATGTTTTACCAATCTGCTTGTAACCCAGAATCAGGAAAGGCAAGTTGAGCAAGGTCAGGAACACTCCGAGTGGCAGATGTGTAAGTTCTGACACCATAATTGAAATCCCCGTAATCCCACCATCAATAACACCATTCGGTACGAGAAACACTTCAAGCGATACAGCCATTAGTGCAGCACCGATCAGAATCATCACAATACGTTGCAGCAGCTTTAATGTAAACACCGAGCTTTTGACCCCGCGGTCAGCTTGCTTGGCTGTTAGTTCTTTCACCGTTACATTGGACATGGTATCCCCCCCGTTAAATCAGTGTGTGAATCCATTTTATAAATCATTTAAATACTCAGGGTGAATCTACATATGGAGAACAGCAAACTGCGTTCTATATGTGCCCCGGCTATACAGCGCAAGCATCTAAAGGCGATATAAAATGGATTCAAAATGTTATTCATCCCGGTTTGCACTTTCAAAAGAGAGCAAAAGGGAGCCTGTTTTCCCGCAGACTCCCCTCCTTCGCCAAGACATGATTTATATATCTATTATATCATAAAAGATCAAATTTGCGCAAAATACTTAGCAAAAAGAAGATAAATTCACAAAAAGTGAACTTATCTTCAGAAATCTGCCCTAAATCGGCTAAAGAAGCGGTGAAAGCATCCGAGAAAGCATTTCTGCGGCTTTTTGCCGTCGTGAACGCTTCTGAAATAACTCCCCATCGATCTGACTGCATTCCCCGAGATCACGTTCAAAGTCAGTGATCAAACGACGAATCGGAGAGGACTCGAACAGGACAGCCGTTAACTCAAAATTGCAAAAAAAACTGCGCATATCCATATTGGCCGTGCCTACCGTTGCAAGCAACTCATCCACAATCATCACTTTGGCATGTACAAAACCTTTGCGATATTGGAAGAACTCAACACCTGCTCGCAGAAGTTCCTCTACATATGAAAGGGATGCCAAATGAACAAGCTTTGAATCGGATTGATATGGAATGATAATTTTCACATCAACGCCACTGACAGCAGCTGTTTTGAGTGCCTCATACAGGGCAGGATCAGGGATAAAATAAGGTGTGGTAATGTATATCCGTTCACAAGCTACCGAAATGGCCCCAAAACACATTTCCTGAATGGCATCCCAGTCCTGATCCGGCCCACTGGCCAGAATCTGAATTCGTTCTTCCCCGCTACAGATATGGGGTGGAAATAATTCCGCAAGTTGGGGTTCGGTAATTCGCTCACCGGAAGCCAATTTCCAGTCGTTCAGGAATGTACTTTGCAGGAAATATACGGCATCTCCCTCAATCTGCACATGTGTATCCCGCCAAAAACCGATCTCCGGATATTGTCCAAGATAATCATCGCCTACATTGATGCCACCTACGAAACCAACCTGTCCATCCACAACAACAATTTTACGGTGATTCCGGTAGTTGACTCTTCGGTCAATCGTTGCAATCAGTGGCGGTAGAAAATAATGAAACTCCACACCTGCATCTTGCAGTTTGCGGATAAAACTCCAGCTCATCTTGTGACTGCCGAGACCGTCACAAATAAACCGAACCTTCACGCCCTCCTGAGCCTTGCGAATCATGACATCCTGAAACTTGGTGCTGATGACATCATCACGGAAAATGTAAAATTCCACATGCAGATGGTGCTTTGCTTTTTCCATTTCCCTCAGCATTGCCGCAAACGCCTCTTCACCATTTGTGAGCACCGTACTGTGGTTACAACCTGTAATCGGGCTCTCCGACAGATGGGATAACAGGTTAAACAATCGATGCTGGTGGCTGAAACGATCGCCAGGCATCTGTTCGACATCTCCAATGATGTGGGCTTGTTCCCAGATCGTTTCCTTCATTTCACGGAAGATGCGCGATCCACCCTTGCGGAGTTTTTTTCGTTTGTTATAGTCCTGCGCCACGAAATAGTACACCACAAAACCGATCAAAGGCACGCAGAACAAAATAAACAGCCAAGCCACAGCTTTAGCCGGATTACGAAATTCCAGTAAAAGAATTGTGGCTGCCTGGAAAATAAATACGAGTAATATAATGACCAGCCAGAACATTCGGCTTCCTCCTCAAGTGGCAAGCTTCATGGCCTTGCCTTTCTCTCACCTACACATCTTTGACGATTATGTATACAGCTAATCATAGATACCCAATGTACCCCCTATTCGTAACGTTTGCTTAGATAAAACTTTACATAAGCAGACGGAATACTTGATTCTGGAAATTCAAATTTGTACTTCGTTCATTGTATATTCTGACTGTGTTACCTTCTACATATCAGTTTAATGATGGAGCAGATTCGCATTGTGACGCCAATCTGCTCATTTCACCTTCCAGACTCTTCCTCATTTCTTTGTCTTGAGGTGGTCTTCTTACGTAAAATTAGATATAATAATCGTTAAAAACTTATTACCTAAAGGAGAAGAGCAGTGAATGGAAAGTGAGAGGTATGCGTTAAATTTAGTATTGGTTGCTTTTTTGATAGGACTTTCGGCGTTTTTTGTTGCAGTGGAATTCGCTCTGGTACGGGTTCGTCCGAGCCGGATCGATCAAATGATTGCAGAAGGAAACAAGCGTGCGCTGGCTGTTAAACAAGCCGTTGCCAATCTGGACGGATATTTGTCTGCCTGCCAGCTTGGAATCACGATCACATCTCTGGGACTGGGCTGGCTGGGTGAACCAACGGTAGAGAAGATTCTCCACCCTGTGTTTGAAAGCTTGCAAATTCCTGAGGCGGTTTCTTCATTCTTATCGTTTGTTATCGCGTTTGCTTCCATCACGTATCTGCATGTTGTGGTTGGTGAACTCGCTCCAAAAACGATTGCAATCCGGAAAGCCGAGACTGTTGCACTGCTGACGTCTACACCTATCATCTGGTTTAACCGAATTATGTATCCTTTTATCTGGCTGTTAAACGGCTCAGCGAACCAACTGGTGAAACTGTTCGGAATCAAACCTGCTTCTGAACATGAAGATGCACACTCCGAAGAAGAGTTGCAGATCATCATTAATGAAAGCTTTGAAAGTGGTAAAATCAACCAAGCCGAGTTCGGTTATGTAAGCCGGATCTTTGCTTTTGATGAGATGTTAGCCAAAGAAATCATGGTACCCCGGACCGATATGGTCTGCCTTTATGTGAATAGAACAAACGAGGAAAACCTGGAGATCATTCGTGAAGAACAATATACACGTTTTCCAGTAGTGAATGAGAGTAAAGACGATATCATCGGTATCATTAATACGAAACAATTCTTCCTGGAACTTTACGGAAACGATGAACCTGTTGATCTATCCTCCCTGATTCAGCCTGTATCGGCTGTTCACGAAACAACTCCTGTGAAGGACTTGCTCAAGAAAATGCAGAAGGATGGCGTACATATCGCCGTACTTGTCGACGAATATGGAGGAACTTCCGGAATTGTAACCATCGAGGATGTGCTTGAGCAGATTGTTGGTGAGATTCGCGACGAGTTCGACGCAGACGAAGTGGAAGATATTCAAGTCATCAATGAGAACTATGTCATTATGGATGGCAAGGTTTCCTTATCGAAGGTGAACGACATGTTTATGTCCAGCCTGGATGCAGATGAGTGGGACACCATTGGTGGATGGCTCTACAGCCATCGTCCCGAGATGAACGAACAGGAAGAATATGAGTTCGAGAATCTAATCTTTGTTTTGCTGGAAAAAGACAAAAATCGGTTCTACAAAGTGGCCGTTGTTCCCAAGGAACCACTGACCATGTCTGATTATACAGATGAAGACGAGAAAGAGTCCAATTGGTCTAAATAAAGCAAATTTATAAATAAGAAGAGGAGCACTTGCCTATTTTGGTAAGTGCTCCTCTTCTTATTATATCTCGCCCTATCCGTCACTTCTTCAAGTTATCATTCAACCCAAGAATGGAACTCCCGTTTTTAGTTTGATTTTAATACCCACTTCGCAATATCATTGATAATGGCTTTGGAGACATTAGATGGCTCAGCGTACTCTTGACCGATTGAAAGCCCATCATAGCTGGATAAAAGATGATTTACCTTTGGATAGCTATTGTACGTTACATTGGAATGACCTTGAAGAGACGATTTCCAGGTTTGGAATTGATTCATAGACACTTGTACATCGTTTTCGCCTTGTATAACAAGCATAGGTGTATTTTGTGTTTTAGCCAGTTCCGCAGGCACATAATCTCTCTGCTCAAACCACCAATAAGCAGGTTGAAGTGGAAACGCCTCAGGAAGATGATCTACAGAATATTTTGGATCTTTAACCATCGCAGCCACATTTTTATAAAAATCAGCTTGCCCTTGAATGACATCCGTGTCTAAACCAAGCTGCTTCATCCGCTCTACCAATTCGTCCTGCTGCTCGGTAAGCACATCCACAAAACTACTACTTGGTGCAGCAAGTAAAATACTTCCTGCAATATCATTTTGCTTATCCTCAGCAATGATTAACGGCATTGCAAACCCGCCTTGACTATGTCCAGCTACAAAAATCGCTGTAGAATCAATATGTGCATTCTTTTTAAGCAATTCCACTGCATCGTTTACCTGATCTACGCTCTCTTGTTTTAATGTAAATTTAGGCTGTGAAGCCACCTTATAGGTATGCTCATACGTGACCTTATCGTATCTTAATACAGCAACTCCTTGTGAAGCTAAACCTACCGCAAGATCGCGAAACGGCTTTGCACCACCAATGGCAACATCTTGATTGCTAGGCCCAGATCCGTGTACCAGAATGACAACAGGGAAAGGTCCCTCTCCCTTGGGCAAAGTTAATGTCCCTGGCAAAGCTAAATCACCCTGACCAACCGTAATGTCTTGTTCTGTATAGGTAGATGGGTCGTCGTAGCTTGGTTTTTGATACACATCTGGCGTAGCGGCGGCAATATGCAAATCATCCACAAGTCCGTTATGATTCATTCTGACCGTAATATTTAAACGAGTTAGCTCTGTTTTGAACGTATAGGTAACATTGCGATGCACTGTATTATTTTCTACATGCTTAGCTATGGCTTCACTTGTAATTTTGCCATTTTGTCCTTCTAAAGCTCCCCACAGCTGACTCAACAACGTGGGTGACAACACTCCACTCACAGAGGTATGAACATACTTGACAGCCTCCTTGCCATCGCCCTCACGAATAAGGGAAATGAATATATCCTCAGGTGCTGCCTTCAGCGTCTCGGAAAGAAATGCCCCATCCATATAGGTAGTTCCTTTCGTTAACTGAACAGGATTGTCTAAGGATATGGCTTGCCCATTTACCATCGCCTGTTTCTCTCCTACCTTAACTACAATCGTAAGCTCACTTTTTCGTATTGTGATTTCTCCTGTCTTTTGTTGCCAAGATACCTCTGCCCCATTCTTTTCTGCAATCTCACGAATAGGAACAAGATTTTCACTACCAGCGGATTTTTCAGCAGCTTCTGAGATGGATGTTACCGGAAGGATGAGACCTACGAAAGTAAGAGAAAGTAATAGCTTTTTCCAATTGCTCATTGTAATAACTCCTCCTAATAATTAATTTCATCTATTATATGCATAGCATTATGAGCATTTATTGGCTCAGGACTATGCTTATAACAACAATAGCAATGATGAATAACAACAGGACCCAAGATAGTGGACGAGCGAAGTTAATTGTCCAGCCTATTCCATAACGCTTTTCTATGGTTAAAGAAGGATCATTGGCATTGAAGTAAATAAACCCAAGCTTCCAATAATCATCGTCATTCACAGGCTGCTCCTTAGATCGTTCGTGATCCTCTTGTTGATTACGAATTTTGCCACCGCCTTGTCTGCCTGTGAGAGACAGCCATACAACACCTAACACGATCACCACAGGAGTGATGAAGCTAATAACTGTTAACAAGACCAGATTAGGGACGAACATATTGATCTGAATGAAGGAAAATAAGATGGTAAGAAGTAAGCCTGTTACAAGCGTAAATAGGGACCATTTACGGCGGAATTGAATATTTTTAGCAGCAAATTGGCCCGGATTAGACGTAGTAAGCTGTTGTTTGCTTGATTTAATACTCCAGTTAACCAACATCATAAGTGCAATGATTCCTAGCTGTACAAGATTAATAGCCAGTACCGAGAGGTAAGTTTTAGGCACACTGGAAGTGACATGGCCCTGAAGATCATATTTTATTGGAATGACGTTAGGTAGTGCCTTATAATTCAGGATCGAAATGATCGCAACGGCTGCAATAATAGCCATGTGAATGAGAAACCAATAGTTGGAATAGGTGAGTCTATTTTGGCGGAAGGTGGTATCGATTTTCACTCTTTGAGGTGCTTCTACAGTTGTAAGTGTTCCTTTTATCTTTTTCATCTTGAAATAAAATAAGATGTGTAGCGCTGCCCAGTACACAATAAATATCATTGTGCTAACACCGGTAATCATTGCGGTAGAATCTGCATGAGCAGATCGGAGAAAATACAGACAGACAAGTATAATCATCCCGTTTCCGATCAGACTTACTGTAGCAAACGTACTTCTTAGCTTACGTAAGATGGGTGTGTAGTAATTATATTGACTTACCGTAACCCCAAAGCTAATGGTTTCCCTTGTCAGATATGGTGTAAAGGATAGAAGTAAGGCTAATGGAGCAAAGATTAAAATGATAGGTAATATACTAAATAGCTGCATACATAACACACTCCCTTGATTCCATTATTCTTTGTTGTGACCCATCTTCACATCATCATACATTTGGTCTAACACTGCAGATAATTCTTCTTTAGTCATTCCACGACAGATCGCTTCCGCAATAATCGGTCTTAATTCTCTTTGCTGCTTTTTCAAAAAATCATCCGTTAAACCAGGCATTCCATCAGGGTTCACTACAACTCCCTTTTGTCTATGAACCAGAATGTATCCATCTTGCTTGAGTAGTGTATAAGCCTTATTGACGGTGTGAAGGTTAACACCGATATCTGCGGCCAAATTCCGAACCGAAGGTAACGCCTCACCTAGCTGTAACTCACCACTAGCAATACCTTCAATAATTTGATAAACAAGTTGCGAATAGATGGGAAGTTCGGATTGCATATCCAGTTGAATAATCAAGGGCTCACCTTCTTTTGTTGTCTGTTATATATCAAGTATAACAGGTATAACATGAGTGAGCAATATGTATAAAAAAAGCCGCATACCAATGGCGAGGGCAAACTTGCTTGCCCCTTCACCATTGATATGCGGCTTATCCTGATGAGCTTATCGATGTGATTCAATAACAAACATTAGTAGTGGCACACATGATAGCGTTGTATTTCAAATTCCATTTAAGTTTCAGTCTTATCTTCGACAATCCGATAATGGATTTTGCGAACTATAATTTTCAGAATCATATATAGGGGAATCACGATGATCATACCCAAGATATTTCCCAGGTCAGCACCCACGAGCAAAAGGATAACGGTAGTCAGTGGATGAATATCGAGCTGTTTGCCATAGACATACGGTGAGATCAGGTTATCCTGAATTTGCTGTGCGATTACAATGATGACCAGTGACCAGATCGCCATCGAAGGTGATTCGATAAACGCAACAATGACAACTGGAATAGCTGCCAGCAAAGCACCCACATAAGGGATGAAGTTCAGAATAATCGATACAACCGTCAGCAGCAATGCGTAAGGCAAACCTAAGATGAGAAAACCGATGTACATCAGGATCCCCAAGGCTACATTAACAATAACCCGGCCAACAATATAGTTGCTTAGTGCTTCATCGATCTCATGGACGGTTTCTTCCCCATCCTTCCGATAATGTCTTGGCAACAATAAGGTTAGATTCGTTCCAAACTTGCTGCCTTCCTTAAGCATGTAATACAACATGATCGGGAACGTTGCCAGAATAATAACCAGATTGGATACCACGGAGAATAACCCGGAGACATAATTGGTTACCTGAGTGATCCCTTGGCTCAGAACATCGGATAATCGTGAGAATAGATTGGAATCATCAGGCAGGTATCTGGATACAACATTGCTCCTTTCAAGTGCATTCAACTGATCGCTGAGTGAAGTGACCAACGCTGGAGCATTCTCCACGAAATTCATCAATTGTTCACGCAGGGAAGGCCATACGAGCACACTAAAACCTGCAAGTATTAGTGCAATTACGACATAAATAATTAGAACTGACAATGCACGTTTGATCTTATGCCTTTCCATATAATCGACGAGCGGGCGCAGCAGATAATAGAAGAAACCAGCAATCAGCAGCGGAATGATGATGATGTGAATCAGTGAGGTCAGGGGGCTGAAAATAAAGTTCACTTTTTCCCCCAGATACACGATGAGAAGCAGCAGAATAATCGCTGTGCATATGCGATAGAACTTGTTATTTATCAAGAAACGTGATCCCTCCATGCGCTGCTCTGCCAAAGTGACTGCGGCGTTCATATGTATATCTAGTCATTTACTTATGAGAGCTTTTTTCATAAATCCCCTGAGCGTCTTCCAATCAGCAAGATAGAGATCGAAATGATCCTATTCGTCTATATCTTGTACCTGTGAGCGGTGAAATTCGAATTATGAAAAACGCTACTGATACTAAGTACCCTTAAATGACAGTCATGCCACAGGCGATGCTGAATATACACTTATTTTCTTTCCAAAACAAACATTGGAGCAAAAAAAAGAAGCAGGCGTTAGCCTGCCACATCTCTCTTGCTGAATACAACCCAGGAAATCACCATGAAAATAACGTAATACACCGCCAGAACTGCAATGGAGAAACCCAGTGTCATTCCTGCACTTGGACCACCCATTAGCGCAAAATCCGCCCCGGAGGTCATGTATTTGCTAAGATCCATGTTGTTGAATAGAACATACTTGGCCCACTCATAACGGACCGGATTGAATATGAGTGAGAAGATACTCTGTGAGAACATAATGAACAGGGATAATCCAATCGCAAGTGCACCTGAACGAAATACGGAGGACACCATAAAGGCAATCGCAAGCGTAATGAACAGATCAACGTACAAATATCCCCATAACGTCAGAGCATTCGTAGCCGGACTACTGCTTCCTCCCGGAGCATCATGGGAGAAAAGGATATAAGACATCAGCATGGCCATCGCGATGACCAGCAATGTACTGACAATACTGAAGCCAACGACGGTCAGATATTTGGAAGCAAGAACTTTGCTTCGTGACCATGGACGGATCAGCAATAGCTTAATGGTTCCCCAGGTAAATTCGCCTGCGACCGATTCCGCTGCAATCACGACACAAAAGATCGTGTTCAGGAAAAATGTAACCTGGATGGTCGTTACAGCCGCTTCCCAGTACAAAACTTCATTGGACCCCATGCCTTCTCGCAGTAACACTGGCATTAATAGCGAGATCAGCGCCAGAATTGATAACATGATCCAGGTACGGGGACGACGGAAAATTTTCATATTCTCGTTCAATATCAGATTACCAAAACTACCCAATGCCTCCACCCCCAGTAACTTGCAAGAATTGTTCTTCCAGGGTGTGAGTCACGTTACGAATACCGTACACCTGAAACCCTTCGCTAACCAGCTTGGCATTGATATCCGGAATCTGCTCACGAGACACCCGCATCACCAGGACATTGCCCTGTACGACAGCACCCTGAATCAGATCCGAAGCACGATCTGCATCATTCAGCTCAAAAGCAACTTCGATTAATGCATCCGAACCTGCTTCAGCCCGAAGGTTTCTTACATCGATCAACTTGCCATTCTGGATGATGGCAACCGTATCACACATCAGTTCCATCTCTGACAGCAGATGACTGGATACAAAGACCGTAATGCCTTCCTCTTGGGTGAGCTGACGCAAATAATCTCTCAGTTCCCGTATACCCTGTGGGTCCAGACCATTGGTCGGCTCATCCAGTACAAGCAGCTTCGGTTTATGTAATATCGCTTGCGCGACACCCAGACGCTGGCGCATGCCCAGTGAATAGGTTTTGACCTTATCGTGAATACGAGCTGTGAGCCCCACACGCTCAATTGTTTCCGCAATACGTTCCTTCGTAACTCCCGGCGACATGCGAGCAAAGTGAACGAGATTTTGGTACCCGGTCAGAAACTTGTACATTTCCGGATTTTCCACAATAGCTCCTACCTGGGCTACCGCCTTCTCAAATTCATTCTTTACACTGTGTCCCGAGATGAAAATGTCACCTTTACTGATGGACATCAGTCCAACCATCATTCGAATCGTCGTTGTTTTTCCCGCGCCATTAGGTCCTAAAAAACCAAAAACCTGCCCCGGAGAAATATCCAGAGTCAGGTCGCTGACCAATGATCGGGAGGATATGATCTTGCTGACGCCCTGAATCCGGACGACCGGCTCCTGCTGCATTCAATCCCCTCCTTCATGGACGAGCACATCATTCATGCCCGTTTCTCATATGCACATAGTGTATCATAATCTTTAGTATATTGCCCCGCAAACTGGGATTTCCCCTGACGTTTCGCTTCAACTACACACGCTTCACAGCATCCAAGCGGCATTTCACTCCGGTAGAATCCGGTGCGAAATACGTGATTGCCTCCATTGCCCTCTTCCTTCATTTCGACAGAGCTTCTAGTGACCGACACAATCATCCCACAACTGACACAGTAAAAGCGGCCCGTTTCGATCAATGATATTCCTTCCCCTCACAAGGAGCTTAGAAGTCCTTGTTATTTGTCGTTAGACGCTGAAAATTGATACATTTTGTATCTATCTCGTAATTTACTTGACACCGGGACTAATGTCAAGGCTTTGCAGCCATAAAAACAAGCAAAACGCAAAAAAAGCTCCATAAATGCGACAAAAGTCTCGCATTTATGGAGCCTCATGTGAGGTAAATGATACAATTCGGTTCAATGTATGGGTTAATATTATTTCCTGATCAGTCACTATTGTCGACCTGCGAGGTATCCTCGTTTTTCTGATTTGGATAATACCAAAGTAAGGTCCACTCATCGCCATCCTCTACCAGATAACAGGTCTGCACAATATCGAATTGGCCAAAGGTACCTGAGTACTTCTGGGTGACCCGGATTCTGTAGGCTTCAGAAAATGGCTTAACGCCATCGATCACGGTTACATCGAACTCGCGCTCCGGCTTTTCCATCTCCAGCTCAAACGTTTCCACGCCAAAGTGCTGCATAAATATATGTGCTCTGTTCTGTACGTAAGCACTCTTGGGAAACCGCTCTTTCATCAGGGGATGAAAGAGTTCCCATGAACTGCCGAAGTCACCCGTCTGCTCATATTTGTAAAACTCTTCGGCAACAGCAGCAGCTTCATCCGATGTATCTGCCTGAAACAGATACGGAATGGTTCTGGCAATCAACCACAGCAATAATACAATGATCGCGATGAACCCGATCTTTTTGAGCAAAGCATTCCGGTTCCTTCTTCGCAGCATGTCCAGTCCTCCTTGTCCTACTCCATACTTATGATGGATGGCAGACAAGTAGAAGTTGAACGATACATCTAATTTCCTGGGAAATCACTCGCTGTGAATGGAAGTACGCTTTCCTTTTCTGATCCTTCGGATCATGGACTGAAGTCCTGCATATATGGCAATCCCACAGCAGCCGCCGAGCAAGTCTACTCCAACATCACGTATCGAGCTTGTCCGGTCCGGGCTGAACTGCTGAATATACTCATCAATGGATGCGATGATAAGTACCACAGCCAGAGCAGAAACGATACTCGTCACAAGGGATGTTCTTCTGTACCGCAGCCCGCCGTACACAAGCACGGCGAGCACAGCGTATACAAATAAGTGCGCACTCTTGCGAAAGATGAACTCTGCAAAATCATACGGCCGTTGCTTCAGCGAATACTCATACTCCCCGTAAGTGAATTGCACATCGGGAAGTGTAAAACCGATGTGCAATTTTTGAGACCATTTATGAAGCCAAGGCTGAATGTCTTGCTGTTGAGAGGATTGCGTGGACATGGACCAGATGACCAGAATCCAGATCACAATCAACAGCAGAGCAATGAGAAATCCGTACGTTCTTCGTACATGCTTTTGTCTCGTGCGCCCGGAGCCCTCCTCCATCATTTTGATCTTCACCACTTTCATATCTCTCTCGTTATTCTATTGATCCAACATACATGCCTCTGCCATTTGTACCTACATATACCTGACCATAGATTTGACGGTCTGCCGCCATAATTTGCGGTTCATTGCCCAGCCCGATTCCATTACCTAAAGGACCTATATTATTCCAGGTTACCCCCATATCATCGGAACGGAAGAATCCATGCACGTTATTTACGGTGCCATATACATAGACAGCTGGAACCAATCTGCCGGGCTGAGCTTTACCAAAGGCAAATAATTTGGAATTCTGCACACCCTGGATCTTGGAAAATGTATTTCCCGAGTTCGTTGATGCATATAATCCATCGGTTCCCAGACTCACCCATACATTATTCGCCACGCCAGGTGCAGCCTCGACTTTAATGAAGCTTGTATTGATATCCGTATTAATCGGAAGGCGAACCGTATTCGCTTTGGACCAGTTTGCACCTGCATCCGTAGACCGATACAGATAACCAGCAGCATACATATAAAATTTATATCCATTGATGCGATCCGCAGCCAGTGGATGATTATAGGCAAAGACCATATTCCCCCCGATGGCCTGAAAAGGGGCACCATTCATATTTTGCCATGTTGCGCCACGATTCGTGCTTCTGACCGGATTACCGGTCTGGGGGTAATAAACAATTACATTTGGATTGATGGCCGAGTAGGCGACCCTCCCCAGTTTGGAGCCAGCCGGAACATTCATTGGAGTTACCGTAACTCCGTTATTGGAAGAGACAAATAAACGTGTGGTGGTACCATACCAGTCACTGCTTCCCAGAAATATCATGTAATTCGGATTTGCCTCGTGATAGTCAATACTCACAATTTCTCGCATACCTGAGAGCGGGATTTTATTAAGAGGAACATCGGTTACATTTTCATGTCTAAATCCGACTTGATCCGTTAAACCACTAAAGAATGAAACACCCTGAGGTGGTGTGGATGCCGTGAGTGCGACGACTTCTTCATGACCATCGGTAATGGCTTCCCAAGTACTCGCTGTATTGCCAGTCAATCCATTGGTACCATTGATATTTTCCGTCTTGTACACGCCAAACCAGTCTGTAGCGTATACGGTGCCCGGATTATGTGGATCAAACTTGATACTGGATGTGGCTGAGAAAAACATGTTGGGTGTCCACCAGGACGGTTTGGATACCAGCGTTTTGCTCACTGTTGTCCAACTCTGTCCGCCATTAACGGAACGATACAGTGGCAGATTATCTCCGCCTGTTCGAACGGCTGTCAGGATGTGATTATCATTATTGGGATCAATCGTGATTCCATAATAAGATGAGTAACTGGAGCTGGGTGTTATATTTGTCCACTGCACACCATTGAACTTGTAGACGCCCTGATTATCCGTGGTCACATACAACGTCCCGTTCTTCGCCACAGTCATACGTGCAGGATATTCGGGACTTCTCCCGGTAAGTTGCCAAGTGGTCTGCCCATTGCTTCTTGGTGCTTTGCTATACACACCAATGCCGCGAACCCCCGCATACACAACTTGACCTTGCTTCGTCACCGGATTCAATCCATAAGCTACACTTCGAATTCCCTCACCAGATAGCCCGCTAGGTACATCCCATACCTTGCTCCACGTGGCTGCACCATCACTGGAAGTGTACAATCCATCATATCGTGTACCCACGTGCAGGTAATTGGAGTTCGTGGGATTAACCGCGATGCTCTCTCCCATGGCTCGATGGATATTTCCATTTGATTCATTACGAAGATTAAGTCCGGTTCGAATCCAGGTCTCTCCCCGATCTGTGGATTTCAGAATATCACTCGGCCCCACGTTCCCGTACTTCCCAGCAGCGATATACACGACATTGGGGTTTTGCTGATCCAGCGCAATTCCATCCACGCCGTACAGATTGCTGTCCTCATCTCCAAAATGATCCAGTAGTGGGACCCAATCTCCTGAAGCTGCATCCAACCGATATACTCCTCCAACGTCAGTTCGAGCGTAAACCAGATCAGGCTCAGTCGGATGAATAACCACGCCTGTAACGTACCCCCCACCACCAATAGGTATATTCTTCCATTGATAGTTTTGAGCTGATTGAACATAATTTGTACTTGCCGGTATCATGAGCATATACATTAGTAGCACAATCAGGGACAATTTCATTAGCCTGGAGATACGCATCTGGTTCACCGCCCTATCCGATCATTTTGAATGTTCTTCAATCATCTGATGTATCCTGTCTCGTTCCGATTGTTCCACGATATAGTAATACACTCCGTCTATTTTCTTGCCCGTGCCTTTAATCTCAACGGATTCAATATGATCCAGTACCGAACGATAATTGGAGAACATCTGCTTCATCTCATCAAAGGTAACGTCGGTTCTGACGTGAGCACTGACTTCGTCCAGCAACGTCTCCAGTTGCAACACGTTGGATACCTGAACCGTATTCTTCAGCACTTGTTTGATGATCTCCCGCTGGCGGTCATTCCGCCCGAGATCTCCCTTCGGATCATCATAACGCATCCGCGAAAATCCCAAAGCAGCTTCACCATCCAGATGAATATTCCCTTGCTCGAACCGGTAACCCTCATAGTCAAATGCAAACGGGTTATTCACATCCACTCCACCCACCATGTCGATGACTTGTGCAAAGCCCTCCATATTCACTTTCATGTAGTAATGTATGGGAACGTTGAGCAATTGTTCCACGGTCTGCACAGACATGTTAACGCCCCCAAAAGCATAGGCATGGTTGATCTTATCCTCCGTGCCGTGACCAACAATATTCGTTCTGGTATCTCGGGGAATGTTAAACATAAGTGCGGATTGTTTCGCAGGATTAACACTTAATACAATCATGGTGTCGGAGCGCCCCCGATCATTGGAACGTTCATCCACACCCATAATCAAAGCATTAAAAGGTTCTTCATTCTCCATGTCCACAGGGAAATCTCCCCCACCCCGCTGGTCTACAATAGATACCTGCTTGATGGGTTCCCGGGGTTCATACATTTGATCCGCCGCTGATTTAACATGCGAATACAGATACACAGAATATCCAATCATGACAACTGCAACAAGGGAAATGGCACCTAATGTTATTTTGATCCCGCGTCTCATGTTATGGCCTCCGTCAGATGACTGCCGTTTTTCTTCCATCGATATTGGTTAGACCTGGACGACCAACGGAGTAGTATTGAAAGGACGTATCTTTAATCTGATCTTCTCCGTAGATGTTTCTTCCATCAATCAGGATGGGTTGATTCATATGCGCTGCCAAATCAGTCAGATTAACCTCCATGAACTCTTTCCATTCCGTCAGAACACAGAGTGCATCAGCACCTTCCGCCGCTTTCATGGCACGCTCTTCCCACGTAATGGATGGGGAATCCACCTCTTTGCGGAAGTTCTCGGTAGCGATGGGGTCATATGCCCGAATCACCGCTCCCTGCTCAAGCAAACGTTGAATGATCTCAATCGCCGGAGCATCACGAACGTCATCGGTATCTGGTTTGAAAGCAAGCCCCCAGATGGCAATCTCCTTCCCTTCGAGTGAGCCTAGTGCATCTTCCAGTTTACGAATGATGTTGAAGCGTTGATCTTTGTTCACTTCCACCACGGACTTCAGCAGTTTGAAGTCATAATCCACATTACCTGCAATTTGAATCAGAGCTTGTGTATCCTTAGGGAAACAGGAACCTCCGTAACCAATGCCTGCCTTGAGAAAGGAGGCACCGATTCGTCTGTCATAGCCCATGCCTTCGGCAACACGGCTGACATCTGCTCCTACTTTTTCACAGATGTTAGAGATTTCGTTGATAAATGAGATCTTGGTTGCCAGGAAAGCGTTGGATGCATATTTAATCATTTCGGCCGAGCGAATATCCGTAACAATAATCTGATCGGTTAATGGCTGATGCAGCTCTTTCAACGTGGCGACTGCCCGCTCACTATGTGTCCCAATGACTATCCGGTCAGGATAGAGCGTATCCTGGACAGCGGTACCTTCTCGCAGGAACTCCGGTACCGATGCCATGTCGAATGGATGATTCGTCAAACTGCTGATCCATTCCTGAATACGATCGTTAGTTCCGACAGGAACAGTGCTTTTAGTCATTATTATTTTATAATTATCCATATAAGAACCTATTTCTCGCGCGACAAGCTCAATAAAGCTCAGATTTGCTTCGCCATTAGGCAGGGATGGCGTACCCACCGCGATAATGATGATATCCGAACGACTGATAGCATCCTGAATGTTGGTGGTGAAGGACAGCCTTCCTGCTTTCATATTGGCATTCATGATATCCTTCAGACCCGGTTCATAGATCGGAACATGACCGTCCATTAACATATTCACTTTTTCCACATTGTTGTCGACACAGATCACGTTATTTCCCAGTTCCGAAAAACATACGCCCGATACCAAACCCACATACCCTGTGCCAATCACCGTAATATTCATTCCATAATCTCCCCCATGTTCTAATGTGTTGGTTACGCGTGCTTCACATATGTCTGAACAATGTCCTGCCATTCGGTAGACACTCTAACGATATCTTCCTCAATCAGCTGGCTGCCGATCTGTACTTCAATGATCTCCAGTTCCGTAACGGCTCTGACGGAATGAAACATACTCCGGTCAATGATCACTGTATCTCCTTGCCCGATCATTCGGCTCTGCCCATCCAGAATCAATTCCCCTGTTCCCGATACAACCGTCCATACCTCATTGCGAAGCAAATGGTATTGATAACTCAGGTTTTTCCCGGCACTGATGCAGATTCGTTTGGTGAGAACCTCGCCGCCAGCTTCGTTTCTTGTATAATCCAGAACCCGGTAGCAACCCCACCTACGCTCCTCATACATGGGGCGTTGATCCTCATTCTTCAAGATTTCCTTGATCCGTGGGCTGGCTTCTTTGTCACTGACCAGAATGCCATCCGGACTCACGGCAACCACCACATCTGACAAGCCCAATATGGCAACCGGAATGTTCAATTCATTGACCAGGTGGGTATTCAGGGAATCTCCCGTAATCCACCCTTTTCCTACTACCGAGCTTCCCATCTCTTCCGTAAGTGTGTTCCACGTGCCTAGATCTTTCCAGAAGCCGTTATACGGAATAGCGATAATCTGATTTGCCTTCTCGACAACCTGGTAATCAAAACTGATCTTGTTCAATCTTTCGTATTGCTTCAGCATCTCGTCATACTGGATCGGCAGTTCCATCTCAATGAGCAGATTAATCAAATAACCAAGTTTAAAAGCAAAAACCCCGCAATTCCATAATGCGGCCTGCTCAATCATGAGGACCGCATCGGATTCGCAGGGTTTTTCCTGGAACTTCGCTACATTCACGTATTCATTGTTATTTTCACTGGAAGATAGGAATTGCGGAATGATGTATCCGTACTTCTCTGACGGGTATGTCGGCACAACTCCCATCAAGGCCAGATCAGCACCAGACTTATCAAGCATCTCCGGTAAGGTTGCCAGCACTTCGAAGAATTCTTTTTCAACAAAGGGATCCACAGGCAACACTGCAATTGTCTCATTCAGACTCACACTCTCTACGGAATACAGATAGGAGACTGCCAGCGCAATCGCAGGAAACGTATCTCTGCGCTCAGGCTCCACAACCAGTCTCACATCGTCTCCCAGCTGAGAAGTCAGAATCTCCACCTGTGGCAAACTGGTCGCAATAAGCGCCTCTGATGCAAGTCCGGCATGATTCAGCTGTCGCCATACCCGCTGTACCATGGATTCCGGACTTCCCTCTGGCCCATGAAGAACTTTAAGAAATTGCTTGGATCTGGAATCGTTGGATAACGGCCAGAGACGTTTGCCAGAACCGCCGGATAACAGAATACTTCTCATAGGGCTGCACCATCCGACAACACAACCGTACTTGCTCCCTTGCCTGTCTCGGTTGGCTTGTTATATGTGCTGGTCTGATTGGACTCCAGTCTGCCTGCCGGATTGCTCTTGGTCCAAGCTGCATAATAATTCGAGTTTTTGCCGTATGAATTATCCAGCAGGATGTTCGGTTGATCCAGGAGACAGGCCAGAATATGTCCATGCAGACGGGATGTCGTGATGGTTCGGTATTGATTGAATTCCTTAATGGCCGTATGTACCATCCGATCAGAGTATTTGTACCACAACCAGCGGGCGAAAGAGCTACCTTTCCCTGACTTCAACCGGGATGTAATCATGCGAATGATCTTCCGGTCTACCCGGTTGTACAATGTCTCCCAGTCTTTAAACGTGGCCTTAGGTCCACTGACGGATTCGTAATGCACCTGATTCTGAGTTTTCTCAATGTCTTTACGAAAGAAATACAACATCTCTGCGGTAGGCTTGCTCTTGGACTTCAAAGGCCACAACTGATGCGCCATATCCGGGGATAGATACACATTGGTTTGTTGAAATTCTTTACTGGCTATCTCATAAGATAAGGTGTCCCGGACAAAAAAGTGTACATCCTTATGACGATTGAATACTTGGGCTGTCTTTTTCAATTCAATATCACTCTTGTAAAACATCGTCTGTGGCAGAATGACAATCCGGTGATTCGGATGTTGGGCAATCATTCGTTCTCTCAATTTCTGATGGGCAGGATACAGATCACCAAAGTTACCTCCCCCGTGCAACACAATCGTGATACCTTCCGGAACCTTGAGGGATAAAGGGCAATCCAGAATGCTGTATCTGGCACGTACATGAATATCATTGTCCCGGAAGAAAGCCTCAGTACCTTTCATAATCAACAAGTCGCCACCATTGCTATGCACCGGGTAATCCAAATAATAGATTTCGGTACGCGGTGGAATGACCTTCAAAATCTGACGTAAATGTCCCTTCAACTCTTCCATTGGATGAATATTGTTAGTGCCCAGCATCTCCATCTCCTCCTTGGGTGACTCTTCTTCTTTTTTTATTTAACCGTTCATAGAGAAACGTCAGATCTTCCTTGTCATAGAACATGGCGGCAAACTTCACCTTAAATACAATCTTCATCGCAGCCACAGTAACCACCATTCGTACAATGGACCCGATCAATAAAGCAATTGCAATTCCGTTGAGCCCCCACAGCGGGGTGAATACAAAGAACAAAGCCACCGTCACCGAGAGTGCAATGAGCTGTCTGATCATCACAAGTCCAGGCCGACCAAGTGCATTAAATGCGGATGCCAGAATCCAGGAGCCACCACCAATAATGCATTCCACAGCCAAAATATAAAATGCTACGCTCGCTTCCAAAAATTCGGAGCCAAACAGAAGACCCATCAGGTAGTTCCCCACAAACATGGTGGGTATTACAATGATCATCATGACCATGAGCGAGATGCGGAAGGCTCTGCCAACTGTTCGAATAATCTGCTCTTGGGGCAATCCAGTCACTTTTGGAAAAACAACATTGCTAATGGCCGTCTGAACCGCATTGTAGATTCGGGATAACGCAAATACGACGGAATACAGTCCAAAATCACGCGGGGTGAGCAAAGCCAAAATAATGATTTTATCAAACTGGGTATACAGCGTTCCTAACAATTCAACACCATACACCTTGCTGCCATAACCAAAAAGTTTCTTGGCCGAACTCTGGTCCACCCGATCCTTGAACCATCTCAGTCTTAATTCATTACGGTTGGCATAGATAGCCCACGCCACCACGGAGAAGCTGGTTACAAAATAGATCGCAGCCGCGAGCTGAATGCTCAGCATGCCCAGGCCCCATAACACAAAAAGCCCGCCTACATTAAACAGGGGGATCATTAACCGGATACCATTATATACAGCGAATTTCTCCCGACTCTGCGAGAGGGCTGATATGAGATTGATGACAATAAGTACAGGAACGGTTGCAATCGTATACCATCTCGATATCTGCACGACCTCCGGCGGAAAGCTGGAGAGCCAGAAAGGTAATCCAAACCAGGCCACAATACCAATGATGATGCACACCGGAACTTGAAAAAGAAAGCTTAACCGAACATACTGTGCACTCTTCTCGGTTGCGCTCTGTTTGATGTTATAAATGATAGAAGTGGGTAGTCCGAATCCGACCAATCCGGTTAAGAGCGCAGGCCAGAATAGAATGGCCGAAAACGCACCCTTTCCCTCTACCCCGAACATGCGTGACGTCAAAATGGAAGACAGCATCGTCAGTGTCATGACGAGCAGATTGGTCCCACTTGTCTGAAATATGGCACTCATTAAGCCGTTTCCTCTGAATACTTTGCGAAGTGCAACTTGCGCCATAGCGATCCTCATCCCTTACTGTTTTGACGAAGCGACCCAACAATCATGCCGTTTCGGTAACATACTTTGGCAAGCTGACGTGTGAACCGATCTGAATTATAAATGTAGATCAGTGAGGTTGTGATCCCCTGTGCAAGCTTGATGCCATGTTTGGCCGTACGCACAACACCACGATCCTGATCACGAATGGCATCACTCACACCTTGCCAATAGATTCGGCGCAGAAACCAGTTCTTTGTCGTTCGCTCTTTGGCTACTTTATGTTGTACCGCGCCGTATGGCGTGTAATATACCTTGAACTTTGTCCGTATTCTTGCAATTAACTCACTCTCTTCACTGGAGAGAAGATTATTCCCCACTCTTCCAAGATCTTCACGGAAGGGAGCCAGTTGATCAAAGACAGATAAACGAAAAGCCACATTTGCACCAAATGGAATATAAGGACTTTTCATTTCAGTGACTTCATCTGCAAAATCCAGAATGGTGAATAGCGACCTGTTCTCCGGTGGAATCCACATTGGCTCAGGTACTTCCCAGATCGGATCAATCTTGCCACCAACACAACCGATATTTTCATTCATCTCAAACACACTAACGATCTGGTGAATCCAGTCCCTGCAAGCAAAGGCATCATCGTCAAGGAAAAGGATATACTGGCCGCGCGCCTCGTGAATGGCCCGGTTACGGGCGACAGACAAGCCTTGCTTTTCTTCCAACACATAACGGATCGAATGGTTCTCATGATGCAAGATGGTTTGAAGCACGACTTCCCGTGTGTTGTCTTTTGAATTGTTATCAATGAGTATGATCTCATAGTCGCTGCTTGCGTAATTCTGTTGTATTGCACTTCGTATAGCCTCTACCGCATCATGAGCACGGTTATACGTACAGATCGCGACGGTTACCTTCATCATTTCATCCCCATATTTTTCAATTAGGTCCACCCGTTCATCTGCACTAACTGGAGTACAGAGTAAGTGTCCTTTGGGCAATCACTGGCCAATCCAGCCGCTCCAACGCTTTGACAAAACCACTGCCTTCCTGAAACTCCGATTGTTTTAACCGGATCATATTCATTGCCTTGAGCAATCCATCCGGATCCGAAGGTTCGTAGAGCACGGCACAATCTTCAGGCAGATATTCCTCCAACAAGCCAATCCGTGGTGCCACCACCGGTTTACAGAAGGTCAATGCCAGAATTGCACTGCCAGAAGTCGCAATTTGCTTGTATGGAAGAATGATTGAATCGACTGCATCAAAATAATCCGAATATTCATCATCTTCGATGAAATGAAAATGAGTATGAATATGTCCACTCTTGAGAAATTCATCTCCAAGGTCATAATCCTTTACCTTTTTACCAGCAATCAACAGATGGGCTTGTTCGGAATCCAGATCCTTGAATGCCTCCAGCAAATCATCCACTCCCTTGTACGGCGACACCTGACCGAAGAACGCATACACATAACTCTCCTCCGGGATGCCAAACCGGGAGCGGATATTCACGCCTTTTCCCTGATACACTCCCTTATAATGTCCATGTGGTATAACCTCGATCCGGCTGGAATCAATCCCAAACGTCGAACAGATTTCCGAGATCAAGGGTTTACCCATGACAATCAGCTTGGAGCAATTTTGGACCAGTATTTTTCTCATCCAATAATCGAATCGCGTCTTGCCGCTGTTGTGTGGCCAGATGTTGTGCACCGTCCAGAACAATTTGGCCCCGCGCAAGCGTGCAAAACAAATCATCAATACATATAGAATGGACTTGATCACTGTTGTCAGCACGGAAGAACCCCTGTAATAGAAGCTGGGCCAATGAAAATGCAACACATCATTTTTTTTCAGTTTGATTAGATCTCTTTTGGTAAACTGTTTCACTTCCCATCCCTTGTTCTCAATGGAATCGGATAACAGTTCATTGAATTTATTGTTTTCAATCATCTTGGGCAGCATATACACCGTCGGATTTTCCATCCAGGCACCTCTTACTTTAGTTTCATTCGCACAGGTTCCTCTGTATACGTTCCAACTGCGCGCCTTGCATGAAATCTCATTAAAAATCCTTGCATCATAATTTTGGTATTACGCTTGAGCAGCACCCAATCTTTCCACCAAGGGTACAGCGACAGTGCTTTTTTCAAATAAACATTATTGCGAAGTGTATTTCTCGACCATTCAAGCATTCGATAATGGTGTAACTGACGGCGCTTCTGTTCCTTGGACATGTCATTGTAGTATTTCAAAATAATCTTGCGTTGGCCCTTGTACTTGGCCGTTGTAGAGGTTGAAATTCGTGGACCACTATGGATGTTGATATCCACCAGCGGTTCTTTCACATTCACGGCGATGTAGCCTCGTTTCAATATGCGCAGATAAAAGTCATAATCCTGAGCGGATGTCAGATTCTCATCGAATCGAACTTCACGGGCCAGTGAGGTGAGTACCATGATTTTGGACGTTTCCCCAATCCAGTTGAATGTAAGCAGATCCTCATACCGAATAACATCGCGAGGTTCCACCGACAATTTCCGTTTGACCACCTGATGCTGCTCATTCGTGTATGCGAGATACTTGCTGCAAAAGGTGAATGATTCCTTTGTTCGTTCCAGCACTTCCGCCTGGGTTTTTATTTTGTCAGGCATCCATTCATCATCATCATCCAGGAAGGCAATGTACTTGCCATTGGCTTGGGATATCCCTACATTCCGTGCATGGTTGGCTCCTTTGGGATATGGAACCCTAATGTACCGAATCCGTGAATCTTCCCGGGTCCAAGCCTGACAGATCTCTGGCGTCTGATCTTCTGAACCATCATCCACAATGAAAATCTCCAGATACGGATGTGTTTGCTCACGTACACTTCTCAACGCATTTTTCAATAACTCGGCCCGGTTATGGGTCGTAATGATGCAAGATACCAAGGGGTTCATTTCATCACCTTTTCCTGTTCACTAGGATACCTTCACTTGAAGTGCATCATATATTCCTGATAATCTGCCTACGAGAAGATTCATATCGAACTTATCCGATATAATCTCTCTGTTATGTGAACCCATTCTTGCTCTAACCTCTTCATCCGTGATGAGATATTCCAGCGCTGATGTCAGCCCGTGCACATCTCCCGGCTCGATTAACAGCCCATTATGACCGGATGTAATCACTTCGGGGATGCCTCCGACGGTGGTCGATATAATGGGCAAGCCACAATTCATTGCTTCAAGTATGGCCATAGGTAATCCCTCATGATAAGATGGCAGGACCAGTATATCCGCTTCCCGCATCAGTTTTTCCTTTTGCTCTCCGTTAATCCAGCCGAGTACATTGACACGATCCTCTATTCCATACTTCTGCACGATTGCTTTGACTTCTTCGATTTCGCCATCCCCTGCCAGATTAAAGGTGGCTGTAACGCCTAAAGCCTTCAATTGCTGAATGGACTGAAGCAGATCGTAGACTCCTTTTCGCTCACCCAGTCTGCCCATGAAGAGAGCATTAACGGCTGTTTGTTGTTCTCTTACAAACGGTTCTTTGACAAAGACCCCGTTATAAAGAACCTCAATGGCTGTCTCCGGCACAATCGTAGCAAAGTATTCTTTCCACGTCTGGGACAAGACAATCAACTTGTCTGCCTGATTCAGAATGTAGTGACAATACTTGCGCTGCAGAGCAAATTGATTGTAGAAATCATCAAAGCTGGCCGCATGAATATGCAGAATAACTGACTTTCGAAACAACTTTCGTGCGGTTAGCAGAAATAGAGACTTCCGATAAAAGCTCCCGTTGTTTGCCATATGAATATGCACGATATCCGGCTTGAACGTGTACAACTTCATCCAGAATTGCATGAATCCCCGTATAAAAATAAGCAGCCGTGAGAACACGCTGCCCGTGATATACGTTTCGACCCGCTGCATGGCATACATTTCCGAGATGGAGGAATCCTCAATGTTTTTGATGACACTCACAATTCCGCCCATATCCTTCAAGGATGATCCAACAACCAATACTTTTGGTTTCATGATAGACTCCTTTTTTTCATGGTTAATCTTCATACCTCTTACAGACTATTCACGTAATTTTTGATGGATGAAATCAGATCAGACTGTTTTCTCACATAAGGCTGGAACGTCAGCTCTTCTATGCAAGGAACCAGTTTTTGTAATTCAGCCTGACTCTCCGCGACGGCCACATAGCCGTTATCCTGAAAAACCTTGGAAATCTCAAGCTGATGGTCATCCACATGTTCGCCCCATTCTTTCCGGCGTGGAATGACAATAACGGGCTTGCCGCGTTCAAGACAATTTGTAATGGAGCCAACACCCGCATGAGAAATAATGCATCTGCTGCGCTCCACATATTCATTCATCTCTTCCTGCGTGAGGAAAGGAATCACAGTGAAATTCCGCGGCTGATACTCGGTATATCCGGATTGGGCAACAACCTCTTCTTCAATAATTCCTGCTTCAATCGCCTCATCAATAAGCTCAAACATCCGATTGAAGGGAAAACGCTGGGTTCCAACGATTGCAAATATCAAAATAAAGCCCCCCTGTACTTCGCATTGGGATAGCTATCCTGCAACGTTTCCCATTGGATGAAGAACTCATCCGAGATTTTGTACATCAATCTCCCGGTTGCGCTAGAGGAATAGATTTTGGCATAACTTTCGATGTAGATCAGCTTGGCGCCGAAGATTTTACCGATAAGGCAAAAAGGATATGTGGCTCCCGCCCCTGTTGTAATGATCACCTTTGGACGCTCACGCAGATATAGAAAGAACGATTTGATAATATTAGCCACAAAGATTAGCAAGAACATCGCATTTTTACGCTCTTGCTGCATTAAGAAGTATACTTTGCCCTGAGACGATTCTACTTTTCTGCTTTTATTCTTCTCGGTAATCAGGAAATAATCATGTTCTTCAACCGCAGGAATAATTTTGGTTAATTCATCAAAATGACCGCCTGTAGAACTGATCAAACAGACCTTCATGTTCTAATCTCCTTTGAAAAGGATACGTCCTTGGCTCGCTGTATCTGTATATCCACTTCTGCTTCAGCCCCTGACTTGGAATGAACTCCTTTTCCCGTAGCATATAACGCGTTCAGGAAGATACAGAATGGAGCAATCAGATGAACCGTGGACAGGGTATTGTCAAAAAAGGAATAGGTCAGGAAACCGATAATCATACCGGCAAAATACAACCGGATCATGCCGCCCAATCGGAAGTAAACAGCCCGAAACACCAGCAGCAGCGATAGAAACAACAGGATGGCTCCAACTAACCCGCCATCATAATAAAAACGAATGTATTCATTATGTGGAACAACGAAGCCGGAAAAGATACTTCCATCATTCGCTACAAGAGTTGAGCCGAGTCCACGTCCAAATATCGGATACTCATTTGCTTTGCCAACAAAATAATTCCAGGCTACATCCCTTCCCGACAAGCCTTTGCTCTCTGACCTCATCTCATAATTGTCCCACTGCGCAATCACCATATAGGCCACAGCGACAACAAACAGAATGAGAGGAATAATGGCACTGACTCTGCCTTTGATGAAGGCTTTCAGTTGATCAAAGAGGTAGACCAGAATAATCGGAATAAGCGCAATAAGCGGCCCCCTTGTTCCCGTCTGGACCAGAATGACCAGATGTGTCAAGGTAAGCATGTAATACAGAACAACCTGATGCCCTTGCTTGATCTGAATCAGACAGACGCAGATGGAGATAAAACACAACATGGCCAGATGCGCGGCGATGTTAGCTCCCTGTAACCGGGTTACACCCGACATCTCCAGGTTAGTAATGGACAATATGCCGGCGAGTTGCAGAATATAACCACCAGCCAGACTGAACAGCGGCAACCATGCGAGTACACGTATAATTCGTTGACTGATCTCTCTTGAAAAATGGGGCATCAGCAACAAAAAAGGAACAATGACTCCTAGAAAGGCCTTGAATGGATCGAGCGGACTAACCTTACTGGGCAGATCAGATAGAAAATAACTCTCCACAAATAAAAAACCAATCGCCAGTGCAGGATATATCAACTCTTTGCGAATACCAAAGCGTAGAAAAAGAGAGACGACAAAACCCAGAATCGCCAGCTTGTAGAAGGACAGCGAATCCAGTCCTGCCAGATGAATGCTAAATATTTTATCAATGGATAATGAAAAACTTACGATGAGAATCATAAAAATCCAGCTGGGCTGTTTAATATAAACGCCCAGCAGAATCACAGCTATGAGTGCAACAACCGAGACTAGCGGAAGATAGATTGCTGCGAAGACAATTACCAGCGAAAAAAGAATGATATTAAACGACTTCATATTTAATGCAGCAAGTATACCGGTCTTTTGCATATCTGCTATGCCACCTCAAAGCCAGAATCGTGTTTCAAAACGCATCCTTCGAACCTACCAGCACCTTGAACGTTCTGAAGATAATTTTGATATCCACCATCATGCTGCGCTCACGGGCATACGTCAGATCCAGCTCCACCATTTCCTCAAAACCAACACTATTTCGTCCGCTGACTTGCCATAATCCCGTACATCCCGGGATCATCTGAAGACGTTGTCTGTCATAGGAAGTGTAGTTCTTCACTTCTCTGGGCAGAGCCGGTCTGGGTCCAACGAGACTCATCTCTCCTCTGAACACGTTCCACAACTGAGGCAGCTCATCCAGACTGGTTTTCCGAATGAACTTGCCAATCCGGGTAATGCGGGGATCATTTTTCATTTTGAACATATTCCCGTTCACTTCATTCTGATCAATCAGCTGTTCCAGCAGATCTTCTGCATTCGCAACCATCGACCTGAATTTGTACATATGAAACTCTTTCCCATTCTGTCCTACTCGTACCTGACGAAAAAAAACAGACCCCTGCGGGGCCTCGATTTTGATCAGTAATCCGATGACCGCAAACAAGGGGCACAAAATGATCAAACCTATGAAAGAACCCAGCAAATCGAGCATTCTTTTCATAAATAGATACACTTTATCCGCATTTTGTCCTGACATCGTTGATGCATTGTACCCCAGACTTGGGTCCATAACAATCTCCGCTTCCTTCGATTGGGGAGATGGACTCATTCAAACTCCCCCCCGGCTACATGTTCTACCGACTCTTTTTCCAGAATCTGTTGCAGAGCTTGCAGCATTGGAATTCTAAGTTCCTGTTTTTGCAGAGCGAAGTCGATGGTTGTCAAAATGAATCCCAGTTTCTCGCCCACGTCATAACGTACTCCCTCGAAATCGTAAGCATACACTCCTTGTGTCTCATTTAAGCGCTGAATCGCATCTGTTAATTGAATCTCTCCCCCTTGACCAATCTCTTGTTGCTCCAGATGTTCGAAAATCTCTGGACTCAGTACGTATCTCCCCATAATCGCCAGGTTGGATGGCGCTGTGCCTTGGGCAGGTTTCTCTACGAATCTGAGAACCTCTGTCAAACGGCCATCCGATTGAAGCGGGTCCACAATGCCGTATCTGTCTGTTTGTTCAGCCAGTACGGTTTGTACGCCAACAATGGAATGTTGAACCTGATCATATTGATCGATCAATTGTTTGGTGCACGGAACTTCCGATACGACGATGTCATCTCCGAGCAACACGGCAAAAGGTTCGTCACCGATAAAGTTACGTGCACACCAGACAGCATGACCAAGTCCTTTGGCCTCTTTTTGTCTTATGTAGTGGATATCCACGTTAGAGGATTTGCGGACCTCTTCAAGCAAGCCCAGTTTCCCTTTTTCCAGCAAGTTGTGCTCCAGTTCAAAAGCGTTGTCGAAATGATCTTCAATTGCCCGCTTCCCTTTACCCGTTACGATGATGATGTCTTCGATTCCAGAGGCAATGGCTTCCTCAACGATATACTGTATAGTTGGTTTGTCCACAATAGGGAGCATTTCTTTGGGCATCGCTTTTGTGGCTGGCAAAAATCGTGTACCTAGTCCAGCTGCAGGAATGATTGCTTTTCTCACTTTTTTCATAAATACCACCCTATCCTCTTTTTTTTTAGTTTGATAAAAGTTGAACCAGGGCATCTAACCCGTCCTCACGTCATACCTTCGACGATTAACGTCTAAGGTTCATTGAACCCACAGCATGACCGAGTGCCTACAGTGATAAAGGTGCAGTAGACATTACCTGTTTACTTGGGAGCATTGGATGGAAGGTTTACTTCTCTCCGTAGCCCACCGGAACTGCAGCGTTTTTGATATTGTTCAGGATTGCGCCCAGGATTCGTGCATTCACATGCTCCAGAGCAGCCTTGGTCTTCTTCACCAGTTCCTTCTTGACCTTGCCCGAGTTCACGACCAGCAGCACACCATCACACAGCGAACTCACAATGAGTGCATCCGTTACTGCAAGCACCGGCGGTGTATCAAACATGATGACATCATAATGATCCTCTAACTTCTCAATCAGCCTTTTCATCCGGTTGGAACCGATCATCTCGGAAGGGTTCGGCGGAATTGGGCCAGAAGTGAACAATTGGAGATTGTCGATATAACTCTCTCTAAGCACGTCTTCCACACTGTACTGATTAGACAGCACACTACTCAGACCGATATGATTCGGTACAGAAAACACCTGGTGCAAAGAAGGATTACGCAGATCCGCATCGATCAGCAGAACTTTTTTGCCTTCCTGGGCATAGGTTACCGCCAGGTTGCTAATCGTTGTGGTCTTGCCTTCGCCGGATTCAGCGGAAGCCACCATGATTTTTTTGATATGACTGTCGATTGAGGAGAACTGGATGTTCGTCCGTAATTTACGGTATCCCTCCGAGATCTGAGATTTGGAGTTAAAATAGGTCACCAGACTGTTATTTTCATTGGTTAGCCGCGACATATTTGCCATCCCCCACTTTCTGTTGAGATACGTAATTTTTCGTATTTTTCAGATCGTCTTTTTTCATTTTGGATATCACTGTAAGCACAGGTAGGCCCAGCTCTTTTTCAAGCTCAGTTTCGGATTTGAATGTGTCATCCAGATAATCCATCAGGAATACAAGTGCAATGGCGAGCACAAGACCTGCGAACAGACTGACAATGATGCTTAATGTGGTTTTCATATTGATTGGAGATGCGTTACTATCCACTTTTGCTTCACTGAGGATAGCCACATTATCGATTTTCATGATTAGGGGGATTTGAGATTGGAACACGTTGGAGATGGCATTGACCGTTTTTGCGGCTTTTTCGTAGGTAGTCCCTTGTACAGTTATGCTCATCACTTGGGATTCGCTGGCTGTAGAGACGGAAGTGCTATTCATGAGCTGAGCAGAGGTTAAGCCTAGGTCCGGATACGTGGTAGCGACTTTATCCATAATGGCGGAAGATTTAATGATTTCTCTGTATGAGTTAATGAGTTTGATATTGGTTTGAATCATGCTGAAGTCCATCATCGCCTGGCCTTGAACGTTAGAGGTCTGGTTCACGATCAGTTTGGAACTTGCCTCATAGATGGGCTGGGTGAAGAAAATGCTTTTAACCCCTGCACCCACACCGGCTATCAAAGCAATTGCAACAATCAACCACAGTTTCTTTTGTAAGAGTCGAAAATATCCTTTCAGTTCCACTTTCATTCCTCCTATACGTTGTGATCTATCCTATGTAACTACCAGATGGACAGTAGCCATTTGCGAGGTTTCCAGCGTTCTGTGACCAGACACGAATTTGATAGAATGTGCGACGCATTCTCTGCCAGCCGCTTAACGGCTTCAGCTCCAAATCGACGCTCGATGGCCCGCTCTCCTTCACTTATGGCAAATGTCCTTTTGCACGTATCATGTGCATCTGATGAAATGAAATGAAACCCGTTTTCTTTGCAAAAATGAAAACACCACTGCCGAACTTTCCGTCCGAAAAGCCCAGTGAAAGATTGAGCTGTGAGCTGACATAGTCCGCCTTGACTCAAGTAATCAGCCAACAACTTTGGCTTCTTCAAAATGACACGATTACGTTCCGGATGAGCAATAATAGGGGTAATTCCCGCTATTCGTAATTCATGCAGTATCCTGGGGAACTGTGAGGGAATATGACCAAAGGGCAGTTCCAGCAACATGTAACGACTTCCGGCGAGTGTGCAGCACTTTCCTGCATATAAGTCTCCAATCAGGTTGTCATGCACCCTGATCTCCTGTCCGGGACGGATCTCCAGGCGAATGTTACGTTTGCGAAGTTCTGCATGGAGCAGGTTCACGGCCTGATTGACCACCATCGGTTCATTGTTGTATTGCCCGTTCAGGTGATGCGGAGTAGCAATAATGGAGGTAATTCCTGAGGCTGCCGCCTTCTCAGCCATCGCAACGGACTGCTCCATTCGAACAGGACCATCATCTAGGCCGGATAATATGTGGCAGTGCATTTCAACCATATCCAAACTTCCTGAAATAGTATGAGCCCCCTCGCCCCTTTATTCATTGCGCAAATGCTTTTGGTGTTAAAGAACTAATGCATAACGCTATGAAATATAGTAAAATGGCGTTAAGTACATGTTTTGTTCAGAAATTGTTAAGAATCGACTTGGAATTATATGGTGAAATCAATGTAATGATAGGGTTCCTGCAGAGCCTTTTGTTCTGTTGCCTTTTCATACTGAAAACGGGAAACCGCGGGAAACTGAACTTCAGTAAGCATTGTGTTTAACTGTCCAGTTATATATAGTTTCTGTTCGTGCTGAATATGCAAGTTTGAATGATACATTGTGAGCTCTCCGAAGGGCTGTTTCCATTGCAACCTTGCGTGAAGTCGTACACATACATGTTGATCTTCAACATCCAAACCAATGAGCATTTCTGATGATACCGGCAAGTTCAGGTCGCTCAGGAAGGTGATTGCTTGAGTGTCCATTCCAAGTAACAGAACAGGGCGTCTTTTGCGGTCTACCATTTTCCCATGAAACTCCTGAATGTACATATGGACATTTAATTTCATATCAGCCCATTCCTGAATTATTGAATACATGGTTTCATTCCTTTAGAATGGATTAGCCTACATGGACTGCCTCCACTTCCTTCTCACAGGTATATGGTCCAGGCAACAAGGAGATACTTAAAATATTCCAAATGATACATTTTGTAACTCCATACGTCCAATTTACGATACAATACGTATCATGTCAAGCGGTATTTGGACATGGTTCTTTTGATTTACGACAATTTGAGATGTCCTTAGACAGACCTATTTACAAATGGAAATGGGTTAAAGGAAACACATGAGGAGTTACTCTTTTGCAGGAAAGCTGCCCTGATCAAACACTTGGCTCAGGATTGTTTCAATATATATTTGATGTCGTTCAGGGGGAAATAGCTTATGAGCTACGGAAATCGCATTGCAGAATTACGGGAACAGCGGGGACTTACTCAAGAAGAACTTGCGAGCTCCATTCATATTACAAGAGCTGCTCTCTCCCACTACGAGAAGAATCGACGTAAACCGGATTTCGAAGTGTTAACGAGACTTGCTGACATCTTTGAGGTGTCTATCGATTATCTTATAGGACGTACAAAGCAAAGTGATGTCGTGATGGATGAAGACGTACGTGATTTCGTGGATACCTTGGAGTTATCGGACAAAGAAGTGTTAGAACGCTTCGATCTGATGATTGATGGGAAGTCTTTAACAGAAGAAGAGGCACGTCGTTTTATTGCATTTGTCCGAATGGAACGCAGCATGGACTAAACCCGAAAAGAGGACCCAGTTCCCGAGAGATAACCTCTCTGGCTTCTGGGCTTTTTTTGTGTCTTAATTCCCTTTCATTCCATGCTTGTCTATTGTGTCAAGGACGCTTGTTGTTGACGGAGGATACGAAATGGTTCCAACGCTCCGGGTCGATTCCGCATTGCAGTAACACCTTCATGATGTCCATCTGGGTTGCTTCGACTTGTTTACCTGTCGGCCTACGATCGTCCCTGTTTGGATGCTTCATATTCATTCCGCTAACCTCTCTTATCTTTATACTTTCCCTGCCCTCCAAAACTAGCCTTATTATACTTGAGAAAGTTCCTCGATGTTGTCGTCTCATGGCGATAACGTTTTTTGATGGGGTTCTAATTTTGTCGAAAGCAAAATAGGAGCAATATGGTGCCGGAATGGCAACCATATTGCTCCTATTATTCTTAATACAACCTGTTCATGCACTTATAACTTTGAACAAGGAAGTTATTAACCTCCAGCACGTGCAAGTTCACGCATATTCGCTTCAAACGCTGCAAGCAGCGCTGCTTCTCCAGTCAAACCTGTTGCCTGAATCCGTTCGATCTGTTCTGTCATACGTTTGAAGTCCTTCGGAATAACCCGAACGAACTGATTCAGCGCATCTTGCCAGTTATCCAGAACGCGCTGACCGACAGCACTTCCTGTGTTGGCAACATGACGTTGAATCATGCCTCGCAGATCTGCACTTTCTGCCACATCTTCGATACGCTCCAAAAGAACCATTTCCAGATTACAACG
This sequence comes from Paenibacillus sp. BGI2013, assembly GCF_002843485.1. Lineage (NCBI taxonomy): Bacteria > Bacillati > Bacillota > Bacilli > Caryophanales > Paenibacillaceae > Paenibacillus > Paenibacillus sp. BGI2013. The sequence continues at coordinate 242,622 of NZ_PJFA01000006.1, forward strand.
TTTCAGGAATGTGCCTTCCGGATCATACACATAGGCAATACCTCCGGACATCCCTGCTGCAAAGTTACGACCTGTATCGCCCAGTACAACGACACGTCCACCTGTCATATACTCACAACCATGGTCGCCTACACCTTCAACAACTACTTTGGCGCCCGAGTTACGTACAGCAAATCGCTCACCCGCAATACCACGGATATACGCTTCACCGCTTGTTGCTCCGTAGAGAGCCGTATTACCAATAATGATGTTATCTTCCGCCTCAAACGTTGCTTTCGGAGAAGGCATCACGATCAGTTTACCTCCGGACAGTCCTTTACCTACGTAGTCATTGGAATCCCCTTCAACGGTCAAGGTCATACCTTTAGGTACAAAGGCCCCAAAGCTTTGTCCGGCAGAGCCGACAAACTTAAATTTAACCGTATCTTCAGGCAATCCTGCGAGTCCATATTTGCGTGTGATCTCACTACCCAAAATGGTACCTACTGCACGGTTAACGTTTGTAATTGGAAGCACCGCTTCAACCGGTTGACTGGATTCAATAGCAGCCTGTGCCAGTGGCAACAATTGTTGCATATCCAGCGTTTCTTCCAATTGGTGATTCTGATGCTGTGTACGGTAACGTGCAGAACCTTCCGGCATTTCAGGCACGTGCAGCAATACAGACAGATCCACACCTTTTTTCTTCCAGTGATCTACGGCTTCTACCGTTTCGAGGCAATCTGTACGTCCGACCATCTCCTGAATAGTACGGAAACCAAGATCAGCCATGATCTCACGCACATCTTCAGCAACAAATCGCATGAAGTTAACCACATGAGCTGGATCACCCATATAATTTTTACGCAATTCCGGATTCTGTGTCGCTACACCAACCGGACAGGTATCCATCTGACAGACACGCATCATGATACAGCCAAGTGCAACGAGCGGTGCCGTAGAGAATCCATACTCTTCTGCTCCTAGCAAGGCAGCAATCGCCAGGTCACGGCCGTTAAGCATTTTGCCATCTGTTTCGAGGACAACACGGTCACGCAGATTGTTCAACATCAACGTTTGATGTGTCTCTGCAAGACCTAGTTCCCAAGGCATACCTGCGTGGCGAATCGAACCTTGCGGCGATGCACCTGTACCACCGTCATAACCGCTGACAAGGATAATATCGGCACGGCCTTTGGCTACACCAGCTGCGATGGTACCCACACCCACTTCCGATACCAGCTTCACGTTAATCTCAGCACGCGGATTGGCATTTTTCAAGTCATAGATCAACTCTGCCAGATCTTCGATTGAGTAGATATCGTGATGCGGTGGTGGCGAGATCAGACCTACACCCGGTGTAGATCCACGAACTTCAGCAACCCAAGGATACACTTTACGTCCTGGCAGCTGTCCGCCTTCACCTGGTTTAGCTCCCTGAGCCATTTTAATCTGAATCTCGTCGGCATTAACCAAGTAGTTGGATGTAACACCAAAACGTCCGGATGCTACCTGTTTAATCGCACTACGACGGGAATCCCCGTTGCTATCTTTAATGAAGCGAGCCGGGTCTTCTCCACCTTCACCGGTATTGGATTTACCTCCAACACGGTTCATAGCGATGGCAAGATCTTCATGCGCCTCTTTACTGATCGAACCGAAGGACATTGCACCTGTTTTGAATCGACGCATGATATCTTCTACGGATTCAACTTCTTCGAGTGGAATGGAAGCTCCTACCGGTTTCAGCTTCAGCATGGAGCGAATGGTCAACAATTGATCATTCTCACCTTGCACAAGTTTGGAATATTTTTTATACAGCTTGTAATCCCCAGTGCGTACCGCATGTTGCAGGGTATGAATGGTTTGCGGATTGAACAGATGCTCTTCTCCGTCGTTACGCCATTGATAATCCCCACCGGAATCCAATACTTTATCGTTACCGTCTTTTTCCGTAAAGGCACGGTTATGATGTGTCAACGCTTCGGCTGCCACTTCTTCCAACCCAATTCCACCGATACGGGAAGGTGTCCAGGTAAAGTAACGGTCAACGAAGTCTGATTTCAGACCTACCGCTTCGAAGATTTGAGCTCCACGATACGATTGAATCGTAGAAATCCCCATTTTGGACAACACTTTAGTAACGCCTTTGGTAGCTGCTTTAATGTAGTTTTTCACTGCTTTCTCATGCGAGATACCACGCAGCAATCCTTGCTGAATCATGTCATCCAGCGTTTCAAAGGCCAGATAAGGGTTCACCGCACTTACACCATAACCCAGCAGCAACGCGTAGTGGTGAATATCACGCGGTTCTGCCGATTCAAGCATAATGCTGACTTTGGTTCTGGTTCCCTGGCGAATCAGATGGTGATGCAGACCTGCTACAGCAAGCAATGCAGGAATGGCAGCATTCTCTGCGTCCACACCGCGGTCAGACAGGATCAGAATGTTATGACCTTTGTCGATGACACGATCTGCAGCTTCGAAGAGCAAATCCATCGCTTTGCGAAGTCCTTCTGCCCCTTCCGCAGCGGTGAAGAAGATTGGAATCGTCATGGAGCGGAAGCCTGGGCGACGCACATGGCGAATCTTCGCAAAGTCTTCATTAGACAATACCGGTGTATCCAGACGGATCTGGCGACAACTCTCCGGTTCAGGGTTCAGCAAGTTGCGCTCAGGACCAATGGTTGTTGCCGTAGACGTTACAATCTCTTCACGGATTGCATCGATTGGCGGGTTGGTTACCTGGGCGAACATCTGTTTAAAGTAGTTGTACAGACGCTGTGGACGATCGGACAGCACAGCCAGCGGTGCATCATAACCCATCGAACCCGTAGCTTCCATACCTGTTGTTGCCATCGGCTCCAGGATTTTACGTAGTTCTTCAAATGTATAACCATAAGCGAGCTGAAGCTGGGTCACGTTATCATGTTTTGGATCAGGAAGTTCCGGTGCGTCCGGCAACTCGCTCAGATCCATCAAATGCTCATCAAGCCAATCCTGATACGGATTCTCGGCTGCAATGATTGCTTTTACTTCCTCATCCGCGATGATGCGGCCTTCTTGTGTATCCACAAGCAACATCCGACCTGGACGCAGACGATCTTTGTACAGGATCTCTTCCGGCGCAATATCAAGTACCCCAACTTCGGAGGACAGGATAATACGGTCATCCTTGGTTACATAATAACGAGCTGGACGCAATCCATTACGGTCAAGTGTTGCACCAATTTGCAAACCATCTGTAAAGGCCATTGCTGCTGGTCCATCCCAAGGCTCCATCATCGTGCTGTGATATTCATAAAATGCTTTTTTGGCAGGGTCCATGTCCTCATCTGTGCTCCAAGGTTCAGGAACCATCATCATCGCCACGTGTGGCAGGGAACGACCACTCAGATACAGGAACTCCAGCGTGTTATCAAACATGGCTGTATCCGAACCGTCCGGATTGATAACCGGTTTTACTTTCGCGATGTCGTTACCAAACAACTCGCTCTCGAACAAGGATTGCCGTGCATGCATCCAGTTCACGTTACCACGCATCGTATTGATCTCACCGTTGTGGATCATGAAACGATACGGGTGGGCACGTTCCCAGCTGGGGAAGGTGTTGGTACTGAAACGGGAATGCACAAGTCCAATGGCCGATTCCACGAGTTCTTCCTGCAGATCCAGATAGAACCCGCCAACTTGTTCAGTTGTCAGCATGCCTTTATATACAATTTTGCGACAAGACATGCTCGGAAGGTAGAACGAACCACCTTCTGCTTCATCTGCCGAATAACGAATAGCCAGCTCAGCGCATCTGCGAATAACATACAGCTTACGCTCGAATCCAAGCTCATCCTTCACATCTGCGGATCTTCCAATAAACACCTGACGTACATAAGGTTTTGCTGCAAGCGCAGAACGGCCAAGCATTTCATCAAAAGTAGGAACATCCCGGAAACCCAGGAACGTCTGACCTTCTTCTTCAATAATCTTCTTAAGGCTCTCTTCATGCGCACTGCGAATGGCAGGGTCCTGGGAAAGGAACAACATTCCTACGCCATAGAATCCCTGTTCAGGCAATGCAAAACCAAGACGTTCCGCTTCCTGTGCAAAGAAGCGATGTGGAATCTGAATCAGGATACCTGCTCCGTCACCGGAATTCGGCTCACTTCCCTGTCCTCCACGGTGTTCCATGTTACTAAGCATGGTCAGTGCCTGACTAACGATATCGTGTGAAGGTACTCCTTTGATGTTGGCAACAAAACCCATTCCGCATGCGTCTTTTTCGAACTGCGGGTCATACAGACCCTGTTTTGGAGGTAATCCGATGTGTCTCATGGAACGCAACCTTTCTATAATGAAGTATTTCGGAAAGATCAAGAACATAGGCAACAGGCAACAATGAAACGGGAGGAGCTGGCCTTTCGCTTGCGATAGAGCCTGCTAGATAGAAGAGGTGACAGCATGAGACTGTCAAAAATAATGCCTGCTATTGGGCAGAAGCCATTAAATGAGATGAGCTGATCCGGACGATCCGGCAAACAGCCTGTATAAATCAACACGCAGCCGCTGGCACGGCTACTGAAATGGAGCGACGTTTTTTTGATATAGTTCTATTATTTTAACACCGACCTAACATCAGCGCAATTTAAACTTTTTAATACCTCTGATAAGAAATGTTTTGCAGTACAGCTTTACAGTAGTGACGTTTAAATTCATCTCTTTTTCGAATAATTATACACTTTTTAAGCCAGAGTACAACTGAATTAAATTGCTGACAGAAGAAAATCGTTCCATGTGCCGCCTACGTTTATCCATAATTCCACCAAATTTTCACTGCTTAAGCCAGCGAAACTTTACTTCTCTATGCATTTGTATACAAAATAGCCTGCAACCCCTTTTTAGGGTCACAGGCTATTTGCACTATTTGACTACTATATTGCATAATTTCACTACAAGAAAATAAAGTTTTTTTTCAAAAATATGACCCTGCTGAAGATCAGGTTCGACTTATGCCGTCACAACTTGACCAGAATCAGCCTGTTCGACTTCTTTTTTCGGACGTCTGCCATTCCAGAGGAAGTAGGCAAGCGTCAGCAGAATGGATACACCTGCATAGATGCTAAGAATACCTGCCTGATGCCACATCACATCCAGATTACCACTCGATACTACGGCTTTGAAGCCCATAATGCTGTGTGTCATTGGCAACCAAGGGCTAAATGCCTGAAGCCATGATGGAATCAGTTCTACCGGGAAGGTTCCTGCACTAGCCGCAAGCTGGAAGACCAGAAGCAGAATGACAACATAACGTCCAGGCAGATCCAGCCAGGTTACAAGTGCCTGAACGATCAACATGAAGGTCAGCCCCGTAATAATGGTAAACAGATAGAACAGCCCTACGCTGTGCGTCTCCAGTCCAAGACCATATAACATGAAACTTGCCACGATAACTGATTGGAAAATACTTACGGACCCAAATACCAGTGTCCGGCTGACAAAACGATTCCAGCCTGTTGCACCAGGTACGGACGTTTCCCGCATTTTCAATACAATCGTGGAAATCAACGATCCCACAAACAGACCGATTGACAGGAAGAACGGTGTCAATCCTGTACCATAATTGCTCACGTTCTCTGCTGTATTCTCCGAGGAGTTTACCGGTTCAGCGAACATGTTCACTACATCATCCGTTTTCTTAACTTCGGATGTTTTCTGTGCGGCATCATTCAGCTTGGTTTCCAATTCACTCGAGCCATCTTTTAGCTCAGTAAGGCCGTCAGCCAGTTTGCCCGCGCCATCACCCAATTGCTTGGAACCATCGGTTAGTGAACTAACGCCACCACTGAGTTTACCTACACCCGTTTGCAAAGCTGTTGTTCCTGAGCCCAGCTGCTTGGCACCATCTGCAAGCAATGTACCGCCACTTGCAGCATCACCCAATTTGCCGCTGAACTGCTTCAGACCATCGGAGAGTTTCGCTCCTCCTTGACTAAGCTGCCCTGCACCAGCCAGCAATTGTTTCTGACCATCCACCAGCTGGTTCGCACCAGCAAGAAGTTGCTCCTGACCTCCATGAAGCTCGGTTGCACCCGCAGCCAGTTGCTGGTTGCCCTGATGCAGCTGATCTGCACCTTGTGCCAGCTTCTGCTCGCTCTCATGCAGTTGTGCACTGCCATCAGCAACAGCTTCACTTGCTGCAAGCAGCTTCTGTACATCCGCATTTTCAGCCAGTTCGGGGTTCGATGCAGCAAGCTGTTTCAATCCGGCGGCTACACCCTGTGCACCATCAGCAACCTTGGAGCTGCCATCTACAGCCGATTGCAGGCCTGTTGCCAGAGTGCCACTGCCCTGAACAGCACTTTGCAGACCATCCGACAGCTTTGCACTGCCCTGTTCTGATGATTTCAGACCAGCCTGCAACTTACTTGTGCCATCCAGTGAAGACTGGAGTCCAGTTTCCAACTTGGCGCTACCATCCTTCAACTGATCTGCTCCGCTCTGAAGCTGGCTCGAAGCAGCTGCCTGAAGCTGTTGCAGACCGGATACAAGATTTGATGTTCCACTTTCAAGCTTGGTTGCCCCTGTGTGCAGCGCGTTAACACCATCACTTAATGGAGAAAGTCCTTCCTGAAGTTCAAGCGTTCCGGATGCAAGCTTCGCCAGGTTATCCTTGAGCTTAACAGCACCATCATCCAGTTTGCCTGCGCCGGTATTCAGTTCACCCGCCCCATCGCCTGCTTCAGCCAAGCCATCCGATACTTCGGAGAACTTGTCGAGCAATGTTTCTGCATAGGATTCCGTTACTTTGGCTGAGACTTTTGCTTTCAGGTCCTTAATAGCGGTCTTACCGATCTGTGCACCAACAAAACTGTAATTGCCATTCGGTTCATAGATCAGATCAGCCGGCTCCGGGTTGTCATCCAGCAATGTTGTTGCCTGAGATGAGAAGTTCTCCGGAATCGTAATTTGCATATAATATTTGTCATTACTCATGCCTTCTTTGGCTTGACTGGCACTGACAAAGTCCCATTTAAAATCGGCATTTTTCTTCAGCTCATCCACCAGATCACTACCTACATGGAGGGATTTGCCCTCCAGCTCAGCACCTTTATCCAGATTGACAACGGCAACCGGCATCTCATCCACATGACCATACGGGTCCCAATAGGCTGCCAGATAGATGCCACTATACAGGATCGGTATAAACATAATTGCAATAACAGGGATCAACACCTTCGGGTTTCTCACGGCCGATCCCACATCCTTGAAAAACACGGATAAAGATTTCATGTCATTTTCTCCCCTTAATCTCTCTGCTCCATGAGCAGGAATAACCATAATGAAATACAATGTCGCATTCCAGAAAACATACTGAAACACGAAGTGACCACTTTCCTCAAACGGTCACTTTAGGACAAAAAAACAACCTGTCTTCCGACAAGCCTCCCTGCTTGATACGCGTGAAAATCCTTATATTATAGTAGATTAAATTTGGATTACGTTACAGCAGCAATTCCTTCCATTAAGAAAAGGCGAAAGTAAGTCTTAATTTCCTCTTTGCTCAGCGGTTGATGTTGTTTGCTCCAGTCTGAGGTGAGTGCAATATACAGGCGAATCATCATAAATGCGACGACTTGCGGATCACAATCTCGAATCTCTCCATTGTCTTTTGCTTTCTCAAGCTCCTTAGCCAGAAAGTCGGAGATTACTTTCTCCACCTTGTCCAAGCCTTCCTTGGCCTGCAGTGTTCCAAAGTCCTTCAGCTCCTGAGATAACTTAACGAGCAGATCGTGATCACGACGAAACTCTAACAAGGCATCCAGTACCCGAAACAGATTATCGAAAAATGCACTTTCCTGATGTACTTCACGATGCGCGATGTTCTTCATTTCCTGAATCACTTCTACCAGGATCTGATCAAACAATTGTTCCTTATTGGTGAAAAACGTATAGATCGTTCCTTTGCCAACGTTCGCAATCTTGGCGACCTGATCCATCGTCGTTGCTTTGTATCCAAACATGGCAAACGACTGGGCTGCTGCATGAATAACCTGCTGTCTCCTGTCAATCGGAGCCATCTAATCCCTCCTTTAATCACATTCATTGTTCAAATGCTCTACATAAATGACCAAAAATACAATTCAGTCATTCGGTCAAAAACTACAATACCACCTTCGAAAACAGATTGCAACCCTAACATTTTAAAAATTGTGTTAATATTTTTTAACCTAAATGCAGTGGAAACTCCGTCTGTCGTCGTCTATAGTGTAAGATGACTCAGATAATACGTGTATATAATGAAGTTTAAGTTGTCTCATTGTAAGATATATGGTGTAAATATTTATAGAAGAAACATGATTTTGTGCTTCAATGTATATTCATGTAGTAACGCATTCCATAGCTAGAATAAACAATGAATATCTTCTTTTTGAATTAAAACTTATGAATAAAGGTGAACTCATGCGAAAACCAAGAGTGCTCTTATTATCGGAAGGTTTCGGTACCGGTCACACTCAGGCCGCTCATGCGCTGGCACATGGCATCAAAAAAGTCAGTCCACATGTTCACAGTCGTGTCATTGAACTAGGCAAATTTTTGAACCCAACGGTAGCTCCACTAATTTTCTCTGCATATCGAAAGACACTATCAGTTCAACCCAAACTGGTCAGCCTGTTGTACCGCACACAGTACAATAAATCATTAAATGGTTTTACCAAGCTGGCGTTGCACCGAATTTTCTATACACAGACGGCACAGGTCGTATCCCAACTGAAACCCGATGCGGTGATCTGTACCCATCCTTTTCCGAATGCTGTCATCTCCCGGCTCAAACGCCAGGGTCTGAATATCCCGCTCTATACGGTCGTGACGGATTATGACGTGCACGGAACATGGATTAATCCGGAAGTGAACAAATATCTGGTCTCTACCCCTCAGGTCAAAGCATTGCTTGAAATCCGGGGTGTAGATCCCTCCCATATTCAGATCACGGGAATCCCTGTGCATCCAGACTTCTGGGAAGCTGGAGATAAGGTGAAGCTCCGGGAAGAGATGGGGCTTCAGAACATGCCTACAGCGCTACTTATGGGTGGTGGATGGGGACTTTCGTTTGATGAGGATCATATGAAAGCTCTCACGTCTTGGGCAGATCGTGTTCAATTGGTCTTCTGTCTAGGAAGCAATGAAAAAATGATCGCAAAAATGAAGGAAATGCCTTGCTTCCAGCACCCGAATATTCGTATTCTGGGATATACACGGGAAGTAAGCAAACTGATGGATGTATCCGATGTGCTGATTACGAAGCCAGGTGGCATGACATGCACTGAAGCGTTGGCCAAGGGTCTACCGATGTTGTTCATTCCTCCGATTGCAGGTCAAGAGGAAGAGAACTGTGAATACTTTGTACAAGCCGGATACGGCCACGTCATTCACTCTGCCGACGTGATCACCAATCGTTTCAGACAACTAGTGGAGCAGGCATCTACTCAAACTGAAAGCCCGCTGAACGTAGCGCATCATTCAGGTAACCATTCGGTCTATGATCCGAAGTGCTGTGCTCAAGCTGTTCATGACTTATTGTTTCCGACAACAGCCGAAGTCACAACAACCTCCTTGGAGCGCTTCACAGCCGGAATTACTGCCACGTCCTTGTCAGGTACCAGAATACCATTCTGACGCCTCTACGGACCTATAGAACAGCTCTCACGAGGTGTTATAGGGGACAAGACAATTGCTCACGATATACAAAGAAGGTTCCCTTCCGAATTTTTGGAAGGGAACCTTCTTTTATTTTCACTCATTCTACCGTATGATTTGGCAGAAAAAAGGGTAATTTAGAGTATAACGATATTTTTAAATAACGAAATAAAACTACGATTCAGGCTTTTTCAAGGGCCGTGTGAAGCACACACAGTTAACCACCCTGCCTGTTTGCAGAATTTACGGGTCGATTACTTGTAAAAAGTATGATGACCGATCGTTTTTACTTTTTTCTGCGAGCGAGCAACTGTCAGATCGTCGGCAAGCGTCAATGATAAGAAATAATACGTATCATCGGCAACTTCCTTCTTCCCGTTCAACGCAGCATTCACTGCTTTGATGCTGTCCTCGTTGGGAACCACACGTTTCATACGTCCGTTCGCTACAGGACTAAACTGGGATTTCTGATGGATGACCTTGTAAATGGTATCGGGAAAATTGGCTGACCGCAGCCGGTTTAAGACAACATTGGCAACTGCCACTTTGCCTTCGTACGGTTCACCTTCTGCTTCTGCCATGACGATTTTTTGCAGCAGATGCAGTTCTTTATCGGACACACTGTATGACCAGGTTGCAAGTTTCGAGTCTTCCTGGTTCAGAAGTTTGGTCCGTGTAAAGTATAGTTTTTGGGGGGGAGTTGTTACAGCAGCGACTTCTTTGGCACGTTTCACTTTGGCCAATTTCAGTGCAGCTTCTTTTTTGGCTTTGGCCGCAGCTACCGCTCTAGCTTTGTTCTTGGCCTTGGCTTCTTGCAGTTCCTGCTCTTCTTGAGCAGTCGTAAGCCAGTTCTTCGCTGGCAGAGATTCAGTCCACGCTACGGTTTGGGCAGACAGAGTAGAGGACAGACTTGTCCCATCTTCCATCATGCGCCTCTCTTCTTGCGTAGATGTTTGGTTATTTTGCACAGAAGCCGTAAGTTCGGTCATCTGTTTACTATCACTAGCTTCATTCCACTTCCCCGTCGCCTGAACGACATTTACCCCCACTATACATACAAGCAGCACTGATAACATCGGTGCTACCCAACGATTTTTGCTTATAATGTTCATTCGAAGATTCCTCCTGTCGAAACAATTCCCTTAACTAAGTAACCCAAAAAAAAGAATTTGAATAACGATGGCTAATATTACATAGGGATAAACGTTATGTCAATGTGATTTTATGGCATAAAAATGATTATCAGGAAAAAGTGAACGTATCCACGACCTCATACATTGGCGATTGTCCCAGCCTTGTCACATAAAGTTCAATGTCCTCCACCATCCATGAATTAACACCTGTGGAATGTTCCGGAAGAACTCCAGATATCCCTTTATTTTCATTACCTGGAAGCTGTCCCAGATATTTTCTGGCAATGGTAATGTGGGGAGCATAAGGTCTTAATTCAGCTTCATACCCCAGGGGCGAAGTCGCCTGCACGATTTGTTTTTGCAATGAAAACAAGTGCTCTATCTCTCCGCTAACACCTTTCCAAAGTACCTTAGGTGCTTCTTCAAGTCCAAATGTGCCCCAGTCGGAAAGCTGAAGTTCAAACGGCTGAAATCCGCTTGCTGCTGAGCGCAGTGCTTTTCGCAGGTGCCCGATGTCACTAACTAATGTATCCCCCAGAAATTGCAAGGTTATATGATAATCTCTATGATCTGTCCATTTACGAAAATCTAGCTTGTTCTGTACAAGCCTCGCATCCATCTGAAGAGACTGCTGAACAGCAACAGGAAGACGAATGGCTACAAACAATCTTTCCCGTCGGGATGAATGATCCTGATGTGATTGGTTATTCATTGCCTACACCTCTCTAAAGTTCGCTCTATTATTTCATAACTATACATATCGTTTCAAGTTGGGTAAGTATAGAGTGACACAAATATAACCATTTGCAAATAAGGCTAGATTCCTGCATTTCCCACCTTAATGCACATCCAACACCAAATCTGATACACTTTAATCATCAAACTCATCAAACTATTTATCTCAGGAGGACCACACATTATGGGTAAAATTGTATGTTTTCCATCTCTATCCGAAGAACAGCAACAACGCATTCAGAATGCTGCACCGGGATACACCCTGAAATTCGGAAAAGCCAAGGAATTGGACCCCGCTGAGTTGAAAGAAGCTGAGATTATTCTCGGCTGGTCCCCACTCGTCACAGAACATGCATTGAAACAGGACAGCCTGTTGAAATGGGTTCAGGTCTGGTCTGCTGGTGTGGACAATCTCCCCTTCGCAGATTTGCAACAAAAGAACGTTCAGGTCACCAGTGCAAATGGAGTTCACGCGATTCCAATCACCGAAATTATTCTGGGCATGATGTTATCCCATAGTCGCTGGCTGAGACAAGCTATGCTGCATCAACAGCAGGCCGAATGGAAAGCTCCTGCCAAACCACTGCCGGAACTGCATGGCAAAACAGCGGTCATCGTTGGTGTAGGTGAGATCGGTACGGAAACAGCCCGTATTCTTAAAGCACTCGGCATGCGCACGATCGGAGTTCGCCGCTCAGGTAAGGATGTCCCCAATGTGGACCAAATGTACGACATGACCGGTTTACATGAAGCCTTGAGCCAGGGCGATTATGTAATTAACATTTTACCGCTAACTGATGAAACCAAACATATATATGATCAAACTGCATTTGAGCAGTTCCGATCCGGTGCCTGCTTTGTCAATGTAGGCCGTGGCCCCAGTGTGAAAACGGAAGCCTTGCTGAATGCACTCCAAAACGGCCAAGTTGCCTTCGCCGCACTCGATGTGTTCGAAGAAGAACCTCTTCCTGCAGACCACCCGCTATGGGGCATGGAGAACGTGTTAATTACGCCTCATATCGCAGGAAGTACAGAGCAATACGCGGATCGAGCAGTCGATATTTTCGTCAAAAATCTGGAAGCTTACGTCGCTGGCGATACCCTGCCAGTGAACCTTGTGGATTATAGTCATAAATATTAACACAAACACCCGTTCCCATGCAATATTGTGCAAATTAGATCAACGATATCAATTGAAATGTACACAGTAAAAAACTCTACCTCTGGAAATTTCCTCAGAGGTAGAGTTTTTGTTTTTTCACGCTTACATACACAGCCAAATATGACGTATAAACGTGCCTTTGTGTACTGTTCGGTACTCTTTTACAGTCCATCCCGCTTCCAACAAGTGCTCTTCTACCCACTCTGTGGAAACAATCACCGCCCGTTTTGCCAATCTGCGCAAACTCTCCAGCATGGCTCGTTGCTCAGCATCCGGAAGTACAGAGCAGAGATTATAGGGCATGTCCAGAATTGCCGCATCATACAAATCTTGCAGTTCATTCATATCCCCCAGTGTGATTCGATCTGAATCATATCCATAATGCGGCAGATTGATTCGCGCACCTCGGACAGCCAGCGGATTGAGATCGTTACCTTTTGCATCAATTCCCATGGATAAAGCCTCAATCACAACCGTTCCCATACCACAGCATGGATCAAGCAACCGATGGTTTTCTACTCTCGGAACAGCAATGTTAACCAGCGCTCTCGCAAGCGTGATGCCAAATCCAGTTGAGTAATTTTGCGGCTTCTGCCGATGAATCTGCCATGATCGATCCGCTTCTGTCCACTGGCCCAAGATCCATTTTTCTCCTGTTCGGATTAGGCCGAAAGTCACCTTAGGTTGTTTCATCTGTGCCTTGCCTTTAATGCACATGCCAACTTCTTTTTCCAGTTGACGAGACTGTGCATAATCAGGGGCTTGATCCCCTTCTTTTAGACAAACTACCTTGAATGTCTCATCTGGCAACAGGTGAATATTTTTGGCAAGAGGAAGCAGATCCATCACAGTCTCCCCTTCGCCGATCACGTCTAGTCTGCCGTGGATAAAAGGACTGCGTCCAGGTGGAATACATCGTTCAGACCACACATACGACCCCATATCCATACGGATCTCCGAACTCGGTTCAAGCAGCGTAGTCAGCTCCAGCATGCATAATCCTTGCTCGTTCTCGTGGCAAGCAAAGGTGTAGAGGTGTTTCCCAGAAGTAGCGTACATACCAAGTGTTTCTTCAGGCAAAATTCCCCTCTCCTTCCTTCATTAATCATGTTTCTTCTATATAAATAGTAAGCTCATTGAAGACATATCAAATATGACTCATACGTTTGCTTTCAGGTAGTCATTGTATACAATGTTAGGCTCCTAGACAACTATCCATTTCCTTGCACGTATCTATTTGGAAGAAAAAAAATAAGGTGTTCCCATGTTGAGGAACGCCTTACTTTATTTTGAGATTATAACACTGGAAATCTAATCGTTCTTGCCAGTAAACGTTATAGGCCAACAGCTCATATATCATACTGATTTCTCACCATTAGCCGCCTGCGTGATTCCAGCTTCTTCTATTATAAGAAGATTATATTTTTAATTTTTCAATAGATGTAAGCAAATCTTCGGATAATTCTTTCAGACTTTGAATGTTGCCGCTAATCGTTTCCATGGAACTTACTTGCTCTTCCGCCGATGCAGAAACTTCTTCCACACTAGCTGCCGATTGTTCCGAAACAGCGGAAATCTGCTGACTGAAATCATTCATTCTTCCGCTTGCTTCCTGCATGCCTGCGAGACCATCTGTCATAGTGCCGATGACACCAACCATGCCTTCCACCGATTCATTAATTGTACGGAAGAGTTGACCTGAAGTAAGCACATGTTCCTGACCCAGTTCGGTCTCCTGAACGTTCGTACGTAATTCCGCAACCACCCCTTGTGACTCCTGCTGAATATCCTCGGTAATCGCCGTGATCTCTTCAACCGAAGTCTGCACAGCCTCAGATAACTTCCTCACTTCTGATGCCACTACGGCGAATCCGCGTCCACTCTCTCCCGCACGCGCTGCCTCAATGGAGGCATTTAATGCCAGCAGATTGGTTTGGCGTGCAATGTCATGAATGACCTGAACCAGCTTGGAAATATCTTCATTTTTACGATTCAACCGTTCCATTTTGTCCATGGAAGCCGAGACCGAGCCGGAAATCTGTTGCATCTGCTGCACCGACTGTTCCATCACCTTGCGACCATTCAGCCCTTGTTCCAGTACACGATCCGACATGACGCGCAACTGGCTGCCTTGTTCCGTATGACTCTGAATGTGATCATTCAACACTTCAACCGTACGAGCTGATTCCACGGCTGTCTCTGCCTGGCTCTCTGCGGCCTTGGCTGACTCTTCCATGGTCACAGCAATCTGGCGACTACCAATCTTAACCTCTTCTGAGGATATTGCCAGTTCCCCACTTTGTAGATTAACAGCTTCCGCAATTCGTCTGACGCTCAGAACCATGGAAGTCAGGTTACCTTTCATGTCATTCACCGCTTTGGCCAGAACACCAACTTCATCCTCATGTTTGGTATGTATGTCCTGAACATTCAATTGGCCTTCTGCAATCAGTTTCACCGCACTAATGACACGTAGCAGTGGTTTCACGACCTGTGAACGAATAATCGGAATGCTGATCGCTGTAATGGCAATCATGACAAGAACACCGATAATGATGATTAATCTACCATCCTGTACCGATCTGATCGTTTGGGCCGCCGCAAGATTGGACTGTTCCTGATTGTATTCCACAAGATAATCAAGATCGACTTGCATGGTGTCAAAGGAATCAGCACCTTTATCAGCTACTTCCTTCGCCAGCTGTGTCTGACCCTCATCACTCAGCTTGATCGATTGCGTATTAATCTTGAGATACGCTTCCCATTTGTTCTTGAACGCATTCCAGTGTTCGAGCTCTTCCGCAGACTTCTCCTGCTGATCATAGATTTTAATCGCCTGCGTCGTTTCACGAATATACTTGGTACGCTCTTCTGACAAAAATGCCTTGTCTGTTTCATCCGCGTCAAAGTGACGATAACTCAGCGACAGGACATGCTCTGTGGTATAATTTAACCGGTTAATTTGCTGGATTGATGGCATCCAATTGTTCGTAATTTCATTAGTGTTGGTTTCAATTGAATTCATCCGGGTGACAATCGTGACACTCAAAATAATTAAACAGAGGATTAACAAGTAGAACGCGATGCTGATACGCAGACCGATACTCTTGATCTTGAATCTGCTGAACATATGATTTCCCCCTTGACCTCTTCGGTCATCCCGAATTCAGGTGCTTATGTCATTGTTTTCCCCTTCTTTTGACCTCTTGTCAAAAGAACTTCTCTATATTATATCGATAGGAAAATAGACGTAAAGTATTATAACATTATTTTGTCATTAAGATGCTTGGTTTTGTAAAAAATTGTTGAATCTTGACAAAGTCCAAACCGAAGAGCTGCAGCATACGGTAAAGTCCCGATCTGCAGCTCTTCGGTTTGTTCGGATTTCAACGGCTAACATCATAAAATGATCAGCCTAGTTCAGTATTGCCGTCTTATGCTCAGCCAGCAATCGATATGAATCCAACCTGCGCTCATAATCTGGTCCTGCCGTAATCAGAAGCAACCTTTCCGTATCCAGCCTTCGACTCACCTCTTTTAATCGAGCCCATACCTGCTCAGGCGTACCTGCATAGTGCCGTACCGATTCATTTTGATCACTAACGGCTTCATCATTTGTATTAGAGACCGCGGTACCACTTGAATTCGGCTCAGTTGAATGTTCTTTCCCATCCAGCTTGCGCCTCTCCGCCATGTCACGACTCCAGTCCAAAGCATCCGTCTCTGACTTGGCACACAATACGCTCACTGCCACCATAACCTCAGGCTCCTTCATCGTTGCACTAGGCATAAATCCTTCTCGGTATCGCCTTACAGCCTCTGTACCATCGGCATCACTCATGAATTGGCCAAAGACATATCCCATGCCAAACCGTGCCGCAAATTCTGCACTCTTCACGTTAGTTCCCAGCATCCAGAGTGATAACGGAAGCTTGGGAATCGGACGAGCTGTCACGGGATGATCCTCGTACATGTAGCGGTCTTCGAGCAGTTCTGTGAGTGCTGCGAGTGATTCAGGCAGCTTGGACACATGCTGCAAGTAATTGCCACTGAGTGCCATCGTGGCATGAGGTCCACCGCCAGGAGCACGTCCGAGCCCAAGCTCGATGCGCCCCGGATAGAGCGCAGCCAGCAGGCGGAACGACTCCGCAACCTTGAGTGGGCTATAATGCGGCAACAAGACCGCACCAGAGCCAAGTTGGATCGTTGTTGTCCTTGCTCCGATGTGCGATAACAGTACTTCGGGAGAGGCCGATGCCAGTTCAGCCATATCATGATGCTCTGACGTCCAGTATCGGGCGTATCCCCAAGCCTCGGCATGTTGCGCAAGTGTCACCGATTGTTGAAGTGCCTGTTCCGCTGTGGCATCGTTTAACCTTGGCACAAGGTCAAGTACGCCCAGACTGAACGTCTCACTCATTCGCTTAGCCACGCGTCCCATCTCCCTTTATATCGGTTAATTTTAATCCAGATCGTAGATCGAACCCACCTTCAGACCGTAGAGTTCATTATATATTTTCTCGGCAAATGCATCCGTCATTCCTGCGATATAATCGATCACCATGTGTTCCCAAGTCCAGATCGGCTGGGCTTTGGCTTGATCCTTCTCATATCGCTGCAGCCAGTCGGATGGAATAATGGATTTGGACGTTTCCGGATCGAGGAATGCATCCCATAATCGCTTAATCATCCACTCACTGCGCTTCTGTAGCCGCTGCACACGCAGGTCACGAATCATGGTTACCCAGGCAAAACTCTTGAGCACACTCACCGTACGCAGCATATCGAGGTCTTCAGCCCCTTCACGGACAAAAGTTACCTTCTTCCAGTCGCCGTCGTCAATAACGCCCAGGCTGCCTACAAAAAAGCTCACCCAGTAGGCCTTCACCTCACGACGGGTACGCGAGTAATCATGCTCGCAGAACGGCATCTTCTCATTCCAGATGCGCAGGAACGAAGCGAGGACCTCTTCTACCTTTTGCCCAATCGCTTCTCGGGTCCATCCGTTCCAGAACAGATCCTCCAGCGTTGTAATCTTATCCACAATCAGTCGATTCACATGCGGATCTTGCAGGAAATGCTCATGTACTTCAATTTTTCCTGCTTTGATGCCATCCTCCAGGTCATGTGAGGAGTACGCAATATCGTCGCAAAGGTCCATCAGCTGTGCTTCCAGCGTCTTCTTGCCTGCCGGCACGTTCCAGCGATCACGGATCTCCCGAATATATTGCCACTCATGATGATACATGCCTTTTTTACTCTCTGTCCCAGGGTATGGATACTTGTTTATCCCTAGTAATACCGCATCAGACAGATTCAGTCCGTCGATATCTTCACGTTTCTCCAAGTGCATAATGAGACGGAAGTTGTGCGCATTGCCTTCAAAATGCTCGTATTTCCGTTTTAACTCGGCACGGACTTCGGACTCGACCTTGGGAACTTTGGCGCTGCGGCTTTTTTTCATGATTTTCTTAGCCTCGGTGTTAATGAGGTCATCCAGAATACCATCCAATACTTCTTCACCTTTATGTCCAAACGGTGGGTGACCGAAGTCATGTGCGATTGCAGCGCACTCCACCACTTCTGAATCAATAATAAGGCCGGGGTTATCCGCGCGGTCCCAGTCTACCTCGGGAAAACGGCGAATCAAACTTCGGGCAGCCTCTCGTGCAATCTGTGCCACCTCCAGTGAATGGGTCAAGCGAGTACGATAATAATCACCCGTTCCTGCGCCAAACACCTGCGATTTGCCCTGTAACCGACGGAAGGTCGGTGAATGAATGAGTCTCGAATAGTCTCGTTCATACGCTGCACGAGATCCATCCAATTTGGTTAATTCAGGATATTGTCTATGTTCTCTCAGATCGTTCCATTGCATGGGGATCACTCCTAGCCGACTGTCTCTATTTTGAGTGATTATACACAACATCTGTGGTTTCGAAAAGTAAAACCTGTCTGCGATTGTCATCTCTTCTTACATCAACTTGTGATGAACAGTCATCTTCTCTTATTATACCCTGCCAGACTATCATCCGTGCATCTAAATGACAATGATTCATATTGAACTCACACTATCGTGACTTATGACAAAAAAAGTGACTTATACAGTTTGCGTGGCCGTTCCGGTGACGGATCGTTCTTATGATCGCTGTTGTCTCCAGGTTTTCTGAATTCCCTTTATTAAGGGAAAAACCCGGAGACAAAGGCGAGCGCTTCGCTTCTTCAGAATCGATTCCGTCCCCTTCACTACTTTTGCTGTTTGATTCACTCCCAAAGTCATTACATTCCCTATTCTCTATAAAGGGAGAATTCTTCAAAACTTTGAAAGGCTAAAGAATTTCATTACGATGTTCATCGATCGCTGCAATGATGGTCTGCCTCCCCCACTCCTACCCGTTGTGGGTAAAAAACAAAAAAACCGACAGGACTGAAACGCCCTGTCGGGGTGGAGATGGTGGGTGTAACGGTATTACACCATAACCTTACAGATATCGTTGGTGAACTCTACTGGATCTTGAATTGGCAGTCCCTCAATTAGCAATGCCTGATGGTACAGCAGGCTAGTGTAGAGGTTCAGTTTTTCCTGATCCTGCGCGAAAGCGTCTTTCAACGATTTGAAGACATCGTGATTTACGTTGATTTCGAGCACTTTGTCTGCTTGTACGTTTTCGCTGTTCGGCATAGCTTTCAGGATTTTCTCCATTTCAATCGTCAATTCACCTTCGGTGGACAAACATACCGGGTGACTTCTGAGACGTTTGGAAGCTTTAACGGCTTTGACTTTACCCGCTAATTGAGCTTGCATCGCTTCAAACAACTCTTTGTTGTCGTTGTCTTGAGCGTCCGTTTCTTCTTTGTCTGCGCTATCTTCGATACCCAGGTCACCACTGGAGATGGATTTGAATTCTTTCTCCTTGTAGTTCGTGATCATCTTGATTGCGAACTCGTCGATGTCATCAGTAAAGTACAATACTTCGTACCCTTTCTCAAGAACACCCTCGATCTGTGGCAGCTTCTCAATACGGCTAATGGACTCACCAGATGCATAGTAGATGTACTTCTGATCTTCCGGCATTCTGGAGACGTATTCGTCCAGGCTCACGAGTTTGCTCTCTTTGGAAGACGTGAACAACAGCAGATCCTGCAAAGTATCCTTGTTCACACCATAGTCGCTGTATACACCATATTTCAATTGACGACCAAACGCTTGGTAGAACTTCTCGTAGTTCTCTCGCTCGTCCTTCAATAGGCTTTGCAGTTGGCTCTTGATTTTGTTCTTAATGTTCTTCGCGATCAGGCTAAGCTGACGGTCATGTTGCAACATCTCACGGGAAATGTTCAGAGACAGGTCTTCCGAATCCACCATACCTTTGACAAATCCAAAGTAATCCGGCAACAGATCCCCGCATTTATCCATGATCAATACACCGTTGGAGTATAACTCAAGGCCTTTTTCATACTCTTTCGTATAATAATCAAACGGCGTATTTTCCGGAATGAACAGGATTGCATTGTATACCACAGCGCCATCTGCGCTAATATGCAAGTGTTTAAGCGGTTTGTCAAAACCGTAGCGTTTTTCCATATAGAAGTTATTGTAGTCTTCTTCGGTCAGTTCGCTTTTATTTTTACGCCAGATCGGCACCATGCTGTTCACGGTTTGTTCTTCTTGGTATTCCTCGAACTCGTTCTCCGTGCCCTCTTTCGGACGTTGACCTGTTACATCCATCTTGATTGGGTAGCGAATGAAGTCGGAGTACTTCTTGATGATGGATCTCAGGCGGTACTCTTCCAAAAATTCATCATACGAATCTTCTTCGGTATTTTCTTTGATCGTCAGGACGATTTCCGTACCTACGGAATCTTTCTCTGCTGGTGTGATTGTGTAACCATCCGCGCCTTCGGACTCCCATTTCCAAGCCTCGTCGCTGCCCAGCGTTTTACTTGTTACGGTCAGCTTGTCCGCCACCATAAATGCCGAGTAGAAACCAACCCCGAATTGTCCAATGATGTTGTGGCCGTCTTTTGCTTCATTTTCTTTCTTGAACGCCAGGGAACCACTCTTCGCGATAACCCCCAGATTATTCTCTAGCTCTTCCTGCGTCATACCAATACCGGTATCTGTCAGTGTGAGCGTGCGGTTTTCTTTGTCAATCGTAAGCTTGATGAAGTAGTCCTCTTTGTTGAAAACGAGCGAATCGTCCGTAAGTGCTCTGTAATAAATTTTATCAATGGCGTCACTGGAGTTGGAGATCAATTCTCTCAAAAAGATTTCTCTTTGGGTGTAAATGGAGTTGATCATCATATCCAGCAAACGTTTGGATTCTGCCTGGAATTCTTTTTTAGCCATGAGTGGTTGGACTCCTTTCAAATTGGGATATCGAATGATTTGATTGAAAATAGAAAGTAACTGAGATAATCCTGCGGCCATTAGTAGACTCAAAAACCTTTGATCGCTCTAGTCCACAGATATTGTGATTCACTTCTAACTGGCTCATCGTAAAAATAAGTGCACGACGTTCTGCAATGTAGCCGTTCCGGTTACGAATCGTTTTTCGGATCGCTGTTATCCCCGTATTTCTTTGATTCCCTTTTTAAAAGGGAGAAATCCGGTGATAGCATATGCTTCCGTAGCAGCTTTCTTTCAGAAAGCTTTTAGGCGAACGCTCTGCTTCCTCCAAATCGATTTCGTCCCCTGAACTACTTTTGCATTTGATCAGCGACTGATTTTTTAGGATAGAGAATATCAATGAAGTGATATTTCTTAGACGTGGAATGCAGCTTCAAGTCTGTTGCATACCTTGGCTTCGCATGTTCTACTCAGGTTCAATATCTATTTTCAAAAACAGAATCATTCCATATGTAAGCTTATAGTAAAAACATCATCTGTTAGCACTCTGATGATCGGAGTGCTAAACCCTTCCTTTTATATAACATATGGGAAAATTGGGTGTCAATACGTAGGCGGTTATTTTAACTAAAAGATCGAATAACCCTTCAACTTTTGCACATCACCAATCATTTTACAGTAATCCCGCAGGTAAAACAAAAGCCGCCTCGAACCAAAGTTCGAACCGGCATGGGGAAAGATTTTATTGTCTCTGTGGATATAGCGGCTAGTATCAAAACATTCCCGTCTAATGTACCTTGGAGTATCCTCGGCCTTACTGTGTTGAGACTGATGTATGTTGTATGGGTACTTTGGTATGTTGGTTGTTGGTATGTTGGTTGTTGGTATCTTGGTATTGTGGTTGCTTGAATGTCTTGAGCAGTATGACAGTCACGCGCTAACGAATCTCAGAGACGTTAATTGGCCTTTTTAGGAGGATTTCGTAAGCTAATGAATCGCAATCACGCTATTTCTCGACTTTAGCCAAACTTTTGAGACTTTCGGCAGGTTTTTCACAAAATAGAGCGTCTGAGATTCGTTAGACTGGGAAATTGGCTGGAAATCGTAAAATAAGGTCTCCCGAGTTCGTTAGAGTTGAAGCAAAAGATGGCGTTACGGTTTGAGTTTGATAATTCTACTTTTTGGCCATTTTCGGATCAAGGGTGTCGCGCAGGCCATCGCCCATTAGGTTGAAGCCGAGAACGGTCAACATAATGGAAACTCCGGGGAAGATCAGTGTCCACGGTGCTTTTTGTATAAACTGACGGGAGTCCGACAGCATTTTCCCCCATTCCGGGTCGGGTGGTTGTGCACCCATGCCTAGAAATCCGAGTGCAGCAGCTTCGATGATCGCAGTCCCAATTCCAAGTGTACCCTGCACAATCAGCGGAGTAAGGCTGTTGGGCAAGATGTGGCGAAACAAGATTCGCCCATTGCCAGCTCCAAGTGTCCGTGCCGACGTAATGAATTCCTCCTGTCTCAAGCTGAGTACCCGTGAACGCACCAATCTTCCGTAGGTCGGGATGTTCACGATGGCGATGGCGAGCAGTGCATTTTGCAAAGACGGGCCCAATATCGCCACAATGGCGATGGCCAGCAAAATCCCCGGAAAGGCGAGCAAGATATCAAATAAACGCGAGATAAGCATGTCCGCCCATCTTCCATAAAATCCGGCAATGAGACCAAGCAGCGTACCCGCGATAATGGAACCAATGACGGAGAAAAAGCCCACCCACAAGGAAATACGCGCCCCATGCAGCACTCTGGAAAACACGTCACGCCCCAGATCATCAGTACCAAACCAATGCTCTGCCGAAGGGGCCTGAAGCCGATCCACCAGCACCTGTTCCTTGTAATCGTAAGGTGCGATGTATGGCGCAAGGAAGGCCAACAGGATAAAAAATACGATAATAATCAGACCTGCAAGCGCAAGCCGATTTCTCCGAAACGTTCTCCACGCTTCCCGCCATGGACCGGATGTGCTAGCCGACGCAGCGTCAATGGATGATCCGGTATTGGTCGATAATTTGGCCATGCGGTGTCTCCTTTCTTGGATATGAATATAACAAAAGATCAGCGCGTTCTATTACACTCAAGCACTGCAATCGCAGTACCATCTTCTGATCGCTGTTATCCCCAGATTATATTGATCCACCTATTTAAAGGTGAAAATCCGGTGATACATGCGCAGCCTATGCTTCCGATGTAGCTTTCTTTTAGAAAGCTTTTAGCTTCGCTTCTGCAGCTTGGTTCTTTATGGAGTCCCTATTTATAACTAATACGAGGATCAAACACGGCATAGAGCAAATCTACAATCAGATTGATCACCACGAAAAAGAACGCCACGATCAGAATGCCACTCTGGATCACCGGATAGTCCCGCGAACTAATCGCTTCATATATATAACGTCCCACGCCCGGCCAGGCAAAGATCGTTTCGGTCAACACCGCACCTCCGAGCAATGACCCAGTCTGGATGCCGATAACCGTGAGGACGGGAATAAACGCATTTTTGAGCGCATGTCCATATACGACAAAAAACGGACCCAGTCCCTTCGCCTTTGCTGTACGAATGTAATCGGAACTCATCACTTCCAGCATGCTGGAACGGGTCATCCGGGCAATAACAGCCATTGGAATCGTTCCCAGTGCAACACTTGGCAGAATCAAATGTTTCGTTACAGTCCACAACTGATTCCATTGTCCAGCAATCATCGTATCCAGCACATACAAGCCCGTAATGGCTTCCACCGGATCACGCGCATTCATGCGTCCAATGGATGGCAGCCACTGCAACTTGTTCGCGAACAACCATTGTTCCATCAGACCGAGCCAGAAGATCGGCATGGATACACCCACCAAAGCAATGACCATACAGCAATAATCAAACCAGGAGTTGTGCTTCCATGCACTGACAATCCCGGCATTCACCCCAATAATGACAGCAAACAACATACTTGCCATCGTTAATTCAAGGGTTGCTGTCAGATAAGGCACAATTTCCTGGGCAATAGGCACCTTGGTGCGGATGGATGTTCCAAGGTCACCTTTGAGCAAATCGCCCAAGTAGGCGAAATATTGCTGGAACCAAGGTTTATCCAGACCGAGCTGGTCACGAAGGGCCTGCTTGGATTGTTCGGTTGCTTTTTGCCCAAGTATGGTCTCAGCCGGGTCACCCGGAATGGCGTGGATGATGGAAAAGACAATCAGAGTCATGCCCAGCAGTACGGGCAGCAACACAAGCACACGTTTGACAATATAGCTGTTCAATCCTGTTCACCTGCCTTCGACATATCGTGCAAAAATAAAAAGCGCCGGCAGAAACGCATGCTTTGGATAGTTACGTCCGGATGTGGGTTCTGCCAAGCATTTCGTCTAACCAGCGCTTTGTAAGAAAGAATTAAAACGTAATCACTCCGAACTGTAGTGCCATCTTCAGATCGCAGTTATCCTGAAATGGATAAGTTCAGCTTACAGCTTACTCGAAATAAGCACCGGCATAGGATTCGGTGCCCAGTGGAGAAGGAACGAAACCTTTCAGGTTTGCTTTACCCGCCAGAATTGGCGTCGTGTGTACCAGAGGAATCCACGGTGCGTCTTCCTTGATAATTGCCTGCGCTTGTTTGTAAAGCTCCGCACGTTTCTCCTGATCTGTTTCTTTCTGCGCATCCGTCAGCAACACATGCAACTCTTCGTTTACATAATAACTGCGGTTGTTGCTTGGAATGGCATCTTTATCCAGCAGTGTATACAGGAAGTTATCTGGGTCACCATTGTCACCTGTCCAGCCGAGCATGTAAATGTCGTCCTTCTCCCCGGCCTTTGTATCTTCGAGATACGTTGCCCACTCCGGTGATTCGATGGTGACGGTCACTCCGATTTTCTCAAAATCGGCCTGGATCGCCTCGGCCACCTTTTTGCCATCAGGCATATACGGGCGGGATACCGGCATTGCATAGAAGGTTACTGGATCAGGCAATCCGTCAGGGAAGCCAGCTTCGGCCAGTAAAGCTTTTGCTTTTTCCAGATCATATGGGTAATCCTCAATGGTATCGTTGTATCCCCACAGCGTTGGCGGCATCGGGTTCACAGCAGGTTCAGCTTGCCCAGCAAAGAACGCATCAATAAGGGCCTGCTTGTTCACCGCATGATTAAGGGCTTGTCTGACTTTCACATTATCAAATGGTTTCTTCTTAAAGTTAAAGCCGATATACGCCACGTTGAACGGTGGACGCTCGATCTTCTGTAACTCGCTGTTGCCCTCAAGAATGGACAGATCGTCCGGGTTCAGGTCTTCCATGACATCAATCTCGCCGTTTTGCAGGGCATTGAAGCGAGCGGTATTATCCGGAATGGAACGCACGATCACTTTGTTCAGCTTTGGCAGTCCTTCTTTCCAGTAATCCGCGTTTTTCTCCAGGGTGATGGAGTCGTTACGCTTCCACTCTTTGAATACAAATGGGCCGGTGCCCACAGGCTCGCTCTTGAAGTTTTCTTTTTTCTCCTGAATCGCGGTTGGGCTGGCAATGCCAAATGGCGTCATCGCAATATTTTGCAGGAAAGGGGCTTGTGGCTGGTTCAATGTGAACTCCACCGTAGTTTCGTCCGTCGCCTTCACTTCCTTGATCACACGTCCGTCCTCTGGACCAAACATGGAGTCGTAATAATCGAAGGAATCGCCCTCGAATTTATATTCACTCGCCGGATCACCCCAGCGGTTGAAGTTGAACACAACAGCCTCTGCGTTGAAGTCAGTTCCATCATGGAATTTCACACCGGACTTCAGCTTAAAGACATACTTGAGTCCATCTGCCGAAATCTCCCAGCTCTCCGCTAGCCCAGGAATGACCTCTGTTCCGCCTTCCTTGTAGTCCAGCAACGAATCAAACACCTGATGCCCAATCTTCAGCGACTCCCCATCTGTTACAATCGCCGGGTCGAGTGCTACGGAATCCCCACCACGGCCCATAATCATCGTATCCTGTGCTACCGTTTCGGTTGGAGGGTCGGTTCCTTCCGCCGGAGCAGGAGTAGACTCTCCACTCTCGTTACTGGAACAACCGGACAACACCAATACGGTACTCAAGGCCATGGTTAGAACACCGGACATCCATTTTTTTCTCATTCGCATACGTACAACACCCTTCCCTGTCTCATAATGTGTGTGATGCTGGCATGAAAGATCTCTAATGTTGGCAATTGGTTTGGTGCTATGTATCATATAAAAGGCTTTAGATGCCTGCGATACCTGAATTAATGTTCTGGGAAAAGTACGGCATGGATGAAATGTAAAAACAGCATGGGATACGTATGGAGTACAGGTAAATATCAGATCATCGTGCACAGGATTGAGGACGTTGTTTGATTACTTTTATAGAAAAAGAAACCGTTCAACAATGTATCTTGTGAGATGAATCTATGAAATTGAATGAAATTGTTGCGTTTTATTTGAACTAAGGTCAATAAGCAACAGTGAGTGGGTATGAACTGATAAGAGCAGGTTTAAGTTGGTAGATTAAAAATACTGATGGGCATATGGATACTACGCTGCTGGCTACGCAATAAAGTCTGTTCCTTGAGCGTGTCGTGTTGAGCATGGAGTGTGGAGACCGGATTAGGTATCGTTATCGTTCGTTAGCAATACGGATGAAAGAAACTCAACATAGGCTAGGTTGTTTGATGAATCCTGTAAGTTGTTAAATCGGTGGCTTTCTCTTGCAGATTGGATGTGTAAAATGTATGAACGAGTCATCTTGAGATGTTGGATTGTACAACAGGGAGACATTACAATAACTTCATATGTTATGGTTTTGTCATGATGAGGAGGATTGTGTAAATAAACTGTGGTGAAAAACAATTTCGTGTAACTTACTTTACATCACATTAATCAATTAGACAAGAGATTTACAGACATAAGTCTTCAACTTTATTATATGCGTTAATATCACTTACACAAAACACAAAAAAGGAACACGGTTCGACAAAAAGCGTCTCGTGTTCCTTCTCCACTCCATCCACATTTATATAAAATCAACATTCTAATTTGCTAAGAATCAGCTCACTTTTTAAACAAACCTCTGCGATGCATCACGGTAATAAAACGGTAAAAATCATAACTCGCCCCATTATCGATGCTGAACAATGGATTTTTAGTGTCATATGCTAGTGCTGCATCCACAGCTGCCTTTGCCCATACTGGAACTTCCATTTGCTGACGCGCCTGCAGTTTGTCGACCTGGGATTTGAGCGCATCAAACGCTGCTTTCTCTTCAGCTGTCATCGGTTCGCCCCCTTTCGGTGGTTCGGTTGGTGGATTCGGATGACTTGGATTCGTTGGATTGGATGGCTCCGGTGGTTTCGGAGTGGCTGCTGCGTATCTTGCTCTGAGCTGTGCCGCTGTTCCCTCGAATTCATTCATATCCACGTTGCCACTAATGCCATTCACCTTGCCTGAATCCGTATACTGCCAGAACGTCCAACGCTTCCATGCCGGCTGGTCGTCCGGTACACGGGTGTTGCTGTAACGTGCGATCCACAGATCATATGAGCTGAGTGATGTGTCAAAATTACCGGCAAATGAATTGCCCGTGTATATGATCGGTTTTACACCTGTCTGACGTTGTAATTCAGTTAAAAAAGCTTTGGCAACCGTATTCATCTGCGCTTTGCCCAGGTTGCCGGGATTATTCTCGTAGTCCATGACGGGTGGAAGTTGTAACGCTTTGGCCCCTCCAACTTTGTTAAGTGTATTGGCATAATGCGCCGCTTCTGCCTTGGCACCATCGGTAGAGGTCGCGCGGAAGAAGTGATACGTTCCGACCAGCATACCCGCCGCCAGTGCGCCTGTTACATTTTTCTGATAATTTGGATCGGTATATGTCTGTCCCTCAGTTGCCTTGATGAATACAAATGTCATGCCACTTGCCTTCACCTTTGCCCAGTCAATATTGCCCTGGTATCGGGAGACGTCAATGCCCTGTGTGTTGCCCGAACTTCTCGTTTGCATGTTTCTCACACCCTTTATGCGGCAAATTGCCGTTTGTATCAGCATTTTACATCATTCGATTCAAGCGTTCCCGGGTACAAGTATAGACAGATTAGAGCATTCTGATCTATACATTGCTGATTGGATGTCACTCTCTGGATTGATGCAAAATGCTCCTATAGTTAATGCGGTTGGATAAGGGGTTGCTTGTGTGCGTGTCCCTGATGGGTTGAGTTATGTGTATTTTCAAGTGCTAGCTTGCTATAGTCGCATTACTTCTTACTATCTCCAGTCCGTGAATCGATGTCGTCCGGATCTACCTGTGAAAAAGAGTCTTTGTCCCTCGGTGAGAAGTTACCGGGGAGTTCCCCGGTTCCCCCTTTGCCCTTGAGCACTTCAATTGCCTGTCTAATCACAGGCGGAATCGGAGCGCCCAACTTGCCCCCGTTTTCGATAATGGACAATAACTCATTTGCGATATAAAAAAAGGCGACCGCATCCCTGAACAAATGTCCGTCTCCCAGAACACCGTCCACCAAATGAGCCACCGATACCATTGCAAATATAAATACCTTTCGTGCGATGCCGAACATGCCTACGTTACTTTCTAATTTCCCACTCATACCCGCCGCCGCGATACCAGTTAGGTAGTCGAGGATGACGAATACGAGTAATACACCGAGCACGCCTGTCCAGCCTCCGAAGAAGTAGGTTACCGAGCTGCTCATGAGTGCAATTCCCCATTTCCATAGGGTATCCCATCGTTCCATGGTTTCACCTCAATTAATCTTTAAGTTTCTTTAGTATTCTTCTTCTCTCAAACGTAACAAGCAAAGTTTCCAATTAAACAACCCAAACAGTACTTCCCTGTTCAAAATAAAAGTTAAGTATAATATAATCTATCAACTTTACAATACAAAAATTAACTTATAAATAATCCCTAAAAAAGGTTTCTACTTCCTAATACATAATTATGTTTTTCCTCTCTGTCACAATTCGAAACCAATATTGAAACTGAAATTGAACTACTTAAAAACTTCATCGAATTACCCCACCACCAAAAGTAAGTTCCGAACCTTGTAGCTGTGAATCTGATTTTGATACTACGGATCCACCAACGACATACAAAGCTAGATAGTTATTACTACCTGTGTTTTTCTCAGCATACACATGGCTAATTAAATCCACATATAGCGCATAATATTTGTTGCTAATTTTATTTTCAATAAGGGCTACATTAGAAGCACTGCGTATGAAAACACCAATACCAGTATCACTAGTTGCCTGTTCAAATTTACAATTGCTCAACCGTACATATTTACATAGTTCAATTTGAAAAGAAGTGCCTCGAGTGTTGATTACATCAAATCCGTATATCTCGACTTCGACTGAGCAATTATTTAAATAGCAGCTGCCTATTGTCACTTCGTTGGAAGCGTTCAAATAAATTCTACCTATACCTGACTTTCCAGATATTATAATCTGCTCCGGATAGTTTCCTTTATTCACTCTTACATAAACTCTGTGGTTTATAACTTCAGGTAGGATTGAAATAGCCTTAGCTATAGTTTTGAAAGCCTGGGCAGGAGATAAGCCTGTATTACCATCATATCCTGTACTAGAATTAACATAATATGTCAAGTTTTCAGTAGATGTCGTTGGACCTGCAGCCACTGGAGTCCATATGATTCCATTATAATATTCCATCTTTCCAGCTTTGATTCGCAAGCCATGCGTTTCCGAACTATTAACTATTGAGTCGGCATGAACATCAATTGCATAATTTGTAGCAATCCTCGCATCCCTAACCGCCTTCTCCGTTGCCGCCACCGTCTCGGACGTGCCATCCGTCTTACTAGACAACTGAACCTTCCCTTTCTGCGTCAAAGACGCATCAGGAACATCTATCTCCTCTATCGCTTCACGAAGTTCCTCTAAATCTTGCTTAGTCGCTACACCCTCATCAACCTTCTCCCAGTTCTGATCCAAATATTTATCCAGATCAAAATAGGTCGTCGATGGCGTGGAACGGTCAATCTTATTCAATCCCAAGTTTGGTGTTTTTGGTTCATTCATCTATGCTCCACCTCCTGCAAATTTATCCTGCCCTGTCTGTTCGATCTCCTCCAGCGTCATGCTTTCAACTTCCGCAATCGTCAAATACCGCAGACGGTAGTCCACGGTCATATGTGCCGGTTTGATATCCTCAATCGCTGCCTTCAGATCATCCAGATTGGGTGGCAAGCCCCATGTGTCGATGAAGCGAATTCGGATCAAGTATTCCTCGGGCAAAACGGATACATCAATTCCGCCACTTTCGTAGGCCTGCGCCACGTTCTTGAGCATGGAGCCAGCGACTTTGCCGCTACCGCGCATTTTGGAAATGATTACGGATCTCCGCTGGTCATCTGGCTTGGCTTGATTCGTCGGAATCTGCAAATCTCGCTCATAACGTTCCAGTGCCCAGGTCGCAGACTCTGGGTAGAATTGATCCAGCACACTTTCCAAACCCACCGTAAGCTTGTCCAGCTCTACACCTTCGGTCTCCGTGAGAAGCTGCATCTCAAGCACATTTTCATACAATGGGGGCAAAAGAGTCATTAACACCTCTGTTTTACTCATGTCACCTTCACCGTCCCAAGAACAGCTACTGCGCCGGGAGCGATCTCCAGATTGGACATACCACCATTCACCAGCAGATCGCTATAATCGATCACGGGCGGGATATCCAGAATGACATTGGCAATACGTGTCCAACGAACCAACGGATCCGCAAAAGCCAGTTCTTTCAGATACGCCGTAACTCCCGTTTCAATCAGTGTCTTCACTCCCTCGTACGTTGAACCAGAAGCAAGCGTGACCTGCACCTCAACATCAATAGGTATCTCTTGCGCTCCCACTACTGTGACCACGGGTCCGATTGGAGCAGCACCTTCACCCATTCCATCCTGAGTTGGATCGATATATTCCTGCACCGCCTCAATGACCGCCTCAGCAGGTGTTTGCATTTCATTATTCAACAATGCCACTTTGACTGTACCCGGCCCGGCCCACAGTGGAAAAGCCTTTGCTTTGCCCACACCGGAGTTTTCCCGTGCCCATAACTCATACTGATATTTGTTCGCACTCGTGACCGGACGGGAAACTTTGTCCTGATAGCGATCATATAAGGCCTGATCCGTTTCCTCGTCTTCGCCAGGAACCAGCAACTGTGTCAATTCAGCTGTCGTCAGGCCAGCAATATAATCGATGGGCAGCAGCGCCCCCGTATATTCATTACCTTCCGCTCCCGCGACTTCACACTCCAACACATATCGTCCTGCCGCGATGCGCTCCACAATAACGTACACCCGATCCCCCGTAGAAAAACGACTCTCCAAAGGAACTTCAACAGGCTTACCTTCGTTATCCCGAAAACTCCCAACCCAACGTGCCTTCGTGGCCGCTTTCCGACTAATACCAGACCAAGCCACCGCGCGATCCAAGTACTCTCCAGAGGCTGTATCTGCAAACTTCAGATTGGCGTTCACATCCAGCTCGATATACATCTGAGCCATTTCCACTGCCGCTGGCGCAAGTGCATCATAGATAATGCTGCCTTCACGTTTATCCACACCATCTGGTACCCTATCCAGCATTCGGTTTAAAATAACTTCAAACGTCTGCTCTTCATACATCCATGTTCACCTCCGTCTCCTCCCTGAAGCTTCCAAAATCCGTTTCCACGGTAAACGAAACTCGTACCCCGTCAGCCTCGTGGACAAAATCGAACTCGGTTACATCCGAAATGCGATCATCTGGAAGCAACGCTTCGCGAATCCAGCGTTCCAGTTCCGATTCAACCATGGATCTCCCGGCCATTCCTTCCCAGGACCATTCCATACCATAATCCGAGGAATAGATTAGATGCTCGTAGCGGCGTGTGGACAACGCTTTATACACCGCCTGTTTTACCGCATCTTTTCCATCCAGTTGCAATCTTCCAATTCGTTGTCCCGAAGCTTGAAATACATAAGTTAGACTCGGAAGCACAGTAGCTTCTTCCTGATCTTCTGCGCTAATCTGCGCACCCTGTGGAATCATGGATTCACCAGCCGATCCAGCACAACAAAGCTGTCTCCACCTTGAACACGTAACAACAAAACATGGTCACCCACGGTCCAAGTTTTGTTCACTACGGATTCCGGCAGTACCAGAAAAGGCTCAGCCAATGCCAGCCGTTGTTCAACGGTGATCTCCAGAGGCTGAGTGTTTGTCACGCTTCCGTACATTACCTGAACGGGAGACTTGGCATCTACAGCGGCCACCGCCGCCTTTTTAATCACGTCCAGCATCATTTATCGTTACACCACCTTCAAATCCAGCGACATCGTGTGCACGCCTCCCTGTACCTTATGCGTACATTCGTCTACCAGAAAATATTGATTAATCTTCAGTTCATCGATCTGGATGTTGACAAAACTGCCTGCCCTCACCTTGAAATCACCAAGTGCATCCACTTTCAATGTCTGCGTCTCACGATTGCGAAGGGTCATCAGAGTTTTCAGCATGTCATCAATCTGTCCTTCGTTCAGGCCATCATCCGCTTTTTGGTACAAAAAAAGCAGCCCCCATTGACGGATGCTGCCTGAATCCTGATGAACAAACGTTTCTCTTTTTCCCGTATCCTTGTTATCCCGATACAGCTTGATTTTGTTATACGTCTGGTCATCAATAGACCTTGTATAGCTGTAATCTGTGAGCAGACTGTTATCCCCAATGACAAAGCCGTAAGGCATCTCTTCCACATCCCGAAGCACCAGCTTGCCGAAATCATCGTAGAAGATATAGTTTTTGCCACCATAGATCAGCGTTCGGTCGAGCGCCTCACAGATCATGTCGATCAGCTTTTTGTTATCAAACAACATGCGCGGAATAACATATTTCGGCTGGATCAGCTCGCCCACCTTCAACTGAAAGTCGGTGGCAATTCGTTTGATCACATCCGTAGCGGTTGCGTTCACGAACTTGTACGTCTGATTCGCGGTTAGATATCGAGTCTGGTCGTAGGCTTTGATTTTGACACTTTCGTCCTTGCCGTTATCCACCGAGAAGATATATCCGTAAAATATGCCTACCTCGTTGCTGATATATTTCACGACATATCCATTCTCATAGGTAAATTTCTTATTTTGGTACAGACTGCCCTTGATCAACGTGAATTCCAGAGAGGAAGGCTTGCCGATGCGGGAGGTTTTGTACGTAATGTCACCGGCAATTTCGCTAATGTCCCAGATGTTGCCCTGCTTGTCATCCAGCAATAACCGTTCCTTCATGTTTGCCAGCTTATCATCCAGCCTGATCTGCTCTTGCATATTCCCTCTCCTTTCACGGAAGCTTGATCACAAGTCCAATCGGCAGCTTCTTCAGTTGTGCATCTTTGATGCTATTCAGCTTTTGCAACTCTTTCCAGCGAGATCCATCTCCCAGATGGGCTTTAGCTACAGACCACAAGGAGTCTCCGGCTTTGAGTGTGACAGTCTTGGGCTGGATTTTTTCATTGGGCCGGGAGGCTTTGGTTTTTGTTTTCGAAGCAGCCGTATCCTTGCTGTCCTTGAGTGGCACTACTTTTTTGGCGGCATAAAAAATGAACTGCTTCAGCTTGATATCATACTGGATATCCCCCACCGTACCCGCAGTCTCCTTCCAGTCAAAGCTCTCAATGGAAACAGCCATATTAATGGTGTACCTTGCACTGGAAAAGAACAATCTGACGGGTCTACCCGTCTGCATCCAACGGATGATCTTTTTCACATATTCATAAGGATCACGGTAAAACTGCTTCTGAATTGCCGGATGTCTTGCATCGTAGTTCAGATGATACGGGCTGTAGTCTGCCGGAAAAATCCCGCTGAAACTGACTTCACGCAGCTTCGGCGATTTGATCACGTTAATTTCACCCAAAGCGCTCACATTAAACGTACTACCGTCTCCCGAATCCGAAAACTCAATGCTCTCAGGTGTCACCGGGAAAAACATGTATTCAGAGCGGTTATTGAAGCTTAGTTGAATATAATATTCCACTTATCCATACACCCCCTGCGCACTGGAGACGATCTGACTGTTCAGTCCATCGGTGATTTTGCTGATGATGCTATCCACGTCATGTCCGCTGTTGATATCCCCTGTGGTGACCTGAACGGTTGGCGTCAGACTAACAAATCGTTGAATAGCCTGCATCTCGGCAAGCTCACGCATCAGTTTCAAGTCCTCGCTGGTCACATCCACTGTGCCCTCCACGTCACCGATCTTGTCCACCTGTCCGATATTGTTAATTTTGTTAATGTTACTCATGTTGCTGTTGGGAACAACGGTGGGAGCAGGTGCAGTTGGCATCGATGGCATGGAAGGTGTTTTTGGAGTTGAGCCGCCGAAGTTTCCGGGTAATTTTGTTTCTTTGGAATTTGGATCAGGCAGAGAAGGTATTTTTGATAATAGTTTTTTTGCTGCATCTTGTCCCTTGTCAGAAACCTTTGGATCGAATTCTCCGTCCATTCGATTCATGTGGAATACATCTTTGTCACTCTGTGGCTCAAATGATTTCAATGTATCCATCCAACCCTTGACGTTTTTACTAGCAATGTTGATATCGGCTTCGGACATGACAGCTAAATTTGTACCAAAGATATCATTAATAAAGGAAGCTACCTTCCCAATTGCCCCCATCGCTTTGCCCAGAAAGTCCTCAATTCCTACAATAAGATTGTAAAATATCTGCATCCCGAACATTCCCAAATCGTAAAGCAATTTTTGGAATGCATAGAATGGGTCTTTGAAGACATTGGCTATGAACTCTGCGAATATAGCAAATCGATTCCACATCGTGGCAATCACAACCCTTACCATTTCTCCAAGCAGCATAAATGTACCGATAATTGCTCCCAAAATCTCAGTTCCCGATATTCCCATCATGCTTAAAATACCGATAACAGCTGCGATGGCAGCAATGACGAGCAGAATAGGCAAATTCAGTAATAACCAGGCTGTAACCAAACTGTAAACTTGGATAATGACCAAAGCCAGAGCCACAAGCGCAAGCGCCATAAGGATCGGCTGAATAATATCCCAGTTTTGTTGGATCACACTTGCTATATACAGAATGCCATTTACCAGCATCGTCAGCGCGTTTGCCGCAACCGTAAATGCATTGCTAAGCCATTCAATAATGCCAGTGAATTCACCATTGGCAAATGCCTCATTTAATCGATCTAGTAGAGGCGTCAAGGCAACAAGAGCTACCTGTCCAATCTGGCCGAGAACCCCATTAAACTGATTCACCAGTGCATTCCACTTCTGCAAGGGTGAATCCAGCATGGTGTCAAAAGCCTGTTGGGTATAGCCTTGCTTTTGCAAAATGACATCAAGCTTTTGTATAAACTCATCCAAATTGGATGAATCGATAGTTTGCTGCAGACCCGCTCCGCTTAGTGCTCCAACAGGAATGTTAAAAGAATTGGCGAGTTCACCATTGTTTCCGTTCATGGCAGCAACCAAGGCACTGGATGCATCTGACATACTTTTTCCATCTGGAGAAAGCAAGCTCAACCGTTTAGTCATATCCCTCAGTTGATCAACTTGGTCGGTATTCTGTGCATACGGAATAAGAGATAGTGTGCCTTTCAAAGCATCCGTAACATTCTGTCCGCTCTTGAAAGCTTCCGCACGGTAGCGATTGAAGATCATCTCCCCCTGAGCATCGTCACCCGTAGCAGCCATATAGCGATGCTTCAGATCCTCTTCTTGTGCTGCTGGAACAAGAACCGCTTGTCCTGCTGATTTCATCATGCTGATCCAGGCTCTTACACGCCCGGCTCCTTCTGCAAAAGCGGCGTTCACTTTGGCTTGTTCCTCGGATACGCCCTGTAGCAATTTGGATGCCATTGCAATACTGTTCAGTCGAGCAGAATTAAACATGGTACTTATAGCAGCAGGTAATTGTTGAAATTGCGTTACTATACGTGTTGAAGTAAGGTACAGTCTTGCAAACATGGCATACATTCATTTCTCCCTCCTTTCCTTTTTATTTCTTCCGGGTGCGATTTTTGGCCCGTTCTTTCTTCTCTTCCTCCACCCGGATGGAGATCATTGCATAGATCGCTGCTCGTTCTCGCATGGAGAAGGCCATTAGCTGATGCGGCAAAATGTTTAATTCATGGAGAGCGTAATAAGCCAGATTGGCTTCAGAATCGCCCTCTATAATTAGTTTTTTACGTCATCCACCAGTTCGTTCATATCCTGATTGAAGCCGTTCAGCTTCTGGACCTGTTCACCAAGCGAAGCAAATTCCCCAGGCAACAGCATTTTCCGCAAAAGCGATTCCGCCCCCATCACGCCATATGAACGTTGGAGTTCTGCGTTTTTCAAATCGGGATAAACGACACTTGCCGTCATCAGACGAGCCATGTAATCATTCGCATCGATGTCGGGTGTGTAGACACCGTTCTTGCCCTTAATTTTGCGGGTAGCTGCCTTGCGGCATTCCTGGTTTTCGTCCTCAGTCATGCTGCGCAGTTTCCAGGCAACGGGCTCACCTTTCTCATCTTTAAATCGGGGGGATACGGTAAACTCCTCCGTTGTATCTGTTGCTGCATTTTGGGCAAAAAACATACTCAGTCCACTCATGTATTGTTCCTCCTCTAAAGTTAGGTCCCCCGCCGCACGAAGCGGCGAAGAACAATATTTTGACACGCCAAATAGCCCGTAACACAGGCAAGTTGAACAGGTTTCTTTTACAAACCCACTGTTAATTTATACTCTTTATGAATCTTAAAGAATTAGGATTTCACGATAAATTACTTCGGTAAATTGAACGATACAGGCATATCGACATCTTCAAAGGTAAAGCTCACTTCTTCCTCCAATGCCTCCGCCTCGGTATCCAGAGATGCCATGATTACACTGTCGAGGTTGACGCCTTTGAGGGTCACCGTCTGTTTGCCAATCGTAGACGAAGGATCTTCGTTGGTCACTTCAATGTCGAAGTACGTGTCCACACCATTCTGCATGTACTGGAGCATCAGCTCGCGGAAACGGGAAGTGGTATAAAAGATTGTCATGGAACCCGAACCGGACCAACCGGTTGCTTTGTGCTGTACGCCGCGGCGGCCCAAGGTTTTGACCTCTGCTTTTTGTTTCTCCACCGTTGCTTCCAGCGTCTTCACATAGAACATTTCTTCCGTCTGTCCGTTAATCGTTGCGTATGCGCGGCCTTCCTGGCCGGAGATCGTGTCACTTGCTTTCAAAAATGCCATCTTAAACCACCTTCACTTTCATATATACTTTTTCAACGGAATCCACAGGTTGGACCTGAATCTCGATCAGAATACTGTCGGTTTCATTGCCCGGAGCAACAGTGATATCTGTTTTGGAATCAAAATTTTGAATCGCCCCAATATCCTGAAGCTGCTTGAGGTAAGTAACACATTGGGAACGGAACAGGCTGCGCCCATCTTCGTTGTTGTTCACCTTGCCGATGTAATAGGACTCGAAAATCCGTTTCATATCGTTAGCGATGCCATCGAGTACACGCACCACACGGTTTTTGGCAAAATGACGTGCCTTATCCGGTGTCACCGAACGGAACGTATTTACATCCTGCTCCACCACCGCGCGGTTGCTGCTCGCGGTAAAGACAAACTCGCCGCTCTGCAGTGCCGCCTCTGTCTCGGTATGTGTCAGCCGTCCGTTCACATCCACGGCATCGTCATACGCACGGAACGTCAGAGATTCATTCAGGTTAGCACCCGCTGTTGCACCGGCAGTCCATGCTACGGTTTGTTTTGGTGACAGGACCGTACCATCTGCGAGCACAACACCATTACTGACACTGATAATGCCTTCATGATCTGCAGCCGGATAATCGGACAGAACCAGTTGCACTTTCTTACCCTCAGTATCACGTAAGCGCTTGATGTAGGCTGTGTAGACTGACTTGAGTGTGGCATCGTCTGAAATCAGACCGACCGTGTTAAAATCCAGTACTTCCAGCTTGGTCAGGAAATCGGAATGCTCTTGGTTCGTTGCTGTGCCATCCAATCCACCTGTTAGTGGAAGTGATGCTGTAGCTGTGAGTGCCCCTTCACCAGTAAATGTAACGTATGCGTTGGATTCCAGAGCTTCGATGGTGGACGAAGTTTGTTTGTCCACTTCTTTACCCGCAAGCAAAGTGGAGACATCCAATTGTTCCGGTTCATTGATATTGGTGGAGATTACAACAGCCAGATCATTACCACGTACGCCGCCGTGTTGGGCTGTCACTGTCAGTTTGTCCAAGGTTGCCTTGGCTTTGGTCCCTGCATTGAGTCGGTAAAGAAGCAAGGTCTGCGCACGTTTCAAAGCTTCACGAATCAGCAGTAATTGAGGTGCTGTCCAGTCATAGCCCAATTTGGCTTGTACATCTTCACCTGCTTGTACCGTCAGGATTGAGCCTGTTTGCCCCCACGACAATGGAAGGGCCAAAGCCACCGTTCCTCGCTCTCCTACCGTACCCGGCAATGAGCCCTCTGATGCAAAATTCATATATACGCCGGGGCGTACCTTGTTTTGTGTCGTCCATGTTCCTCCAGCCATTATTGTGCCTCCCCATTCATAAATTGTTGGATGTGTTGCTGTGCTTCTTGTAAGGTGTATGTTTGTTGTTCCAGCAGAACTGCTGCCAAAATGTCTTTCTCGATAAAGCTGAGTTGCTGGGATTCGGAGAACTGTGCTTTGCTGTATTTGTGGTTGTTTTTCTGTGGAGTTTCTGTTTTTTTAAGATCCTGTTCCTTTTTCGTAAACATCGCCAATGCGCCTCCTATTCCTTTCATACTGATCCCCTCATTCAGTTAGTTAAGTTCAATAAAAAAATAGCTATACTGACCACTACAAGGACAGGATAACCATCGTTATGTTGAACTAATATAGTTATTATCTTGTGGCCTTAAGTGCGGTAGGTCGCTGTTCCAGTTGTTGCATGGTAGTGGCGGACTCCGACACTTTGGTGGTTCGCATGGTGTAGTACACCAGCATTCGCGGCGTATCGTTCTCCGTCTCCCAACGCATCTCCGTTGCACGATAGGGCGTGCCTTCCACGTCGATGGTTTCCAAAGCTTCGAATAGTTCGTCCGGTAGAGTTGCCGGGATGTCGTTTGGATCAAGCCACCGGATTTCAAAGGCGTGAGATTGCACGAAGCGATCGCTTCGTTCCCTGGTGAGTTGGGCGGATAGTAAACGGTAGGTGATGCCTTTAGTATCTGGATTAGAGTTGTTATTTCCCGGTGACGGGTGGATCGAGATGTTCGTGAAGCGCTGTGAGAGTATTTTTGCAATGGCTGTAGTTAGTTGGTTTGTTGTAGTCATAGTTCACCTCCTTTTTATCTGGTGAAATAATTCATGTCTAAGATTAATTATTTTTTTGAATAGCACCCCATCCTGAAATTATATAAGTATCTGTTCAGGACTGTTGTGTAAAAGACATAATCGGTATTCCAAACTTCTACACTCTTTTCATTAATATACAAAAACTAATTACGAGAACATGAGGTTATGTGTTATATAATTGGAAGCGAGTTACATTATATTTCTGCTCTAGTTCATCCCTACCGCTGCAAGAGCTTCAGCCACTTTATCACGGCTTTGTAATGGTACAGACTCCAACTTGATCAATCCTTTATGAATCATCATTACGTATACAGCTAACATATTGTTACCTCCTTTCAACCCACACGGTTCAAAAACCGAGCCAGGTTATTCGGCATTAGGAAGTGCTTTAAGCATTATCATGTGTAATTCCATCAACGCCAATTGATTGGCATTGTTTTCTTCGGTAAGTCTGGACAACCTCGTTTCTAAACTCTCTACGGCAATATAGTCGTAGTAAAGCTTGTCCGATTCTGGGTTGAACATCAGGACTGGCTCCATATTGGGAATCGCTTCGGGGGTTGGTATTGCTGATTTGCTGTCTTTATAATCACCCTTTATGGTGTCGTTAACTCCGTAGTATATACCAACGACTCGACCTGTTTTTTCATAAACTATTTTCAAAAGTGTCCCTCCTTAACCGTAAATATAGTTATAATTGGATTCGAAATTAAAATTGGTTGTTGGGGTATTCCCCGTAGCCCGGCCAACTATTTTCACAATACCCTCCATATCAAAGTTTGGTGGGGCATTTGCTACTGTGAAGGGATAGGAACCACTAAACGTACGGATCGTTCGATCGATACTGCTGATCAAATACTGGTAGTTTAAATAAGTTCTTGCTTGATTACCATAACCAAAGAAGGTCATAAAATTCCACATAGTTCCGTTTTTGTCAACGGCGACATACGTAAAAATTGTCGTCCCGTTATATTGCGCCCAAAAAGATACGGGTGGCGTTGACGATTGGATATTGGGGAATAAGAATAGTTGCTTCGTCCCTGCTGGTTTTTCAACGACTGTAAACTCAAACGGCCGATCAGAATCAACGGGTTTATCTCTATGGGATGTATATTGAGCAAGAACCATACCCGAATTGCTAGGGTCTAACGTACCAACAACACCCCCAATTGTGGAGACACCACGCCGTAGGTTTTCTGGAATTAGGGTGGGTGTTGGTGTGGTCACCCATGACTCACCGTTGTAGTATCCAGTTGGTGGTCTTAAGAACACCCGATCACCAACCCATAATGTTGAATCTATGGCAGGCATGTGATGATTTTCTGCTGAACGGTTAGGCATCGTTCCTATTCTGCCGTTGCCAGCCTCATTACTAAATGTCACACTTGTCAACACTTGTGCTTCTGTTGCATTGCCCGTAGACCGGACGATAGTAGTTAGCTTTGAGACAAGCTGTGCCCATGACTCTGATGTGGATGCCGATACACCTATGGAGTTAAGCGCGGCAACCACATTCGCTTTTTGCTCAACTCCAAGCTGCTTTGCCGAGGTAGCCTCATCAAATGCTATCTTAACAGCGCTCGGCGTTGCCGCTTTGTCTTTTGCAGTGCTATTAGTAACATCAGACAACTGCACCTTCCCCTTCTGCGTCAAAGACGCATCGGGAATATCCATCTGACTCACCGCTTCACGAAGTGTATCCAAATCCGCCTGCGTCGCAACACCTGCATCAATCTTCTCAAAAATCCCGTTAATACTCTCCCGGGTCACAGTCTCATTCCCCAAAGGAAGAGGTAATTTCAGTCGATCTGTTTCCAGTGGCATTATGCCCACACCTCCAGTTCATTCCACGTCAGGGACGCGGCGTCTAGTTCATCCCAGGTCATCTGTTTGCTGTCCAGATCGTCCCAAATCATATAACGATACTCATATTCCACGGTCATATGGGCCGGTTTCAGTTCTTCAATTGACCGTTTGAGATCATCGATATTAGGCGGGATACCCATCGTATCCACAAAGCTCACCGTAAAACTCCACGCTTCCGGCTGAAACGTTACATCCACCTTGCCCCCGGCATACGCCTCGGCCACATTCGCAACCTGCCTGCCCGAAAACTTCCCGGCCCCGCGCAGCTTCGACTCCACCACCGCACGCCGCTGCTCCAGAGGTTTGAGACGATCTGTCTCAATGCCAAGCTCCTGTTCCCAGAAGTCCAGCCCCCACGTCGCTGTACGGACAAAAAACTGCTCCAACGTCTCATCCAGCGCCTGATATAGCAGATCCATCTCGGTGCCTTTGGCCTGCATATTA
Organism: Paenibacillus sp. BGI2013; assembly: GCF_002843485.1. Classification (NCBI taxonomy): domain Bacteria; kingdom Bacillati; phylum Bacillota; class Bacilli; order Caryophanales; family Paenibacillaceae; genus Paenibacillus; species Paenibacillus sp. BGI2013. Next base: position 284,402 of record NZ_PJFA01000006.1, read on the forward strand.
GCCTGCATCACGCGTGATGTCTCATAGTACCTTGGCAAATACGAGAATAATTCTCGCCCTTTCTCACTAGTCAGTCCAACATCTACAATAGAAGGAGCACTCATGACCAGCATCCTCCTTTCCTTTCACATTCGCGTGAACTCGCTCACTCCATGGGTCTTCCTGACTTACTTCTCGCCATAAGCGAACCTTAGACTCGTCACGTTGCTTACCTTGAGAATCTTCCAGAATTGGCACAACAGGCTCAACCGCAGCAGGAAAATTAGTACAAGCAGCGTATCCCGACCGACTAGAATATTTCCATGACACATCCCGTTGAACGGCTTCCTTGCTTCCTAAACTGCCTTCTCCACTACATTCCCGGAAATCTTCCTCATCTTTCTTCCGTCCATTACACCTCACCATCTGCACAACACTACTCATGCACATCCACCGTCCCCAGCACGGCCACCTGACTCGCGGTCATCTCGATATTCTGGTCACTTACACCGTTCACGGTAAGCTCCGAATAGTCGATAATCGGCGGGATGTCCAGCAGAATCGCAGCAATGCGGGTGTAACGAACGAGTGGATCGGCAAAAGCCAACTGTTTCAGATACGCGGTCACCCCGCGTTCGATCAATGCACGCACATCGGCGAGTGTCGCATCACTTGCCAACGTCAGCTTCACCTGAATGTTCATCGGAACTTCCTCGGCTGGCATCACGGACACCACTGGCCCCGCCGGAGCAACGCCTTCACCCTGTCCATCTTGCGTGGGGTCAACGTACTTCTGTACCGCCGCAACCAGATCGGTACCCGCAGCACGTTTGTCCGTGTCCAGCAAATATAGTCCTACCGTGCCTGGTCCCTGCCATAACGGAATAACCCGCGTTGCACCAACACCTGGTACTTCACTGGCCCATTGCACATATTGCGATTTATTACCGCTTGTCCCTTGGTTGCGGACTTTGGCATAAAAGCGTTCCAACAGCGCCGTATCGGCCTCAATATCCGCACCGCCTTTGATCACCTCAACGTTCGTGACAGAAGTCACGCCACTTACAGGTGTAGACAGCACAGTTACCGTGCCCGCAGGCACATTGCTTTCTTTTCCGGCAACAAGCGCTCGTACGCCTACCACCCCGGAGCCCTCTGCATCCAGTTCCACACGCCCCACCGTCTCATATTCGAGCGAAGCTTCAGCAGATACTTCATCCGCGAGCGTAGCCACGACCGTGCCCACAGGCACAACTTTCCCCGGCGTACCCATGAACCTCACTGCACCTTGTGCCGCCACAGCAGCCCGCCGCGTGATGCCGTGCTCTCCTGCCCGCAGATCCAGCTCTTCCGAACGAAAATTCGGATCACTGCTCGCCGCAGTACTAGCAAACCCTCGCCGAAGTAATTCCTGCGCCCACAATGCCGCTTCAGACAGCATAAACGCAACCGGAGCCTCCGCATCCCACAGAAACGATCCTTCCGACTTATCCAGATCCGCGGGCAGACGATCCAGCATACGCTGCATAATCTGTTCCTCCGTCTGGTCCTCCAAATAACGCGGAATCTCAGCCATCCCGTCAGATCACCTCACTTTCCAGAATAAACATCTCTTCCTGCACACTCGCCACCCGACACGAGAACATGCACTGCTCCCGATTCCAATCAAACGTGAACTGGTCTACCGAATCCGTGCGTGGATCAGCCAGCAACGTCTCCGTCACCATCCGGGTAATCTCACTTTCCATCACACCCCGGCTATCACCCTGCCCTACCAGATCTTCCAGCTCCGAACCATAGTTCCGGGAGTAAATCACATGTCTGTACCGTGGCGTTTTCACTGCCTTAATACACCACTGCACCCAGGCTTCATGCGCACCCGCCGCAGCTACTTTGCCACTCGGGGTCAATACAAAATCCCCTGCATCGTAATCGAATCGCCAGCTCCGTCCAAAGCGTACCTCTTCCGAATCCGCCCCCGACAGATCTTCCTCATCTCCCCATACCACACCCGTTTCCGGGAACAAACTAGGCATGAGCGCTCACCACCTTACACAGCACCACAATGTCGTTACCGCCATTCACCCGCATCGCCAGTACGCGATCTCCCGCTTTCAGACCTTTGCCAAGAGACAACACCGTTTCTTCCACTTCCTCTTCTTGCAAAAGAAACCGTCCCGTGCCCGTCGTTCCGCCGTTTGCCACGTCAGGTATACCGGAAATCGCGCCAGCAGCCTCGCGCTCCGGCAGTCCAAGCGTGCCCGGCAACTCGGCCACGAGATAGTCCTGCACTTCGTGCTTGAAATCATCCAGCTTCACGCCGGACGATGTCATCGTACCCAGTACCGCGCCCAGCCCGCTCACGGCCTGACGAGAATGTGTACTCATCGCACCCCGCATGACGTCGGCAAAATGCCCATACGGATCATCTTTATTCAAGGTAATACCTCCTTTTCACCAGCTCGGCTGTCCCCAGTTCCAACGTCATCATTCCAGGTCCGGCAGACAGATCACGGCTGACCGACATGACGATTAGCTTCAGTCCTTTCAACAACACTGCGTCCCCGGCGCGAATCGTATTGATATCCGGTGCCGATATCGTAAAGGTCTCCTGAATACCCGTCAGATGACTTTTCGCCAGTTTTTTCGCGGCAGTTGTCGATTTCACCTGATCGTCCTCTACCAGCTTTTGCAATGTGCCCAGTTCTTCCACACCATTCTGCTCAATTGCAAGCACTTTGGAAGGAACTTCTTTGCCACTCGGTGACTCCGACGCTGCCATCACTTTAACTTTGGTAACCGCCCCTTCGAGCGTACGCATCTGGGTCAGATCAATTAGTCGATCAAGTTCATACACCTTTGCATTACTTCCGATCTTGAATAGCTGCAGCCCACCAGGTGTCATCCGTGGATGGTACATTTCCCCGCCGGACTTCGCCGTTTCTTTCAGATCGGCAAACATCATCGAGAAGATCGTCTGTGACCGATACACGGCTTTTCCCAGCTTTGTCTTGGTTTCTGGCAATGTAGCGTATGGAATCTTCCACTCTTTGGCGTAGGTTTTAAGTCGCTGCGTAGCCGTCTGATCCTTCGGCAGCAGGAACTCGTCCTCCGATTTTTCCAGATATATCATTCGGTCGTACACCGTGAGAGACAGCCGCTTGGTGCCGCTGTTCGAGCTTTCCACCTCCCAGATGACCGCAGGATGCAGCAGATGAACCATATATTTTTCGCCAAAAGGAACCCCGCTAATCCGCACTATCATGCCCGGTGAGATCGAAGGCAGACCGGAAGATGCAGACACCGCCAGCCGGATGTTGGCCTGATAGGCAATCTGGTCCAGCGAGTCCTTCAGCGTAATCGTCTCCACCAACTTGGTGATGTCGTATTTGTCGTCGACAATGACCTTGTAGGTCATGGCATCACCAGCTTTTGTCCGGGCTTGATCCGGTTCGGATCACTCCCGATGATCTTTGCGTTGAGCTTGTAGATCTCGTTCCATTTGGAACTGCTACCCAGCTCAAGCTTTGCTATTTTGGACAGGGAGTCGCCAGATTTGACGGTGTAGGTCTTGCTACTCTTTTTCAAATCGGTACGAGAACCTGACTTGCCCCCGGATGCCGCAGAACCGACCTTCTCCACCTTGGAATCCCGCCATGTGCGCAGGGTCAGGTCGAAGTAAATATCTCCTGTCTCCCCCCCACGAAAGCTCGAATTAAGCGAAACAATAAAAACAGGCACGTTCACGCCCGTCTCTGAAATGATGAAACGCAGCGGCTTTTTGGAGATCAGAAAGGTGTTCAGCACATTCATCGCCACACGTGGATCTAGAAAAGATTTTTCATCCATGCAATAGGACGGATCAAATCTTTTGGGAAAAAAAGAAGAGAAAGTGATCTCCTTCACCTTCTCCCCTTGTGCAAAATCAAACTCGCCATGCTCCAACATATTGACCGTTTCATATCCCTTAGACCTAGAAATATTAACTTCTTCAGGGTTCACTGGGAATTGAAATGGAGTGTTGCCGTCCTTCAACGTAAATGACATTTTGTTAGGACCAACTTTATCTTCAAGTACTGACATATCTGCGGCCTCCTTTCTGCTTAGGCCATAATTGTTTTGCGATTTTGCATCGCACGGCGGAACTCGTTAGAGATCCGTTGCCCCACCTGGTGAGAAACTGCGTCATAATCAATCGCATTTTCGCGCACGGTCACCTGCACCGCACCTGGTGGAATATTGATCGCAATCTGATTGGTAGTTTCGGTTTTGAAATCCTTCAAGTATCCGGACAGGCTGCTCATCTGTTCTTCGGATATCTGTACCGTCATCGTGGACGATTTTCCATTCGTCTGCGCACCGTTACCAAGCGCCATTGCTTGGTTCTGCATCATGCTTGTTCCCATGAATCCAGCAGAGGTAGGCTGACTGACCTTGCTGTTCATATATGCCGCTGGGCCTGTCATATTCAGTGCCGATGGAATATAGGCAGGTGGCATCTGCGGGCCTGTTGCAACTGGAGACGGTGCAGCCACCGTTGCTGCCGAGACCGTCTTTTCTTCTTTTTTGGAACCAAATCCAAAGAAGCCGGATATGCCATCCGTGATTTTTTTTGTTTTCTCAGAAACATAATCAGCTGCACCCGACAATGCATCCCCTACACCCTCGGTAGCACTAGACATAAAGTTTCCAATATCCTTCGCTTTGTCTCCAATCCAGCCGCCTGCTGCACTTCCAGCCCAACCACCTACTGCACCACCAACCCATGTTCCGATGCCAGGCAAAAGAACGCTACCGATGGCGCTACCAATCGCAGTACCTGCTGTGCCGCCAATCATCGAACCCACAGCTCGGCCACGCTCTTCCGGGGGCGCTGTCGCTACATTCGCAACATCAGCAAGCATGCTGATGGGTCCGAGCAACCTTTTTGCTCCTTTGGCAAAGCCACTACTTAAATTATCCATCAATCCATTACCAGCCAGCATGTCGGTTAAAGATCCCAATCCACCATCCGCAAATCCTAATCTACCGCTTCCTCGTATTCTTCTACCGCCTCCCCTATTACGGTTGCGATTGGCCGGAGGAGTTGGAGTATCAGGTACAGGATTGGGTACTGGTGATGGGCCCCGGTTCGAACGATTACTAGACCTTCTACCACTTCGGTAATTTCGTCTTCCACGATCTGATCCACCACCATCCGCATTCGGTGAACGAACTCTACGGTTTTTGCCCATCTTTCCACCTGTGCAACAGCAGCATTTGGATGCTGGACTTCTGGTTGGATCTGATGCAGGATTATCTTCTTTTTTCTTTTTGAATTTATCAAATATTCCCTTAACGTTATTAAATACATCAAACAAACTATTAATCTTGTCGGCAGGGTCAAAAATCCATTTATCCAACCAACTCTTAGGATCTTCTTCCTTCGTAGCATTAGTGATATTTTTGTTGTTTTGAATCACGACAGCCATAGTTGGACCCGAAGCCCCTCCTTTACCCATCGCCACTTCAATCTTCTGCCGAACTTCAAGGGATACTGTTCCCGAAGCCGTAACCATCTGGTCCCTGAATTTATTCAGTTTAACCCATGCGCGATCCAGTGCCGGACTCAGCTTATCAATCAACCCAATCGTCGGTGTGATTCGCAGCCTGCTGATTCGCACAGCCATACTATAAATATGCTCCAACCTGCGTCCTGTCGTTCTCAGCTCATTGTTCACCTTAATCAGACTCTGATAACGAACTCTGCCCAGACGTTCCGTTGAGCGTTGGATCTGATCCAGATAACGAAGGGTTGTCCGCATTTCCGCATTGGATTTGGATAGACCTACAATCATTTCTGCCATTTTTTCACCTCCTGCCCTATATTGTTATCGATTCATTTGCGAAGTTATCGCTGACATTTCCTCTTCCGAGAACGCAATTAACAGCGAGCGTTCCCCGCGTGGCAAAGACCAGAACTCTCCGGGCCGGAGATGATGACGCACCCACATGTGATACAGGAACGTGGTCATCCCGCCGGAGTGAATCAGTTTTTTAGGTCTTCAATCTCCACACCGAAGCCGGACAGCTCCAGCACTTTATCGCCTACAGCATCCAATTCACCAGCGAGCAACATACGACGTACCGCCTGTTCGCCACCGGACAACTTCATACGGCCTGTAATGCGGGTGTCTCCCCAGCCGGACAACTCTAGGCTGCGGACTTTCAATTTCACCGTTGCTTCGGAAATGAGCAGCGCGTTAAACGTTTCGGTGTCCACCTTTTCCTCGGTGCGGCCTTTGGTCGTTTTTCGAATCGTACAGCGTTCGCGAATGTGATCCACTTTGGAGGACGTCAGTCCACGCAAGGTCAACAGCAGATCCAGACGCTGAATGCGCACATTCTCCTCTGGCAAACGTTCTGCTGCTTCAAACAACTGATCCAAAATCTGTTCTTCGGACATATTTTCATTCATACTCATCGGGTGTTATCTCCTTCTTATTTCATAAATGGGTTTATCTATGCCAGCTTCCAAGCCTGTAGAGACAACAAAGAGACCGAGATCATCTCGGCCCGCATTGGTGTCTGTATTATATGAAGTAACTATGCAATCACGCTTGAGCAAACTAGCCCAATCACGTACCTATTTCAAAGCTTAGTTCGCCACAATCGGATTCAGCAATTCAAATCCTTCAAACGTAAAACCTGTTTCCTCAGGTACTTCTTCGCCGGCTGTCCAGTTGGCAAGCTGAATTTTATCCACCATGCAACCTCTCAGCAATACACTCTCATGTCCATACGATTCAGGGTCGTTCAGCTTGGAAATAATCTCGAATTTGGTGAAGCCGCGCTGGATCATATCCGAAGTGACTTTGTAGCCCGTCATCGTGCCTGTTCCTTTTTTCGCGCCGTTTTTATGCACTTTCCAGTCGTTACCGACCAGGTTCAGCTCACGCTTTTCAATCTCCACACTCGCTTCCAACTTGTTAATGTTTGTCTGCCACATACCATCGATATGCAGCTGACCATGGGTACCGAGAATTACTCTTGACGCATCCAACATATATTTTCCTCCTTGGGTTCGTTAAACTAATAAATATTACACGATATAACTCCGCAGTCAGAACAATCTTCCGATCACTGTTATCGTGTAAACCATCAGTTCAACATATAGTAATTATTCTAAAAAACTGTTCTTTCCTCGCACACAACCTTATTGCACGTAAAATGTACCAAACAACTGCTCCATCACATCCGTCAGCTTCACATTCCATTGCAGGAATACCTGATCTGCTTCCGGTTTGAGAACTGGTGCCGTGCCATAATACGCCGGGTCAAGAATGACATCATAACCGTCAGCTTCAATCACATTACTCTGTGCAAGCAACGCCAAATAGGCCTTCATGGCACTAATCAGTGCTTGACGACCCTCTTCAGTATTGTTCACTTTACCGATATACGTATCTTCCGCGGAGCGCTGCAAATCCGTGTTGATCGCATCCAACACACGAATGGAACGGATTTTTTTCCACGCATTATTCTGTCCAGCGGCTGGCGTTACCAGTGTGTTTACACCGCGAAGCGCTTTCACCTGACGTCCATCATGGAAGAAAATAAATACGCCATTCTGTACCGCCTGCTCCTGTTCTGCACGCGTCCAGCGACGTGTCACATCATCGAATGGAGTAGCTGCATAGGTTGTGGATTGGTTCAGACGTTGTCCGGCAATCAGTCCCGCAACATAGGCGGACGTTTCCGCCGAGCTGTAGAATGCATCTCCAAGGCGAACGCCTGTACCGACATTAATCACACCTTCATGGTTGAGCGCAAGCGAACGTGCTGCCGCTTTTTGTGCTGCTGAAGCAGAAGTGTCGTCCGCTGCGGAACCGCCAAATACAGCCACCACCGGTTTACCTTCACTACGCACACGTTTCACCCATGCCGCAAAACTAGCAAGCAGAGGTGCATCTGCCGCCTGATCCAAAGCCAAGACGTCGAATTGCTCCCCTTCCAGCGCACCCTGTACAGCAATGTATTCTGCATTGGTCAGGTCATAGTTGCCACTTACGCCACCTTTGAATGCCGCACCCGCAATTGTTGCAACTACACCTGCACCATCGCCAATTGCCTGAGCCGTTACCCAGACATTTTGCTCATCCGCGTTAATCTCTTTTGCCAGAGAAGCTGCTGTAATATCCGCTGTCAGGAGCGCATACAACATCCGGTTACCTTCGAAGAGACGCACTTCATGTTTCGTATTATCAATCACACCTGGCTGGATGGTGACGTAGAATCCATTTGCACGATCTCCCGGATACTTCGCATCCAGTTGCAGAACATTGGCATCACTGCTGTCCTTCAAAGTAAGCGTAGCTGCTTTGGCCGCAGCACTTGCTACCCGATAAGCGAGTAACTTCTTCGGACCACCCAACAAGGCAAGTTTCAAGGACGTATAAGCCGTACCGTTGTCCAGCACATTCGCCGCATAAATACGTTCAATCGCCGCTTCGCTCCCTACTTCAACAAAAGTCCCTACCGGACCCCAGTTGGCCTTGATCGGCACAACGACGGTTCCCCGCGTACCCGCTTGAATGGCCGAAGATGCTACCGCCTGAAAATTCATATATAAGCCCGGAAGGACCGGACGATTTGTTTGCTCCCAATTTCCACCTGCCATTATCCCTTCACCTTCGCTTTCATAAATTGGTTAATTCGTTCCTGCGTTTCTTCAATGGAAAACGTCTCTTGCGCCGCTTCGTACAGCGCACCGTACAGCACCTCTGCCTTAACGGCAAAGAGGGCTTCTGCATGATTCATCAGTTCTGCCCGTGTATACCGCGGGGCTGTCTGTTTGCTTTTTTTCACTGAGCTTGCCATTGCCATCTCACCTCATTTGTTGGACTACTAATTTCGTTAAACGATGAACTTTAAGCTTGATCTATGAATTTTTGATCCTATGAACCTATGAATTTGAAGCTATAATGTTGAAGCTAAAGCAATCTACTCAAAGCTATAATCTGGAACCAACCTTTAAACTGAAGTTCCTCTGGGCTAACGTTTACTCCATACCTTTGCTATGGTGGATCTCACGAATGAAAGGTACATTCGTACCCGGACGACGAATCCGCTGTTGCAACGTAAGGCGAATCTGACCATTCAGATATGCATCCGTCTGCAGATCTGCCGTGACCTCATCCACCGTCACATACCTTGTGTTACCTTCGTGCTCTTCGCCACCCGTTTCAGTGATGGCAAGACGAGATTGCACTACCAGTTGCCGGGCCAACCGAGTAACGGTCTGACGTGTTAACACCGAATGATCGGTGAGCACATGCCCAATCCACTGTTGTCGAACCTCCAATGCCGAAGTGCCCGCCACAGACGTGCTGCATCCAGCCAATCGCCATAACACAGACGGCTTCTCGTACCCACCAGGCCAGACATCTCCATACACCGACCAGTTCGAGCCAAGTTCCAGCTGTGTCCAGCCTTGAAGCGCAGCTAACCATGCATCCTCTGATTCAGCGAGAGAAGCTCCCGAGTCTTCGGGAACATACACCCCAAACCGTAGACTGCGTGTAAGCATGGCAGACCCTGCATCCACCCGATCACTATCTGAAGAACCCAGATAGATGCAGGTGAAGGCTCCACCTTCTTCGTCAATCAGTCTTACCTGGTGCAACCCTTCGATTAGAAGGGCTGACCAAGCTTCCACTTGTTCAGCGCCACCATTTTCCGGACGAGCGTATGGTGAGATTTTTATAATCCGTCGGTATCCCGCCCAGGCAGACTTCGGCACTTCTTCGGCAAACGCAACGACGGCACAAGGCCCCGCCAACATTTCGCCTAACGCAGGTACATCCAGCACACGACCGTTCCAATCTGGAACAAGTACCGCAAGCTTCTGTTTCAGCGTTTTTTTAATGAGCTTACTCATTTTACTGGTGCTCATGGCAGTGCTAATCTCATTTCTCATAGACACATTTATTTCGCCCCCTTTAGCTGCAAGTTTGAGATCTGCCCACACCGTGCAGCGACAATGTAGCAGCAGTAGACTCCCCCTTTTAACTCAGAGTCTGTATTGCTATCGAACCAGTACCGGGACTTCATTCACCGCATCAAAAAGACCGGCCACCTGGCCGGTCTGTACATTAGCGTATGTGCTTTCGGTGCGTCCCTTGTTATTGATCCGATAATACAATCTTACACCCGTTCATCCCTAGCGCGGATGGTGTTCCGTACGACTTCGGTGCGATTAAGGTAGACGTTCGGGTGGAAAAAAGACGACACCTGTTCTAATTGCCCAACACAGCAATCACTTTTATACTGATATCAAAATAATGTTATTTATTTACATTTTATTGCAGGTGTAATATCCTTCGTATATAGGCTGTACATAATTAGACGAAGTGTGAAGCATTAAGAAAGGCGTTTGTGGTGCGCTAAAAGTTAACTATCCCATGTAGAGAGTGAGATATTGATCATGAAAAAAGAACTTATTATGCATTCACCTGTAATTCAAGGTTATCCGATTCATGCTAATATGCACTCTATTCTTCCCAATCACCCTTCCTACCATGAATGGTTATTTACGAATCACATGCAACTAAGGTTTGATTTCTACCAACCGGATACTTTCCACTTGGAGTTCTACCAGCCATTAATGAGAGAGTACCATCCGTTGTTAAATATTCACAGTATGCAAAAAGAAATGATCCAATTGCTCAAGTTAAATGTTACCGATTTCTTCATAGAGTCAATTAATAATGGTAACTACATTTATGTTCTTATCGATAAACAACATATTAAAGCCTACAGAACTGAAGAAAGTGCACCTCATGATTTATTCATATACGGTTATGATCGGGATAATCAAGAATTTAATATCGCAGATTTTTTTCCTGACCCGTTGCCCAATTATAAGAAAACAAAGGGATCCTTTTATGAAATTGAGCAAGCAGTCAATGAACATATCAACTATAAAGAGGACTGCTGGGATAATGTATTTGGTATACAACTTATCTCCATGAATTCGTTCAAGTCCTATCGTTTCAATTTGGAGTTTTTCAAAATCTCACTGAAACATTATCTTAATTCTACGAATAGTGCTGCATACTTTGAAGTCATTGAAGGCATTCCAGCAGAAGAGCAATGTCTGCACGGCAGTCTGGACCCTGTATTTGGTATCCACATTTATAGCAAATTAATTGAATCTGTTCGTGCCGATCATCAATATATAAGAGCATTACATATGTTATCTGAGCATAAGACGTTAATGACCAAGCGAATTCATTATTTACATAAACTTGGATTAATTGATGGCAGTCTGTTTTGCAACCTATTTGAGGATATTGAACTAAAGGCTCGTTCTCTTCGAAACAATACGCTTAAACAAATGATAATCAACGAACACTCACTCAAGATACCCAAACTGACTTCAATGATTGAAGAGCTTTCGAATAAGGAGTACATTGCACTTGATAAGTTAGCTGGTGCAATAGGGTAGCGTTGCAAGTTAAACGTAATGTTAAGGGGATCGTAATGATCACCTGATCCGATCCCCTTAACTGATTCCGATCCATTCCACACCATACCTTCTTCCAGTGCTGGCCTAAGCCAACGTTTAAAGGAAGCGGTCATGGCTTATAGGCTGCATATCTGAGGCAATCTTTTACACAATATTAAAATTAACCTGCGGGTTCAACGTAATCTCAAATGCACGCCCCCAGATGAAATCGGGATTCGCATATTCCAGCAGCGCACTGCCATACGTCGCATAGGACAATTCGTCATTACAGATCTGCTTAATCGCCACATTGCCTGTCTGGAAGGCTGTTTTATTCGCAAGCGCCGTGGTATAAGTCTGCATCAAATCACGGAGCAATGTTTGCAAATGGGCATAGTCTTCCTCTGAGTTGAACAGCAACATATTTTGATCCGAAAGGGTAGCCACGTTGGTATACAACGCATGGGCTCGGGAATACGTGCGGATGTCCGCAATCGCTACCGCTTTGTAGTAGTAATCCTTCAGGAAACGCTTAAACAACAACGAGCCATGCGCGTTCATCGCATCTCGCAACTTATGCTCATGCTTCTCTGTTGTGATCAATGCGTACCTCGACTGCCCCATACCTACAGCAATACCGATCTTGTTACCTGGTGTATTCCATGCACTATAACCCAGAACCCGTCCGGTATATGGACTGTTTAGCAATGCTTCGGCAACATCGACATTGGCTGGTCCTTTACCCACAAAATCAATCAATACCGAAGGCAGACCTTGCTCACTATTCAGCGTCAATTGCTCCAACGCAGCCTGCACCTGATCCAGAGCCGTAATGGCAATAATCTCAATGTCGATGCCCGTGTTCTCTCCGGAATTACCCGGGTGACCCTTCGTCATACGATCCAGTTCGGAGGTCATGTCAAACGGGACAACTTGATCGGCTGCTACAGCCACTAGCTGTTCATTTTCCAAGCCAGCACCTACATCCGTCACCACCTCCGGTTCAGGATATGCCGAATCCGCTACAAGCACACCACCTACAATATCCACATGACGAACCACATTCTCGTGTACATCCATGTATTCATACGTGTTAATGATGGTATTGCCGTGAGGACCAAAATATTTCACTGCGTAACGTGTCCTCGCCCCGCCTCGGAACAACTGGTTCGCCATGCGAGCAACCAAAGCGTGCCCCAGACCATCTGCATCCGGCAAGACGATAGCACGATCCGGATTTTGTCCATTGGTTCCACCCAGCCATTCATTGATCCGCGCTTCTACATATTTGATTTCATTGATCTGAACACCCTGCGTGTTAGCATCGTCGACTCCAACTGCAAGGAAATCGATATAACCTGTGCGAGCCAGCTGATCCAAAATGTACAGATTTGTTTTGAATTTATGCTTTCTTGTATTGTAATACTGTTCTTTATCAAAATAGGTCGTTGTCCCATATTCCACTCCATCCGGGGACAGGTTATAACCTTCGATAATATCCTCAAACTCAGTGTATATCTGACGTGGCTGCTGCATCAATGCACGGGACTCATTATATGCATCAAGCGCCAAGCCATCTGCAAACGAGGTCGTAGCCAAACGCATGATGGTGTCCATTACAAATACGGGTTTGCGTGGATATTTCTGCTTGATCACGCGGATCACATCCAGCAAACGTGTGGTCTCATCATCGTATTCTGGATAGGCGCCTCCTCCATCTTCACGGAGCTGACGACTGCCAATCAGACCGCCATAGGCGAGCATATCGGATGAAATAATAAATCCGTCGACCTTGGCAGCATGTTTCAGAATAAAGTCGTGAATCTTGGACGGTTTGCCATAAACCGGCGTGGAGGTGCCTAGCAGCGTTGTACCATCTACGGTTTTCTCCGAGTCCAGACGATTCTTAATATCACTCAGGTTCGGTGTAACGATATGGATACCGGCTGCTTTCCCTTGCACAATCACATCATCCAGATTCGCTGGACGATCATCCAGTGGAACATACAATACTGTTTTCATATCACGTAGCCTCCTGTTATCTATTTAGTCTTTAATACCCGATCAGGGCAAGGATGCAATCACCGAATTTAAAAACCGGCTCCATGGCCAGCTGTACTTTAGCGTATGAGCTGTCGGTGTATCTTCCTTGCTGCTGATCCGATAATACCATCTTACCGCCTTTTCCCACTCGCGCTGATGGTAATCGGGATGAATTACGCATGAATGTAGTCGTGTCCGGGGCGGACAATTGTCGGTTTTAATCTGGATAAAACTAATGTGTGCATTTCAATTCAAACAAACTATGATGGATTTTTGAATTATGGGTGCCCGTGTCCAAAAATCTTGAAGTCCCAGCCCGCTAATTCCGGCGAATGGATAGATGATTTTCTAAAGAACACAGGACGTCTTATTTGGCATTCAGGTCCTCTTTTTAAATTATAAGGAACATCAGACACCCTATTTTCTAAAAAAACCTGACATTAACGCTGAAAATGGCTGTTTATTCTAATATAACGTGTCTCAGGTTCCTTAGATTTCTGTAGATGCTTTAAATCCTTGAATAAGACGCCTACGATTCGTTAGCTCTCACTCCTCCAAGCTCTGCTCCAGTAGCTTGGAATATTAACGCTAGAACACCAAAAAGCACCTGCCAGCTTTGGCAAGTGCTCTTCATTTTGATTCTATATCGTTGGTTCCATATCGTTCGTTCTATATCGTTTGTTCCATATTGTTGGCTTTATCTCACGCGATGATATAACGAAAGTTCTCCCATGTTTCCGGTATAGGTTCCCCGTTCTTGGCATGATGATAAAAACTGAACGGGAATTTAAATACATGACCTCCGTTCCAGTCACGGGAACGTCTGTCGGTGAGCCAATATTCCAGTTCATGAGGGAGCGCCACTGATCGTTCTGCCCGTTCCAGTGGCAGCAGGTCTACGGGTGATTGCAATGTTGGCATCTCCTGTTCAATATCCACATCTCGGCTTAAGCGTAGTGCCTTCACCATGGTAAGGAAAGGCGGAATGCCTTTGTGGAATAATGCCGGATAACCCAATTCATATAATATGTTAAGCGCATGTCCATAGGTGAGCATATGACCGATCAGATCATGATGCGCTTCCGCGTGATAGATAGTCTGAAACGCCCCAAGCTCATCCAGAATCAGGCGTGACAACTGAACTGGATCTTCGATCTCGGGGAAACCATCGCTTTTTTCCGGCTTGAGACTGCGAATTTCTTTCATCGTTGTGTTCATCCAGGATCTTCCCGGGATGGTTCGATCGAATGAATCGATCAGTTCAACCAGCCGACCAATATCCTCCGAAGTGCCCCATCCATCCAGTTCGCGAATGGCTTTCAGACTGATTGCCCCGTAGATGGCCTGGTGTCCAACCCAGTGCAGCTCTCCAATCGTTCGATCCAATGCGTCCGTAATATACGCCTCGGCATCTTCCCTGGGCATCATTTCACCAATCGGAGAGGTCTGGCCAGGGCTGATTCCATGCTGGCGAAGCATGGCTTTTGCTTCGGCGGTAACACTGCCGGCGGCAAGGGCAGTGAGACGATTTTCCCGCAACCAAAAATATGCCGCAATCGCACCCGCCCCATAATGGGCGTGCCACAGATCTCCTGTACGTTCCCGACTGGAAACGATAATCGCTAGTCCATCTTCCAACAAACGTCGATCCAAGCTTGCCACCACCCTTCATTATATGTAAACCCATCAGAGAAACTATATAAGTTGAACTAAGATCTGTCCTCTCCGTTATCGTGTAAATTTAGTTCAACTTATATATCCTAATTAATAAATAGAGCGCTTACTTCTATAACATGATGGAAATGCTCCACATATGCCCGTTTTGCCCCGGAATACAAAGTTTAGCCAATTCGAAGCTTGCCCACGCCACGGATGGATACTTCCAGGGGATAGATCTTTGCTTTTTGCTTGGAGAAAAACCATGTTCGATCCTTCTTCACCACAATAAATAAACCATGTACATCTCCTACAGGAGCAAAGGTATCACTAACCTCACCCCAGCGCGTGAGTCCAATCTGCTGAAGCTCATTCACCGTAGACAGAACATCCTCCGTCACCAGTCCAACTTCACACACCTGTAATATATCTTGAGTCGAGAAGTCATGGTCACTCTCGTTCTGAATACGATGATGAGCAATCAGCTCAATAATATTGCCTGCTGGATCTTCGAAATAGAGAGAATGAGAGTTCCAGTTAGTAGAGTACGTCTCATCCCGATCTCCTTCTCTGCTTAAAACAACACGTGATGCAGCCCACTGCTTCGCTTCCTTGAACCGATTCGTCGGAATCGACCATGCCACATGATAAAAGGGCTCACGATCTGTTTCACACGGTTTGAAAATCATCTTTGTCCTTCCAACCTGCAGGTTGAAGGCCTGATCCGTCGCATTGGACACCTCCATTCCCAACGTATCACGATAAAAATGCTTGAGGTCCTCCATCCGTGTTGTATATAACTGTAATTCTTCAATCATCATACGGTCTTCTCCTGCATCTCCTCCCACTGACTCCACGGCACCATGCCGAGTTCAGGCTTCGCTTCATCCGGGAGCATGGCGATGAATTCAAGCAAATGACCATCTGGATCCTTAAAATATACAGATACCGCAGGCATCCAGCCGAAGACATACAGTTCACCGATATCATCATTCAGGAAGTTCTGTGTCTTGATCCCTTTGTTCTCCAAGTGAGCCACCGCGTGTTTCATATCCTCCAGAGATACATGAAAAGCAAAGTGCTGACGTTTCACCTCGGAAGATTCCTTTTGCCACAATCCCAGCATGGCTTTGCCTTTTCCACCAATCCAGTAGAAGGAGTTCCCACGTTCTTTCTGCCCGTAGGCATGAGGTAAACCAAGGACCGTTTCATAGAAATGATGGGATCTCTCCAGATCCGTCACGTTTAGATGTGTTTCAAATATGCCTGTAATCATAATGCTCAACCTCTTTTCCTTTTCCGATTTTTCATCTTCCTTGGTTCTCAACTCATGGTAGAATTCCGCGCATTCGTTAACGTCTGTGCCAGATTTAAAAACGATCCAATAACCCGCTGCACCCGGTCCTCTATATCCTGACTGCCTTCGTACTCTTCATATCCGTCAAATGTCGCTTCGAATCGTCTGCGCTGCGCACCACCAATGGATATCCATTCCTGGGCATTGATGCCATGCAGATTGCGAACAATCGCTTGCAGTTGTAAAAGCGAACTTACCCCCACCGCTCCGCCAGAGGAGCTGATGGACAGGACGGTCTTGCCGCTGAAATGAGCCTGACTCAGGTGATCCAGTGCATTTTTGAGCACACCGCTAATACTGCCGTGATACTCTGGTGTAGACAGGATGATCGCATCAGCCGCGAGCATACGTGTATTCAGGTCTGCCAGATGTTCATGATCCGCTTGTTTTTCATCTGGTGCGTAGAATGGAAGTGGTGTCTGATACAGATCAAACAGGCTGGCCTGATGTCCCTGACCGCGAATAATCTCCACAGCATACTCTCCCAGACGTGTACTGGTTGCATTGTTCCGATTGCTTCCTGCCAAAATAACAATATTCATTCATGTCACTCTCCTTGGTTTTTTAATAATTCAAACTCTCATGTTTCAACCGATCTGTTATTTCTACTCTTATCTTACCTTTCTTTTGCATCCAAATCGTCAGCAGATAGACTTAACTTGAAATACCAAAAAACTCAACCTTTAGGTTGAGTTTATACGACTTAAGTATGAACATATGTCGGAATTGGTCACACGACCCAGCCATTTCTTACGGCATGAAGAGCCGCTTGCGTCCGATCTGCTAGTCCCAGTTTGTCGAGCAGATGACTGACATGGGTTTTGACCGTTTTTTCGGTGATGACCAATTGAACTGCAATTTCCTTGTTGCTCAATCCTTGAGCAATCAACCCCAAGACTTCTTGTTCACGGCGAGTGAGCATATCCAGTCCGCCAAGAGACGCTTCAGCTGATTTCCCCTTCTGCTTTGGCTCCTGATGTTGACTGTCTGCTGACTGATCTGTCGGTATATCCTGTGGTTGCTGTTCATTTATGGACCAATCGGATGAAGCCATCACATGCATCAATTGACCTGCTGCGGCAGGATGCAATTCCACCTGACCTGCATGCACATTGCGAATGGCTACAGCCAGATCCTCCGGTTCAATATCCTTGAGCAGATATCCTTTAACTCCTGCGCGAACAGCAGGAACGACATGATCCTGATCCGAAAACGAGGTGAGCACAATGATTCGCGTTGCTGGCAATAACGTGCGCAGCCTTCTGGCTGTTTCAATTCCGTCCATGACCGGCATATGCAGATCCATTAATACCACGTCAGGTTTTAACGCTTCCGCCTGAGCCAGTGCTTCCTGTCCGTTCGATGCTTCGCCCACAACCTTCATGTCTTGCTGTGTCGTCAAAAAAACGTGCAGTCCCCGTCTCACCATCGCATGATCATCTGCAAGCAAAATCGTAATCGGCATCTCTTCTTCCCCCTGACTTTATACAGATTCGAACGGAAGTGGAATGACTGCCGTTACTGTCGTTCCCTTACGGGAAGAACTCACTATTTCTAAGTTGCCTCCGAGCGATTGAGCCCGTTCCTTCATAATGGACAGGCCAAGGGAGCTTCCAGACGACGCTTTTGGCCTGTTCGCACCACCTTTTCCCTGATCTGTGACAGTGAGCACCACTTCATGATTACTTAACTTGAGGGTGACCTCAGCAGAAGGAACATCCGCGTGTTTCCGTACATTATTCAGCGCTTCCTGTCCGATTCGCCACAATGCTTCTTCTATATTACGTGGTAAAGACCGCATTCCCGTCCGATTCGTCACCACTTGAAGCCCCTGGCTGGTGCCGTATTCCTGTAGTGCATGGAGCAGCCCTGCTTCCAGTCCCGCGGGACGGAGTTGCATAATCAATGCGCGCATTTCCTTGAGAGCCTCCTGAGACAAAGCCCGAATATCCTTCAACGCTTCCGTTGCCGGGAGCAACTGCTCGGAGCCGGATAACATACTTTCCGCGCCTTTAGCCGTTAACGATAGTGAAAATAAAATCTGATTAACCGAATCATGCAGATCGCGAGCCAACCGATTTCTCTCTTCCATTCGTGCAAGTTCGCGGCGATTCTCCGCCAGCTTCAGACTCTCCCATGAGGCCGCAATATGTTCGGCCAATGCCTCCAGCACTTCACGGTCCGCCTGTGCAGGACCTGATGTTCCTATTCCGATCACCAGAATTCCCGTTTCTCCCGGCGTATGGTACGGAAGTGGAGCAGCAATTCCCGAGACAATGGAATTCGTAGTCTGGTCAGGCTTGCACAGGGTAAATATCTCAGCGATCTCTGTCCCAGACAGAGATGTTACACGATGACTATTGATTACATGGTTAATGTGGCTCGTCACTTCGGAAGATAACGGAGTACCTGATAACGTTCGAACCGTATCATTTGCATAGGCTGCCTGCAAAACGAACATTCCGCTTTTCTGCTGAATGATTGTAGCAAAAGGCCAATCATAATGCTGCCCAAGCAGCTGTACAACTTTTAAACAAAAAGCCTCAGAATTGGTGCATTCGTTCACTGCAAGACCCAAGGCCGTGCTGAACTCCCCCAGCTTGGCATACAGATCAGCTCGTCGCTGCTCCGTGCGATACAATCTCATCCGCTCTACCGCACTACCAATCTGGTACGCCACGCCCTGTAACAGCGCCAGTTCACTGTCGCTGAAATGTTCCTTGGCTGGCGCAGCCACGTTGAGCAGGCCGAGCATCTTCTCACCTGACCTTAACGGGACGGTTGCATGGTGGGTAATATCATGGGTATCTCCCCATTGGAATTCCACCGCATCCTCCAGCCGTTTACAGTTAATGATGTTGACCGCATGATTGAGTTGACCGTCCTTAAAGCGGTTCACACACCAGCAGGTACCTGTTCGCATGGGCTCTTTATCTTTACGCAGTAATGCCGGGGGCAGATTATAATCCGAAACACAGGTATAGTCTCCACGTTCATTAATCAGAAACATCCAACCTGCCGTTAATCCGGTCAACTCCAGTAATTTGCCGACCACGGTATCCAGCATTAAGTTCAGATCATTGGACGTATTGAGCGTTTCCGCTATTGTCTTCAACGTGACCATTTCCTGCATTCCGACTTCTTCCGACATCGCAGACTTCTCTCCTTTGGCTGTACCAACTGTGGTTTGTTCAACTATTGTAACCAATCCACCTTGGATATTAAAGGATCAACTTCTTCAATCGCTCACTCAGCCCAGCTTCTGTCGCTCTTTGCGGGACACAGACAAAGGCTCCATATTAATCAGACCTCGATCTGACAGAGCCAGCGCCATTTTGTAGAAAGCACGTGTACGAATCTTCGTATACGTATCCTTGCTGACAGGCGGATCAAACACATGGTTATACACTTTATAGTCAAACACATCATCGTCTTTCAGATATCGTTCACAGACGAGTACACGTTCCTTTTCACTCAACCGGGACACAACAAAATCAATCGTATCGCAATATGCCTGACGCGCGCGCTGCACGTCCACATTGTAGATTGCCGTTCTCGCCGTGGAATCCCCCGTCACATTGGTTGCACCGTGGAAACGCTCGGCATAACTTGCCGTCACCATAACCTCTCGTTCTTCAAATGCAATCGTTTTATAGATTCGATATTTCTCCAGCGCAGCTTCAACAGCCGTTTGCGTTTTGCGTCGGTCCAATTCGGGCAGCATCAATTCCATATTTATCTTCCTCCTCTAATATTTTTTACTCCATTCATATCTCTCACTCTATCGTTCACGTCATGTTGTTTTGCCATCATTCTTTGCACGATGGAAAAACGCTCTTATTCATAGAGTTGTCCAGTTTCCTACATAAATAACGACATGTCTTCAATTTCCCGCTGTTGCCTTTTGGAATCACTCCAAATCGGTATAATCCGGGGAATTACCTTCTTCAAAGAGTCATTTCTAAAATCCAACCTGTGTCATTGTTACATTCTGTTCGTATAGTGTTCGTATTTCTATTTGAGGATACCACTTTCTGGAGATCGGAGTAAACCTCCATTTTGGTTCGTTTTAACGATAAAATAAAACCTTCGCTCTCATTTCCTATGCCTTTTGGCATAATTGTTTCATATCTCTTTACCTAATGGTATATATACGTTATAGTACTGTTTAATTAATGAACTTCCGTATAAGTCATTTGATTTTTAATATTATGAAGTTCCCCTTCTCCTTAATGCCGTTAAGGTACATATCAAGCGCATACGTAATGAAGGAGACGGAATCGATTCTGAAGAAGCAAAGCGTTCGCCTAAAAGCTTTCTGCAAGAAAGCTACATCGGAAGCATACGCTATCAACGGATTTCACCCTTTAGGAAAGGGAAACAGGAAATCCGGGGATAACAGCGATCAAAAGAACGATCCGAATCCGGAACGGCGCACCCGCAGAGGGTTTAGGAGTTGTCGCATTCATCTTTCTTCTTAATATTAATTCAAGTACTTGTACGAATCGAAGGAGTTGGCATAATTGTGGAGCACGCTTTTGGTCCTTATATGAAACAACTGCGCGAGCAACAGGGATACAGCATCAATCAGCTCGCCGAAGCAGCTGGAATAAGCAACTCACAAATTTCACGTATTGAGAATGGGGTCCGGGGTGTGCCAAAACCAGCGACCATCCGCAAGATTTCAGATGCACTCTCGGTGCCCTATACAGAGATGATGAAGCAGGCCGGTTATATTGAACCAGGGAGTGCTGCTGAACTTCAGGACGTACCGGAATGGGCTACATACAAAGACCGTCGTGATTTCAAAAAGATGCTGGAGGACGATGATGATCTGATGTTTGACGGTATTCCACTCGATGAAGAGGACAAGAAACGAATCAAGGATGTGCTGACAGGTCTGTTCTGGGAAGCCAAACAGATGAACAAACGCAAAAAGACAGACGAATCGGACAATCGCCCATGAGGCATGACCCACTGAATTTAATAAGGCAGCAGGTGAGATCATATGGATGACATCGTAACAAAGCTGATTCGAAAACACCGGACCAACTGCCCGTTCAGTATTGCCCGCGCGGTTGGAATACAGATTCGTTTCACCAATTTGGGGAAGTCCACCAAGGGACTGTACTTTCGCAAGCTCCGGCGCAGGTTTATCGTCATACACAATGATTTGCCGCCGGAGTGGCAACGGTTCGTGTGCGCCCATGAGCTTGGACACGACCGACTTCATAAAGGGATTAATCGATTCTTTCTGGAGGAACATTCCTATTTTGCTCCAGGCAAGCTGGAAAGACAGGCCAATCGTTTTGCCATTCAATTGCTGACCTCCGGAGTGATGCCTGAACCGGATGAATCTTTGGAGAAATTTTGTTTACGTACCGGACTGCCGCGTGAAGCGCAGCATTTTTTTTACACTATTTAAGAACATACGTTCTTTCCGAAGATTATATTTTCCAACAGCAGATTTACATGTCACTTTCAGGTTACTTATTTTTACGTAATTCGCGAGATTTCCTAATAATAGTCTGTTAAAATACTATTTGAGCTGTGTAAATGCTCAAGTAGATTATTATTTTGGGAGGTTTCGGAATCATATGAAAATCTGGAAGAATTACGTTTCACTTCTGCTAACGGTCTGTTTGCTGTTTGGCAGTGTAGGTATTGCCGCAGCTGCAACGGATACCACTCCGGGCACAGGTAAACACATTACCATTCTACATACGAATGATACGCATGCCCGTGCAGTTGAATCTTCACCTGCTATGGGTTTTGCCAAAGTAGCTGGAATCGCTGACAAATATCGTAGCGAAAACCCGAACACACTCTTGCTAGATGCTGGAGATGCTGTGCATGGTACAACATTTGCCACTCTTGTGAATGGTGAGAGCATCGTGAAAGTCATGAATGAAATGGGATACCAGGCCATCGTACCGGGTAACCACGAATTCAACTATGGTTCGGATCGCCTGATCGAACTGGCAGACATGATGAACTTCCCCATGCTGAGTGCCAACGTGAAGAAAAAAGACGGAACACGTCTCTTCGATCCTTACCTCATTAAAGAGGTGGATGGCGTGAAGATTGGTATCATCGCTTTGACTACACCGGAAACGTTGTATAAAACGAATCCTACAAACGTAGAAGGTCTTGATATTACAGATCCATCTGCGGAAGCCAAAGTTCTGGTAAACGAAATCCGCAGCAAAGTAGATGTTGTTGTGGTATTGGGACACCTTGGACAAGATGCATCCAGCACGGATACTAGCTTTAAAGTTGTTAAAGAAGTTCCTGGCATCGATGTATTCATCGATGGTCACAGCCACACTGTACTGCAAGATGGCCTTGTATCCGATAACGGAACATTGATTGCAAGTGCAGGAGAATACACTAACTACGTAGGTGTCATCGATCTGTGGGTAGATGGTGGTAAAGTAACGAAGAAACAAGCAACATTAATTGATGAAACTGAAGCAAAAGACATCAAACCAAATGAGAAAGTCGCGACTCTCGTAAACTCCATTCAAAAAGAACAAGAACCTATCTTGAAAGAAGAAGTAGCCAATACAGCTATTCTGCTGGATGGTAAACGTGAACAGGTACGTGCAGGAGAAACTAATCTGGGTGACCTGCTTGCAGATGCCATTCGTGATGTCAGCAAAGCCGATATTGCACTGACAAACGGTGGGGGTATCCGTGCTTCCATCGAAAAAGGGATCGTAACCAAAGGTGATATCATCACAGTACTTCCTTTTGGTAATCAAGTGGTAACGCTTGAAGTGAAAGGGTCCGATATTCTGGCAGCCCTTGAAGTCGGTGTA
The DNA here is from genome assembly GCF_002843485.1 of Paenibacillus sp. BGI2013. NCBI lineage: Bacteria > Bacillati > Bacillota > Bacilli > Caryophanales > Paenibacillaceae > Paenibacillus > Paenibacillus sp. BGI2013. The sequence goes on from NZ_PJFA01000006.1 coordinate 307,746, forward strand.
GCTTCCTACCCTGAACCAAGCGGTGGATTCCCGCAAGTATCTGGTATCAAGTTCAAAATCGACACTTCCGCTGCAGAAGGTAGCCGTGTACATTCCGTAACCGTGGGCGATAAAGCCCTTGATCCGGAAGCAACGTATACACTGGCAACGAATGATTTCACAGCTGTTGGTGGTGACGAATACACCATGTTTGCCAAATATCCAACTACGGGTATGTATGGCGCGCTGGACGAAGCATTGATCAATTACATGCAGAAGCTTGGCGCTGTAGACATCAAAACAGATGGTCGGATCAGTGAAGCGGTAAAACCTGCAGTAGAGCCGGAAACTCCGGCAACAGAAACACCAGTTCCAACCAAGCCAAAACCAGAAACACCAAAACCGGAAAAACCATCTAAACCAACACCAAGTAAACCTGCTCCAGCCAAACTGCATGTTGTGAAATCCGGAGATTCCCTGTACTCTATCTCCAAACAATACGGCACAACTTGGCAGGCATTGCAAAAGCTGAACAATATCAAAAATCCACACTGGATTTATCCAGGTCAACAATTGAAATTGCCTGCAGCTTCTTAAGCTCAGCAAAGCAAAGTGCATATAGGCATGACCGCTTATAGTGCATCAGCATACCGATCTATCTTGTCATAACTAAAAGGGTGTCCCCAAAGCCAGATTACTGGTTAAGGGGACACCCTTTTGTATCTCCGTTCTTAAACATCAATCCATATCAGATACTTGAACATTTCCTGTGGACATATCCTGCTGATCCTGACAATCATCTGAGGCAAAAATAAATCCCAGCCTGGCCTTTACGGACCAACTTCATCATGTACCTTCCACACCGAACTATATAAAAACTCTCCGGAATGACCGTGTTCATGCGGTTATTGTACTTTTATTTCGACATCTCTATCTTCTCAACATTGCATACTTGCACATAAATCCGCCTGGGTATGATCATCTTCAAATCCTTAATCATAAAATCATTTGTATACTAAATACAACTATCCAAATATAGTTATTTCGTATGATATCACTCATAAAATCCTACCAAATTTTATGCCTATAGCCCTCTTTTTCATGCTCACATTGAAATTTTAGCAATCAAAATCAGCTACCGCATCATATTCGGTACTATTATATGAACTCATATAATTAGCGATTCCCCTGAATTTAGGAAGTGAGCTGTTCCTTCACATAAAGCACAGCTTCCTGTGCAGTCAACCCGATTCGTTTCGATTCACCTGTTGCTGCAAGTGCGTGTGACCCCAGTTCGACCTGTCCTTCGGCTGCTCCTCGGCCAATAACGATCTGCACAGGCAATCCAATCAGCTCCGCATCCTTGAATTTCACACCTGGACGTTCATCCCGGTCATCAACCAATACCGTGTAACCGCCATCGATCAATTGTTGTTCCAGTTCGAGGGTGAGCTGACGCTGCTGCTCATCCTTCCAACTTACTGTAATCAGATGCACATCATAAGGCGCAACAGCGGCAGGCCATCTTATGCCTTCATCTCCTGCATACTGTTCAGCTATCGCAGCCATCAGGCGGGATACGCCAATGCCGTAACATCCCATGACTGGCGCACACTGGCGACCATTACGATCCAGGAATGAAGCACCCATGGCATCACTATATTTCGTTCCCAATTTGAATATGTGTCCAACCTCAATACCTTTGGTAAACACAAGTGGCGATCCACATGTTGGACAAGCATCCCCTTCCGCAGCAAAGCGGATTCGTTCTACTCGCTCCAATGCAAAATCAACCCCTGGGCGTACACCGGAAACATGCACATCCACTTCATTGGCTCCTGTAATTGCACTCTTCATCACTGCCACGTCAGCGTCCACCACCATCGGCAGATTTAGTCCAATCGGACCCAGGAATCCTACCTTCAGATTTGGATGTGCCGCAATGGCTGCATCGTCTGCAAGGATCAGTTCCTCTGCCCCCAACACCTGCTTCAATGCGATGTCATTCAATTCATGATCTCCACGCACAAGCGCAGCGACGAGCTGACCATCCGCCACATAAAGCAGCGTTTTGATCATATTTTCAGCCCCTTCGCCCACAAAAGTGGTTAACTCTGCGATCGTACGAACGCCAGGTGTGGAGATGCGTACTACCTTTTCCGCTCCTGAATGTTCATCCGTTTGAAGCGCGGAGTCTGCACTCGCAGAGTCGGCTGGAACTTCCAAACTCCCTTCTTTTTTCTCCATATCTCCAGAAGTCTGATAACCCGCTTTCTCCAGATTCGCAGCATATCCACAATGTTTGCAGGTTACAATTGTGTCCTCACCCACATCAGCAAGAGCCATGAACTCATGTGTTTCTCCTTGACCGCCAATCGTTCCTGCGTCGGCCTCAACACGGATATAGTCCAGACCACAACGCTCCAGAATGCGACTATACGCCGTGTTCATCGCCTGATAAGTCCGATCAAGCTCTTCCCAGTCCGAAGCAAAAGAGTACGCATCCTTCATGATGAACTCACGTCCACGCAGCAATCCAAATCGAGGACGGCGCTCATCCCGGAACTTGGTTCCGATCTGGTACAGGGTGAATGGCAGCTTACGATACGAACTCACCTCGTCCCGCGCTATAGCGGTTACGACTTCCTCATGTGTTGGTCCAAGAGCAAATTCCCGTGCATGACGATCCTTCAGACGCATCAATTCGGGACCATACTGTGTGTATCTTCCGGATTCTTCCCACAGTTCGGCTGGCTGCATAATCGGCAGCAACACTTCCTGACATCCAGCACGATCCATCTCTTCACGAACGATCCGTTCAACATTTAACAATATACGCCGTCCGAGGGGCAAGTAACTGTATATCCCTGCTGCCAGTTGGCGAATCATACCGGAACGCAGTAACCAGCGATGTCCCGCTGCATCTGCCTCCGCTGGCGCTTCACGTAATGTTGGGACAAGCATTTCACTTTGACGCATCATAACACACTCCTAATCTTCCTTTTTGTTATTAAATACGGCGCATAAACAGCAAAAAGACACATCCGTCAAGGGACGAATGTGTCGTGGTACCACCCTTATTTAACTGCAAATTAATCCGTTCGCAACCTTTGCGATCTGTAACATGCAGTCCTACGGGGCATAACGGGCCCTGCCGGCGGAGGTTGCAACCCTGTAGGGGCATTCTCTTCCGCAGCTCGCGAGGTAGGAATTTATGAAGCAGCTACAGGAACCTTGCACCACACTGTTCCCTCTCTGTTGAAGCTGGATTGCACAATCATGTCCTCGTTATAACGCTGTTATCATTTTTGACCACATTAGTTCATTTACAAGTAATTGTCAACCAATTAGTCGAATACAACTCCAGAATAATACTCCACTACATCACGAATGAGCATAAACGCATCCCCATTTGTAAGATTGTTCTTGTCAGCAATGCCAGCAAGCGTGTCGGCACTTATAAAGTTTTGCATTTGTAATTGAGCAAGTGCCTGTTCAAGTGAAGTTTCCGTTTCTGAAGATCCCATTGCCAGACATAACATATACGCAGCCTGATCCAACGTTAAAGGTAGGGTTACGGCATTCTCCATATTTGCTAGAGCTTGGTCGGCACTGCCTGTGTAGGCTTCTGGAAACATCGCTTGCATTCTTTTCAATTTACTTAAAAATCGTTCTGGATTCATTCCTTTATCCAGTTCCCAACCATCGTTATTATAATTGCCTGAAGTCATATACATACTCGCTGCAGCCAGCAATCCCTTGTAATCCTTATGCTCGATATAATCAGGCTGTTCGAAACGATGTACTTTCAGATCCATCCCCTGATTCTCCAGCATCTTACGTAGTTCAGATGCTCGCTCTTCGGAAGTTGAGAGTTCGCGGAAGGACTCCTTATGGATATATGCCAGCTTGACCGCCGCTCCTGCTGCTTCTCCCTCTGCCATTCCCAGTGGGACAACTCTTGCACTACCGTGTGGGATTGTATCAAAACTTGCTGCACGTCCAACGACGAGCAAACCATCAACCTTTAGCGGTACAAGCGAGCGAAAAGGTACACCATATTGAATCGGACTCAACATAATCGTGCCGGGATTTCCAACACTCGTGCTCTGAATATCAATATCGTATGAGCCGTATCCAATAGCATCCCAATGATCACGATTTTCCATGACATCAGCTAATGTTAATCGGTACTCGCCATAGATATGACGTGATTCTCTCACGTAAAGCTCGTCTGCTGTTCCAGCATATTTTAGCCCTGCAAATTCATCATAATTTTTCTTCAGAAAATCAACAATTAGTGGGGCTTCTTTACGCCCGATTTCCAGACCTTTTTTCACAGATATCGGATCTAACGGATCTACCCCAAAGATTTGCATCGTATTAATCAAGATTGTATCATCATTTTGTCTTCCGATATTCAGACTGCGAATCTTAATATGTTGTGGATTCGAGGATTCATATTTTCGAGCATCACCGTACCCCCAAGCACTCATCTTATCAACCCCGGTTCCCTCTCTTTCCCTAAACTTTTGCCATACCTCATCAGTAACACCGCTTAGCTTGAATACAAGCGTAGAGACCATTTTGGATTTACCATCTCCAATATCTTGTCTACCTATGGAGTATGGAACTCCTGCAGCGGCTGCAATATCCGCATCTTGCGTTGCATCAATGATGGAGCGGGTTGAAATCTGAACAGTTGTTCCATCTTCTTTAGTTATGCTCATACCCGTTATTGTCGTGTGATCTCCCGTAGATTGTTCAGTAAGGGGAACTAATTCCTTAACATTCATCAACAGGTCAATGTTAGGTTCAGAACGAACCATCCGATAGAAAATGTTAGCCGCTGTGTTGGTATCAAATGAACTACCCTCGATCTGGTCAAACCATTCCTGGAAGATACCTTTGTTCAAAAAGTCAGGCTGCCGCAAACTACTCAATAACTGCGGTTGTTCTGGGGAATAATTTAGATCCAGTGTATTAAGGCCTCCCTCGGTCAACAATCCTCCCAACATGTTGCGATCTCTTGCTTCTACCAGCAATACACGCATCCCATTACGGGCAGCTGATAAGGCAGCAGTAATACCTTCCGGATCCGTTCCGGCTACAATAACGTTATAGGAATCTTTCAGGTTTAGTGTAGATTGCACGTCCTCCAAAGGCTGCCATACATAATTATTATTAAATTTATAATTCTTGTTCCAAATATAGAATGCACCATATGCAGCGCTCATTAAAACAATAAACACACTGGCTATAATTGCTGTTATTTTCAATTTTCTACTAATCAAAGAAACAAACCTCCATATGTACTTTAAATTCAATAATACTAACTTAACTCGTGAACTAGTTTTCCTGTGTTATACCAACAACCGACTAACTTTTTCTCCTTTCCTGCATGAGCATGCTATAAATAATAAAAAACTCCCCAACACTTCAAACGGTGTTAGGAAGTTCTGATAATAAGACGGAAAATTCTACTTTTATGTTGCCATAAATACAAACAAAAACATAGGAAAGTCCCTACCTTTCCTCATTATAACGACCACTTTTGGCGAAGTAAAGACTTACCAAAACCGGAAATGCATCAGAAAGTTCATTAAACACTCGGACTGTTCGTTCATCCTGACTACAATGAATTCTCTGGCGATGGCTGACATGGCAGCACGTTCCCTGTAATATAGAGAAATAGAAATCTATCACAGGTATTAATCGATAAAGGAGCTTGTCCTATGCCATATATCATATATGATCTTGAATTCACGGTAAGCCGCAATACTCGCTATTCTTCTGAAATTATTGATATCGGTGCCGTCAAAGTTACGGAAAGTGCGGATGGATTGGTCGTAACGGATACGTTCCATACGTATGTTCGTCCTTCCAATAAGTCTGTTCTGTCCACTGACACGATTCAGTTTACAGGTATCACCCAGAAAGATATTGATGCAGCCCCCCTTTTCCCGGCAGCACTGAATCAATTCATCGCCTGGATGGGAAGTGACCCCTATTACATGTGTTCCTGGGGACCCGATGACCGCAGCAAACTGATCTCTCATTGTCGCACCCATCAACTTGATGTGGCCTGGATCACCAATCATAACGATCTCCAGCAACAATGGTCCCGCACCGTTCGTAAAGAAGGTAAGTTCCGTCAACTCGGACTCGCTCAGGCTCTTGAAATCTGCGGAATTGAATTTGATGGTACCCAGCATCGTGCCTTGGATGATGCCATCAATACAGCCAAGGTGTTTATGCATCAATTTGACCGTTTCACTCTGGAAAACAACTGTGCAGCCGATGATGAGGGCATTACATCCAAGGTTGTTTATTCCAGCTCCACAGAAGATGAAGAAAAAGAATCTCCATTTGGCAATCTGGCAAGCCTTTTCAAAACCAAAGAGTAACCGTCCACAGCACAGTACTTAATCGTGTTTTGGCTTAGGATAGGTGGCATTCTAATCTCAACTTTTATTGTACATTTGTTGCCAATAGTTTAGACGTTCTTTCATCTTGATGCGGCAGATCTCCGGTTCGAGAATTTCCGCATCAGGTCCATATTTAGATATCCATACAAGAAATTCGTCAACATCACTTAATATGGCTTCAAATAACAGGCTACCTTCCGGTTCAATGGTTAGGATGGGTCGTAAAAAAAATTGCTCCTGCATCACACGCTCCACAGCATGGGGTGCAAATCGAATTTTGAACGCAGTCCACTCCGTACTTCCCTCGTATGCCCAAGGAATGCGGAAGTGCGATTGCATCAGATAATCCTCTTTGCGAAACGTGCGTGGCAATATTCGTATCTTTTGCAGCCGGCTCACCTGAAATATTCGAAGTTTCTCCGACAGGTGACAATACCCTAACAGCTCAAATCTGTATTCACGAGGGATAAGACAGTAAGGATCTATACGTACGATCCCTTTTTTACCTTGAGACAGATACTCCCCTTCAATGGTGTTCTGTGAAATGCCAGCCTGAAGCAGGGTAATCATGGATTGATTCTGCGAATCGTTGTTTTCATTTTGCCATGCGGGCAATCCCGCTTTGAACAATCCACTAATTTGCTCCGACCATTCCACTCGTTCTGTTTTGTTTTTCTGACTCGCAGCAACCACTTTCTCATAAGCGCTCTCAAAAGCAGGTTTCAGCAAAGGACGAATATTCTCCATAACTTCAGCAAGATGCATGAAGGCTTGGGCTTCTTCATCAGACCAATTTAGCGGATACATGGCAAATTGGCTGATAAACATGTACCCTTGCCCGTGTCCCATATTGGCGATCGGGATATGCATTGCACTGAGGGCCTCCATGTCGCGGTATATCGTCCTTTCCGTCGTCTCGCATCGCTGGGCGAGCTCACGTGCCAGTATGCCTGGCTTCGCCTGCACCAGCGTTATAATGCGCATTAATCGGATTAGTCGGTCTGTCATTTTGCCGGACCCTCCACGATGTTGTTTCAATAAATTTGATACAACTCCATCCATTGTTTAATATGATATTGATACATACATTCGACCTTCTCCTAAACTTCACCTTCAAATATGTAGACTCTCTCTATACCGTTACCACCTGAAATCAACCCTATTCCCCTAATATCTTTTTTTCACGATCATGATATCCTGTTGTAAACGTGATCTCATAGTGATAACGCAACTTTTCAACGATCTCGGCTTCCGCGTAATAGTCCAGATCTTGCTTCCGCGCAGCTTCAATTAACAAGGCATCAGCATGACGACGTAACATATTACTTCCCTCTTGAACCCGGCCTCTTTCGTAGGCGCGCAGGGCTTGTTTGATCAGGGGCACGGTTTCACTTAATTTGATCGTCTTCTCCACCTTGGGATCTTCCGGCTGTCGCAGCATGCCCAGATGACTGGTGTACTGAATATACAACTGTTCTCTTCGTAACAATACACGTTGACTTTGCTTCAACTTCCTTGTGCTCCAGTAGGCTGAACATACGGCAGCTTTTCCTGATACACGGGGTCCCATGACGAATTCAAGCAAAATTTGTTTACTTTCTCCCTTGTACATATCCCCAAGCCTCAATAACCAGCCAATATCCGTTTCCTTGGAACGACATCCATAGATACCTTTTAGCTGTACTCCATATTCCGGTTTGAGCAAAAGTTCCAAATCTCTTGATACAATTTTGGGTGCTATTTTCCTAAGTCTTTTGGCAGGGGCACCGTTACGCCACTCTACCATCATATATACGGGGTCGGCTCCCCCTGTCGGTATGGCCTCTTTATTCCACGAATAAGATACTTCAAAGACTGAGTTCACTGGTAGTCTCTCCCCCGATTTATGTGTATTATCTTCTAAGTTATCAGGGTGAATGGACACTATATTGTCACGGAACACATGTTCTCATTAAATTTTTCCAATATATTAGTTTTATATCCCTAAATCCGTCTCAATACGACAATAAACGACGAAAAAGCCTGGCATTATGCCAAGCTTATCAATCACTTATCTATGACAAGTCCCAAATTAAACAGTAGGATGATCGATTCCCATTTTGTGTAAATATTGTACACTATCTGCTTCGTTTACCGGTGCATAGGTGACACTGTCAATGACCAGCTTACGCCCTACTGGCTCTCCATTAACAGTGATCATAATTGTTTTGGTTGATGTGTTCTGATCTGCTGTATACATATGTTTCTACTCCTTCATGTTCACGATCTTATATTCAATCGGATATATTGGTATCGTTCATTAAATTGCGCATTTGTGAATAGCATGCACCCGGAACTGAAGTAAAAGATCTGTAAAACGGTCCGGTATGCTTGCCTATCGTTCTATTACCCCGCAGATTTGTAAGCTAAACAGCCCTGTTCCTAAATAATTTTATATATTTCGGGTAATAAAACGATATCATCTTGAACCCATCGTCCCTGTTTTGACGTATAATGTAAGAGCCCTATTTCAACAATAGACGACGAATTCGGCGATTGATCTATCTAACCGAAGAAAGAGGTGTTAACGATGCCAAAATCCATTCAGGGTTATTTCATTCGGGTGTTATTCACCACATGCATTCTATTTACCGTTTCGATCGCTTCGACAGTAAGTGCAGCCAGTGCCAATATTTTTACGGATATATACAGCGGATGGGAGCGAGTCTCCGAACTTCCCGGAGAAGTGAACGCTCTGCAGGAAAGTTATAAACAAACGATGGAGCAGTTAAATCAAACGTCTGCTCAGTTGGGACAAGCCCAGGCCAATGTCGAAGCATTTAAGACCCAGAACGAACAACTGCTGGCTCAGAACCAGAAACTCACTGAAATGGTAAGTAAATTACAGGACGACCAGAATGCCAAAGCAGCTACCACCAAACGAATTCAGACGACGATCATCACTGTCGTTTCTCTCATATTGGGTTACTTTGTTCTGATTCGTGTGATGCGCTGGGGAATGCGTCGCCGTTCGGGCCGAGTATAAAAGAACAGGAGCAACTGCATGAACATACACCTGAACAATGCTGAAGCAGGCGGAGCAGGACAAGTCGTCACATTTTCACTCATTAAAGATGACCGCCTTCATATTTTGCATCCGCAACAAATTGTGGCCTTCCGCGGTCCAAGTGGGAGTCGCAATGATAAATTCATGAATATCACGGGCATATATCGCAAAAAGAAGCTGATTAAATCCGAAATCACCGGACCTTGCCAATTTGTGGCTGCCCTGCCTCCCGGATTCACGATGAAGGAAGTGGAGCTCACGGAGGACAGTGATCTGCTCTATGACTTCCGCCACCTGTTCTTCTACTCTGATGGTGTAACCATGCATACCAAAATTCAGAAAATCAAAAACATGCTGATCACCCGTGATGCAGTGAAAATGAAATTTTCCGGCAAAGGCAAAATCGGATTGCTCACTCAAGGTCAGGTCTGCCAACAGGAACTTCACCCAACAGCGCCGCTCTATGTGGATGCTGGTAGCATTATTGCCTATCCCGAAAATGCACATCTGGAACTCACCGTATATGGTAACAACCTTGCCAGTCAGCATATGAATTATCATTGGAAGATGACAGGACATGGATCTGTACTCTTTCAGGCGGGACGTGAGAATCACCGCTTGGAACAGGATCTTAACGATGAGGGACTGTTCAAACGAATTCTGAAAGAAGTGATCCCTTTCGGCAATGTATTGATCAAATAAACTGATCAAATAAGCTGTTAGTTGATGGAGCCGACCAATTAGCTGCCACTATGCTCCAGTGGGGTGGTCACCACACCGTTTCATGTTATAATGGTTCAGACAATTGAAGAAGAAAATCCATGCCTGTGGCATGGGAGAGGTTCGCGAACTCCCTCTATAAGACTTGACCATGTGATGGTCAGTATAAGTCTTGCGTACACGTTGCGGTCACCATGCAATCATGTACGTAAAAAACTAAGGACACTTACTCTTGCCTGCTTTTTTGAAGCGGTTATCGAGAAGGTGTGTTTTTTGATGGATGCCAGTTCATGAACTTCTCTGTTCTTCCGACACTCTATGCCTATGTGCATGGTTTGATCTCAAGAAGATAGAGAGGTTTTTTTATGTTGAACGAAGAAAAAGCAGTCGTTGTATTCAGCGGCGGTCAGGATAGTACCACGTGTCTGTTCTGGGCCAAACAACAGTTTGCCGAAGTAGAGGTCGTCACGTTTGATTATGGTCAGCGCCACAAGTTAGAGATTGAATGTGCAACAGAGATCGCACGTGATCTGGGCGTACAGCAAACGGTACTGGATATGAGTCTGTTAAATCAGCTTGCCCCCAATGCGCTCACTCGCACGGATGTCGAGATTACGCATGAAGAAGGCGAACTGCCGAGTACATTTGTGGATGGACGGAATCTACTGTTCCTCAGTTTTGCAGCCATTATGGCCAAGCAAAAAGGAGCACGTCACCTGGTTACAGGTGTATGCGAGACGGATTTCAGCGGATACCCGGATTGCCGGGATTCATTTGTGAAATCGATGAATGTGACGCTTAACCTGTCCATGGACTATCCATTTGTCATTCACACCCCGCTCATGTGGCTGGACAAAGCCCAAACGTGGAAGATGGCCGATGATCTAGGTGCCTTTGATTATGTCCGTGAGCGTACTCTGACCTGTTATAACGGCGTGATCGGCGATGGATGCGGAGATTGCCCCGCTTGCAAACTTCGCAAAGCCGGATTGGATCGCTATGTACAGCAACGCTCTGCTGCTGAATCGGCGGGAGTGGATGTACGATGAGAGAACCTGGAACATTCCGTATTGTAGAGCATCTGCAACGCATCGGAGAAGATATTCTCCCCACCCAGCTGCGCTATCACCGCAAACGTGTGCTTGTAAGCAAAGAATTCACCTTTGACGCAGCACATCACCTGCATTGTTATGAAGGCAAATGCAAGAACTTGCACGGTCATACGTATAAAGTTATTTTTGGCATCAGCGGTTATCCGGGTGAAACCGGGCTGACAGTTGATTTTGGACATATCAAAGATATATGGAAAACTCAAATTGAAGGATATCTGGATCATCAGTACCTTAACGAGACACTTCCTTTAATGAATACTACGGCTGAAAATATGGTCGTTTGGCTGTTCGAACAGATGGAACATGCGCTCCAGACGGAACCCTATGCCGGGCTGACCGATGGTGGGCGGACGGAGTTTGTCCGACTCTTCGAGACACCCACCAGTTACGCGGAAGCGAGACGGGAGTGGATGATCGATGAGTAGTGTGACACAGCAGGTGAATGAGACGGGCTCTCGCAAAGAGGCTCGTATTCCCGTGATGGAGATTTTTGGTCCGACGGTTCAAGGCGAAGGCATGGTCATCGGACAAAAAACGATGTTTGTTCGTACCGCCGGCTGCGATTATCGCTGCTCCTGGTGCGACTCGGCCTTTACCTGGGACGGCAGTGGCAAGGACCAGATTCGGATGATTACGCCGGAGGATGTATGGGAAGAATTGCGCCGCGTTGGCGGCACGCGTTTCTCCCATGTGACTATCTCTGGCGGTAATCCCGCCCTGCTCGCTTCGCTGGGCGGGTTGGTTGCCCTGCTGCGGGAGAACGGCATCCGCACCGCGGTGGAGACACAAGGCTCCCGCTGGCAGCCTTGGCTGACGGACATTGACGAAGTCACTGTCTCGCCTAAGCCACCCAGCTCCGGCATGGACACCGATTGGGCCGTGCTGGATGATCTGATCGAACGGCTGGCCGCTGGCCCGGTAGAACGAAGTCATAGTCTGAAGATCGTGATCTTCGATGAGACAGACCTGGACTATGCCCGCCGTGTGCATGCGCGGTATCCGGGCACGGATTTATTTTTACAAACTGGGAACCCGGATGTGACTTCCGCTGATACGCCAGATCTAGCGTCCTCACTTCTTGCTCGTTATGAGTGGCTGATTGACCAAGTCAGTGCCTCCGATGACCTGAATGATGTTCGTGTGCTTCCACAGCTTCATACGCTGGTATGGGGCAACAAACGCGGCGTTTGATGGGCAGTATGGGTGGAACGGGCGGCGTGATGTAAGGATGAGAACGAGATGTCCTCAGACAATGAAGAGAATTAAACAGGCAAATGGCCTATTCATATATACCGCGAGGCTTTGGGCTTTGGCGGAAACAAGGAGCGTTTAATAACCGATGAGACAACCTGATGAAATGCAAGATGTGACGTTGCTGGGCAACCAGAACGTTAAATATACGTTTGAATATGATCCAGGAATCCTGGAGAACTTTGATAACAAACATCCGTACCGCGATTATTTTGTGAAATTCAACTGCCCGGAGTTCACTAGCCTGTGCCCAATTACAGGTCAGCCGGACTTTGCAACGATCTATATCAGTTACATTCCTGATGTGAAGATGGTCGAGAGTAAATCACTCAAGCTGTACCTGTTCAGCTTCCGTAACCATGGTGATTTCCACGAGGACTGCGTGAACATCATCATGAACGACCTGATCAAGCTGATGGACCCCCGCTACATCGAAGTATGGGGCAAATTCACACCGCGCGGCGGCATCTCCATTGACCCGTATACGAACTATGGTAAGCCTGGAACGAAATACGAGCAGATGGCCGACCACCGCATGATGAACCATGATATGTACCCGGAGACGATTGATAATCGTTAATTCGTCAGGTTCATCCATTCTGTATAAAATAGAATCATAGAATGCCAAAAGCCGAACTCTTCAAATCTGAAGAAGTTCGGCTTTTTAGTATAAACCTTTAGAAACTCAGTCTCTCGATGCAGTGGGATCGCAGCGCATTCAAGTAGATTGATCATTCTTCAGTTTTTTGACTTTTTTGATGTAATGTCGCAACATCAGCACACCAATTGACTGACAAATGATAAATATGACGATAGCAACAGACAAAGATGCTGGGGCAACATATATAGCCTGAAACGTTATTACAACCATATACAAAATAGTCATCACCAACTCACGTTTGGCGGATTCATAAGGTGATAAGGATTTCATATCCATCCCTCCTCCATCCTTATTACACATAAATATAGGTCTTCTTACAGTAGATGCTAAAGTAATACGTTTATTTTGTAAATGTACGTTTTCTCATGTTCCCCTTGTCGGTCCAATCAATCTATCCTATTATGTAACAATATGCTTACACGCATATATTACAACATCAGGCGCTGATCCCTCGTGACCGCGACCAAAGGAGAATTGTACATGTCTACTCAATCCACTTTAACCAAGGACGCCGCAGCGCGTTCGAAAGCCCCACCCGGATCGGATGCCCAAAGCACCGTTTACCGGATACTCATTGCCATTAGTTTGGTTCATCTCTTCAATGATTCGATCCAGTCGGTTATTCCAGCCATTTTTCCGATTCTGAAAGATTCTATGCATCTCACGTATACTCAGATCGGATGGATCTCCTTTGCTATTAACTTTACCGCATCCATTATGCAGCCTGTCGTAGGCTGGTTTGCAGATAAAAAACCGACGCCATCCATTCTGCCCATTGGCATGGGTTTTACATTTACCGGCATGTTGCTGTTGGCTTTCGCTGACAGTTACATGGCTGTCCTAATTTCCGTTATTTTTGTGGGTCTGGGTTCTGCCGCTTTCCATCCGGAGGGTTCACGGGTATCGCATATGGCTGCTGGTCAGCGCCGCGGGCTGGCACAATCCATCTTCCAAGTCGGTGGTAACGCAGGGCAATCCCTTGCCCCATTGCTTACACGCTGGATCTTTATCCCGTTTGGACTGTTCGGTGCCATTGGATTTACAGGCATTGCTGCCATGGGGATTGCGGTTCAGATCTACATCGCCCGTTGGTATGGACGCATGCTGCAATCGGGAGGATACCTGCGTAGACAAGCTGCTGCCCGTCGTGCACCCAATCCTGCTTTACGTAAAAAGATTACTGCCGCCATCACGCTATTGATCTTGCTCGTCTTTGTTCGTTCCTGGTATATCGCTTCCATCGGCAGCTTTTATGCGTTTAATCTGAAAGATACTTTTGGATTGTCCACAGAGGACGCGCAGATCTATATCTTCTTGTTCCTGGCTGCTGGAGCACTTGGTACATTCTTCGGAGGACCTCTTGCGGACCGATTCGGCAAACGTAACCTGATCTTCCTGTCCATGGCTGGAGCTGCTCCTCTGGCTCTGTTGTTGCCCTATGCGAATCTGTTCTGGACAGGCGTACTGCTAACCATTATTGGTTTTATTATGTTATCCAGCTTCTCGGTTACGGTTGTGTACGCACAGATGCTGATTCCGGGCAAAATCGGAACGGTTTCCGGTCTAATTACTGGTCTGGCATTTGGTATGGGAGGTCTGGGCGCACTCGTGCTGGGCAACTGGATTGACGTTTTCGGTGTATCACCCGTAATGCAGATGTGCAGCTTCCTGCCCCTGCTCGGGATCTTCACGTTCCTGCTTCCATCCGATAAATTACTCAATATCTGGGCGAAAGAAAACGGTAGTGAAGAGTAAAAAATACATCAATAGGTGCCCACTTTTTATTCTATATTAGATCCAATCCTTACGTGCAGCATTGCCCTTATAAGACGTTATCTTGCGCTAACGAACCTGACAGCACTTATTTGAACGAATACTGCCGATTTCGCAATCTAAAGAATCTGAGGAACGCTATTCCCGAGAAAAAGGCCGAAAACCTTGGAATGTGCGTGTGAAATGCAGAAATAACGTGTCTGAGATTCTTTAGAAATCGGGATTAGTGAAATATCGCCCAGTAGCGTCTGCTGAGTTCGTTAGATTTCACTTTAGTCACCTACATTTGCAGTCTATATAAAATGTTTGAACCATAACAAAAGGGTTCTTGCCAACTCTGTATTCACAGACTGGCAGGAACCCTTTTTTATATTTGTTTTTCTCGTATTTAGCATCAAACGTATTATTCAACGTCACACATGACAACGTTGCTACCTTGAGCTGTAATTAGTTCCTTCACATATTCAAATTCAAGAAATACCGTTGCCGTATTCTCCATGGGATGAATTCCAATTTTCTGACCAACTAAATCCTTGTCAAAAACTACGGTCACGTTTTTCTGAATATTATTGAGAACCCCCATAGGGTTGACGTGCCCTTTTTCCAATCCGAGTAACTCCAACAAATCCTTTTCACTGGCAAAACTTAATTTGCGGCTAGGTATCTTTTCGCTTAAACTTCTCAAATCAACGGACTTCGTTCCAGCAATCGTCACCAGATAATAGTTGCGCTTCTTGTCATCACGCAGAAACAGATTTTTAACGATACGTTCTGTATGTGGAATCTGATAAGAGAATATTTCCTCCATCGTGTATACTGCGGGATGTTCAATACTTTCGTAAACGATATTATTGCGATCTAAAAGATCATAGAAACCCTGTTTGTTTAACATATCAAATTCATCTCTTTCAATATAAATATTCTTCTCTAATATTACTTCTTCTGTAATATTACTTCAAACGCTGAAGGATCAGCCGTTTTTTGTACAGCATTTTACCTGCTTCGGCTACATCCCGAATTGTATTTTTGTTGCTCACCGAACCAAACACCATGCCTGCAATCGGCACGAGTTGGAACAGCTTCTTCCAGCCAAAAGATTCACTGTAGGAGTTAAACACTTCCCGCCATCCCTGCATCTGCGATACTACTTCAATAGGTTTGTCGGGATCATCATAAGCGGCCAGTTCTTCAATGATCGCTTTCTTACCTACAATATCAGCGGAAGAGAATTGCAGACATTTGACAATAAAGATGCGCTCCAGCGGTTCATCCGGATCATACCCGTAACATAGTGCCATCTCCTGCAGTACCTTCAGAGAAAGCCCCATCACCATCGGAATATCTGCTGCAATGGTTACAATGCCACCAAACCCTGTAGCTGCTCCCTGTGCCGCGGCAAACTTCGTTCGACTGTCAGTAATGTTATCCGCCACCTGGTCCAGTACCTTAAGTGGCAGATTCTCTACACTATGAATCTTCGCTGTCCCCTCCGCTTCAGCATCCTGCTCCAGACGATAGGTCGTATCCATCATGGAATAACCGGACCTCTCGGCTTCCTCTTGCAGCAGCTTAGCTACTTTTTTCTTTTGTACGAGGAACTTGCCTCCATTCTGCACATACTGACCCACATCGTTCAGGGAATCTCCGATCTTCTGTTTCAGCGCTTTAGGCATCACTTTATCCAACATCGCAAAGGGCAAACGCCCGATTTTATCCCAAATAAACAAGTCTTTCTGTTGTTTCTCCCATTTTAAAATCTGTTCAAGTTCCTTGTCCAACGTCTCGCGTGAATCCATATATGATCCTCCTAATAGGTTCTGCATCGTAATCTGTATCTTTCTCATACGCAGAAATCATCGTTGTGGTTGCTTTGTTTTGTGTCCAGGACACATATGTTCAGGCCATTCTATCTTATCGTTCACATACAGAAGAGCCCTTAATCAGCATTACTCGCTAACTAAGGGCTCTCGTATGAAAGGTTACACGACCTCTTATTTTGCTTCCGCTACTGCGCTGCCATCCGGTGCCGGAACACCGAAGTCAGGTGTGCCATCTTCACGCCAACGAATCACTTGAGCACGGGCGTGACGGTTCGGATCATACAAGGGGTCACCCTCGATGTCTTTGTAATTACGCGCATGATAAATCAGAATATCGGTCTTGCCATCCGGCGACACCGTAAAGCTGTTATGGCCAGGACCGTATTGGCCGTTCGCTTCACAAGTCTGGAATACCGGCTCGGGTGATTTCACCCAGCTGGCCGGATCAAGCAAGTCGGCATTTTCATCTGCGGTGAGCAGACCCATACAATAATTGTAATCGGTCGCGCTTGCCGAGTAGCCGATAAACAAGCGCCCATTCCGATGCATCACGGCTGGGCCTTCATTCAC
Source organism: Paenibacillus sp. BGI2013 (assembly GCF_002843485.1). NCBI lineage: Bacteria > Bacillati > Bacillota > Bacilli > Caryophanales > Paenibacillaceae > Paenibacillus > Paenibacillus sp. BGI2013. Next base: position 325,106 of record NZ_PJFA01000006.1, read on the forward strand.
CTTAAAGCCGATGATTTCCCAATCGTACTCAGGCGTAGAGATCATGACCTGTTCGCCGCGCAGCGTCCATGGGTTTTCCATTTCGGCAATGTACAGGTTCGAGTTGCCCACAATATCAGGATCTTTCTGTGCCCAAACCAGATAGCGGATTCCTTTATGTTCAAAGGTTGTTGCATCCAGCGCGAATGATTCCCACCGTGTGTAAATCTGCCCTTTCTCTACCCACTCTCCTTCGAGTGGATTCGCAGAATCGTTCTCCAAAACATACATCCGATGATCGAACAGACCTTCGTTGGTCTCACTGGTGTGAGCAGCAGCGTAATGTATGTACCATTTTCCATCGATAAAATGAATCTCCGGTGCCCAGATGTTGGCACTCATCGGCCCTGTGTCACGCTTCGTCCAAGCCGTTACCGGCTCAGCATCTCTTAACTCTTCCAACGTCTCTGCTCGCCGGATCTCAATCCGGTCAAAAGCTGGCACGGAAGCGGAGAAATAATAGTAACCGTCTGTATGACGGTACACCCACGGATCAGCGCGCTGCTCCAGAATGGGATTAGTAAATGTAATGGAATCAGTCATGGGAATGCTCCCCTTTCAAATGTTGTTTGGCTCGAAGTTTGGGGATGTAACCCAATTGCGAAAAAGCGAAAACCCTTTTGGGGTGGTGCACAGCGGACGTTCGGGGGTGGCAGGGCCTTGGTGCTCTCTTGTCCTCCGATTTCTCTTTCCACCGCTCTTGACGGTTGAAATCGGATGCCAAACTCGCTCCTGCGGCTCCTTCCTCCCCCTCACTGCTTGTGCACCCTCGGAGCGGTAGCTCGCTCTTACCGCGCTCGCCGGGTTACAACCTCACTTCGAGCCTTTTTGTTGGCTCGGTTTTATGGGGTCGACCGCTTCGCAGGGTCAACCCTCCCCATATTTAGTGCATGATTGGCCTCAGACATAGGCCAGCACAGATGAATCTTAAGTGTCTATCTGCGTTAGCGCAGCTTAATAGGACAGCTTGCATACACAGCGGACGCTCGGGGGCGGTAGAGCCTTGGTGCTCTCTTGTCCTCCGATTTCTTTTACTACCGCTCTCTGCGGTTGAAATCGGATGCCAAACTCGCTCCTGCGGCTCCTTCCTCCCCCTCTCTGCTTGTGCACCTTGGCGCAGCAGCTCGTCTCTTTTCTCTCTCGCAGCTCGCTCCTTATTCCTCAGCTGCGCTGATCTGCTTGCCCCAGACCGCCACACCGTGGTCATTGAGGCCTGTTACCACCAGCGCGGGCTGGCTTCGCTCCCAGTCCCAGGACGGGAGCAGCTTCAGCTCTTCTATGGAGGCTCCGCCCCATGGGCTTTCTTTCCACTTCAACGTCAGTGTTTGTTTGTCATCAAATGTCCAGGTTCCTGAACCTTTTTCGCTTTTAATTTTACCGTTGCTTGTTAGGGTATAAGGCACGGCCTGAATTTGCCCGTCTACGGACGGATCAATCGCCATGCCTTCCCACTCCCCGGCAATCATGGATTTCGGAATGTCCTGTGCTGTCTCACCTGCGTAACGCTCAGGTGAAACCACAGGCCAACCGTCCTTCGTCCATAACATTTTGCGTACATGTAGATATGGCCAGTTTTTATCCGTCTCACCCCGTGCATGATGTACGATGTAATAATCGTCTCCGTCCTTCAACACAGAGTTATGTCCAGGCGCAACCCAGCCCTCACCTTCTGTGAAGCGATAACCGCCGAGAATTTTGGTGCCGATCTCATATTGCGGCAGATGATCCGTATCCAGCATGTTCATGCCATTCATGTCCGTGTACGGTCCTGTGATTGAATCAGCACGCGCAACCCGCACGTTATAATCTTCAAATAAGGAATCATAGGAGACGAACAGATAATACTTTTTGAATTCCGGGTTATACACAATGTAAGGACCTTCCACTGCACCTTCTTCGGTAGCACGATCCCGAGCGGCAATGCGTGTACCATAACCTTCGTCCTTGAATTTCCCCGTCTCCGGATCGAGTGGCGCAATATAGATGCCGTCAAAGAATGAACCATATACCATCCACGAATTGCCCTCGGCATCTACGATGGGATTGGCATCAATGGCATTTAATTTGTCCTGTTCATTCGCAGAAGTTTTCACAACCAGTCCTTCATCTGTCCATGGACCTTCGGGAGATGAGGATGTCTGCAGACCAATGGCAGACTGGGTACTGCCAAAAGAAGAAGCCGAATAATACATCCGATAGGTATCGCCAGCCTGGATCACATCCGGTGCCCACAGATTGACTGCACCTGTCCAATCCAGCGCTTCTTGCGGAATACCGGGCAGAGCCTGATCTACCCATGTCCAGTGAATCAGATCATCTGATTTGCGTACCATGACACCGGGTTTCGCTTCTCCTGCTACACGAACGTCTGTGGAATAGACATAGTATCCCTGATCGGTTTTGATAATGGCTGGATCATGCGCATTATTTACCGTCCAACGGGATTCATCATCCAGTATGGATGTGTCATACAGCTGAGTATCTTGAGGAGCTTCAGGAAAGACCGGACGGGAAACCGTTTCTCCTGCTCCAGAACAACCAGTAGCTCCAACAACCAACAATAACAACATGGAAGCAACCACTCCTTTTCCTGAATTCGACCACCGTCGGAATTTCTTCCGCTGGTTCATCCCTTCACTCCCGAAATGGCAACCGATTCAATAATCTGTTTCTGGAAGATCAGGAAGATGATTAATACAGGTAACAGAGCCACAATCGACGCCGCCATAATAAGCGGGTAATCGGTTTGAATCGCATACGTGGCATTAAAGTTTGCTATAACGAGCTGTAACGTCTGCTTCTCTGGTGAATTCAGATAAATAATCGGTGCCAGATAATCGTTCCAGATGCCCATGAACCAGAGAATCAGCTGTGCAGCAATCGCCGGTTTGATAAGCGGAAACGTAATACTGGAGTACAGCCGGAAGTAGGAACTTCCATCGATTTTGGCCGCCTCAATAATTGCATCAGGTACACTAAGCAGGTACTGGCGCAGGAAGAAGATCATGATTACGTTACCGAACAGGCCAGGAACAATCAGTGGTAACAGCGTATCCACCCAGCCCAGCTTTGCAAACATGATGAATTGCGGGATCATGACTGTTGGATAAGGAATCATCATGGATGCCAGCAACGCGAGAAACAGTTTGTTTTTGTGCGGGAATCTTAATTTGGCAAAAGCAAAGGCAGCGATACTGGACGTAAACGTACCCACCACCGTTACACTCACCGCAACGATGAGGCTGTTTTTGATCCCGCTGAGTAGGGGACCGGCTTCCCAGATTTCTTTATACTTTCCAAATTGGAATACTTCAGGTATCCACACAGGCGGAAGCGCGAACACATCCTGCTTCTCCTTCAATGAAGTGGACAACATCCAGATCAGTGGTGCAATCATCGCAATCGCACCAATCGCGAGTACGATAAAGATGATAGAGTTCGTTAATTTCCTCTTTTGACTGTAAGACATCTCCGGTTCACTCCTTTCCTTGACAATCAATCCCCATCATAGGCTGATTTTTCGTTCATTTTGAATTGCACCAGGGTAATGACAAAAATGAAAATACCAAGAATCATGGCCATCGCTGAGGCATAACCCATCTGCAAGTTACTGAAGGCTTTCTGCCAGATGTAGAAAACGATTGATGCCGAAGAGTATTCAGGACCACCCGTAGGTGTCATAATGTTCATCTCGGTGAAGATCTGGGAACCGCCAATGATATTTGTAACAATGAGGAAAAAGGTAACTGGCTTCACCATAGGCCAGGTGATATTGCGGAAGATTTGGAACCCGTTCGCTCCATCCAGCTCAGCCGCCTCGTAGTATGTACGTGATACACTTTGCAGTGCTGCCAGGTACAACAACATCGTGTATCCCAAGCCTTTCCACACCGTCATAATAATCAAAGCCGGTTTAACCGTGTCTTTGTTCGCTAGCCAGTTAGGACCTTTAATCCCAAACAGGTCAAGGAACTGGTTCACCAGACCGTAATCCCCGTTGTACGCCCAGTTCCACATGATGGACACCGCAGCGAGGGAAGAAATAACCGGAATGTAATAGATCACACGGAATGTCGTCGTGCCGGGAATTTTACGATTCAGACCCATTGCCAGCAATAATGCGAGCAACAATCCAATTGGAATACCAAGCATCAGGAAGAATGTATTAAACATCGCTTTGTAAAAGAGGTCATCCGTGAGCAAATCCTTGAAGTTGGCCAAACCGATAAAGTTCATCTGTCCCAGTCCGTCCCAATCCGTAAAGGAACCATAAAGGGAGTAGAGGAACGGGAACATGACAAAGATCAGCAATCCAAGAATCGGAGGTAAAATAAACAGATATCCGTACAGCATCTCTTTGCGATACAAACTCGATTTCGTAATCACGGCGTTCACCCCTGTTTCTAGTATCAGCATGTGGCATTCTTCGATTGAACCTTGTCGATCAACGAATGCCACATGCCCGTATGGAATCCAATAAGTTCCAATACGAATGATGCCAGCAGCATGATTGCAGGCTGCCGGCATCACCCTTTCCTATCTACTATTTCTGAGATTTCTTTTCTTGTTCTACCGCTTTGTCGAGCAGTTTTTGCATTTTCGGTTGTTGCTGCTTCACATAGTCTGCGGCTGTAATCTTGCCATCCAATACCGGCTGGATGTCCGTGAAGAACAGGTCATACCATTCCGCATTGTACGTGTAGTTACCTGGCAGAGCCCGGCCGTAATCTTCAACAATATCAATGAATTCCTGTTTGTTGGCTGGTTTCGTGGATGTATCTTTGGCCCACTCGTCTGCCATATCAAGCAAGTTCGGAATTTGTACCTTGGCATCTACCAGTTGTTGCATGCCTTCCTTCGAAGCCGTAAGGTAGTTCACCAATGCTGCTGCTTCTTCTGGATGTTTCGTTTTCGCGGATACTCCGATTCCCAGAGATCCGATCCACGTTGCCGATTTGCCAGTTGATCCCGCAGGGAATGGCAGCAAATCATAATCGAAAGGCAATTTCTCAAATGTACTCATATCCCATGGGCCTACAGGGAAGAAAGCCATTTCACCTTTCATCCAGCGTTGATACGTATCCAATGTTTGCGCTTCCTCAATGGAAGGTGTAATTTTGTATACGTTCTGCATATCCGCGAAGAATTGCAGTGCTTCAGCGAATTTTGGATCATCAATCGTTACTTTTGTTTTGGTCTCATCCAACCAATCCCCACCGTTACTCCATACAAAGGATTGCAGTGCCCACTGTACGTTGAATCCAGTACCGTATACATCCGGTTTACCATCTCCATTGGTATCCTTGGTCGCTTGCTGGTTCACCTTGATGAACTCTTCCCATGTGTATGGTTTATCCTTGTCAGGGAGTGGGATGCCCTCTTTTTCAAACAACGTTTTGTTGTAGCCCAGTGCAAATGGCCCCAGATCCTTCGGCATACCGTAGATATCACCTTGACCTGCCATTTGGCCGTCATAACGATACAGGTCCACGCCGTATTTCCAGATATTATCGAGATCAACATCCGGATTGTTTTCAATATACGAAGTGAGGTTCATCAGCACATTGCTGTTCACATACGCTTTCACGTCACCCGGATTGATATAAAATACGTCAGGCAAGCTGTTGCCTGTAATTGCCGCTCTTAGCTTGGTTGCATATTGATCCGCAGCCGTTACGATAATTTTGACTTTCACACCCGGATGATCTTCTTCGAATTTCTTGACCACCGCTTGGTATGCTTTCTGCTCATCAGTACCGCCGCGGAACATAAACGTTAACTCCTTGTCCCCACTTGCACCGCTGCTTCCTCCGCAACCTGCGAGTACCAGCGCACTTACCAGCATAAGAAGCATAAATGTGACCCAATTCTTTTTCTTTACCATCTGAACCCCTCCTGATCTGGACTTGTAACCGTATTCAATTGGATGAAATAAGATTTCTGTTGTTAAATTTATCAAATCCAGATCACTTTAGTCAACACTTTTATAAAACATTTTATATTTATATAAAATAAATCAATATTTCGGCCAGCCACTCGAGTCCCAAAGCAAGTCATTAATCAGCAATTTCGGATTGCCATTATCCTCTGCATCATAGGCATGTCTTGCGATGACATTGCCGTTGTACACGTCCTGACCACCTGGACCTTTCCATTTTACATTGCCTGTATCCAATATCGTTCCGCCACCATTCAGCATATTAACTCCGTTTTTGTCCACATAAGGGCCTGTTATACTGGTCGAACGTCCATAGACCATTTTGTAGGTACTGTTCACCCCTTGGCAGCAAGAATCGATGGAAGCAAACAGGTAATAGTAGCCGCCACGATATACAATACTTGGTCCTTCAATAGCACCTCCGTTATTCGGGCGCGCAGCAATGGAAGTTATACTTCCCGTCGGTTTCATCGTGTTTTTGTCCAGCTTGACAATCTTCAGGCCACTCCAGAAAGAACCAAAGGCCAGCCATGGATTGCCTGAAGCATCAATGACCAGATTTGGATCAATGGCATTATAATTATTGGCGGTCGTGGTTTGAAGCACCAATCCTTCGTCCTTCCACTGCCCTGCTCCAATGCTATTCGCAGACGCAAGACCAATCGCAGACCGATTGGAGCCAAAGGTGGAGATTGAATAATAGAGCCATACTTTTCCGTTATACTGCTCTACATCCGGTGCCCATACATCCAATCCGCTTTGTCCCGGAACGGCAGAAGCCCACCAGGATGGCTTACTTAAGAAGATCTGTGGAACACGATACCAGGACGATCCATTATCGGATTTCAATACTTGAATGCCCGGGCCGGTTGAAAAGGTGTACCAGGAATTGCCCTCTTTGATAATCGACGGATCATGAACAGCGGTATCTCCGGTCAGATTCCAGAATGCCGCCAAAGCTTTTGACTGACCTGCCAGCAGTAATACCATCACAAGTAATGCCGGTAACGCCAACCGTTTCCACTTAAACCTCTTCACATTGCTTAACTTTTCCAAACTGAACTCCACCTTTCCTGTTCAAATGGTTAATTAGGTTCATGAAGTATTGAATCAATTTAGGTATAATAGGATTATAAAAGCGGTTACATGACATTTCAATGGTATATTTCAAATATATGTGAACTGATTAACACTTATTTTAACCGGATTAGTGGACAAAATATAGATTATATTTTCGTATTTGCGCTATATACAAGGGTTTTGGCTTCTATTTCTCCACCCTTCCCTTCCATGAGGGAATGATTTATAATTATCTGAAATAAAACATATAAATGTGCAAATGTCTGTGTCGAAGACTTTGTTCAGAACGGGGAAAGGAAATCCACCTATGATTTATATTAAAGATCTGATGTCGGGTGTGAATATCTTCAAAGCGCTCAGTTCGGAAATCCGGATTCAGATCATCGAGCTGCTGGCCAAGAACCAAAGTCTTAATCTCAATGATCTTGCAACCAAGCTGGGACTGAGCAATGGCGCCATCACGATGCATATCAAGAAGCTTGAAGAGAGCGGATTGATCGAGATCAACACCGCCGTTGGCAAACATGGAATTCAGAAGATATGTTATCTCAATGAGGAAAAATTGATGGTTGATCTGCGTTCACAAGAGATTAACAATCGTTATGAGGTGGAAATTCAGGTCGGTCATTATAGCGATTATCAGGCCGCACCTACATGTGGTCTCGCTACCCGGGACAGCATTGTTGGAGAGTTCGATGATCCGCGGTACTTTGCTGATCCACTGCGAATTGATGCGGAGATGATCTGGCTGGCTGAAGGTTATCTGGAATATCGGATTCCAAACTATCTCAAACCCAATCAGTCCTTTAGCGAAATTCAGTTGTCGATGGAACTGGGATCGGAGGCCCCTGGCTTTTGTGACAATTACCCTTCGGATATTTACTTCTATGTCAATGGGATTGAGATTGGCTGCTGGACAAGTCCGGGGGATTTTGGCAATACACGCGGTACCTTTAATCCGGAATGGTGGCCTCCGCACTTGAATCAGTACGGCATGCTGAAGCTGATCCGGATTACACAGGAAGGCAGCTATATCGACGGATGCCGCATCTCGGACGTGACGTTGGACCAGATTAGGCTGGATTACAAAAGCGATATTCACTTCCGCATTGCGGTTACGGACGAACCTTTGAACAAACGGGGCTTAACGATCTTTGGTAAAAACTTCGGAAACTATGGACAGAATCTGCTCGCTCGGGTTCTCTATAACGTGCAAGAAGAGTAGAGCCGGCTCTGACTATTCACTCGATATTAATTAAGTTCGACCGATCTGCTAACGTAACTGTTCAACACAACAACAATCATGTGTCTTCGAAAGGGTGCTATCCAGCACTCTTTTTTGTTTGCTCTCGCCTAAGAACTTGTCCTATCATGTTGGAACAAAACATACTGGATGATATGACTCCTATAGCCCCTCTGTAATCCTCCATGTTGTTTACCCTGGCGTGATATAATAATGGCCTATAAAGACAAAATGGAATAACGGGCGGGGATACCTTTTGAAATTGGAGCGATTAATCTCAATCATATATAAACTACTGAACCACGAAGTATTGTCTGCTTCCACCTTGGCTGAAGAGTTTCAGGTGTCCCCAAGAACGATCTATCGGGATATTGATGTAATCTGTGCCGCCGGCTTCCCGGTCGTCTCCCATCAGGGACTCAAAGGCGGCTATGGCATGATGGACGGATACAAGATGGATAAAAGCTTGCTTGGTTCTTATGATGTGGATTCCCTGATCACGGTCCTGAGCAGTCTGTCCACAGTATTCGAAGATGCACGTGCACAAGGCACGATTGAACGTCTGCAAACGATTGGACCGGAGCATCAAACCTCAAGTCTCTCGGTGGATCTGGAGACACGTCGAACAGAACCTGATGCCCTTCCTCATCTGCGTAAAGGTATTACGGATCATCAGGTTGTCCGTTTTGACTACATCAATACGAAAAATGAACATACCCCCCGCCATCTGGAACCGGTAAGACTTCATTTTAAATATCGTAATTGGTATATATATGGATTTTGCCAGACACGGCAGGATTATCGCGAGTTCCGACTGTCCCGGATGATGAACGTGCAACTGACATCGGAACACTTCCAACCCCACCTTGAGCTTCCCCAAGAGACGGTTGTCTCAGATCCATCATGGCAAGATCAGGTAAGTGATGTGGTATTTCGGGTGAACCCGGAAGCGCTCGCGGAAGCCATGGATCATTTTCAACAGGCAGATAAGCAATTTCACGAGGATGGAAGTATGACAATGCGTATCTCGGTTCATCAACCGTTACAAGCCAAGTGGTTATGGTCGTTTCTACTTAGTTTAGGCAGTGGCGCCGAGGTACTTGAACCGATTGAATTAAGAGACATTCTGAAAGAACAACTTCGAAACGCACTTAAGCTCTATGAAGAAGTATGACACGCTGTTGTCATACTTCTTTTTTTATAATCATCTCAGTAAGTTCATCTAATCCATCGCCAAATTAAAGGAGACGATCATCAATGAATCATCCGGAACAAATGTATAACTACCACGCATGGGCCAATCAAACCATCCTGGGCAGAATCAAGGAACTGCCCTCCTCTGTCCTGAGTCAGGAAGTGAACAGTTCATATCCAACCATTGCTCACGCACTCAGCCATATCTATACAGTGGATAAGATGTGGTATCTGGTGTTAACTGGCACCGGGATGCCCGAGGCACTGCAAGCATGCATACCACTCAATAGTGAAATTCACGGTTCTGTGGATGAGTACATCCAATGTTTTACCGACCTGTCGGCACAATACAGTGAGTGGTTACGAGGCCAAGCTGATCTGGAGCAAACCATTCTACTCGATAATCCATTTGCAGGAGTTCGCGAAACCAGCTTATCGGACATCGTAATCCATGTGGTTAACCACGGAACCTATCATCGAGGCAATGTTTCTACCATGCTGCGTCAATTGGGGTATGCCTCCATCATGAATGACTATTCACTCTTTTGGTATCAGGAACCGGCTCAAGTATAGTTGACAATCGGATGGAAAATGTAAATTGTATCCCCATGACGTCGAGGGATGAATTGAGAAATTGGTTGCATACGCGTGGAAAAGTCGAGAAATCTTGCTGGGTAATGATAAGCATAAAACCCGTGCCAAATACCCTGCTGTATTTGGACGTGGTTGAGGAGTCGCTGTGCTTTGGCTGGATCGATGGAGTCAAAAAGAAAATATCCGAGACTCAATTAGCACAGAGATTATCTCCTAGAAGTAAACGCAGCTCATGGACTGAATTGAACAAGGAACGTGTCCGTCGTCTTGAAAAGTTGGGCTTCATGCATGACGAGGGTAGAAAGGTTCTTCCTGTTATGGAGCCAAATGCTTTCATAATTGATGGTGTGATCGAACAGAGGCTGAAATAAGATCATCAGGTTTATGCAAATTTCATGTCCTTTCCTACCCTGTATCAAAACGTTCGGATCGATACGATCCAAAGTGTTAAGAATCAGCCAGCATTATTCCAGAGCAGATTGAATAAGTTCATAACCAACACAAAGGAAAATAAAATGTACGGTCAGTGGCATGACAACGGACGGCTCTTGAACTATTGAACTCCCCCTTTTCCCTGAGACAGCAGACAGGACCTCCATATGAGGAGGCCCTGTTTTGGTGTTTTATATTCGGTCATGTATTAATGAGTCTGCCTGTATGTTTTTGGAGACTTGCCAAAAGCTTTCTTAAACTGGCGGGTGAAATAATTACTGTCGTTAAATCCACATTCATACGAAATTTCCGTGATGGACAGATTCCCGTTTTTCAACAAATGACATGCCTTCTCCAGACGCAACTTTTGCAGATAAGAGATCGGGGTCATCTGATAATAGGATCGAAAAATCCGATTCAGATGCCTTATTGAGATATTCGACTTCCCCGCAATATCCTCTAGCGACAGTGGCTCCAGATAATGATCTTCAATAAATGAAATGGCATTTGCCAGATGCATCAGATTATTACCTTCGATCCCTTTCTCCTGCGTATCATATTGCCTCGACAAATAAACAACCATCTCCGTAAGACGTGAGATCAACATCGTCTGATACCCTTGCTGTTTACTCTGATACTCTTCAATCATGAACGATATCAGTGATTCTACATACTCCAGACTGGAAATGGATAACGCCAATTTACTCGGAAAGGAGTGAATATTACGATAAAACGGTTCCAAAACAAACAGCGCCTGGAAGCCGTTAGATTTTCTCAGATCGGGCCCAGCCGAAGCAAGCATTTCGGGACTGAACATAATGTTACAGATCCTAAAATCATGAGGGTCTTTATACGCATGATGAGTGTCGCCATTAATCACAAATGCGTTCCCTTTTTTAATAAAAAATTCCTCGGTGTTCACCACATGGGTTGCATGACCACTCAGAACAATGACAAGTTCCGTAAAGTCCACATGATTATGAAGTTCCATGTCTTGGTCGTGTCCACCATACTGAATGAAAAATGGAAACTGTTGATCTGAAGTAAACCATCTCAAATATGCATTACTCAAAAGCATTCCCCTCCGCAAACCATGTTGGGTTGAATGTCTATATCATGCTATTCGAGGACCGAAAAATCAAGGTTGGAAATGATTAAAGACGATATAATTCCCCTTGTAGCAAGGATACATTTCATACGTTCACTTTCAGATTCATATTAAACTCTCGAAATGAATAGGAGCATAACATGATGAAATATACCAATCCGGTGATTCCGGGGTTTTACCCAGATCCAAGTATCTGCCGTGTAGATGAAGACTATTATCTGGTAACCAGTACCTTTGAATATTTCCCTGGTGTACCCATCTTCCACAGCAAAGACCTTGTGAACTGGCGACAGATCGGCCATGTCCTCACAACAACTGAGCAACTCCCTCTAGCGAACGCGGGCAGTTCTGGCGGCATTTTCGCCCCAACACTCCGGTACCATGATGGCTGGTTCTACATGACAACAACCAATGTCAGCGGCGGCGGAAATTTTTATGTGCGTAGTGCCCTGCCCGAGGGACCATGGTCTGCTCCGATTTTTGTTGATCAGGGCGGCATTGATCCCTCTTTTCTCTTTGATGATGATGGACGTGTGTATTTTCAAACGGCCTGTAACGGCGTTGAAGGCGAGGGCATTTATCAGTGCGAGATAGACATCACGACCGGAGCCAGACTAACCGATAGCCGATTGATCTGGACTGGAACCGGAGGAGCAGCCCCCGAAGCTCCACACATGTATAAAATAAACGGCCTCTACTATCTCATGATCGCCGAAGGTGGAACCGAGTATGGTCATATGGAGACCATTGCTCGGAGCACAGAGCCATACGGTCCATTTGATCCGTGTCCTCATAATCCGATTCTGTCCAATCGGAGCATGAAATCCAGCATTCATGCAACCGGTCATGCAGACCTTGTCCAGATCCAGGATGGAAGCTGGTGGGCCGTATGTCTGGGCATTCGTCCAGCAGGTTACCCTATGCGGCACCATCTGGGACGCGAAACGTTCCTGGCACCTGTCACTTGGACGGACACCGGTTGGCTGATAATCGGTGTGGACGGACATATTGAACCAGAGATGACCGGACCTTCATTGCCTGAGCATCCTTGGTCACCTCGGGCTATACGGGATCATTTTGACGAACCATCATTAGGCATGAACTGGATCTTCTTACGTAATCCGGCTCCGGGTAGTTGGACGCTCACTGAAAATCCCGGGCAACTCATCCTGCGGGGTCAGCCGGTTTCACTCGATGATGGAGGAAATCCAGCCTTTGTCGGACGTCGCTTGAGCCATTTCTTATGCGAAATGGCGGCCGAGCTGCATTATGAACCAAGTGCGAGCGGTGAGGAAGCTGGATTAACCGTATTTATGAATGATAAATATCATTACGATTTGGCTGTAACACAGGTCGATGGGCAGAAAAAAATCGTATTGCGGCGAACCGTCGGCTCTCTGCGAACCGAACAGGTGCTTGACTGTGACCCGGGGCCGGTTGTATTACAAATCAAGGCTGACCGTAACCACTTCACGTTCCTCTATCAGCAAGGTTCATCCGATGCCATCGAAGTGGGTTCAGGAGAAACACATCTGTTATCTACGGAAGTGGCAAGTGGTTTCACAGGTGTGATGATCGCCATGTACGCTTATGCTCCATCGGGGGAGTGTACGCCTGCAAGTTTCGATTGGTTTGACTATGAACCTCTGGACGAATAATCAAACCGCAAGATCCAATACCTTTCGATCAGGTTCGTACTATGTAACCTCTCACTAATTTACCTTTCGCAGAAGCGTCGTGAATCAGGAAAGTCTAACGAACCCAGCACACGTTATTCGACGCTATTTAACTGATTGGGATTTTTAACGAATCGTAGAAGCGTTATTCCTGCCTATTAGATGCTTTCTCTGTTGTTTCCAGTCTTATTTGCGGGAATAACGCGTCTCAAGTTCGTTAGAATTGCATAACCACTATAAACGTCCAAATAAGGTGCGCTGAGTTCGTTAGCATATCTCACCTTGCATCAGTTGGATCTTGGTTATTGGTGTCGTCCTCTCCATCAACGAAAACCCACCCTCCATGTACGCATGAAGGGTGGGTTTTTAAGTTAAGCTATATTCTGTTCATTGACGTTGTGCTTAGCGCAAGTTTGATATCTCAAAGAATAATTTACTTACCAGAAGGTTGAGCTTCTGCTGTATACCCTGTTGGGATATCGGTTTCTGCAGTCACATTTGTGATAACCATTGGATACATCATGTCTGGATCAGGTTGAATAATGGAATAGAGCACGATGGCGCGTCCATCCTTCTCCAATTTCACATCATCAATCTTCAATCCATAACCAGGGTGCGGCATTTCAGCACTGAGTTTAACTTTGGTTGTTTTGTCATCAACCTTCGTCGTTGTTACTTCAGGTACAATCGCTTGTTGGCCTTCACCTGGATTGGTTGGAGCTGGCTCTGTCGAGCCGCCATTGCCGTGTTTATCCACAAATTCAAGTGCATTGAAGATCATGCTTGCAGCCTCCATACGGGTAAGCGACTGATCTGGACGGAAATTCCCGTCCTTATCCAGTTCAATGATGTTCATGTTCAGCAGGTTCTGGACTGCAGATATGGCGTCCTTACCGATTTTATTTTCGTCCTTAACAAGATTATACTTCATGATGACCGGATAATTCCCGGTTGTGTTAATCCCTTCATTCAGCAAAATGACAAACAGTTCACGCGTCATCTTGCCCTGCGGGTTCACTTCAACCGGAATGGACAGTCCATTCTGAGTAGCGGCCTGCACCGCATCGGCATACCACGTATCCGGACTGATTTTATTCTGAGCGGATGCTTCCGCAAATTCATTTTTCAGACCAAATGCATTCACAATCAGTTGAACACCCTGTGGCTCGGACAATGCAAGATCTGGACGGAACAGATCCGCTGTTACTCCGTTAACAATGCCTTTTGATTTCAATGAATCCACAACCGACTTCTGACCTTCATCCTTCACATCTGTGAAAGCAAATACCGATGCACCTCCTGCTGTCAAAGAAACGCAGAGCGCAAGTGTTGCGGCCAATCCTTTTTTATGTTTCATTTCCTGGCACCTCCATATGATTAGTAAAGCCTATTTTTAACCTCTTCATTCCTACAGACGGGGCATCCCTAGAAAATGTTTCAGTAATTTCGACATCTGGTGGATACAACAGGAGAACACGACATAGAACTCTTCTCCGCTGTCACTAATCGGGGCCACCTGCTATTGCTAACTGGCTTCGTTGACATCCCATCGGATTAGCGCAAAAATAAGAATAGAGAAATCTATCGGATGACGGATAAACAACGAACTGGATCGCATACAGTAAGAGGGCACGACGCGCTAATAACAGGTGTCGGCCCTTTTCTTGACTCCACCTGCCTGAACTGACTTCACCTATAACAAAAGGAGAACAACGCTTATGTCCAAGAAAGGATTACTTCGCGGTTATGTTGTGTCGAACTGGCCTGTTTATCTGGTTGCTGTTCTTCTGATTATTGCCTCCAATGTCGGGCAAGCATCCCTGCCCCGCATACTCGGCAGCTTCACGGATCAGTTGATGCAGAACTCTCTTCAGATGCAGACGGTCGTAAGGTACAGCCTGTCCCTTCTGGCTATTGCCATCGGGTATAATCTGCTGTTCGGTACTGGGCAATTCATGATTATGAAGCTCGGTCGACGCTTCGAATTCATGACGCGTGAGCGTATATTCAGTAAGTTTTCCGAACTTAGCGAACATTATTTCTCCAAACAGGGGAACGGAAAACTGCTCAGTTATGTCATGAATGACGTGACTTCCGTACGTGAAGCGATATCCAATGGTGTGACACTCATGACCAACGCCACCTTCCTGCTGGTGTCCTGCATTGTCATGATGCTGCTTAGCGGGATTCCGTTGACGCTCATTCTAATTAGTGTTGTTCCTTTGCTGGCGATTCCATTTCTGGTCGTGTTTTTTGGTCCGCGGATTCGCAAGCGCTCTCGCGACGTGCAGGAAGCTCTTGCTACCATGACGGAATCTGCGGAAGAGCAGCTGGGTGGCATTCGCGTAACCAAGACATTTGCAATCGAAGACAGTGCTCGTGCGCGCTTTGGAACTACCGTCGATGCAATCAAGAGCAAGCAGCTTCGTCTGGTTCGTCTGTCTTCGTTGTTTCAGGCTTTGCTCCCGCTGCTGGGAGCCATCTCATTGGTCGTTTCTCTGCTTGTCGGAGGTATTATGACCATGCAGAATTCTATTACACTCGGGAGTTTTGTCGCCTTAACCTTATATCTGCGCATTATTATGGGACCGCTTCAACAGATCGGCAATGTTATTAATACCGTTCAGCGCTCAGGCGCATCACTGGAGCGGGTGAATGACCTGCTCAGCGAAGTAGCGGATGTGCGTGAACTTCCTGAAGCCACATCGCTCCAAACCGTACAAGATATCACCATGGAGAATCTAACCTTCTCCTATCCTGGCAGTTCATCTCCTGCTCTCCAAAACATTCAACTCCATATCCGTGCCGGGCGAACGGTCGGTATTGTAGGCAAGACCGGCTCGGGTAAAAGTACCCTCGTTAAGCTATTGCTGCGTACATATGAACCACCTGAAGGAACGATTCGCATCAATGGTACCGATATTCGGCAGTTGTCGCTGGAAAGTCTAAGATCACGCATCGCCTATGTCCCTCAGGATGGATTCCTGTTTAGTACCACCATCCGAGATAACATCGCATTTAGCGACCGGGAAGTATCGCTGGATACAGTGGAACATAGTGCACGGCAAGCCATGATCTATGATAATATTGTCCGTTTTCCTGATCGCTTCGATACACTGCTTGGCGAACGTGGACTCACCTTGTCTGGTGGACAGCGTCAGCGAACCAGTCTTGCAAGAGGACTGATCAAACAAGCACAGTTACTTATTCTGGATGACAGCATGAGCGCGGTTGATGCTGTCACCGAGAGTGGTATTCTGCGTAGCCTGCGTGAGATCGGCAAGGGCAAGACTACATTAATCATCTCTCATCGCATCAGCGCGGTCCGTCATGCGGACGATATTATCGTTCTGGATGAAGGGCGAGTCGCTGAACAGGGAACACATGCGCAGTTGATGGCTGCCAAGGGGTTATATGCGGCCACCTACCGTTTGCAGGAGGAGGGATTACACCATGTCTAACACTAACGCTGAACTTCACCCAGATGCAGAGGCCGATCAGAGTAAACGAACTTCGTTTAAGGCCATGATGGCATACGCCAAACCGCATAAATGGGCTTTTGCCGGTATCTTCTTCTGCTCACTGCTTGGCATATCGGCAGATCTGCTGCAACCCTATCTGGTGAAGATCGCCATCGATGATCATCTGGCCGTGGGCCAGACCAGTGTGGGCTTTCTCGTTCAGCTCGCAGCCATCTTTCTTGGGCTGGCTGTCATCAGTTTTATTTTCACCTATATCCAGAATAATCTGTTGCAGCATGTGGGTCAGAACATTGTATCCCGGATCAGAAAGGACCTGTTCAAGCATATTTCCAAGATGTCCATGTCCTTCTTTGACCGTTTTCATATCGGCAGTCTGGTTACAAACGTATCCAGTGATACGGAGACCATCAGCAGCTTTTTCACTCAAGTACTGCTCAGTCTGATTCGGGATGGTATGATGCTGGTGCTCATTATCGTTTTTATGTTCCAACTTGATCCTGTGCTGGCGACATACTCCCTGATCGTTCTGCCTGTTATTGCGGTAATTGCAGTGTTATTCCGTAGTCGACTGCGAAAAGCTTATCAAAATGCCCGTACGCGTCTTTCCCGTCTGATCGCATTTACGGCGGAGAACCTGTCCGGCATGTTCCTGATTCAGGCTTTTCACCAAGAGGAAGAACAGAAGAAACGTTTCTCGGAACAGAACGCACTTCACCTGAAAGCCAACATTGCTCAAGCCCGCTCCAATGTTATCTTCAACCGGACGTTTGATATCCTTGGTAATGCGGCACTGGTTATGATGGTCTGGCTTGGAGGTCGCGCCGTACTTGGTGAGTCCCTGCAAGTCGGGGTATTGTATGCGTTTATCAGCTATATTCGTCAGTTCTTTCAACCGATTAACCAGATTACGATGCAATGGAATACATTCCAGTCTACTACCGTTTCGATGGATCGCATCTGGAACATTCTGAATACACGACCTGAAGTTGCCGATCCCAAACCCGTGATGGCCTCCTCGCTGGAACCACAAAATGTGATGGGCCAGATTGATTTTAACGATGTGTCGTTTGGTTATCGGGCAGACCGGCCCTTGATCCAACAGATGAACCTGCACCTCTATCCGGGTGAAATGGTAGGTATTGTAGGCACAACAGGCGCTGGAAAAAGCACACTGATCTCCCTGCTCAATCGCTTCTATGATGTAGACAAGGGCAGTATCGAGATTGATGGTACTGATATCCGGCATCTGCCGCAGGCTAAGCTTCATCGGATCGTGGGTCTGATTCAACAGGAACCCTTCCTGTTCTCCGGTTCCATTATTGATAATGTGAGGATGTTTCGTGAGGATATTACGCGAGAGCAGGCGATTGAGGCCTGCCGGTTTGTCGGAGCACATGCGATGATTTCACGTTTGCCTCACGGATATGATACACATCTATCCGAACGCGGAAGCGGACTATCCGCTGGGGAGCGGCAGTTGATTTCATTTGCCCGAATCGTGGTGTTCCAGCCCCGAGTACTCATCCTGGATGAGGCAACCGCCAATCTGGACTCACACACGGAACAGCTTGTTCAGCAGGCGTTGGAATCGGTATCCCAGGGACGCACCACCATTGTCATTGCTCATCGCCTGTCCACAGTGATGCATGCCGATCGAATTCTGGTGATGGAGAATGGTGAGATTGTGGAGGAAGGACCGCACCAGGAACTAATTGCAGCCAACGGTGTATATGCAGACTTGTACACCCATGCGCGTGATGCAGGTAAAAATTCAGCTATATCAGGGTAATGAACCTGAGTTATAGTAAATACAGAACGTTGAACATGCCGCTCTGCTCATGCAGGCGGCACGTTTGGCATATCGATCAGCATTGTTAATTAGGAGGAACATCTATGCAACAACCCGAAACACCCAAGCGTGACCATCAGCAGATTCGTTACCAACGCAGCACAGCTCTATGGAAGGGAAGTCTATGCTTCCTTTTCCTTCTCTTGTGCGTGAGCTTATTATGGATCATCGTGGACGGACAAGCCGAAAGACTGGAGACAATATACTATTCCATTGCAGCCGTGCTGGGTATGTGGTTGATCGGACCGCTGTTCTTCATGTTTGTGTCACGACTAACCAAGACCCCTGCCGTGTTGTTATCCTGGGATGATGATGCGTTAAGCACGGGCAAACGTAAGATTGCTTGGAGCCAGATTCGCAAAGTCGAACTCGCCTCACCTGCCCGCAGCAAGTGGCTCCTGTCCGCTTCTCCCATGTTTGTCCTGTACTTAAAGGACGGCACACGGTCTCATATTCAGACAGATCATCTGCTGAGCAAAAAAGAGCTGAACCAGGCTGTGACTTTGCTTCAGGAGACTTTGCAGGAACAGAAACAGGATCGTTGAGTACCGGGATGGATGAGGACAAGCTCCCCACACATCACTGTGATTTCTCTACACCTATGGACAGGCTGACTTTGTAATTGCCGTAGGGCAGTAATGCTTCAAGCAGTTGGCCAAGCTGCTCTGTGGTGCCAGTCTGCACTCTCATCAGATAGCAGCCTTCTCCGCTGACGCGATGGACTTCAACGATGTCCTCACGTTCAGCAATGAATGTACGAAAGGCGGCATGTCTGTCGCCGGAGTTCAAGAAAACTGTGACAAAGGCCTGTAGGCCGAGGCCAAGGCGTTCCGGGTTCCATTTTACCGTGTACCCTTCTATTACACCCAGATCTTGCAGCTTGCGCACTCTTGCACCAACCGCCTGTCCCGTGAGATGAACCTCTTCACCGATCTCTTTGTGAGAACGTTTGGCATCCTGAATCAGAATCTGCAAAATACGTATATCCGTGTCATCTATCATTTCATTCATCTTGCTTCAGCAATCCTTTCACGGTGAAATTAGCGTGGCCTAATTCCATTCATCATGTTATGTACGCCGTTAAACGGGTTGTATACCATATAGGGTAATACTATTAAACAACTCGAAGGAGTGCAAATATAATGAAAATCCAATTGATTCGCAATGCTACACTGTGGCTGGAATACGGAGGGCTGAACATTCTCGTTGATCCGATGCTGATGGATGCTGAAGTCATGCCTGCATTCCCGAACACACCGAATGAGCTACGTAACCCGAGAGTCGGTCTGCCTGAACTCGAAACGGATTATCTGAATCCGGATCTGTTGATCGTGACACACACCCATGTGGACCACTGGGATGAAGCCGCGGCGAAACAACTTGGCAAAGACATTCCCCTGATCTGCCAGCCTGGGGACGAGAATGTATTTCTGGAGGCTGGATTCACAAATGTAACAGCTGTAGATGAAAAACATGAGCATCACTCTGTCCGATTCGCCCGTACATCCGGGCATCATGGCACAGGTGAAATCGGTGAACGTATGGGCAAGGTGTCCGGTTTCGTACTTGAAGCAGATGGAGAACCTGTCACCTATATTGCGGGGGATACCATCTGGTGTGAAGAACCTGCTGAGGCCATCCGCCAATATACGCCTGAAGTCATTATCGTGAATGCCGGAGGTGCACGCTTCGTGGAGGGTGATCCCATTACGATGGACGGGCCTGACGTTGTCGCCGTGAAGCGCCATGCGCCATCTGCTCATGTCATCGCTGTGCACATGGATGCGATTAACCATTGTGTGATGTCTCGTACGGATCTTGCGACTTATCTGGCATCCGAGCAGATGGATGGTCAGGTGCTCATTCCACGTGATGGCGAAAGTTTTGAGTTTTAAATTGAAGCGGAAGCTACGCTGAATCAAAGCGGAAGAGAAATAAACTTTTCACACAGGTGGGTGGATTGTAACGAACTCAGCACACGTTATTAGTCTGTTTTCAGCTAATCTGATATCCTAACGAATCCTAGACATGTTATTTCCGCTCTGGGCATGCTTTTACCGAGATTTATCCATCATTTTGCCAGGATACCGTGTCTCAGATTCGTTAAATATCTACTATAACGATAATCGGCACAATAAGGTGTCCCAGGTTCGTTAGCGCGTATGCGTATGACAGGACTTTGCACTTCATTTTCAACACACACCATTACCTAACTCATATGCTATCTTGTCTGCCACATCATCACTCATGTCCCCCATGCCTTCCCTTTCCCTATAAAATACAACGGAAAAAGCTGGATGCGATGAACTCGCACCCAGCTTTTTTGATTGAAGGAACACGCTGATCCTCTGAGCCGCTGGCTTCCCTCTCAGGCATCAAGCCTGCCATTGCGCTCCCACGTGTCCCATCCCTTTATGCTAATCCATTACTGCAATTTCAAACGGATCACGTTCCATGATGCTTTTGCCAAGCTCGCCGTAATCAGAGTATCAGATACAACTGCACCCCCGCGATTATGAGGAGCAACGCGGTTTGGTTGTGCTGCCGTATTAGATGCTTTGAGATCATCACTTTCCAGCACGATATGCTCGATCACGGTACACTTCCCGAAGCTGCGCAGGTCCACCTCGAGCGGAAGGGATTCTTCCAGATGACGGTTGACTGCAAATACAGTCACTTCACCCTGCTCTTCGTTATGAACCGCAATAGCTTCCAGATAAGGTACATCTGTGATTTGTTTTGTATCGTATTTTGGAGACTGGATCAATGGCACCAATGCTGTTCCACGCCCGAAGAGGGACGTATGCATGAATGGATAGAAGATTGTCTGTCTCCATGAACCACCACCCGTATCTGTCATGATCGGCGCAATCACGTTAACGAGTTGTGCCAGACAGGCCATTTTAACCCGATCCGCATGTTTGAGCATACTGATCAACATACAACCAACAAGCAGCGCATCCTCATGATTGTAGATATCCTCCAGCTGTGGCGGAGCAATCTGCCAAGGGTCCATCTTCGAATCATTTTCATTGGAGTGATACCATACATTCCACTCATCGAAGGACAGATACATCGTCTTTTTGCTACGTTTCTTCGCTTTGATATAATCACAAGTCGCCTTCACGGTATCGATAAAACGATCCATTTCAAGCGAGCGTGCCAGGAACGTTGGCGTATCTTGCTCTTGATTGCCGTAGTATTGATGCAAGGACAGATACTCCACGTGATCATACGTATGATCCAGCACCGTTGCTTCCCATTCCGGGAACGATGGCATATTCAGATTCGAACTTCCGCAGGCTACCAGCTCAATCGTCGGATCCGTCCACTTCATGACTTTTGCCGCTTCAACGGCTAACCGTCCATACTCATCTGCCGTTTTGTGACCAATCTGCCAAGGACCATCCATCTCGTTGCCCAGACACCATGTTTTGATCGCATGTGGCTGCTTGTATCCATGCTTGATGCGAAGATCACTATAGTACGAACCTTCCGGATGGTTGCTGTACTCTACAATGTTGCGAGCTGCATCCGTACCCCGTGTTCCCAGATTGACCGCCATCATCACTTCAGAATTAGCCTGTTTTGCCCAGTCCACGAATTCGTTGAAGCCAAATTCATTGGTCTCAATCGTTCTCCAGGCCAGTTCCAGTCTGCGTTTGCGTTCTGACACAGGTCCAACCGAATCTTCCCAATTGTAACCGGATACAAAATTACCTCCAGGATAACGTACAATCGGTACATTCAACTCTTTGACCATCTCCAGCACATCAGTGCGGAAACCCTGTTCATTCGCTGATGGATGCCCCGGCTCGTAAATCCCGCCATAGACTGCACGTCCCAAATGCTCAATAAATGATCCGTACAATCGCTTATCCACTACACCAATAGTAAAATCTTTATCTACCGTCATTTTTGCTTTTTCCATAATGAATTTCAACTCCCTAAGATTAATATAAAAATTAATTGATATTCTATGGATCAACGTTCATATTTATATTAAAATCGATTATAGTCTTAATTTCAACCTGAATTTTGCAAAATGTTATTCTTTTTACTGAATTTATGTTTAACTTAATTCTATACAGATAAAATGGAGGAACAACTGTGATCAGAGCAAATACCGATGCCGAATGGCTACCCCTATATGAAGCACTTGCCAGTGAAGTCCGTCTACAGATCATCCGCCTTGTTGCAGAGAGTCCGATGAATGTGAAAGACCTTGCTGCTTCACTGGGTCTGAGTAGTGCCATCGTGACCATGCATGTCCGCAAACTTCAGGATGTGGGCATTATTCAGTCCAAAATGATACGCAAAGACGGCGGCACACATAAAATGAACAGCCTTGCTGTAGACTGGATTGGCATCTCCATGCCCCAAGAAAGCGGGACAGCCCGCAAGCTCCATGAGGTTTCCGTCCCTGTGGGACACTACACCCACTTTGACGTCTATCCGACATGTGGTCTGGCTACGTCCAATCATGTTATCGGTCAGTATGATGACCCTCGTTATTTTCTTGACCCCGAGCGGATGCATGCCCATATTCTGTGGTTTGGCCGTGGATTTGTGGAGTACAAAATTCCAAACTATATCTTATCCGGACAGCATATCAATGCCATTGAATTGTCCCTTGAGATCGGATCAGAAGCCCCTTCGGTGAATCCGAATTGGCCCTCGGATATTACATTCATGCTGAATGGCATCCGATTAGGGGAATGGACAAGCCCTGGAGATTCAGGCAACGGACGTGGCATGTTCACCCCGGAATGGTGGAGTGACAGTGTCAATCAGTACGGCATGCTCAAGGTACTGCGAATTACCAATGAGGGTACGTTTATTGATGGACAACATCTATCCGACATTACACTCGCAGATATCCCGGTCGAACGCAACCAATGGACTCTTCGTCTTTCGGTGGAGGAAGATGCTCAGCATGTGGGCGGGCTTACCTTATATGGCGAGGGATTCGGCAACTACAATCAGGATATCCTGTTCCGGCTGTACTATCACGATTGAGTTCTTCAAAATAATAAATAACACCAAAACACCTCCCAGTCGCCTGTCAAAGGCAGAATGAGAGGTGTTTTGTATGCATATGAACATGCGTAGATTATTTAAGAAAGTTCTTGTTCTAACTTACAGCGCACTGCCACCAAACAGGAAGCGATACTCCCAGTGTTTGCCGGAGATATCACTAGTTGTTACACCACCGCCAGCGTTGGAATACGTATGTAATACCTTGCCGTTGCCCAGGTAAATCCCTGTGTGCGTAATGGTTGCGCTAGATTTATTCACGCCCGAATACGATGATGCAGAGCTGCCTTTATACGACATGAAATACATCAGATCGCCGCGTTTCAGGTTTTTCCAGTTCGTCTGAACTGTACCCTTGGCTTTTACATAGTCTCCCTGTTTGCGGGAATCCGCTGGAAGCTTGATGCCCAGTGCATCAATGAAGGCCTGGCGTACAAAGCTGGAACAGTCAAAAGTAGCTGTGCTGTTACGACTGGCTCCGAACTCATAAGGTGTTCCCAAATATTTCATTCCGGCTGCAATCACTTTTTCTACAGATGCATTGCCGGTCACCGATGTACCACTATTCGAACCCGATCCGCTTGTGCCGCCACTAATCGCTTGTGTGTATTTGGATGAAGAAGATATGTAGCCTGTCCGGTTAGCAGAATCCTTAATCTTATACCAATCCGAACCGGATTGCTGAAGCACCGTTACCGTTTCCCCTTTAGCGACCAAGCGAACAATCTTCGCAGAAGAAGAAGGTGTTGTGCGTAGGTTTACGCCCCAAATTACTTTTACTTGTGAATTGTTAACAGCAGCTGCCGATACCTGTGCCGTTAGTGCTCCTGTCGTCAGACTTCCCATCAGCATCGTTGCTGTGACACTTGCCGTAATAATCGTTTTTTTCCAGTTCATGATGTCGAGTTCCCCCTGATGTTACAGAATTTTAACCTGGCTTGGTTCTCCCGGGCTTGCCCCATTGTAAACGGGCTATCCATAACGTTCATCAGTCGAAAGTCCTGTATTGATATAGGCGAACTTGAGCACTAAGTATCAGGGTGTGTCCATAATCTGCTGGAAAAATTCACTGCTGATCCCTTCTTTTTGAAAGGTTAAATTATTGTAACTATTTGATATGCTTCATTTTACCGCGATAAAAGAGTTAGGTCGTTTCTCATTCAGGGTATATGCCATATGACCTATATTTTAATGATTAAAATCGCAAATATGGTAAACATTACTATGATTCATTTGCCGATTACCGTTCACCGAATTCACATTTTTGCCTCCAGACTCAATACGAATCGATTTATCAGCAGTTTCCGGTGATTATTTCGAATTTCATTTTTGCTTTCCATAAAACAAGAAAAGCCAGGGATTCCTCCCCGGCTTAACCTGTATGATGAGTAACATCACTCTACAATCGGTCGATCAACTCATTTAAGGTTCAATTCCCCATACCTTGGCGCCATCCTGATAAGCCGTCACTTTTGTCCAGGCACTGAAGGCCGATTGGGTAGAATCAAAGGAATAATCATTCGTTTGATCAAAATTCGTCCAGTTGTTTTTCGAGAAACGTCCCTGGATGATTCCGGTTTCGGCACCCGCGGCCAAACTGCCGGCACCCGCTTTGAATCCAATCTCCAGATACGTATCTGCCGTGCCCTTGGCCGGATCTATCGAAACAAAATGCCCTTCCACGTTACCACTGCCAATCTGCGCATAATCACACCAGAAGCTCAGATCAGCGGCACTATCCTTGGTGAAATAATACCGGACCTTCACTTTGCTCAAGTCCACAGCAGTTGTACTTGTATTCTTCACATTAAATTGTGGAGTAATCGCATTGACCGAAGCCCCTGAACTTCCATTACGGTATTGTACTTCAAGTGTTCCCGTTGTAACTGGAGGTGCCAATGGGGTCAACACCAATACATTTGAATTCGTCTGACCACTCGTATTAATGGCTACGACTCTATAATTATAAGCCGTACCATTCACCGCTGTAGCGTCGGTATACGTCAGTGCGGTCAAACCTGTTGCCAGATCAGCATATGCTCCGGTGCCTACCGAACGTTGTACCTTATAACTCGCTGCTCCAGTTGATGCGGTCCATGTCAGTATCGCCTGGGCATCGCCAGCCGTTCCAGTGAGGTTGAATACGCCTGGCACAACGGTACCTGCGAGTGGCGTTGCAGATGCCTGTGTCGACGGTGCAGACTCACCTACGGCATTCACCGCAGTGATGACATAATAATACGTTGTGCCGTTGGTCAAGCCTGTATCCGTGAATGTTGATCCTGTAACCCCTGTCGCTACAGACGTATAAGGACCACCATTCACCGCTGCACGTTTCACAGTATACGAGGCTGCACCAGCGGCTGCGTTCCAATTCAGAACCACTTGCTCACTTCCTCCAGTTGCTGTTACGCCAGCAGGAGCAGCGGGTACTTCCACTTCCGGACTATTCGAATCTCCGAGGAGACGATCATACTCGCCGTACGCTGTAGCCATATCCACCTGTGACCAGAACCGGTGATACGTAAAGGTAGGTGCACCGTTTTCCCACTGTTTCGTGGTTGTGTTATATGACGTTTTGTACATATTATCCAGGTAAGCCCATGCCGGATCTTGCTTGATAGCTGGACGCAGATCGGAGTATCCAATGTATACGCCATTGCCACCTTTTGCCGGATCGGAAGGTACACCTGCTGTACCTGGAATTGTATTGCCTTGACCAAAGGTTCCAGACCAGTTCGCCGGGATATAGATCTCTTTGGCAAAGAAGCGGAAGTAGTCTTTACGTTCTTCTTCTGTAACAATCCCCACACCATCATTGTAATCCCAAGCTGTATTCAACAGAGCCTCAGCCAGATCCTTGGCTTCTTGGCCTTCCGCGCTAAGTGTACCGTTCTCTGCCTGTGTTCCGGCTGCGAAGAAGGTCAGAGCTTTAACGTAACTTCCCAGAACTCCTGTGTCCTGCACTGGATCTTTGGTCGTTACACGGAAGTTCGGATTTTCCGTAAACGAACTGAATCCATTCCACTTGTCCGGTTGACCCTGCCATTCCTGACCACCCGGAATCCAGAACTCTCCCGGCGCCGGCGTTGTTGCTACCTGAACATTAGTTCCTCCCAAAATGCGCTGTCCAGCCGAATTCAGATAATACCCTTGCGCATCCGTCACCGGACGCTCACCTACAAATACATAATCCTTACTCCAGTCGATCCACTTCGTGATTACCTTCTTGGCCATCTGGAAGTTCTCAGAGGTCAAGTCCCCGCTCTCCGCAAGAATATAATACATCTCGGCTACACGCTCCAGCGGCCATGCCTGGAATCCAAACCAGGTGTTGGAATCCGGATCACGATATACAGGTGCCTCCTGATAAGCCATGTCATAGAATGTACTTACGCCTGCCGGATAGGCTTTGTATGAACCATCCAGACTGTTCGTTGCTCCCCCGCCGATGGCTCCTTCATGGGATTGTAGCCAAGTGTAGAATTCCAACTGACGTTTCAACGTCGCATTCCAATCTGCCTTCGCTGTTGCTGATTCCGGAATCAAGCCGCCAGCCGGATCAGACAAAGCATACGCTGCAACCGGGTTTTGATAAGCCTGATGGGTATGGCTCGCTCCAATGCGCCAAGCCCAATCCCCACCTTGACCCAAGCCACCTCCCCAAGACGTATACCAAGCCATGAGATACATGTTGGAATCCTTGCCTGTACCCGGAGTTGGTGTACCGTTCTTTGCACTCCCAATTTTCTGGAAGTATTTATCATACATGCCGTAGCGCAGATAGTCCCCCATCTTCTTCGCTTTATCCAGATATTCCGGATTGTTGTATCCCATCTCCTTCGCCCAATACAGCACCTGTACTGCACGTGCATCGGCATCCGTTGCGTTTGTGTAACGCCATTGCGCTGACGGTACCTGAGTTTCCTTTGTGAACAAGCTCATGAAGCCTTCGTTTGCCTTACCAAAAGATTTATCATCCTGAGATGGATGCGGAATGGCTTCCCACACAGACTCCTGCTCCCCACGCTGGAACGTGTTCACATAGGTAGCCGTATGTGATGGATTCAACAGGTTTCCATATCCATACCAGTCATCCACATCGACCAGCCAGTGCATGAGATAGGTCTGATTGTTACCATAGGTCGCCTTAAGTTCAGCATCAATCGGGTCTTTACCCGCTGCATATTGACCATTAAGTGGCGATGGATATTGATCAGGAAAAGGTTTTTCCGCTGCATACGTAGCAGGGCTGTTCGGGTTGTATGAGCTCATCGTAGGCTGCTCTTCCTTGCCGTCACCTTCGTTGACCGGGATAATGTATTTCTCCATACTGTCCCAAGCTGCT
Organism: Paenibacillus sp. BGI2013; assembly: GCF_002843485.1. Classification (NCBI taxonomy): domain Bacteria; kingdom Bacillati; phylum Bacillota; class Bacilli; order Caryophanales; family Paenibacillaceae; genus Paenibacillus; species Paenibacillus sp. BGI2013. The sequence goes on from NZ_PJFA01000006.1 coordinate 353,126, forward strand.
TCCAGTTGGGACCAGTCTCCCGTGTAGTGGCCATACATAGTTTCCAACCACAGCCAGTAACTGTATGCCTCTGACGTCGTCATATGACCATAATCCGGGGCCTCACTCAACAGGGTCTCAATGGAATGATACGGTAGACCCTCTGGCGAAAAATATCCGTTCGCCGGATCTTTCAACTGATCATATAATTGCAAAAACCGGGCTTCATTAATGCTGTCTGCCTGAATCTCGATGGCCTGATCTGCGGCATGTGCTGTTTGCGGCCCTGCCCAGAGTCCGGTGTATCCGGTCAACATGACGGTTCCCGCCAGCATGGCTGTTAAACTTTTTTTCGCAGCTGATTTCAACATTAATATATACCTCCCTGGAATAGTGGAAATTGAATATAATTGCTGTTGGTCTGTCCATGCTGCTCTTCTGCTTATGATTCAGCCAGTTACGGCTCCAAGCCCCATACTTTGGTGTTTCCCTGATACCCGGTTACCTTGTTCCATGCGGCAAAAGCCGTCTTGGAAGCATCATAGGAATAATCATTACTTAGATCGAAATTGCTCCAGTTATTTTTGGAAAAGCGTGCTTGAATCACGCCGGTCTCTGCTCCAGCGGCCAAACTGCCTGCTCCGGACTTGAAGCTAATCTCCAGATACGTATCTGCGGTACCCTTCGCCGGATTCACTGCGACAAATGTACCTTCAACATTGGCCGTGCCCATCTCGGCATAATCACACCAGAAGGTCATTTGATCCGCACCATCCTTGGTGAAATAATATCGGATCTTCACGGTACTGAGATCAATCGCCTGTGTTCCGGTATTCTTCACGTTGAACTGCGGAGTCGCCGCATTACTTGAATTCCCTGACCCTCCGCTGCGGTACTGCACTTCGAGTGTACCGGTCGTCACCGGAGGTGCAGAAGGCGTTAGTGCCAGGACATTGGACAGTGTCTGTCCGTTCGCATTCACGGCTGCAATCCGGTAATTGTACGTGGTGCCATTCAGCGCTGTTGTATCGGTGTAAGTCAACACGGACAATCCGGTTGCCACATCTGCATATGCCCCACCTGCCACCGAACGTTGTACCTTATAGCTAGACGCGCCCGAGGCTGCTGTCCATGTCAGGACCGACTGCGCATTACCAGCTGCCCCACTTAAAGTCAGTGCTCCCGGCACCGTCGAAGCTGCTTGCGGGGTAGCCGACACCTGTACAGAACCCGATGATTCCCCTGCTGAATTCACAGCAGTCACTACATAATAATAAGCCGTCCCGTTGGTCAGTCCCGTGTTTGTGTAGGTCAATCCATTAACCCCTGTTGCAACAGTTGTATATGGTCCTCCACTCACCTCGGAGCGCTTCACCGTATACGATTCGGCCCCGGATACAGCGGCCCAGGTCAGGTTAACCTGACTGCTTCCCGCTACAGCCTGCACGCCAGCGGGTGCGGCTGGGACAGTGACTGGTGTAACACCAGGCTCCTGTCCATACACCTTCACACCTGCATCATAGACTGGAAGGTATATGCTCTTCACAGGAGTGCCTGTGGTCAGCGTCTGGAACGAATGATCATTGCTGGCATTCCATGCACCCTGTGGGCCTGTAATGCGGAACTGTACTTCTTTACGATAATTTCCTTCCCCACCTGGATAGATCTTGGTATTACCGAAGTTCGCCGTAATGGCATAGATATGCTGGGCTGCATTCACCACAACTGGTTGGGATACCGTCGCCCCCTCCGTATAGGAGGTTGTCACTTGCACGTCCGATACCGTACGTCCGGCAGCATACACTTCACTCAGATCCAGGAAATACTTAAAAGAAAGTTGATCTCCCATTCGGGCAGGCCAAGCGGAACGATTATTAAGCTGTGCTCTGATTTCCGTATAATTGGCACCTGATGATTTGATCGCAGCCTCCACAAAGAACTCATCTCCCTTCACCTCAGGTGCAGGGAAGTTCGCCAGGGGCTGATGATTCTGACCAAATAGCAAATTCATCTTTGCCAGTGCGCCGGTAAAACCAGCATTGTAATCGGTTGCGACCTCATTGCTCACGTAATCCCCGATATCATCGGTATATCCATCCGATGCATTCGGGCCACCGACCATGGCACCATACAGAATGTGGCGATGGTTAGCCGGGATATCTTCGTTATTCAGCCATGAACTGTGAGCGGTCCGATGATGCGGATGTTGAGGTGCATTTTGCCCATATCCGACCACATAACTGCTCTGACGCGGATTATCGCCCAGAATATAATTCATCTGTGAGACAGCAAAATCCTGATATCTTGACTTTTTCACAGGATCACTGACCCAGTCGGAGTATACAAAAGAAATAAAGGATGCATTCGCTGCATATCGGAGCGATCCCCACTGATCCAGCCACGCCAGACCTCCTGGCGTATACTTGACTCGTGTCCCATTGACTCCAACCGTCCAATAATCCAGATTGCGCTCAGTCGACTGAATAAATCTTGTCGCCTCCGGCATGTTCAAACTGGACGTAATACGGGCAAGCAGAATCTGGGCACCATAATGTTTACTGTCCCAACCTTGTGTCCAGGTATAAGGCCAATTGGCTGAGCCTCCGCTAGAAGACCACCGGTCCGTAGCTGCAATGGCTTTGGACAAGTAAGCGCTATCATTAGTAGCTAAATAAAGCCATGCGCCACCCCATGCCAACTCGTCTTCGTATCCTGTCCACGAATTATAAAACGCTGCAGCATCAGTGATACAATCGGTGTATTCCCCCCGATATGTATCTGCGAAGTTGTACAGCTCTTTCGCATGTTGAAGCAGTCTGGCCGAATATGCCGGATCATCATCTGCAAATACAATCGATGACGCTGCCAGCGCTGCAGCCGTTTCTGCCGCCAGATCACTGCCCGGGCATGAAGCATCAATCTTGAACGAAGGACGGTTCATCTGCATGACTTCTGCGGGTCCCCACCAGGCATGGTCGGTATTACCTGCCCCCACTTGTCCCCATAATTCATTTGGTTTCGTATGCGCTTTCATAAAATAGTCGGTCGCCCATCGGATATTATCCTTGATCTCCTCCAGTTGTCCGGCCTGTTCATATCCGTCACTGTATTCCACGACAGACCAGGCGAGCATCGTTGCGGAAGCAGCCATCGGAAAACCAAACTTCACGTGATCTCCGGCATCATACCATCCTCCGGTCAGATCAACACCTACATCAGCTCCATCCTGCATGCCCGAATTACCACGCCATTCGACCCGATTACTCGCTGGCAACGGACCCGAGCGCTGTGCCTCATAGAAGTAAATGGCCTTTTGCAGTGCTTCAGCATAGTTCTGATTTCCAGCGGCCGCATCCGCCTTACGAATTCCTGTGCCCATCGATAAACTCCCTGCCAGTAATCCTGCCGATAACGCGATCATAGCGACTCGTCTCCACCAGCTCCCCTTCATGTTCAACTATTCATCTCCTCTTCATCAATATTCCGTATGCATTACTCTGGACTGCAAGTTTATATCGCTCCTTCCCATGGTGTATTTCAGTGTAAGTTCCACCATTAATTACCATTATAGCCGTTTGTTTCACCAGCTATATAAGCGTTGGTGACTTCTGAAATAACATTGTTGTGACCTGCTCTGCGTCATGTGACAAAAAAAGCTGTTTCTCTAACGCATATGCGCGTTAGAGAAACAGCTTCTCGCCCTTGTTATCATCAGCAGTACAAATCGAATGGCATTCTGACCATCCTGTCAGTATGTTTCTGTACACCCTAGATATCACAGAACATCTCTTAGTTACACTTTGAACTTGTTAATCTGCTCCTGCAGTTCTTCGGCCATTTTGGATAATGAACCTGCGGATGATGCAATCTCTTCCATCGAAGCCAACTGCTGCTGAGTTGCGGCAGATACATTATGAACCCCGCCCGCTGCCTCTCCGGCAATGTTGGAGATTTGACTTACATATCCTACAACCTCAGTTGTACTGGCCGACATTTCCTCTGAACCTGCAGATACTTCCTGGATTTCACCCGCTACTTTGTTGACCGCATCCGAGATCTGCTCGAAGGCTTGTCCTGCCGCAGTAACCATCTCGATTCCTGCTTCTGTCTCACTGCTGTTCACTTTCACTGCCTGAACAGCATGATCCGTATCTTTCTGAATCAATTGAACGAGATCCGTAATTCTTTGCGCAGATGTAGAAGATTCCTCAGCCAACTTACGCACTTCTCCCGCAACTACGGCGAAACCACGTCCGTGCTCTCCTGCTCGTGCGGCTTCAATGGCTGCATTCAGTGCAAGCAGATTGGTCTGCCGGGCAATGTTGTTGATTACCTCGGTAATGGTTCCAATCTCTGCTGAACGTTCCCCCAGCCCTGTAACCAATTCAGTAAGCGAAGCAATGGAATTTCGAACAGAACCCATCTGTTCAACCGCTTGCTGAATAATCATATTTCCTTCGGAAGATTGATTCGCCGCATCTACAGCAGATACGGATACACTCTGAGCAAGCTCGGCAATCTGCTCTGATCCGAGAGCCATCTCATTCATCGCCTGTGAAGAGCGCTTCACAATATCAACTTGATCTGACGTGCCCACGGCCAGTTCCTCAACCGTTTCGGAAATCTGTTCCGAGGCTTGAGTATTCTGCTCTGCACTTGCAAGAAGCTCTTCCGATGAAGCTGCTACCTGTTCGGAAGTCATCGATACCGATTCAATCATGGAGCGCAAATTACCACTCATGGTATTGAAGGAAGCCGCGAGCGTTCCCAATTCGTCTTTGTTCTTGAGCACAATCGTCTCACCCGTCAGATCACCATTGGCAATAGCCATGGCCGCTTCATTCATCTTTTTGATTGGACGTGAGATGATGCTTGCAATGAAGAATGCAATGAACACGGCGATCAGGAATGCAAAAATCGTCACTGCCAAAATCACATTAAATGTATTCTCCGCCAACTCGACAGAATCATTCGTTGCTGCATCCGATCCTTCATTGCCCAAGGTAATTAACTTGGCAAGGGTGTCGTTTGCTGTATACCACATTGGGTAGGCCTCAGTATGAAGTCTGCTTGCTCCCGCATAATCGTTTTTCAGACCCATTTCGATGAATGCGGGCATTTTAGCCAGATATGCATCATAGTTCGTACTGAAATCTTCATTATACAGCTTAAGCGCTGCTTCGTTGCCTACAAAGTACGTTTGCAACTGTTTGCGCTCATCTTCAATCTTGGTAAGAAGCAGCTGTAACGCTTCATTTAACTTGACGTTTTCGTCTTCGTCCTGTTCAACGATAATGGCCAGCGCCAACCGCTCTACATCCGAAACATCACCATTCATCATACCTAGCAGGCTTACACTCGGCATCCAGGTCTGATCCACATCATTGGCTTTACCAGACATATTATGGATCTGTATTAACGCATAAACGCTTACAACAATCAACAGAGCCACGACTATGAGAAAACCAGTCAGTAACTTGCCTCGAATCGTTAACTTCAATATCCCCAACTTATTCCCCCGCGTGTCTTCCATGTGTCCCACTCCTCAAAATAATACATATTTATAATATATCGTCACCTATCGTCGTGAATTGTATATGTTAGAATTCAATTTCTGTAAATTTCATGTAACTTCGAACATAACACAAAAAAAGTCTCCCATCTTTGGCAGAACCAGAGATAAGAGACTTCTTTCAATAAACTAAACTACCAAAACTTCACTAGACATTGCTTTCAAAAGCTAACGAAAAACACGTCGGTGTATGTTAATGAAGAAGTCGGGAATCGACTTGGTATAATTGCGGGTTGTAATCAGAACCACACTAAGCAGACTTCCGAGAATGAATCCTCCCAGAATATCTCCTGGATAATGCACACCAACATATACACGCGACACCCCTGTCAACACAGCGAGTAACAACATCCATGACCCGAAGCGACGTCCAATAAAGAATGAAGCAGCCGCTAGAGCAAATACAAAGGAAGCATGTTTACTTGGAAAAGAAGGATCAGGTACATGGGCAACCAGCTGATGCACAGTCCCTTCTACAAAAGGTCTTGGGTGACCGACCGCTGGTGATATCCCCCATTTGGCCAGAACTAGCGCTACAATGGAAGCCACACAGGCATAAAAAACAATTCGTTGTTTCGATGGATCGCCGAGAAACCATACGATAACGAGCAGTGCAATCATGACCCAAACCGCATACTCGGATGATGTGATCATAAACCAGTCCAGAAACGGTATTTGGTCTGCAAACTGATTAATCCAATTAAATAGTGATTGATTCATAACTGGCTTTTAATACCCCCATTACACAAAACAAGATTATTTTTTACATAATAAATATACACTAACTATTTGTCAAACATTCCTCACATTGACCGAAGTTACGAAATCAAAGAGGACATTTTGCTTTCTTTTTGTTAAACTAGTTTGGGTTACATATCAGTTCAATCATAGAAAGGTGAAGATTATGCTTAAAAAATGGTTATGGGGTACAGCCCTGACCCTGGCACTTGCGATTACAGGTGTCGTTGTATATTACGGATATTCGATTGTTCATTTTGCCAATAGCATCTCCACGGCTTCCGGGACTTCATCCAACTCGTCCTCTTCCGGCACAGACAGCGATTCAGACACACCAACGACAACGATTCCCAGATGGGAGGGCCAAGAACGGGTGAACATTCTGCTCCTTGGTGGAGACTCAAGAGGCGACGATGCAGGACGCTCGGACTCGGTCATGGTCGCTTCCATTGATCCGGTCACCAAGAAAGCCCATCTATTCTCCGTACTGCGTGATACCTATGTCGCCATTCCCGGGCATGGCAAAAGCAGACTTAATGCAGCCTTTTCCTACGGGGGTGCGGAGCTGACCAAACAAACCGTCAGTGATCTGCTCGGTATTCCCATTCAGCATTATGTCTACACAGACTTTACAGGTTTCATGGCACTCGTTGATGCGGTAGGCGGTATTGAGATCGATGTGGAGAAAGACATGTATTACACCAGTAAAGCAGATAAACATATGTACGACATTGACTTAAAAAAAGGATTGCAGCATATGGACGGCAAAACCGCTCTGCAATATGTTCGGTTCCGGCATGATGCCACCTCGGATTTTACGCGCACCGAACGGCAGCGGATCTTCATGACCGAGCTGGCCAAGAAAATGCAGAGCACTACGTCACTCTTCAAAATCCCGGATATCCTGGAAGCCATCGCTCCCTACATTGAGACAGACCTCAGTCCAACCCAGATGTTAAAACTCGCATCACTCGGCTTCGATATTCATGTGAACGATATCGATCAGCAGCAGATTCCACCGAACAAACTACTCACCAATGAACTGGTCGGCTCAGCTCAGGTACTGGGTGTTGATGTGACCAAACTCCAGTCCTACATTCAGAAACTGTTTGAAGAAGATGCCGCGTCCTCAGAGATTCCATCATCAGAGGAACAGAACTAAAACAAGCATGAGATATATCAATAGAAAAGACGGCCAAAGCCGTCTTTTTTGTACCTATTTTCTCCATTTAATGCAGTCTTAATGTTTAACGGGTACCCTTATATGATGAACTCCGGTTCCTGGAGGGAGGATTACAATGTGAAAAAACCGCGAATAACGGAATGGACCGAACTGCGGGGCATTGCCTTTCTGGCAATCGTCATGCAGCATAGTATCGCTGAGTATATCTATCGCGCTGATATTGAACAACCGGATTCCATTATGCTGACCATGATTTATCATCTGACCCGATTTGGTACGCCAACGTTTGTATTTCTATCGGGTGCAATGTTGTTTTACCATCATCGTAACACCAAACCGGACTATCCTCGCTTCATTCGAAAGCGATTTGGCGATATCTATATGCCGTTTGTCGTATGGACACTGATCTACTGGCTTTCTGTCCGTATCTTCACCCCCGCGTTCTGGCTTGCAGGCATACCGGATTTTCGCAGTCTGATTCGTGAACTGTTTATACCACAGACGGGGTATCATCTCTGGTTTGTTATTATGGTGTTTCAGTTCTATATTCTGTTCCCCCTGTTCTGGACAGGAGCAAAAGCCATTCAGAGACGTATCCAGAACACCTCACGTTTCACGCCCATGCAAGTCATTATCGGACTAATTCTCTTTGCAGCAGTACTATATGCCCTGCTTATGCAATGGTCCTACTATAATATGGGGGGCTGGACAGAATCCATGTCTGAGCCTTGGTCAACGTTGCTGCAATATCGCTCCTATTCATGGGTGATGTACTGGTTTTACTTTTTACTGGGTGCCGTGTGTGCCTGGTCAGTGGATAGCTGGAGGAGTTGGACCACAAAGATCCTGCCATGGACGATCTGTCTGTTTATAGGGATGTATATATGGCTTGGTTACGATGTGCTGCGTGGGTCCGGGGATGTTGTTAATCTGAATATCTCCACCTATCTGAAACCAACCACATTCCTGATCATTATGGCTCAGATGTTTATGATGTATGGTTTCCTTGTACTGATGCGGGGCAAAGATACATGGTTTCAGCGCCTCTTAGCCTGGATTGGCCGTTATTCATTTGGTGGATATCTGGTTCATGCACTGGTGATCTACGCGATCGCTTATGTCACCAGACCGCTTCAACTCAGTGGATGGCATCTGCCTGTAACGTTGCTATCGTTCCTTGTAACCGTTGGTATTGCTCTTGCAATCAGTTGGGCGCTGTCCAAGCTTCCTGGCTCACGTTTCACCGTAGGGTTAATGCGCAAACCACGTTCTGTACCTAATTCATCTGTTAATGCGGATAAGAGAAACTCACCCCAGCCAAGCCCCTCACCTATTCCCGCTCACAGTCGGGGAACGCGTGAGACATTATGAAGCAAGAAGAGCGTCCCCTTATGGAGACGCTCTTCTTTATTTTACTTCGCTCGAAGTTGATCTTCCAGGAACAGGTTCCTGGGGACCCGGGGCTGGATGCACGTTGCCCTTCTGATTCACAAATATCTTCAAATCACCCGTTAATTGTTCCTTCAGCTTGTCCACCAGCTGCGTTTCGCTAATGCCTTTTGCCTGAGCAATCTCAGCCAGGGATTTCCCTCCCTGAAGCTGCTCGTGCAGTTGAGCAGGGGTCACTCCAATAAACCGGGCAATTTCGCCCTTATCTACCATGGAACGTTTGCCATGGTGGGCAAATTCACGCCGCAAATCACGCAGCGGTGTATTAATGACCTTTTTCAACTTGGTATCCATGTCTGCCTTCGTGGCTGCAGCTTGTTCCTTGGTGAGACAACCTTCTTCCACAGCTTGATCCAAACGCTGTGCCAGTGTAGGCTTCAACTTCTGCAATAACTGCTCCTCACTAAGTCCCTTACGCTCTTTCGCAATCTGGGACAACGTCTTGCCAAGTTCCATCTGTTCTTTCAGATCCCGAAGTCCAATCCCAAGCAAGTCTGCCGTCTCACCAATCATGAACAGACCGTGTCCTGCCTGCATGCATGGCTTCGCTGGTTTGCCGGAGGAAGAAGCTTTTGACGCATCATCATGTTGCTCTGCACGAACGGCTGGATCAGCAAATGCCACATGTCCTGTTGCTGCTGTTATAACTACGGCTGCCAATCCGGCTGCCATCCATGTTTTCCATTTCAAATTCATTTTTCTGCCGCCTTTCCGATGTCGAAATCCTGTGCCTTCCTAGTTTGAGCCTAAAATCCACTTTTTTATGCCATAAAATACAAAAAGTCATCATTTTTCTCACAATTGATCACAAAAAATCCTATTTTTTTCAGTTTATTTCCGCTATACTAAATGTAACTTCATGATCTAGTCGAACAGTCCTTAGTCACCTTATCGCAGGAAGGACGATATGTAATAATGCGGAAAGATTGGTTAGATCCGTTTAGATCCGATCTGGAGGTCGTGTTTGCTTCAGCGGAACAACTCGTACGGGAATATCCCGAACCCTTGTCAGGACATGCATTAGAGCAGCTTCGTTCGGTTAATCCGCTGTTACGAGATTCGGGACACAGCTACATCGGGTACATCACTCCACTTTGGATGCAACACTCAGATAAACTACCCCCAGAGAAAGCACACCAATTAAGTACAGCCTGTCTCATCCATATGTTATATTTTCTGAATCAGGACGACGTGATGGATGAACAACCGGAGAATGCCACATTGAAGTTATCTCTTGGTAATCTATATTACATGGATGCACTTCAATCTTACTCGGTATTATTCAATCCTTCCTCCACGTTCTGGGTCTATTTCAGACAATATGTAGTGGATTGGGCCGTGAGTGTTACGGGTGAGCATTCCATTGATTATTTCCAACAGAATCCCTTGTTGATTGCGCAAAAGGCTGCCCCTCTCCTCATTGGAGCTACTGGTGCACTGCTTCTGCTGAATCAGTCCGACCGGATCATCCCGGTGTGTTCTGCCATCAACATCACACTCATGACACTCCAGATGACCGATGACTTCACAGACACTCAACAAGATGCTGTGCATGGAAACTACAACAGCTACCTCTCCCACATATCCGCAGCACTGAATCACAACTATCCAGTTCATCCTTTAAGCGAACGTATACATGACAATGTATACAATACACAACTCATGAACTCTTACGTAGACATTGCTTATCACTATAATCGTACACTAATATCGTCTAACTTAGGAATATCGCATCTTGAGGCGTTTAATTCTTATTTATGCAACACTTTAGTACAAGCTGTTCAGGACATTACACAACGGAAGAAACAGCTCCTCCAAGGTGGGTTTCATCACTGGATTAGCGAGCAACAGTTGGGATTCTGAGCATAAGGACTAAGCTGATTTAGTTTAATTTTAAATATGAAGGGAATGTTGACGATGATGGTATCAGAGAAAACGTTGCATGAGGATATTATTGAAAAGGCTTGGACTGACGAGCACTTCAGACAACAATTGCACTCCAATCCGAAGCAGGCGCTTCGTGAAGCGTTCGGCATCGTAATTCCGGAGCACATTCAGGTACGTACTGTTGAGGAGCAGCAGAATGACTATGTGCTTGTCATACCTCCCAATCCTTCCAAAGTAAATTATGATGTGAATTGCGGACCTTGGAGAAGTTAATTCGGGTGAGCTAATCTTGTAGTGTAAGAAATTAGGGGTAGGAACAAAAAAAAGCCGCTGTATCCTTCTGTGAGTTCGTCAATCGACGAACTCGACAAAAGATACAACCGCTTCTGTTCCTACCCCTTTGGTGCTTGTAAAGCTGATCTGTCCTTGCATCGCTTCAACAATTCGGAATGTCACCATCATGCCGAGGCCTGTGCCTTTGATTTTATTGGAGAAATAAGGCTCGCCCAACCGGGAGAGTGCTTCCTCGTCCATTCCTTCTCCGTTATCCCTGACATGCACCTTAATCATTCCATCCTGCTTGTACGCCCAGATATCAATCTGACCTTGTCCCTGCAGAGCTTCAATACTGTTCTTAATAATATTGATAAAAGCCTGCTTAAACTTCGAGGAATTGCCTCGAATATATAGATCTGGCGGAATGTCAGTGGTGATTTTACCACCTTCCAGATTAGCCATCGGCACAAGAATGCCTTCAATATGATTGAATTCATCCGAGATATTGAGCGAGATAATATGATCAAACTCAGGTTTGGCAAAGGTAAGAAAATCCGTTATGATGCCCGAAGCCCGATCAAGTTCTTCCAGTGCAATTCGCACATACCCCTTATTTTTGTTGTCTTCCTGTTCCGTCATAAGTTGCAAGAACCCTCTTGTCACCTGAAGTGGATTACGTACTTCATGGGCAACGGAAGCGGCCAATTCACTAATAATCTCCATTTTTTCGGATCGCTGCAACTCATTGTTGAACAGCTCCAGTTCCTTGGAATACTCTAGAACTTTAGTATGTTTTTCGGCAAAGCGACTTCCGAGAATGGCAATCAACGAGATCACAAATGCAACCATGGACCATTTCCACCATAACAGATGATACGTCCCACTCCGCTGATAATACCACAACAGTTCAGCCACACTGATCAAGGCAAATGTACCGAATCCCGTTGCAAGCAGCATAGCTTCCCGATTTCGTTGCAGCGCTTTGGCGATGGTACCAACCAACAGGATTGTCAGCAGAATGACCAGCACAATGCCAACCACACGCTGTACGAGCAGATTGTAGAGGATCTCCCATTGCCCACCTGAAGTCACATAGATAAATAGAGAGAACACAGCGATAACTGAATATATGAATAGTATTTTTCGCAGTTTGGTGAAGATTCCATGCAGTCCTGGCCCGATTATCTGTTCAAAAAAATAACATAGCGCTGGCATACCCAGCAGCATCGCCAGATCAAAGACTACGGAATACAGGTCACCATATACCTGATAGAACGTATACAAAAATTGCGAGTACGTGATGATCATCGTGCCGATGGAACCCATCACAATGCATAGCGAGATCCATAATCCCTTATGGAATTTGCCAAGGAAGAACGTACAACTCAGCATCGTAATCGCTGTGAACACAAAGGTCGCGCCCAAAATTACATCAATAAGTCCGTTATGAATATATTTCTCCTGTAACGCGGCATAAGGTCCAACCTGAACAGTACCTTGTATCCCCAGACGGCCTTTTTCATTTTGCGACCATACATAGAGCGTGTCACCTGAATTTTGGCTGGATAAGGGCAGCAACACCGCATTATTATCATAATTGTAATGATAGTTCTCGTAGACCTTGCGGTCTTCCAGATAAACAACAATATGATTGCCTTTAATGTTCTCAAATCGAATGGCTGAACTTTCCTCACTCAACTCAGGGATGGTCAGGCGAGTCCATAAAGAATTCGATCGATCCGTATTGCTATACTCTAACTTATCGCTGCCCTGCTTTTCCCATATCTCGTCTGCTCCCTTAACCTCACTGATGAATCCTTGGTCGTCAACGTTCCCCCATTTTACTTCCCATCCTGTAATGGATACAGGTTGCTGAACCGCTCCTGTAGTTGCAAAGACTATCCCATGTGGCATGCCTAGAATAATCAATACACTCATCCATAAGATGACGATAGCTTTGGGCACATTTTTCATTCACAGCACCTCAAAGTTCTAATTTTCCCTATCTTAGATTCTCTCATTTATCATTCGCCACCGTTTGTCACGTCACCTTCTTGAGATAAAATGAAATTTCACATTTAAGTCGATTTATAGTCTTATTTCCATTTTATTGTTAAAGTTATCCGATTAATCACGCAAGTCTTCGAACTGGTTCACTATCATTTCCCGTTCTTTCTGTTCAACTTGACTGCGAAATTCAAGCCACTGCTCTGTCTCCTCATCATCATAGATGGTCCATATGTCGGAAAAAAGGAAATCCCGCAACTGGACAACTTGCCCGGACCATATACCGCCTACCCAAAACAAACCATCCGGACGACGGATGACGGTACGGGAGAACCCGGGTGTGGACGCCTTTTGCCCGATACGGATGCGTGTGATCATATTACCCAGTGTATACCAGTCCACATGAATCCCTCCCTTACATATTCAAGCTTCATCATAACATAGGCAAAACAGGAAAAGCTGTAAAAACGGTGGCTGCGATTCAATCCTTTGCTCCGGGTGTAATGGTTTCTCAAAGCAAACAAACACGCTAAGGAGATGATTACAATGAATGAGCCCCATCGTACGGTTGAGGTAGAACATAAGGATGTTCAGCATAAATCGGATTCAAGTATGGTCGCTTCCACATTTATTAAATATGCCGCATATATCATTATCTTTTTCGGATTCTTATACTTCTTGGTTAAATATGTATTCCCCAAATTCTAAGGCATTCATATCGTAGCGAACACCCGGAGATAATAACCTGTGCAAGATTACAATACTAGCGCTTTGGGTAACTACGGGGTAAGAAGCATTTGGACAACCGACAATGAAAGGAAGTGTTACTCATGTCTGACAAACCAATTAGTAACGAAGAGAGCGACCGCTATTATGACCGTTATCAGAGGTCCCGCGATATTCCACCAGAGACGGAAGTCCCGGAAGGCGATATGGATACCTTTGATGAAGTTTCCGGCAGACGGATTGTTACGGAAGATTCGGATCTGGCACCCGTAGCCGCAACCGCTGTGGATGAGCCGGAATTGGATTCACGTTTGGCTGAGACACCGCTGGAATCTGTACCGGATGCAGATCTTCTGCAACCGAACAGTCCGGTTGATCCTGCTGCACCCGATCCGGATGCGTTGCATGGTACCGACTTGCTTAATGGTGCTGGTGCGGATGCTAAACCAGAGAACGACATTCCACCGCGACATTAACAGCTGTTATGACATCCTGAATGAGGAGGTGCATACACGATGAAGGAAGATCGCCAAAAGCATGTGCATGAACCGGATAATCTCGTGACCGAACGGGATATTGACCCGGACTTCGGACTGTTCACTGAGGACTCCTTCCCCGAAGCACTTGAGGATGAGGATCAACGTGATGCGGTCGAACATGCCATTCCCAAAGAGAAGGCTTCTCGTAAGCCCTCTTCGGATGACTAACTTATATAGATCCGTAGTAGACTTAAAAAAGATGACGTCTGTAATTTCACAGCGTCATCTTTTTTGTTACCTGTAAGTTCACGTACTCTTGGTGATTTAGCATCATCGCTTAGCGGAAACCTTACTTGCCACTGGCAGTTTGTGATCCAATCCTGACCACTTCGCTACCATCGCAGTGATGATCAATGCCACTCCATTAATAATAAATATCCAGCGTATCGGCAGCCAGCCCCCAAGTACACCACCAATAATCGGTCCCGCCATCGTCCCGATCTGGGCAGCGGATTGATTCAGACTAAAAGCCCTGCCCCGGAAACTTGATGCGGTAGCCTGCACAATCATGGCGTTAATTGCCGGAAATACAGCGGCAAAGAATAAACCATACACAAATCGTAAAATGCCGAATGCGATATATCCTGTTGTAAAGAACTGCAGAAGATTCCCTACAGCCCCACCAACAAGTCCAATGATCAACACTTTACCGTATCCAATCCTTGAACCAATCTTGCCCCAACGCGGTGCCATAATAACTGTTGCTACCCCCACCGCTGAGAAAATAATACCCGAGCTGAGTGAGGCACGATCCGGCTGAACGCCCATCTCCATCACATAGACCGTCAATAATGGCTCCAGAATCATGACGGAGAACGTACATATGCCCATCATGCCAAGCACCGTCATAAACAAACGATTCGCTCTTGCTTCACGAATGTCATCCATGACGTGGGAACGCGCTTTGTTCCGGTTGAAGTTCTCTTCTTTTACCCAGAAGGTTGCGATGATCGCGGAGACTAACACAACAATAGCCGAAAACAAAAATGCATTCCGGTTCCCATAATAATGACTCACCACGCCACCAATTAACGGTCCGATAATACCACCCGTGGCTCCTGCAGTGGACATAATACCAAGTGCATAACCAGTCTTCTCTTCAGGTGTATTCGTACCTACCAGAGCAATCGCTGCTGGAACAAACCCTGCAAGCAGACCCTGAAACAATCGAACAACAATCAGTGAATACGGGTCCTGCACGAAATAATTGATTAAATACAAGACGGCAAGGCTGTATCCCGACCGGATCAGCATGGGCTTGCGTCCGTATTTGTCAGCCAGTGATCCCCAGAACGGAGACACGAGTGCACTCGCAAGAAACGTAATGCCAAATGCCAGTCCTGACCATAACTCCAGGTGATCACGAACCCCCAAGTCAGCACTTAGAAACAGGGGCAGAAATGGAATCGAGATCGAATACGCGGTGCTGCAAAAAAATACACCAATCCACAATATGACCAGATTGCGCTTCCACGAGAAGTTCATATACCCGCACGCCCTTTCCGTTACTGACGCCGGGACTGCCGTGTATTGGAGCGGACGGCACAGACCCGTACGTCACCGATGCGGAAGCATTTTCCTTATTTTACACCCATCATTCCATGAAGGCCATCCCTTGTTCACCACAAACACATGTATTACATTGCCATCCTGTCCACAAAAACGGTATGATAGTTGGGTAAATATCCAAATAGGATTTGGAGAAAATATATAATGCAGAGATGCAAGGAGGAACGTTTTCATGTCTTTACGGTGGAAAAAAAACACAGTGGTTTCGCTGGTTCTCGCGATGCTGCTTATCGTCATTAGTGGTTGTGGACGCCCTTCGAGTGGCGCTACAGAAACACCAGCTCCAGTTGAACCAACGGGTCCCAATCCGGTAGCTACTATTGAAATGGCAGATGGACAGAAGATCGTCATTGAGCTATATCCGGAAATTGCGCCCAATACGGTGAACAACTTTATTTCACTAGCGAATCAGGGTTTCTATGATGGCACAATCTTTCACCGTGTTATTCCAGGTTTCATGATTCAGGGCGGAGATCCAGACGGTAATGGTCGAGGTGGCCCAGGGTATGCCATTAAGGGTGAATTTACATCCAACGGTCACAAAAATCACCTGAATCATACCCGCGGAGTCATTTCCATGGCACGCGGAGATAATTTGGATTCCGCTGGTTCTCAGTTCTTCATCATGTTAGCTGACGCGGATCATCTTGATAATGCCTATGCTTCCTTTGGTAAAGTAACCGAAGGTTTAGAAGTCGTTGATGGTATTGCAGCTCAGAAAATAAGCAAAATCAAGGACAAACCCGATACCGATCAGGTCATGAAAAAAGTTACGGTAGACACCCATGGTCTGGAGTATCCAGAGCCGGTAAAAGTGCCTTAATCAGCAGCTTAGCCAAACAGATGAAACCTCATTTTTATATCTCGTTAATGAGTTAATGAACTGCAAAACAAACAAAAGCTCTGTCCTGTGCGTATCTCGCAAGGCAGAGCTTTATTTATTGATTTTAATGATAACGGTTACATATATGACTTTATAAAAAATGACCTCTTCCGGTATCATCCTCAATACATCCATCCCATCAAACGTAACCAGCCGATAATCGCAATCCATAACGGGCAGCTAAAGGCAACGCCCCATGCAAGCCCTTTCAGTAAACCACGGTTTACTTCCACGAACAACGACTCCTTTCTCCAGGGAATAGTCGCAGTATCGGTAATAGTATATGATTTTATACCCGTTTTCATTCGTCACGCAACCCTCGTTTTCCTGCTTTTGTTCCGCAGATTCATGGAATGCTTTACGGGAACCTGATATACTATGACTACTGTACGATAAATGGAACCTGATTCATGTTTGGAAAGGAGATTTTCCTATGGCAAAATCCAAAAAACGCACTCCTGCTCCCAAAGCAGCAGTAGCACAGGATAAACCCACAACACTGAAGGATCTGCTTAGCAGTGATGTGCTGGAGAAGCTGAAAGCTCAGGCGGATGAGGCAAAGGCTACCGAAGCGGCTCTTAAAGAGCAGGAACGTCAGCAGGCAGAAGAAGCTCGCCAAGCGGAGCAGAAGCGCCGAGATAACGATTTCGAATATTTGCTCAATAACAGTGCAATGGACTGGAAGAAACATAAGTAAACCAGGGCATGACCTGAGGGTGTTTCCTACCATTCACATGCCAAAATAATATTACAGCAGACAGATCATGAAGATGATCTGCTCACAGAACAGGGCCGCGTTGCGGTCCTGTTCTTTTTGATATATACACATATGATTCACGCGTCTTGAGCCGGGTATGTTAGAAGTAGAGCGTACAACGATAATCTAACTCATGGAGGGATCAGAGATGACAGAACAACGTTTGGAAGGCAAAGTGGCGATTGTAACCGGAGGTGGATCGGGTATTGGTCAGGCTACTGCTATTCGATTCGCCGAACATGGGGCCAAAGTGTACATGCTGGATCGCACACCCGAAAATGCGGAGGAAACCAAGCAGACGATTGAAAAGGCTGGCGGAGAAGCGTATGTGATCGAATGTGATATCTCCAAACCGGATAATGTGCAGAAGGCAATCAATCAGGCTGCGGCTGAAGCGGGTAAACTGGATATCATATTTGCGAATGCCGGCATTAACGGAACGATGGCCCCGATTGAAACGATGGAAATTGAGGACTGGGACCAGACGATGGAGATCAATATGCGCGGAACCTTCGCAACCGTCAAATATGCTATTCCTCATCTGAAAGAACATGGCGGCAGCATCATTATCACTAGTTCCATCAACGGTAACCGGGTCTTCTCAGGGATTGGTTTCTCTGCATACGCTTCCAGCAAAGCGGGACAAACTGCATTTACCAAGATGGCTGCACTGGAGCTGGCTCGTTATAAGATCCGTGTAAATGCCGTTTGCCCGGGAGCCATCGATACCAACATTGATGATAACACCTACCCGTCGGATGATCTGAAAGAAGTACAGATTCCTGTTGAATTCCCTGAGGGTCACGAACATCCGCTCAAGGGCGAACCTGGAACGTCGAAGCAAGTGGCGAACCTCGTTCTGTTCCTCGCTTCCGATGAAGCCTCTCATGTTACAGGTACACGAATCTACGTGGATGGTGCGGAATCTCTGCTCCGTGGATAAACATATAAAAGCTGGCCCCATTCAGGGACAACGCCCAAACATCCCGCAAGCGACCTGATCCAGTCAGGTTACTGCGGGATATTTTATTTATAAAGAGTTTATAATACGGCGCAGACGCAACTACAAGGATTATCCCTATACCGCGGAGCTTTTACCTTTTTTCACACGATGCTTCAACCGATCTGGAATGGCAAAGAGCAAAATGTACATTAGCGAGAACAAAACTAGCGCAAGTATCTCTTCCCCAAGGATGTACATGGGATACGGACCTAGCATATCCAGCACCGAGGGTGTACTCGGCTTGTGTCTCAAAAACATATAATTCGCGTCAAGCATGACATCTACAATGTATACAATTAGTGCTGCCACATTCACAAATATCATCGAACCTGCTACAGATCTCCAGCTAGGTCGCAGCTGTTCTACCCAGGTCATGTAGAGTAAAGCCAGAATAATGCAGGCATGAGCAACGAAAAATTGAATAAATCGAAAATGTGCATAACCATAACCCAGATTAGGAGTCAGGATCGCCATAAGGGCTCCGGCAATGCCTGCAAACAGCAGTGCAGTATGCAACAGTCGACTGCGTGTCAGTAGTAACAACGCCGATAATAGCAGAGACAGACTGCATAGTTCGAGTGGCAGTGACGTCTGCAGGCTCCATATCCCTCCATACACATACCAGAGCTGCAGCACGATTTCGGAGGCAAACATGATACAAGCCAGAACAATCCGCAGTATGCGGCGTGCCCTCTCTGACCATGATCGAAGATGGTGTCGAAGCAAAAACATCAGTACAATCAATGCTGTAATTACGCTAATTGAAACGATATGTGAAGTGGAGAACAGGATAAACGGCTCTGCATCATAAGGGTCCAGCCATGGTGGATACGCCATGCATCTCTTCTCTCCTTTACAAGGATTTCACCAACAGTATCTCTCTTTAATGTTAACTTTTTCATTTTGCCATTGAATGAAAGTGCTGTCCAGTTGGAATTCTAAATAAGCATTGTAATTTAAATATCTTTATGTTAAGATAAATTCAGAACCAAAACAAACGAAAAGTTAGTAACTTTCTTAATCGAAATACAATATACCGCACTTAACAAACGTTCAACTGAACATTTACACTATCCCATTTCATCTAGGAGGAATT
This sequence comes from Paenibacillus sp. BGI2013, assembly GCF_002843485.1. Classification (NCBI taxonomy): domain Bacteria; kingdom Bacillati; phylum Bacillota; class Bacilli; order Caryophanales; family Paenibacillaceae; genus Paenibacillus; species Paenibacillus sp. BGI2013. The sequence continues at coordinate 372,790 of NZ_PJFA01000006.1, forward strand.
ATTATGCAAATCAAAGGACTTCACCACGTATCCGCTCTAACAGCACATGCCGATCAGAACTATCGTTTCTACACCAACATCATGGGTCTGCGCCTCATTAAAAAAACAGTCAACCAGGATGACGTGTCCGTCTACCATCTCTTCTATGGCGATGAGAAAGGCAATCCGGGTACCGAACTTACCTTCTTCGAGATTCCGATGGCCGGACAGACTCGTGAAGGCGTGAACAGTATATCTGGCACGTCACTGCGCGTTCCAAGTGATGCAGCACTGACTTACTGGCAGCAGCGTTTTGACGAATTCGAAGTCCCACATGGAGAGATTGTTGAACGGGGTGGTCGTGCCACGCTCTCGTTCACAGACTTTGAAGGTCAACGTCTGATTCTGGTCTCGGATGAAAACAATACAGGTGTCGCTGGTGGTAAACCATGGGATCAGAGCCCTGTGCCTGCCGAGTATGGCATTGTAGGTCTTGGCCCTATCCATCTTACGGTAAAAGATGCTTCCCTTACCGCTCCGGTTCTTACCGAACTGCTCGGTTTCAGAGCTAAAGGAAGTTATCCTGCCTTTACTCCAGGTCAACCTGATGTACTCGTTTTTGAATCCGGTGAAGGTGGCAGCGGCTCCGAGGTGCATGTTGAGGAACGGAATGACCTTGCCCAAGAGCGTCCTGGACGTGGTAGCGTACACCACGTTGCGTTCCGTGTGGATAACGAAGAAGAACTGAAACAGTGGGTGGAACGGGTTCGTAACTTCCAATTCCCTAACTCCGGTTTTGTAGATCGCTTCTACTTCCGCTCCCTATATTTCCGTGAAGCAAACGGGATTCTGTTCGAACTTGCAACCGATGGTCCGGGATTTGATACAGACGAAGAATTGGAGCATCTGGGTGAATCGCTTGCTTTGCCTCCATTCCTTGAAGGTCGCCGCGCCGAGATTGAAGCCAATCTCAAACCGCTGGATACCGTCATTCGTTAATATTCGTAACAAAAAGAAAATAAAAAACGATGTTCACCAGGCAGCTCTGAATACCGGATACGGTTCAGGAATCGCCTACTGAATCATCGTTTTTTTATGTTTATGCTTGCCTTGCCCCTTCTGTAAGGTCGCAAACTTGCAGATTGTGTTTTACTTCGTCAGATACGATGTTGTGAGCGGTACAAACAGAGCTGAACCCGGATCTTCAGATACAATCTCTACATAGACAGCGTCTGTACCTTTAACATCCACATCTAGACTCATCATACCGCTTTCTGGAGTGATATTGAACTTTTTGAGTGTCGCGAGATCCTGATCATAGATATGAATCTCCTGATTTCCTTTCAGCGCGGCAAGTTCCAAGTGCAGAGAAGAATACTTTTTACCCGTATTAATCTGGATATCATCCCCCTGTTTCGTAGGATCATTATGCAGATAAACATCCTTGTAATCCTTGCCTTTATATGTGGTATCCTTAGGATCTTTGGTGTGCCAAGCGGTAGATCCCAGTACGGATGTTCCAAGTGCACTCAGCGTTACTTTTCCGTTGGTTACGGGCGCAGATCCATTCGTTCCGCCAATCAGGACGGATGAAGTTGCACTGTCATAAGTGATCTCTGTCCCAAGCAAAGATCCCACAGCACGCACAGGCAAATAAGTCGTTCCGTTGTAAGTGATAGGCAACACTGTTTTACCATTGGCATCTTTGGCTGTCACCGTGGCACCATTCATTTTTAGCGTAATCTTGCTGTTCAGATAGGCTTTAATCTGTTCCAGTCCTGTTGCTGCGAGTGCACCTGTTCCGATCCCAATTGTTAATGTGCCTACCATCAAACCCAGTACAACTTTTTTCTTCATCAAAATCCCTCCTGAATGTTAAAATGATTTGTCCTTTATACATTTAAACGACTAAAGTGATAATGTCAATTGTTTACTGCATTTTTAGTACACATTGCCTATTTCAGGGCAGCACAAAACGAGGCTGTATGTCCCCATTTTTTTTTCAGCCTCGCCCTGTTTCCCACTGTCCGTATACGGAGTAAGGAAGATATTCTTGTCAGATGTTCACTTAACTTGACACTTGAGAACATTCAATTCCCGATGCACTATGATATCAACAGGTTGATATCAATCAAAAGATTCATAATATTCTTCTTCATACACTTCCATGCTGTACTTCAAATCTACGGCCTTCCACTCGCCATCTTGATACTCATAAGTGAATGTCAGATCACCCGCATATAAAGCCGCACCGTAAGATCCTGCTGCTGATACGACAAGCTGGCCATCCTCTACACTGTAATAGGTAACTCCACCGAATCCCAACTCTTCGTTATATACGCCGCCACTCGTATCTTCCTCGATCCGTAAAGGTTCTGTTTGAACGCCATCAACGGAGACATCAACATCCACACGGTCTGATCTAACTGTAACTTTTGACTTCACATGCTGTTTCGCAATCTCATCCAGAGATTGCATCTTCATCTCTTCCAGCGTTACCGGATTAATGATACGTGCTTGTCCCAAATAAATACCTGTTCCATGACCTTCCGTGTACAAAACGATAATTTCTTTCTGGCCGTCTCCATTCAGATCCAGCTCGTGCACTTCGGGTTTGTAAGACCCGCCTTCTCCCTGCCAATCACTAAATTCTTGCACTTTGCCGTCCACTTCCAAAATCATTCCGTTATATATATATCCTGAACCCTCAACTTTCATAGGGTATAATCTGACCTTCTCATTCTCTGGAGCTACCGAAACGTATTCCTCTTTCACGGGAATGGATTCCTGTGTTGTCTTCGCTGTGTCATGCAGTTTATCTATATTGGAAGCCTCGACCACTTCGGTCTGGCTGGATTGATCATCTATGTTAAGCTGTTTTTGCGATTCATTCATGGTTCTGGCAGCCGAAGTTGTACTAATCGTAGCTACCGCCAGAATAATCATCAGCAGGATACCTGTCCAAGTTTTCAATATACTGGGCTCCTTTATCTGTTGTGATAATCCTATTATATCTTCATTTATCGCCTGCAAGTTGCGAATTTGTTAATCTTTCATAAAATAATCTTTACAAATTTTCGTTTTCACGAAAGAACGTTCGGCTTTAACCAGAATAAGCAAATTATCATGCCAAAACTGTTCTCCAAAAACAAAAAAAATCCCGAACACAGCTTAAGGCTGCATCCGGAATGCTTTGGTTTTGTCCAATAACCGATCGGTTAATTGTCTCAGTTCTTCAGCCGAAGATGAAATCTCCTCCATGATGGCTGTCTCTTCGTGTGCGGCATCCATAATTCGTCTCGCCTCATCCGAGAACGATCCGGCTTTCCCCTGGATTTTCTTCACATGACCGTGCGTTTGCTCCACGCGACCGGTCTGTTCTGCAATCTTGGAACCGATATCATGCGCACCCTTCATAAATACTTCCACTGTTCCTGTCAGTTCATGCAACGTCTGATCCACAGAGACGGTCCGCTCCGATTCATTAACCACGAGACCATGCTGCTCATGAGACAGTTGGGCTGTCTCCCTGATCCGCTCTTGCACACGACTAATCAGCTCATTAATACGGTGTACCGATTCCTTACTTTCGTCTGCCAGCTTGCGGATCTGCTGCGCCACGACTGCAAAACCAGAACCCTCTTCGCCAGCTCGTGCAGCCTCAATGGAAGCATTCAGGGCAAGTAACCCTGTTTCCTCTGCGATGTTTTTGACAGACTGGGTAATTACCTCGATATCGGAGGCTTCCTTCTCCAGCAACAGCATAATGTCGCGGGAACGATTGTGCGACTCGGCCAGCTCGTCCATCCCTTTCATCAACGATGAGAAAGTCTGTTTGGTATGATCCACCGATCGTTCCATCTGACCGGACATCTCTGTCATATCCATGGACTGGCTATGCATACGCTGGAAATCGTTCAGCATCTCATCCGCAGTGATCAGAGATTGATGGGAAGTGACCTTCTGCTCTTCTACGCCTACCGCAATATGATCCACCGCATCCGACATCATCTCGATCTGTTCGGCGGCCTGGGTAATTGCTTCACTCAGAGACTGTGCGTTCTGTGAAGTCGTTCTTGTACTGTCTGCAATATCATTTACAATGCTTCGAAGGTTAGAAACCATTGCGCGAAAAGCATCATATAATACAGTAAGTTCATCCTGCGTGCGTCGCTGCGGAATCTCGGTTGTCAGATCTCCCGCTGAAACCTGCTGTGCAGCCCGGGACAGGTGAACGATTGGACGAGTCAGCCAGCGTGAGGCAAACCATCCCAGAATCCCGTTCCAGCATACTCCCATGATCAGGATAATCGATATGTATACCCAATTCGGAATATCTAACGTAACCCAGTCTTTGACAAAAAATATAAAAAAGCCGCTAGTTCCGTAGGTAATAATCGAAATCAGTACCAGACCTGCGACAGTCTTTGCTCCTAAAGTCCATTTCATGTGCACACCCCGTAGTCCTTTTTTCCTATTTTACCAATCAAGTACCAAATTTCATGTGATATACATCACTGAAAACGTTCTATTTCCCCTCATACTTGCCGTTCATGCATGACTTCTCTACCATATAGCGCATAATGTATAAGACAAGCTTGGCCACTCCTCCCTTTCTTAAAAATTGAATAATATTCCATTTAATATCCCTAATTTTATTTATTATCGGCACAAGAGGCCAAATGATTTAGATTGGCATCCATTTTGCTTAAATGATATACTGAGTGCGCTTCAGCAACGCTGAAGCCGAACTATTTTTATTGATGCCACTGGAGGCGAACGAGATGTCTACTATGTCCACACGGACGGAGAAAGATTTTATCGGTGAAAAAGAAATCCCGGCTTATGCTTATTACGGAATTCAGACGGTACGGGCCGTGGAAAACTTCCCGATTACCGGCGTTCCGGTACACCGGGAGCTGATCACGGCTCTGGCTGCGGTGAAGAAGGCAGCAGCGATTACCAACATGGAGTTGAAGATGCTGCCGAGCAAGATTGGCGATGTGATCGTCATGGCAGCTGAAGAAATGATGAAAGGCCATCATCTGGATCATTTTATTGTAGACTCCATTCAGGGCGGTGCAGGCACCTCCATGAATATGAATATGAACGAAATTTTGGCCAACCGCGGGCTGGAACTGTTAACCAAAAGCAAGGGAGACTACTTCCATTGCAATCCCAATAATCATGTGAACATGTCCCAATCTACTAATGACGTGGTTCCTACAGCACTGCGCATTGCGGCGTACCAACTGTCGGAGACGTTACTCGCTACCATGAGAAGACTACAGGATGCGTTCCGTAAAAAAGAAGTGGAATTCAACGATGTGGTCAAGGTTGGCCGTACCCATCTTCAGGATGCCGTACCTATTCGCCTTGGACAAGAATTCGGAGCTTATGCCCGTGTCATCGGACGGGATATTGAGCGTCTTGAATTCGCCAATCGCCGCTTGCTTACCATTAACATGGGTGCAACTGCGGTAGGTACAGGACTCAATGCCAAACCCGAATATATCGTCAAGGTTACAGAGCACCTGTCAGCTGTTACCGGACTACCACTACAAACAGCTGAGGATCTCGTGGATGCAACCCAGAACACAGATGCCTATCTGGAACTTTCAGCGGCGCTGAAGGTATGTGCGGTTAGCCTTTCCAAAATCTGTAATGACATTCGCTTGATGGCTTCAGGCCCGCGTGCAGGATTCAATGAATTGCGCCTGCCACCGCGTCAGCCAGGTTCGTCCATTATGCCGGGTAAAGTCAACCCCGTTATGGCGGAAGTCATTAACCAGGTATCCTTCCAGGTGATGGGGAACGATCATACGATCTGTATGGCATGTGAAGCCGGTCAATTCGAGCTGAATGTCATGGGCCCAGTTATTGCGTTCAACTTGCTGCAATCGCTGAAAATCATGAATAACGGCATCGATGTTTTCACGCGTTATGCCGTTGAAGAGATGGAAGCTAACCGTGAGCGCTGCGAATTAATCATGAACCAAAGTTTCAGTATGGTTACGGCGTTGAACCCGCACTTGGGTTATAATGTGGCAGCTTCCATCGTGAAGGAAGCGCTCAAGACTGGACTTTCCTTGCAAGAGATTATTTTGGAACGCGGATTGCTGACACCGGAAGAACTGGAAGAGATTCTTCATCCGGAACAGATGACTACACCAGGGATTGCCGGAGAACACTTCCTGCGTAATATGGAACGTTTGTAGGTAATCAGGAAAACTGATGCAGCAACCCAAACACAAATAATTAACAAGAACCCTCGCAGACCGTTCATCCGGTTTGCGGGGGTTCTTGTATTCAGAGATGATAAGACGCCAGCTATTCGATTAAGCCCACCGTTTACGCTCAAGGGAAGGCAGAATCTGAAGTTCCTCCCTGTACTTGGCAACCGTTCTGCGGGAGATGACAATCCCCTCCTCGGCGAGCAGTGTGGCCAAATGACTATCCGAGTATGGACGCTGAGCCTGCTCCGTGCGAATGATTTCTTTTAATCTGCGTTTCACCGCTGATGCTGATGTTTTATCCCCTGACGTTGTACTGATTCCCGAGGCAAAAAAAGCCCTGAGTTCATATACACCATGTGGTGTCTCAATGTATTTACCGTTCACCGCACGACTTACCGTTGATTCATGCATGCCAATCTTCTCTGCAATAACAGCCAGATTGAGTGGTTTTAGCGCGGATGGGCCTTTGACCAAAAAGTGCTTCTGCTCTTCCATCACTGCCGCCAGCACACGCACTAAAGTCCTGCGCCGCAAGTGTACACTCCGAATAATAGCCCTCGCCTCTGCCACGCGGGTAGACCAGATTGTGTCCGGAGCCTCTTCCCTGATCCAGCGGAAGCATGCTTCATTCATCGATACACGAGGGTTACCTGCTGCATGCAGACTATAATGGACCTCACCGTTACGCAACCCGACAATGGCATCCGGAATAATGTAATGTGGCCGTTCCGTACATCCGATCGATCGACAGGGCTTGGGATCGAGACGTGTAATATAGTCATAGGCAATCTGAGCTTCCTGCGAAGTCATGCCTAATCGTCTCCCTGTTCTACCTGGGTGAAAAGGAACCAGTGCTTCCATTCCCGCTTCCACCATCCACTCCGCATTCAGCGCTGCTGATGGATCACGTCTAATCTGGAGCAACAGACATTCTTGCAGATTCCGCGCCCCTACACCAGCAGGGTCCAGCGATTGGAGAAGCTCCAGTCCCGCTGCAATCTTGCTCATCGGAAGCTCAAGTGTTGCTTGCACCTCTGCCAGTTCAACCGTCAGATAACCATCATCATTAACGCACCCTGCCAAATATACGGCCATATTTTCCAATTCGTCTGGAATTGTCATTACTCGAATTTGCGCAATCAGCAATTGTTCCAGAGTAGGTTCGGCACCTTTGGCCTGAAGCAACGGGTCATAGGAATCATACCTGCGCTGATCCATTCGCCGCGGAATCCGGGCGAGGGGCGCAGCTTGTTCTTCCAGTTCAAGTACTGGATTTTCCTCCGCTGCGTCCAGCAAGTAACGGGTCAGATCCTGGCCAGACATGGTTAGCAAATGAAAGGATTGTTTCATCTCCGGCGTGATGGACAGCCGAATACGTTGTTCCTGTACCAACTGAACACCTAACATCCGTTACCCTCCTTATGCCTTCGGCAATAAGCATCTGTGTTTCTTATACGAACAAAAGGATTTGCAGGGATAATAGCATATTATTCAAGTGAATGTAAGAAGTTTTTAATCGGATCATGGGTTTCTGTCTAATATTTCTCCGATACCAGCTTCGCCTGGGTAAACAGCAGCAGATAGTCTCTTCCACCTGCCTTGGAATCCGTGCCTGACATGTTAAATCCGCCAAATGGATGTGTGCCTACCAGTGCTCCGGTACATTTCCGGTTGAAATACAGATTACCCGCAAAGTATTCGCGTCTTGCCTGTTCCAGATGTTCACGATTACGTGAGATCACCGCGCCAGTCAGGCCATAGTCTGTATTATTGGCGATATCCAATGCATCCTGGAAAGATTCTGCTTTGATGAACGCAAGCACAGGTCCAAAAATTTCATCCTGAGCAATCCGGGCTTTTGGGTCCACATCGGCAATTATGGTTGGTTCAATGAAATAACCTTCAACGTTCCCTGTACCGCCACCGTGCACAAGACGCCCCTCACCCTTGCCGATTTCAATATATTCCGTGATCTTTGCATATGCCTTGTCATCGATAACCGGCCCAACTTGACTGCCAACTTCAAGTGGACTACCCATCGTCAGTTTCTGTGTCCGTTCAATCACTTTTTGCAATACTTCATCATATACATCCTTATGAATAATGGCACGGGAACACGCCGAACATTTCTGTCCTGAGAAACCAAATGCCGAAGCGGTAATGGACTCTGCCGCGAGTTCCAGATCACTGTCACTGTCTACTACGATGGAATCCTTGCCGCCCATCTCTGCAATAACCCGTTTGATCCACTTCTGACCTGGAGCTGTTCGTGCTGCACGTTCATTAATTCGCAGTCCCACATCTCGGGAACCGGTGAAGCTGATAAAACGGGTAAGCGCATGATCCACGAGATAATCGCCCACTTCACTGCCTGGTCCTGGTAAAAAGTTCACAACGCCATCCGGCAGACCAACTTCTGCGAGCAGCTCCATAAACTTGGCGGCAATCACCGGAGTTGTGCTGGCAGGCTTCAAGACCACTGTGTTGCCAGATACCAGTGCAGCCGAAGTCATGCCTGCCATAATCGCCAGCGGGAAGTTCCAAGGTGGAATAACAACACCAACACCCAGCGGTATATAACTCAGCTCATTATCTTCCCCTGCAATCCGCACGAGAGGCTGCGGTTCACTCAGTCGCTGCATATCCCGTGCATAGAATTCCATAAAATCAATGGCTTCCGCTGTATCCGCATCGGCTTCAGGCCAAGTCTTGCCGGCTTCATAAACCATCCATGCGGAGAATTCATGCTTGCGACGGCGCATAATGGCAGCTGCTTTGTATAGATAACGAGCCCGTTCATTCGGGTCAGTATGTTTCCATGTGTGGAATGTCTCCGCTGCTGTCTGAATGGCCTTTTCGGCCAATTCCTGATCTGCCTGATGGATCGTTCCGACGACTTGATTCTTGGCTGCGGGGTTCACGGAAGTTAACGTGCGGCTGCTTGTTATTTTTTGCCCACCAATAATAATCGGGTATTCCTGCCCAAGTTCAGCTTCTACCTGACGAAGTGCGTCTTCAAATGCTTCCTGGTTCGCCTGGACTGCAAAGGGTGTGAATGGTTCGTTAACAAAAGGGATATTCATCAATGATTCCTCCTTCAGGATGTGGGATTCGCTGGCTGCTCGCCTGAATTATTTTGCATGTTACTCATCACCAAATATATGTAGCAAAATCCGTGCCAACTCCGGTTGGGATTGAAATATTTTTCTCGTTAAATTTAACTAAAGAAAATTCACACGGGCCACTCCGATGACAGAATAACCTTCCGATCGCTGTTATCCCCAGATTTTTTGATTCCTTTTTATAGAGGGAAAATCCGGGGATAAAGGCGAGCGCTCCGCTTCTTCAGGTTCTTTCTGTCCTCTCCGTTTTGTGTAAATGTTTAGTCCAATTTAAATAGATAATTTTCATGAAAAATAGTAGACCATCGCCAAATCTGGCACGTTTCTTGCTTGAATTAAGTTAGCACAATGCTGAAGGAGGAAACGAAAATGAGTGTGGGAACGGAAATATATCGCAAAACCTTATTAACCGTGGCAGGCAACAAAGCTGTAGAGAACCTGTCCATTAGATATGGTAAGAAGCTGGCAGGCAAATTTATTGCAGGAAACACCTTGGAAGAAGCTCTCGAAGAGATCCACATACTCAATAATAAAGGCATTATGGCTACACTCGATCATCTGGGCGAAGGCATCACCCGCCTGAGCGAAGCGGCATTGTACAGGGATGAGTATGTACGCCTGGTAGAAGGCATTGCACGTGAAGGCGTAGACTCCAACGTCTCGCTAAAACCAACCCAGATGGGCCTCGCACTTGACCCGGAAGAGGGTTATCGAAATATCCGTACCGTTGCCACACAAGCCAAATTGCATGATCTATTTGTCCGAATTGATATGGAGGATAGTCCATTTACTCAAGCAACGCTGGATATTGTCCGAAGACTGCACTCGGAAGGACTGCATAATACAGGCACAGTATTGCAAGCCTACCTGCATCGCACCGAAGAAGATACGCGTGATATGATTCGGGAAGGCATCCGGCTTCGACTGGTTAAAGGTGCTTACAAAGAACCCGGATCAGTCGCCTATCAGAATACTTCTGAAGTCATTCATCAATTCAAAACGATGATTCGTAATCACCTCGATCAGGGTGTGTACACTGCGGTTGCCTCGCATGATGATCACATCATTAACTGGACGAAACAATACGCCAAGGATCGGGGAATCTCGCCGGATGCCTTTGAATTTCAGATGTTATATGGTCTGCGCATGAGCGAACAGGAACGTCTCGCCAAAGAAGGCTATCGCATTCGCTGTTACGTACCTTATGGCACTATGTGGTATCCGTACTATACCCGTCGTTTAGCCGAAAAACCGGCTAATCTCTGGATGGTCGTTAAGAATATGTTCCGATAGTTATTTTCCAGCTGGATCAATATATATGAAAAAGACAAAAGAAAACCATGTTGCCTCTTTCTTTCTTGGCACATGGTTTTTTCTGTACGAACACTTTACCAGAGCATTCAACTTTCCTTTTCTCCGGTTCTTCTCTTAATGTCTAAAAAATTAGCATCCCCAATTTTAAATGTCTATTTTTCTGGACACACCCATTTATTAATCAAAATTATAAACTCGAAAAGTTTAACTACTTAATTGTTGAATAAGGATAGAGGCATTGGCATTGGTCTGTGTTCCACCTGCTAGTGTTTGCAGACCAACAGCTGATGCGCTGGAATGGTTCCGTAATGTCAGCACATCACCGGGAGCAGCCGTAATAATGACCATGCCTGGATTCGGTTGAGTGCCAGCTCCTGAACCATAGACACTGCCACCTACAGGGGCTCCGTTTTGATAAAGGGTGAATTGGTTTGCCTGCACACCTGCAACGTTGAAAAACACCGCATAGTCCCCGGCATTACCAATAATAATCGCAGCGGTATTGGCCGTGTGAGTAATACCGGTAAGATTTGCGTTGCTGTCGAAGATTACATCCGCTTCAATAGCTACAGTTTGAGCTGATGTATTAAAAATGTAGGCGTACGAGGACAACCCTTGCCCTGCTGTACCAGTTGCTCCAGTGACACCTGTTGTTCCGGTGGCCCCGCTGCTTCCGGTTGCTCCCGTAACGCCCGTGGCTCCTGTCACTCCGGTGGCCCCGGTGCTTCCCGTTGCTCCAGAAATGCCCGTGGCTCCTGTCACTCCAGTAGCTCCGGTGCCTCCTGTTACTCCCGTAATACCCGTGGCTCCTGTTACTCCAGTAGCTCCGGTGCCTCCAGTTGCTCCCGTAACGCCCGTGGCTCCTGTTACTCCGGTAGCCCCGGTGCTTCCCGTTACTCCAGAAATGCCCGTGGCTCCTGTTACTCCGGTAGTCCCGGTGCTTCCCGTTACTCCTGTCACTCCTGTGGCCCCGGTACTTCCCGTTGCTCCCGTAATGCCCGTGGCTCCTGTCACTCCGGTAACCCCGGTGCTTCCCGTTACTCCAGAAATGCCCGTGGCTCCTGTTACTCCAGTAGCTCCGGTACTTCCCGTTACTCCAGAAATGCCCGTGGCTCCTGTTACTCCAGTAGCTCCGGTACTTCCCGTTACCCCCGTAATGCCCGTGGCTCCTGTTACTCCGGTAGCCCCGGTACTTCCCGTTGCTCCCGTAACGCCCGTGGCTCCTGTCACTCCGGTAGCCCCGGTACTTCCCGTTGCTCCCGTAACGCCCGTCGCTCCTGTCACTCCAGTAGCTCCAGTGCTTCCCGTTGCTCCAGTTACGCCCGTGGCTCCTGTCACTCCGGTAGACCCGGTGCTTCCCGTTACTCCCGTGGCTCCAGTTACACCCGTTGTGCTAAGCGTTTCTCCCAATAACTCTTGGGATACCAATCGGTGAGCCGCAACTAATTCGCCTGCGGCATTTTTACCCCATACGGATATTTGTGCTTCTTCAGCAGCCGTGTCTGAGGTTGAAAATACAAACTCAAAAGCATCAAAATTCCCATTATAAACTTTGGTGATGACCTGATTAGGTGATACATTGAGCAGTTCTTCTACATATAATGTTCTGACTCCATTAAGGTAATAGCCCCGAAGAAGCACCGTGAACATTTCTGTCGCATTCCGGTTATCGATTTTGACCGTAACGGATTGAGTTGGTCGGATCCCCGTTATTCCTGAAATATTATTCTCAATGGGCCCAGTTGATAGAATGGCCATTTCATCACCCTCCTTTGGTTCTTCTTCATGCGGATGGCCTTCATATAGCATTATTCAGAAGTTTCTTAATGGTGTGGACAATTCATGTTCTATATGAATAATCACCTCAACTGCCGTGTAACAGATTGAGAAATCACAGCTTAATAAGGTAACTCAAATGTCATTTTTAATAACTCAACCCTCACTTTAAATTACTGAAGGGCTCATACAAATTAGCATTAATTCCTTAAAATAATAGTAAAAGGAAATATCAGAAATGAAAATTCAACATCGATCTCCTCTGTGCCGACAACATGTATGCTTCATGTCAAAAAATATATACACACCTCATTTGGAAAGTTATAATATGGGTAACCATCATTCTCCAGTCATTTCATATGTAGATTACTTGTATGTAACTCGTGTAAAGAAGTCGTTTCCAAAAGTTATGTTCTAACTGAGGTGATATCGATGAAACATTTACTTCCAGAATTAATGTCTTTATTGCGTACGGATATGGATATTCTGGATAAAGACCTCTCCACACTTACCATTCCGTCCTCAACATCGTTGGTAGATGCCTTCTGCTTATTCAACACATCTTCTTATTTATTCATTCAGGATGATGGACCCCTATTGGGATATATCGCCGTATCCGATGTTTTGCATGCCATGATGCATGCGCATCGCCTAATAGAAGCTTATTTTGAGACCACACTGGAGACAGCGGGTTCAGCTCTGACATTAATTAATGAAGATGCCAAAGTGGCCTACTGGACAACTGGCGCGGAGCATGTTTTTTCGATCAGCAAAAAAGACATCATCGGACAACCCGCAGCGGACTTTTTCCCTCCAGATCGGCTACAGTCTCTCAAAACGTTGTATACCGGCGAAACGGTCTACCGCAAACAGCATCAGCCACGGCCCGACCTCTTCGCGCTGATTAATGCTCGTCCTGTCCAACTGGATGGACATATTGTGGGTGCAGTTGCTGCCGAAGTGGATATAACAACCGAAATCCGATTACATCAGGAACTATTACATATGACATCCAAAGTTCAACATCTGGAAAAAGCCGTTGCTCGGCTACGTCCCGAATTAGATCCATTTGCCAGAATCAAGGGCAGCAGCCCGGTCATCAAGCAGTGCATGGAGACCATTCGCAAGATCAGTACCACCTCAGCAACCGTACTTATTCTCGGGGAGAGCGGCACAGGCAAGGAGTTATTCGCCAAAGCCATTCATGATCTCCGTGAATTGCAGAGTGCACCGTTCACCGCTATTAACTGTGGGGCAATCCCTGCTTCCTTGTTCGAAAGTGAGTTATTCGGCTACGAAAAAGGCGCCTTCTCCGGAGCAAATCCCAAAGGCAAAAAGGGCAAGATTGAGCTTGCCGAAGGGGGTACTCTTTTTCTGGATGAGATCGGTGAGATGCCATTGGAATTGCAAGTGAAACTGCTTCGGGTGTTGCAGGAGAAGAGTTACTTTCCTGTGGGGGGAACGCGTATGAAGCAGGCCGACTGCCGGATTATCGCAGCAACCAACCAGAATCTAATGAGTATGATTGCCCGTAATCAATTCCGAGAAGATCTCTACTATCGGCTGAATGTCATTAACCTTGTCATCCCCCCTCTGCGTATGCGCAAGGAAGATATATATGAATTAACCCAGACGTTCCTTCAAGAATTCTCATTGCTCTATAACCGTCATATTGAGTTGGTTCCACCTGAAGTGTTCAAGTTGCTGTTCCAATATGATTGGCCAGGCAATGTGCGTGAATTACGAAATGTGATCGAACGCCTGACCATTCTGACGACAGATGGTGAGGTGAAGCAGGAATATCTGCCCGATACCCTCACTTCCCTCACCATGCAAGAACAGTCCGAAATTCAACTGGCATCCGGAATCCATTCACATGCCAACAACGAATATCAGCAACGTCAGGATTCGGCGGGAGCAGAACAAGAACCTCGAACGGTTGCAAATGTGGACGAAACAGAACCTTCGGATGATTCCGAACTTGTCTCCGGTGTTACCTACCAGCAAAAATTGGACACCTATGAAGCGCAACTTCTAATTCAATATCTGAAAGCAGCAAGTGGTAACAAACGAACACTGGCCAAGCAACTTGGCATCTCCAGGGCAACGCTCTATAATCGCATGAAGAGGCTTGGTCTATGACCAGCCTCTTCTTGTCGTTATTATCGGTATATGAATGAATAGAACCCTACAAAATCCGCGCCAAGCGAGTCAGCGCTGTTCTGAGATGGCGATAAAATGTCGCCCGACTCATGGAACACGTCTGGGCTGCGGCAGTTGGATTGCCAGCATGCGTCCAGTAGGCTGCGTATAACAGCATCTGATCCTGTGGAGATAGGCCATGCACTCTGCCCTCCAACAGATCCATGACATACAGCTGTAACTGGATCCCATCCCTTGCTCCTGCAACCCTGCCAGCATATTCATGCAATTCTCCTGGAGAACGAAGGTGCCCCAGCATCTTGCGAACCTCCTGTTCCGACCAGGATGTCCGCTCCCGCACCGTTGTTCCTGGCTGTATCCGATCATCTTGCCATTCAGGATCAAGCAGGGACATAACCCACGCTCCGAATTGCCCACTACGCAAATCCAAATCAAGCACATCTGCCGGGTCCTCATATCTGTCACAAGCACGGGTTCGGGTTCTCCGCATCTGAAAGCCAATACTCAGCAGGAACAACTTCAGATGAGGATTCGTTGCAATCAATATCACTCTCGCACCATCACCCAACAGAGACAGTCGGTCCAGTGCCATATACCCCACCAGTTCTTCTCGTGTGTAACCAGGCACGTCATCTCTTGCCGCAGCCAGCAAAGCAAAGTGAGTATCACTTTGATCCGGATCATTGCCAAGCTCCTGTGGTGTGAAGCATTCATTCATCTCATTTGGAAAATGCTTCAGTAGCAGACCGCTACTTTCCCTATGTACTAGCACTGTAATGAACATGGCGATCGGCTCTCCAAGCTGGTCACGCATCAATACGATCCCTTCGGGATAACGGTGCGCCAGCTCATCCAGGAACGGGCCATAGAACACGGCCTGATCTGGTGCCACGCTGTACTCACACCATTGTTGTAACAGCCTGTGCAGCGAAGGCAGATCCTCTTGTTTCATCGTTTCAAGAGGGGAGAACAAGGAATCACGGGACACATCCGCGTACTTGCGGAATTGAAGCATGGACTCCTGACAGAGCAACAACATCTTCCGGGCAATCTGGCGGCGCTCATGCGAACCTGCCTGTTCATGTAGCGGTTTAAGCAACTTCGCGATTTGGATACGCATCGTCTGCAACCGATGCGGCTCACGTTGGCGCAAATCCCGTAGCAGATGCACCCTGCCCATGTCATGCAGGGCAAGACCATCCGGGCCGGAACGAATAAACGACATCTGTCTCAGCATGTGGTACTCTTCTTGGGTCACAGTCATATCCAGTACAGATGATAACAATTCCTGATTTGCTGTTCCAAGCAGGGTTAACACCTCCACCATGGGATGCAGACGAGGAATCGTCAGTTCCAACAGCAATCGGGCACTAATCATATGCGACAGTTCAGCCCATTCGGCATGGGGAAGATTCCGTCTCTGATCCGCAGCTTCCACAGCAAGCGCCAAACCCAGCGGATGTCCATCGGTCATTCTCGTAATAGTACCTGCCATCCCCTGATTCAGAGAGCCCGCAACCGAGATATACTCCGAAATCTCTTCGACGGTAAAATGTTGAAGCTGCATCTGTACAAACCGCTGATGCAATCGGGGATGTGTCCGCCAGGCGGATGCAAGTTCTGGGCGTGATGCCAGAATGACAAGTATCCCTCTTAACGGAAGTTTGGATATGAAGACTTCCATGAACCAACTTTCCAGCAGTGCGAGTTCTTCATAATTATCCACTGCCAGGACCAATCGCTTCTCGACCGAAGTGTCTTTCAGCAAGCTCAGTGGTCGCGGATATCCGTCATTATCCAGTGTTTCCAACTCCAAAGTAGAGGACAAATATTCCATAAAAACGGAAGGCGTTGCGCCGCATGATCGGCCATCCATCCATATTGCCGTCGCACCTTGATCACGAGATACGGATAACATCTCTGAAAGCAAAGAAGATTTACCGATGCCTCCCATACCCGTAATTGAAAATATGGTCAGTGGCGCTTCCGGATGATTGAACCACCGCTCCAGTGTCGTCAGTTCCTTGGTTCGACCAATGAAACGTTTGCCATCCTCAACATATTTGTCGTATTGAGCCTCACTACTGTTTCCCATATATGTCCTCCGTACTAGATACTGGTACTTTTAATATACTTTTTTCTCTCACAAAATTGAGACTATATTGAGACGCGCAATTGCATGTGAAGTGATAGAATCTTGTTAAAAGCCAATTTATAGTAAATATTCAAAACAGCGGACATGGAAACGTTCTTACAAGGTATACATAGACCCCTTCGCGCTACTTCTTAACATAATGGATCATTCCGCCAATCAAGCACAGCCAACATGTACATGAGCATTTACCGATCTCGAATTCATGCTTCCCTTTCATACCCTACTACCAGCCCGATATTCCAGGAAAGGCGGATTTGTGTGAGAATAAACCTCGATATCTGTAATCTGAGCGGACAACTTGGAATCAATCCTAAACGACTTAATGAATGGCTGCACCAAAGTGGCATTTCAATGGAGGACAATGAAGCAGGACAGGAAGGACGTCCCGACCGGTCGTCACCCCCGTATCGGCTGGCTGCTCCTTCTTCATTATCACTGGCACCTTCCTCCGGTCAAACGAAGCTTTATCGTGGCCGACGCTCCACTTCCACTCTGCAACGCCTGCCTACTTCATTACGACACACCCGGCGGATTAGTAAAAACTGCTAGACTGTGCTCAAGGTAGTGTAAGATGGGTGCACAGTCTGTGTTGCATCCCTTTCACCTCATCAAGAGGATTGCCACTGTCCATTCTCAATCATCACGTGCGCGAGCAGCGCCATCTCCAGACAGATTCTTCTCCCTTGATCCATGTAACCTGGACCCATCAGTTCTTCCAGCTTCTCCAGTCTGTTGTACAACGTTTGCCGATGAATAAATAACTGGGCGGCCGCATCCCGTTTGGAACCAAAGTTCTGCAAGTAGGCATCCAACGTCTCTACCAATCGCAGGTGATGCGTTTGGTCATGTTCAATCAACATACCCAGGTGATCCTGGACAAAGGGTTGCAGGAAGGATTGGGGTAATGCCTTTAACATTTGATATATACCCATACGTTCGTAAAAGTGAACATGTTCCATCGAATCTACCGATCTCGAAACTTCGATCACCTGATAGGCCTCCTGAAGGCTCTCCGGCAGACTGGTCAAACGGCTGCGAAACTTGCCAAATCCTACATGAATCATAACCTGGTTCAAGTTGCGGCTGGCAAACCGCTTCACATCCAGGGCGATTCCTTCCAGCAATCGCAGCAGTTGATGACGTGCAGCGGCCGTTACCGCTTCCTTCGCACAGCACAGATATACCTGGTTGTTCTTCAGCATAATCAGGCTAGGCAGATTGTTCTTCTTGAGCAGGGAACGAAGCAGGACAAGCACATCCTGATGATTCGCTTCCATCCTCTCCCGGCCCGTACCCTTCAATCGATGCTCAATCTCGATGACCCCTCCCGCAAACCAGTACTGTCCCTTCACCAGCAAACGAAGTCCCATTCGGGTCTGGGCCTGCTCCTCCTGATGGATGTTGCCATTCATCAGATCCTGGATCAGCTCGTTCTGATTGCGGACCATCTTCTCTTCAAGAAACTGGGAGCGAAGCGTGAGCGCTGCCGCTGCCTTCGCTGAATAGTCGAGCAACAGCTTGAGATATTCGACTGGAGCTGCGGGATGCACAATCATGCCTACAGCCGAAAATACCTGGCCAAAACAGACGACCGGATGACACAACAGAGCCTTCTCTTCGTCTATGTGGAACCATAATTCAGTATCCGAATCATTCAGATCCAGATGTTCTACCTCCTGTTCATACCAGGTATAGATTGCTTGCTCCATCTCTGGAGCAAGTTCGGGCACAAAGCTACCCGGCTCCATAGACGAGATGTACACCACCGGTTTTGCAGCGTATTCATGCAACAGGTTCAGCACAGCAGACATGTCCGTACTCTGTAATGTACGCTGCTGAAGCTGGCGGGAGTAGGCTTCCAGACTTTTCAACAGTTGGTGCTGATGATTAATGAGCAGTGAGTGAATATCCTGTGTAATCTCGACAAAACGGACCGGTTGCTCAAATACGATCAGCGGAAACTGGTGTCTGTCCGCCAGTTCAATCAGTTCTTCCGGGATCCCGTATATGCTGGTACCAAACTCCACACACAGCCCGGCTGCCTCACTGCCAATGAGCTGAAGCAGATACTCTTCGCGCCCTTCTTCCGATTGAAGCCACAGTCCAGTGGATAAAATAAGATCATGGGGGCTTACGAATGGAGATACATTGGTAATCTCCAATACATGAACCCAGCCAACCTGACGGTTCACTCCATCCTTCCCTGCCGCTAGTCGTGCTCGGCCAAATACCGGACGTGCAAGGATATCTTTGATCGTAAACACACGGTCATTTCGCAATGGCGATCCCTCTTCGTGTTATTTTTTCTTACATTATAATCCATGGACAAATGTCCTGAACAGTCTTTTTCGACAATATGTTGAGTTCGATCCCTAAAAATTAGACATCAAGTAAGGTGCAAAACGATTATTCAAGTCATAAACTTGTAGTATAAGCTAACAACCAATAAATGGACGAGGTGCATGGTGATGAGAATCGGAATTCCCAAAGAAATCAAGAATAATGAGAATCGTGTAGCAATGACTCCGGCCGGGGCTGCTGATTTCATCAGAGCCGGTCACCAAGTACTGATTGAACAAGGCGCGGGGATCGGCAGTGGATTCACGGATCATGAATATCAAACTGCGGGCGCCGAGATTCGGATTGATGCCAAGTCCGTGTGGACCGAAGCCGATATGATCATCAAGGTGAAAGAACCACTTGCCAGTGAATATGGATATTTTCGTCCGGGACTGATTCTGTTCACCTACCTGCACCTCGCAGCGGAACCGGAGCTTGCCAAAGCCCTTATAAAGAGTCGGGTAACGGCTATTGCGTATGAGACGTTGGAGGTCAACAGCGCTCTCCCCCTGCTCACCCCTATGAGTGAAGTTGCAGGCCGCATGGCCTCCCAGATCGGAGCACAGCTACTGGAGAAAACAGAAGGTGGCAAGGGCATTCTGTTGTCAGGTGTACCCGGCGTCAGTCGGGGGAAAGTGGTCATTATTGGTGGCGGAACGGTGGGAACAAATGCAGCCAAAATTGCTATTGGTCTTGGCGCCGATGTGACCATCCTTGACCTGAATCTGAATCGTCTGCGGCAGTTGGATGATATCTTTGGCAATCAGATCCACACACTAGTATCTAGCCCGTCCAACATTGCAACAGCTGTTGCGTCGGCAGATCTGTTGATCTGTGCGGTGCTGATTCCGGGCGCCAAGGCGCCAACACTTGTCAGCGAGCAAGTGGTTAAGACGATGGCACCGGGCTCGGTCATTGTGGATGTGGCGATTGATCAGGGCGGGATCGTTGAGACCATTGATCATATCACAACCCACGATGAACCGACCTATGTGAAACATGGCGTCGTGCACTACGCGGTGGCGAACATGCCGGGCGCCGTGCCGCGTACTTCCACGGTGGCGCTGACCAACGCCACCATGCCTTATGCGCTGCAGCTGGCCAACCACGGTGCAGCCGCCGCGATTCGCGGCAGTTCGTCCATTCGCAGCGCGGTTAACGTGCTGAATGGACACATCACGTATGAGGCGGTTGCCCGGGATCTCGGGCATGCCTATGTTCCTGCGGGTCAGGCGCTGGAGAATACCGCCGCTGTCCAGTAATCTTGATATGATCGTTCCACCCGGCGCCTTGTCGCCAGGCCTGTGGAATGCAATAGAAGCGCAAGTCGGGCAGATGATGTTCCCGGCTTGCGCTTCTTGTTTTTTTTCACATATAGGATAGCTTGTTGGTGGGTATAAGGCCTTAGGTTTTTCCGGTTTTTGGCACTTCAGACTGCTCGCTCACTGCACACTTCGCGGAAGTTGCAATCCCGGCAGGACCGGTGTGATGGCATCGCTGTGAAGTAGGTGACGTCCTTGGGACGGTTGTAATACTCATCCTCCACGCAGGATCGCATCTCCTCAATGTAACGACCCACGTTCTCCTCTACCTTCCGGATATCCTCTTCTGTCGCTGTAAACTCCCGGTGTTTTCCGGTTAACAGGTACTCCACTCGCAGCTCAATCTGCTCCAAGGGAACCCGGTAGTGTTCTCTCACATAGGATGCGTACAGCATTAGCTGATCGGAGAAGTCATCTTCCTTGCCCGTCTTCCAGTCCACAATGACAATATTGCCGTTACTGCGTCGATACAATAAATCCATCTTCACATACACACGTGTATCGTGCAGCATCATGGTATCCCATTTCTCGATCTCCAGAATGTCCGTACTTGCTCGGGACAAGTCCTCCCACGTAAGCGTCTGGTACAGGTTACCGACACAGGCCGAAGCCCGTTCCTTAATCGTGGCGATCCGATCATTCAACGTGTCATCCCCGTAATAGATCTCGGACAGCATCGTGCGATTCTTGGGGTTCAGTCGCCACTGATCCGTGTCCATGGATTCCACATACGCCTGATTCAGCAGCTTGCGTATCGTCTGTTCCAGGAAGTGTTCACGCGGTTTATCTTTGCCCTCTTCCCTGCTGCGTACCGCCGACTCACACATCCGATGTGCGAGATCCCCGAAGACAAGATACAGATTGCTGAGCTGCTTCAGACGGTACAGACGAACCTGCATCTCATCAGCAGAGTCTGTCTTCCAGCCGTTATGGGCACCGTAATAATGATAATAATATTTGCGCAGGCACTCATCGAACATACTCGCCCGCGACTGCGAATAAGACCACTGCGGGTATTGTGCCATAAGTAATCTGCCTTTCTGTATGCCGGATCTGCATGAGATCCCTTAATGCTCACAGTATAAAGCCCGGGCAACCTTGTCGCAAGCGCGCTTCCGTTATTTTCTTCTGACGCAACCGTTTCCGATTCGATCCGTATCGTTTATATAGTAACATCACCAAAAGATGAAATTGCGGAGCAGAACGCATAATATACTCTATAGAGGGCACGAATTCAGGACCGGGATGTTAGTACGGTCTAGCCCGAAGCCAGTGCTGGCCCGGCGCTAACGAATCTCACACACCTTATCACGCGGATCATGAGGTTTTACGGAACTTAAACGAACCCCAGACAAGCTAATTAGTCTTATTCGGTTGTAGAACATGTTTACTGCAAGCAAATGAGCCAATAGCGTGTCTCTGATTCGTTACATTTTCAGATCTGCCGATTTACGCGAAATAAGACTTACTCGGTTCGTTAGAAAATGATTATATGAAAAAAAATTGTACAGGCATATCCTAAAAGGAGGCACCACCCATGAATCGACCGGATTGGTTCCAGG
This sequence comes from Paenibacillus sp. BGI2013, assembly GCF_002843485.1. NCBI lineage: Bacteria > Bacillati > Bacillota > Bacilli > Caryophanales > Paenibacillaceae > Paenibacillus > Paenibacillus sp. BGI2013. The sequence continues at coordinate 394,759 of NZ_PJFA01000006.1, forward strand.
CGGAAGAAGCATTACAACAGATCCAAGTCATCGGAAGCGACCGGAATGAGCTCGTGAACATCATCGGCGATGTAGAAGGATTGAATTGCATTGGCACAGGTACGGATGCGGCTGTATTTACGTATGACGGCTTGCCGCAGTATGCCCTCAAGATGTACTCGGATCATGCCTTGGACAAACTCGAAAATGAAAAACAGGTATACGAGCAGCTCAAAGGTCTGCCATACTTCCCTACCTATTTCGGCAGTGGCCGGAATGTACTTGTGATCAGTTTTGAACCCGGGGATACGCTGCTGGAATGTTTGGAAAAAGGAATCCCCGTCCCCGAGCAGGTGATGCTCGATGTGGACGCAGCGCGAGAAGCCGTTCGCAGCCGCGGGTTGAACCCTCGCGACATTCATCTGAAAAATGTAATACTTCAGGATGGACGCGGGAAAGTGATTGACGTATCCGAGTATATCCAGGACGGCAATGACAATCGCTGGGAGCATCTGGTCTGGGCCTATCACAACATCTATCCACGGATCAAAGGAACGCCCATATCTCCACGCATGCTGCAAACGATCAAATGGGGATACAATCAGTTCGATCATGCCAACGTCAAAATGGACGACCTCGCCAAGAAAGCCAATCGTCTATTCTCCAGATTTATGAAATGAGTATCCAAATTGACTTCACTTTAACCTAAATTCAGATGTTGCAGCTTATCCGGGTTACGCAAGATATAGATCCGCTCAACACAATCGTTTCTAAAAGCTAGGCTGACCACAGTCGGGAATGCCTCAGAGGGGCTGCTTAATACAAATCCTAGTTGTCCATTGACCTTGACCAGACGTACAATACCAGCGCTGTCCCCTTTGGATAAGAGCCCTTGAATGAACGCCAGCACCCGCTGGCTTGATGTAACGGGTTTAATTGCTGCCACAACTTTACCACCACCATCACTGTACAAGGCGACATCGTGGGAAAGCATTTTTAAGAGTCCTCCCATGTCTCCACTCGACGTGGCTTGGAGGAAACGAAACGCAAGCTGCTCGGACTGAACGCTGGGAGTCAACTCGACTTCCGGCTCGTCCTGGATTTTACGTTTAAGACGACTGTATATTTTCCGGCAGCCGACCTCCGTCTTGTTCAAGAAGTCTGCTATATCGCCATAATCAAATTCAAAAGCTTCTCGCAGAATAAATACCGCGCGCTCAATTGGGGTTAGCCGATCAAGCATGACCAGGAAGGCGTACGAAATCGTATCTTCCAGTTCAATCGTTTGAAGTGGATCATGTTCCACGGCTGATACTGATTCTCGAGCAGCCTTATAATTTTGCACCAGAGGTTCCGGTAGCCATGTCCCGACGTATAGTTCCCTTTTTTTACGTGTTGATTTCAAGTAATCGAGACAACGGTTAGTTACCATTTTGCATAAGTATGCTTTCAGGTTCCGAACAGAGCTACCCTCTTTATGAATACCTTGCTGCTGTACTGTTACAAATGCGTCCTGAACCACATCCTCAGCATGAATGACAGATCCCAGCATACGATATGCGATAGAAAGAAGAAGGGGTCTATATGTCCTGTATACCAATTCAATCTCCATAATGTATTCCTTCCTTATCTATTCCTCTACCTTCTATTATCATTTGAGCAGCCCGCTTTGCGCTCGCCAGAGAGGCATTAATCAGCATCCCTTCATCCCCTACCCAATCGCCAGCAACATAGAGCCCCGGTCTTCCTGTGATCTCAGATCCAGGTCTACCCGAGAGACCTCCGTTCTCAGCTGTGACACTGCCATGTGAGACAAGCATTCGTGGAAGAAACCGCTGCTTAATGATATGCTCGCGCCACCCCGGCTGAATCAAATCGAGAAAGCCCTTTAGTTCGTCTTCATCCTGCCTTGGATCCGATTTTGATGATTCCGACAAATACTTCATCACATGCACAACTTCATATACAGGGTTCTCTGATAAGGAGGCCGCGGCGGAATGGTTGGAGTAGTACCAAGGATGATTTACGCCTAAAACAAATTTTGTTTTCGGTTGAGGCATCCCGGACACGACGAGATCCAGACATGCGGCTCGAACAGGAGTTAACTTGTGATACAGTTTGGCTTCAATGGGTGAAAGAGCAGGATTAAGCAGAGCTAAAGTATCCAATGGGCCAGCCGTTGATAAGACGTTGCGAGTCGTCAACTGTGAACCATCTTTTAAGGAAACCATCATCTGAGGATAACTTCCGGCAATTTCTCGTACGACCGAGCTTGTGCGGATGGATACACCCGCCTGCTGAGCTTGTTCTGTGAGCCAAATAACGAGGAATTGCCAACCTCCATCTATATACAATACTTGGTTCTGTTTGAGTTGTTCAATGACGGCGCCAGCACTTACCTGATCAGGAGCATCGCAATAGGTGCTCAAACGAACAAGCGCAAATACGACACTACGTACACGTGGACTGGATACCAGGGTTTCCAGGTAAGTCTGCAAACTAACGTTATGCAAAACGGATGTATCTACCTTTCGGAGAGAACTGTAGAACCGAAGAAGCTGGCACTTCTCTCTCCATTTCAAATACGATCCGAGCAAGAGCTGTGCTAGGGAAATTGTCTTATTCCCGCCGTTTGTTCCTTCAAACACCAATGTATCTGGCGGTTTCGGTACTGATCCGATAGGTGTGACGCCTACCTCATGGAGAATGGGTAACGCTGCTTTACTGAGAGCATGAGCCCCCAAGTTTACGCGTGCTCCCGCAATCTCATTTGAGATAGCGCGTCCTCCGAGCTGTACCCCTTTGTCGAGCAACAGCACAGTCTTTCCTGCACGGGCCAGATAAATCGAGGCGGTCAAACCGGCAATGCCTGCTCCAATGATGATAATATCCCATACTGGCTCATTATGATGCTCTGTCATGTACATCAATCCCCTCCGCTTAATGCATACATGACGATGAGCAGCGGACTTTTGTGACTCAGACTTGCTTCTTCATTCGCCCCCCAGAAGGAGTTACTCCCTTGTACTGTTTATATAACTTCGTAAAATAGTTGGCATTGTCGCAGCCGACTCTGGCGGCGATCTCTGTAATGGTCAGACTACTGCCTTGCAGCAGCTGCTCTGCCTCACTCATCCTACACCCGTTCACGTATTCCACAAAGGTACGTCCGGTCAGCTTTTTGAACATTTTGCAGAAGTGATACGCATTTAATCCCACATGACTTGCCGCTTCCGTAACAGACATCTTGCCTGTGGGGTCCGCTTCAACCTGTGCAATTAACTGTTTGAAACGTTCACGGTTTGGAAAATACGATCCGACCGTTTTATCCGGTAGTTGCTGCGGCATAAAGGTTCGCGCAAGCAGGGTGAACAAGGCATGCAGCTTGGATTTCACCACGAGCTGATAAGCCGGGGGCTGTAACGCCATTTCCTCCACAGCTTCATTCAGCAAAGAATAATAGCCTGTGCAGGCTGTATTTTCCTCTGCCGGTTTGACCGGAAATCTCACTCTTCCTTCCAAATACGGCGCGACATATTGCTCATGCACAGGATCATGAGTGAAATCATGGAACAGTGCACGGTTGACCACAACGGAATCATAATGCACATCCCCCTCATCCAGAGCATATCCGACATGCAATGTACCTCCAGGAATGATGATGACCTCACCTGCTCGAACCACATAAGGTTTGCTATCAATATGAAACAGCGCACTGCCCTTGCGCATGATAATCAGCTCAAAATGTTCATGCCAATGCAAATACAAAATGCATTCTTCAGCTTTCATATCTGAACACCGATTTTGGAACAGCTGAAATGGATGTGATTTATGGTCAATTCGGGTATTTTCGTGAAGCGCTTTCAGATCCAGCACGACTTCTTCCCCCTCTTCACAAGATCCGACTATTATTACACAAGATTGTTTAGAGCCATCCCGTTAATCCACGGCTATAATGAGTGTGTCACGAAGTACTATAAGCCAATATTGGAGTGAAATACAACCATGAATAAATCATTACGCATCGGTACCCTTGTAGGCGGGCAGGACGCCGTCCGCGTTATCCCGCAGATCATGCAACATGGCTTCGAATCATTTAACCTGACCTTCTGGCAAACAACTGGTGACCTGGACTTGGCAGAGACAGCCAAACGTGTCCGTGAAATCGTGGACGAACAAGGTATTGTCATCTCCGCGGTGAGTGTATTTGGTAACCCGCTAACTGGAGCCGGAGACAACGCCGATACACTGGCAAGCTGGGAGCGAGTGATCGATCACGCACAGCTCTTCGGTGCAGATATCGTCTCCGGGTTTACCGGACGTCTAACCGATCAACCCATTAACGAGTCCATCCCCCGGTTCAAGGAAGTATTTGGTGAACTGGCACGTAGGGCAGCAGACCGGGGTGTACGCATTGCTTTTGAAAACTGTGATATGGGCGGCACCTGGCAGACAGGCGACTGGAACATTGCCCATAACCCGACGGCCTGGGAGATGATGTTTGATGCTGTTCCAGATGAAAATGTTGGGCTGGAGTGGGAGCCTTGCCATCAAATGTCCAGCCTGATTGATCCTATTCCACAGCTGCGCAAATGGGCACATAAAGTCTTCCACGTACATGGCAAAGATGCCACGATTGCCTGGGATATTGTCAAGGAATACGGCGTGCATGGCCCACGTGAATTTGTCTGGCACCGCACACCCGGCTTCGGGGATAACAACTGGGCAGACATTATCACCATTCTGCGCCAGAACGGTTATCAGGGTACGATTGACATTGAAGGCTGGCATGATCCCGTCTACAAAGATGAACTCGAAATGACCGGACAGGTGCATGCATTACGATATTTGAAACAATGCCGCGGCGGCGATTTTGTGCCCAATCCGGTATAGGAAACCATGCGAGCTGTATAACACAATCCATGCGAAGGAGATGAGAACATGACTCATCCTTATCGGGTAATTATTGCTGGCTGCGGTGCCATGGCAAACACGTGGGCGGACTATGCCTTGCAAAGGCCGGATACGGAAATCGTTGGGTTGGTCGATCTGTATGAACAGACAGCCACTGCTTTTGCTGCAAGACACGGCCTCACCTGCCCTACGTTCACCGATATCCGTGAAGCCATTCAAACGACTGGTGCAAATATCGTATTTGATGTCACAATTCCGGCGAGTCATTACGGCATTGCCATGACGGCGCTGAAGGAAGGATGTCACGTATTTGGCGAGAAACCACTGGCAGAGTCCTTCTCCGACTGCACAGATATTGTGCAAACCGCTCGCAGCACAGGACACATTCAAGCCGTCATGCAGAATCGCCGTTTTGATCCGCGTATCCGCGCCTACCAGCACCTCATTTCCGGCGGAGCTATAGGGCAGGTAGGTTACGCAGGAGCCGACTTTTTCCTCGGGCCACACTTCGGCGGATTCCGTGATCTGATGGATAGTCCGCTGCTGCTCGATATGGCGATACATACGTTTGATCAGGCACGGTATATTCTCGGAGCCAACCCAGTATCGGTGTACTGCCATGAGTTCAACCCTCCAGGTTCCTGGTATCGGGGCAATGCGATGGCGTTATGTATATTTGAGATGTCTGACGGGTCCGTATTCAACTATCGCGGATCTTGGTGCGCAGAAGGTGTACCCACATCATGGGAAGCAAGCTGGCGCGTAATCGGTGAAAAAGGAACCGCCATCTGGGATGGTCATGATGACATCTATGCTGAAGTAGTTGCTGCGCAAAGCCTGGATGCTGACGGCAAACCATCCTTTTTCCAGCCAAGTGAGCGGATTGAAGCGGAACTGCCTGTCATGGACAAAACAGGTCATCACGGCTGTCTCGAAGACATGTTCGCCGCACTGGAATCCGGCCGACTGCCTGAGACCGATTGCAGCGATAACCAGTTCAGCATGGCCATGGTCCTCGCATCACTGGAAAGCGCACGCACAGGCCAGAAAGTCTTCATCGCCGATCTACTAAAAAACACATAGCGAAGCGCCTGTATATTTCATATTAAAGAAAGCCCAAACTGCAAAAGTTTAGCAGTTTGGGCTTTCTTATTTTTTTACTTACTCTCCTAGTTCCAAAAATGTTGTCACAAAAAAATTGTCAATCCAAATAGCAAAAGTAGTGCAGGGAACGAAATCGATTCTGAAGAAGCAAAGTGTTCGCCTAAAAGCTTTCTGAAAGAAAGCTGCATCGGAAGCATACGCTTATCCCCGGATTTCGACTTTACAAAAGTCGATCAGGAAATCCGGGGATAACAGCGATCGAAAGAACGATTCGTAACCGGAACGGCTGCTTCGCGAGCAGTGAGCAATTTTTTTGGAACTTTCATCATTTTATAGAATTCCTCTTTTCATTGCCTTATACACCAACTGCGAGAACAGGCTGTTGGACCAGGCAAACCATGGTCTGGTGAACGTGTTTGGATCATCGGCGTGGAAACCCTCATGCATATATCCAGTACCTGCATCCGTGTTCTCCAGTAATTCAATCATCGCCAGCATTTCCTCGTCATTGTCTGCGGTCAGACCCTGCATGGATAGCGCCATGTGCCAGATGTATCCTGGAGGGGTGTGGGGGCTACCTATACCTTTGGCTACCTTCCCTTCATAGTAGAACGGGTTTTCTTTGCTCAAAATAAATCGACGAGTGTTTTGATATACCCTGTCTTCAATCGAAGCATACTCCATATACGGTATAGACATCAGTCCAGGTGTGCCCGCATCATCCATTAGACAAAAGTTGCCGTAACCGTCCGTCTCATAAGCATATATCTGTCCATACTCCGGATGACGGTAAGTACCGTACAGGGAAATGCCATGTCGTATTTCTTCTTCCAAACGAGCCATTTGACTCACCAGCTGCTCATCCCGGAACACCCACTTCGCGATCTCCCCCATCTGGCGCAAGGTTACCGCAGCGAACATGTTCGCCGGAATATTATAATGAAAATCACAGGCATCATCACTCGGACGAAATCCGGACCAGATCATCCCCGTATAATTCACCGGCATACCCAATCCTTCATTACGCAGCGTATCATGGGCAGGACAATTGCGCCGCATGAACTGGTAAGGTGATTGCTCTGCGTGATGCTGCTCCGTCTCCCATAGTTGTACGATATTCTCCATCACTTTCTTGAAGCGCTCGTCAAATATATCCGTGAGTTCCGTCTCCCGCCAATATGTATAAGCCAGCTTCATGGAGAAACAGAGGGAATCCAATTCAAACTTCCGTTCCCACACCCAGGGTGACATCTCCGTCTCATCATTGGCATCCCAATGCCATCCATTCGCTGTTTCATTGAACGCATTAGCATAGATATCCATATCAGCATAAAATGTATGCCGTTTGATCAGCCCCCCAATGATACGTTGCAACTTCTCGTCATCCTTCGCAAGCGGAACATAATGCATGACCTGCTCTACGGAATCCCTTAACCACATGGCGGGAATATCCCCTGTAATCACAAAGGTTGTCCCATCATCTAGTAGCTTCGTGGTCGTTTCCAGTGTATTCGGAAAACAATTGCGAAACTGAGCCAGCAATCTCGGTCGATGTTGCAAACGCTCGTCCGCCTCAGTCAGAATATCCTGCACAGCTTGTGGCAATTCCAGTTGTGGCATAGGGATTTTCGGTAATCTGAACTGTTCCATGGATGTCGTCTCCTTTGAATTCTATTGTTATTTTTGTTATGATAAATTATAATAACATTATTATTTGTAAGTGTACTGTGTCAGAAGATGATCGTCAAATGAAGGAGTAATGATATGTCACGCAAAGTATCCATTCAGACGCTGGCTGACCAGCTCGGATTATCCAAATATGCCGTCTCCCGCGCACTCAGTGGCAAGACGGGTGTCAGTGAAGCAACACGCGCACGAGTTCTGGAACTTGCTCGTGCTTTAGGATATCGCCAAAGTACTCCAGGTGCTAACAATATTCCTGCCGCAAACCATGCAGATCCGTCCGATCCACCTTTTGCTCTCATATGCATGAATCAGCTCAACCGCGGTGAACCCCACTACTGGCAACGTGTTCTGTCTGGCATGATCTCCGCCTGTAATGAGCGTGGTTGGCATCATGCCATTGTATCTCCCTCACTCGGAGTGACGGACGAGAACACCTCTCCCGAAAAAGCCATTGCTCCTCACTTGGACTGGGAACGTTGTGCCGGGATTATTGTCATGGGGGCTTTCCCTCATACGGTTCTGCAAAGACTCTCTCAGACAGGCCGTCCTATTATTCTGGTAGATCATCAGGAGCCCCTGCTGAATTGTGATACGATCAGCCATGATAATCTGGAAGCTGGCATCACCGTGGCTAGATATCTAATGTCTATGAATTGCCGACGGATCGGCCTCATCACAGATGATGGTCGTGCTGCGAGTTTCGCCCAGCGGAAAATCGGGATTGAGTTGGCTCTGAACCATTTCCATGTGGACACCAGTCATACGACCAGCTTTAGAGAATGGAATATTCCGTATGAGAACGGGGAATGGGTTAACCAATTGGCTACCGCCATTCAAAACATGCCAGATGACAAACGTCCCGATGCCTGGATTGGTGTTAATGATGATATCGCTTTGCAATGGATGCATAAATTACAGGAGATGGGCATCTCCACGCCTAAAGATTGCCTTGTCATCGGTATCGACAATGTACATTCTGCCGTTACGTCCTCCCCACCACTGACCACGGTTAACCTATGCAAAGAGGAGCTTGGACAACGTGCGGTGGAAGCTTTACAGCACCGGATCGAACGACCGGGGACGCCGAAAGAGACGGTTATGTTATCGACTACGTTGATTCCAAGGGAATCGGCATAATTTGGAAAAGGTAACCACTCTTTTCTGAAGATGAATTCGTTAGGTACTTGCTGTCCCGTGAGTCTGGTACATATGAAAGAGGCCCCGCATACCATTATGCAGGGCCTCTTTCGTATATTAGGCTTATATCCTTATATTCCTGTACATTCACACTTAAATCTACTGATTCATCCACCCATCCTTATATCATCCATTCGAAGCTTCATTTACTTCATGTCTAAGAATTGTACTACTGGTTATTTCAGCCAAGGCAGGCTACTGTACGACGGAAGATCCACTTCCCAATTCACATCGCGATACTCTCTATTGACTACGGTTCTTTTCAAAGTGAATTTTGTACCCTTTTCTTCGTTAAACCCCCGAATTTTTAATTGCAGATCATCTTCAACGTATTCACCGTTATTATTAGGTTGATCCGGATAACCGTTCACTTCAACAGGATACTCTTTTCCATCCGAATCTACTGCAACCCAGCGATCACCCATGAAAGCATTTCGGAACGTCCCACTCCCCTTCAGAACTAGTGAATACCCTTCCTTTACATCAATCTTCGGAGGATCATACGATTCCATCAGTGGCTCGTACTCAAAATCATAGAATAATATTTTATCTCCAAGCTGTTCAAATTGTGCAAAAGTATAAAAATTCGTGTCCTTACGCCTCTTATTCAGATCAACTTCCACTGATTTCTCTTCTTTCACCGGCAGGGTGTAACCATCCAGAACAAAGCGAATGTTCTTCGCATCTACCGTTACCAACGCAGGGTCCCATGTCTCTGACAACTTCAACGGCCCACCGTTCCTCAAGTCACTCTGATCTTGGAGCTGGAACTTGGCTTGACGGGCATCTGGTCTTATTCCATTGAAAATTCGATATTCATTTGTTTCAGGAATCTCAAGATGGTAGATGATACTCATATAGCTCGCCCAATTCTCATCAACTTTGGCACGAAGTTCATCATCCAGACTCACATTCAGGTCAAGCCGGGTTCCGTTTGGCGTGCGTACAAGCTGTGTCATATCAAGCTTTAGTCCTTCTGGCGTCGTATATGTGTTATCCATAGAATTTTCAACAGCCAATGATTTGGCTTTGGTCATATCGATCTTGAATTTGAAGCTCCAATCCACCGTAACATCTCTATCTTCATAGGATTTCTTCTCGTAATCATAATATCTGCCCACATTTAAATTACGCAGTTCACCCCGCACGACCACTTGATCCGGAATTTCATCATGAAACTGGAATAACAATCGTTCAGTTAGAGGGCCCTTTGTTCTTGCATCTCTTGCAAGAGTGGCGACCTGTCGCCCCTCTTCATCCGTAACATGAATTCTCCCCAACTCAGGCAGAAACCGTGATACCCCTAATCCATCAGGTGTTGTTTGTTGCATGGTCATTACCATATGAGATCGGTCTACAAGCACGTCTTCAATTTTAAGCGTGTAGCCCTGGTCATTGATATTGATATCCGGATTAACCACAAGTCCAAGAGGTTTAAGACGTTTATAATCATCCGCAAAATAGGAATATTTCAATGCTTCAGGCACAGGTATGTTAGGCAATGGCAGACGATCCACAGCATTTACCGCGGGTTGTGCTGGCTCTGCTGTTCGGTCAAAAGCAAACCAGGCCCCTCCGGCAAAGATCACAACAGCCGCTGCTGCCATTCCAGTCCGGCGCATCCAATGCGTTCTCATGGATTTTTTCACGAATGGATGCTCGTCTTCTCCACTTTCCATGGACACGCCATCCAGCTTCTGCATGAGCTTAAGCGTAAAATCCGCATCCGGCTCCTCACGATACAGGTGCTCCTCCCACAACCGATCTTCATCCCTTGAAATAGGCTTCATACGTAGCTAAACCTCCTTTGCGTTCCATTTGCTTCCTCAGCGTTTTTTTCCCGCGATAAAGGGCGTTGCGCACTTTGGTTGAACTCATACCTGTAATGTCTGCAATCTCTTCATAGCTCAACTCGTTTGTGTACTTCAGTAATAACACCAGGCGATACGATTCAGGTAACTGTTCGAGGTGTCGATATATTTCACGCTGCATCTCTTTATGCAGCACACGTTTTTCCGGTGTTTCATTACTGACAGGTTCGATCGCCTGATCGACCGGAGACATGACGGGTTTCTTTTCCCGTATAAAATCCCGCATCCGATTCACCCCAATGGTGTACACCCACGACGAGAAACTGCTTCCCTCCCGCCGCGACGGAAGATAACGATAGATACGAATGAACGTATCCTGAGCGAGATCCTGTGCATCCGGATGACTCGCGCCCATTCCGCGCATGATGCCGTAGACTTTATTTTTATATCGATCCACTAGCACGGAGAACAACTGCTTATCCCCTGCAACAATGCGCTGAATAAGCTCCTCCTCCGGTATCTGTTGAGTCATGTAATCCCCCTTCTCTACAGCTTCCATGCATGGTTCTGTACTATATAGACGGAAGCCGTTCCCGAAACCTCTCACTTTATCCAAAAAAAGAATTCGCCCTTATCGGCAAAGCCGAATTGGGTGAACTCTGCGTACCAACATTTTGAGATCGCCGCTGCACATTCTCTATAGGTTTCGTGGTGAATTTTATGGCAACCCGAATCACACATTCCATGGTAACCTCTTCCTGCTATCTTACCTCTCCTGTCTTACTTGCCTCTTAATCTTCCCTGTTCTTCTCCGCAACAAAATCAGCAAGCTGGGAATAGATCGCCACAATCTCATCCATCGACATGCGCACGAGTCCACTGGACGACGGAGCGACGAACTCCTGAATTTCCTTGACGACCGGGTCGTCCTGAAATCCCCATTGCACTTTGGTACGCTTGCTGTACTGGGTGTACACTCCTTTTCCGACAAAACAGGCGATGTCCGGTCGGTATTCCTCCAGCTTTTGCCGTAAAATCTGTCGTCCTTCTGCGTACTCTTCCTTCGTAATATCCTCCATACCTCTGGTGGGACGGGCCACAATATTCGTGAATCCATATCCCAGCTTCAGCAACTCTCCATCCTCCTGTGCATCATATAAACGCGGGGTTAATCCCGAACGTTCAAGAATGCGCCAGAACCGGTTTCCTTTGTAAGCATAATGATGACCCGTCTCTCCAGACGTAATGCTCGGATTGAAACCAATAAACAATATCGATAAACCAACATCCAGATGATCTGGAATCATGATGGGAAGCCCCCTTATCTTTTTTAGCTAATTAAATCTTTCGTGTGTGTATAAAATGATATAATAAGCAAAGTATTTTCGAAATCGGATTGAAATTTTCATGAAAAAGGAAGCTGAACTAATGATTGCAGACATCATGCTTGAAGTCGTCCTGCCCGTCTTTCTCTTGATCGCCGTCGGTTCCTGGATGCAAAAGGTGTTCAAGCTGGACTTGTACACCCTCGCCAAAATCAATTTCTATTGTATTACCCCCGCAGCCGTCTTTATGAGCATGTACCACTCGGATATGTCGGGCGAACTGCTTGGGACAGTGACACTCTTTTACGCGATATATGTATTGATTCTCTATATTGTAGGTTCTGTATTTGCGCGCTCGCTTCGGATGAATAAAGGCATGAAGGCTGCCTTCAACAACAGTATTATGCTGGATAACGCAGGCAACTATGGACTGCCCATCAATGCACTGGTATTCCGCGGCGATCCACTCGCCTCTTCCATTCAGGCGCTGGTCATGTCTTTGCAGGCATTACTGACATTCACCTACGGCGTGTTGTCCATTCAGGGCGCGAAGCTCAAAGGTAACTACCGTGCGGTGATTATTGGATTTCTTAAAATGCCCGTTCCGTATGCGCTCTTGCTGGGGATTCTGTTACACATGTGGAAGGTTCCCTTGCCTACGTTCCTGTCCATGCCACTGACCTATGCGCAGCAAAGTATGGTTGCCGTCGCACTGTTGACGCTCGGAGCACAGATTGTAAAATATCCAATTCAACTGTACCGTCTTGATGTGTATATTAGCACATTTTTGCGTCTTCTGATTGGCCCGGCTATCGGGATTTCAATTGTGCTTATGCTTGGGTTGGAAGGTATCGCTGCACAGGCACTCATTATCGCTTCGGGTATGCCGACAGGTGTCAACGCATCCATTCTAGCGGAAGAATACGATAACGAACCCGATTTTGCAGCCCAGACGGTGCTAATCTCAACGTTGCTTAACATCATCACGATAACAGCACTGATTTCTTATGCCAAAACGTTCTGAAATGAAAAATAAGTCCATGACCCATGAGCAGGGTTGTGGACTTATTTTGTGGTGCTGAAACTATGATTCAAACGTCGTTCGTTCCGGGAACTTGCCGCCTTCCCTGAATAAACATCGTACCAGTCGCTGCGCGGCTCGGTTAAAGAAAAAACTCGGACTTACCCCATCCACCTGGACAGGTTCCAGTTCCCTCACACTTTCCTTGATCTTATTCATCTCAATGAGCCCCATCTTTCGCTCATTCGGTCCGAATCGATAAATAACCTTCTCATCGTCCTCCGTCTGTTTCACCAGCAGAATCACGGATGCCATACAGGTTACCCCCTATCGTTACGTTATGAGATTCCATTAATCACTTGCCTACTATAATTATTACCCAGATTCTAGTGGAAGGATATAGGACTTAAGTTAGTTATACCTAAATTAAATATCCTGATATAAAGATTCTCTGAAATGAGTCGTTAGGCTCACAAACACCGTAGTTACACTATCCTAATGGATAGTCACTGTCATGAAAGTGCGTACTGCCCAAGTCGTTTTTCTCCGTTTATACTAACCTTATCTTGAATTCCCAAAGGAGAGAAATATATGTCTACAGCTCAAATATATAGCCACGGTGTCCCGTGGGAAGAAGCATTTAGCGTTGCTCAGGGATACAGTGTTAACGGTACGATCTACATTGCAGGACAATTTTCACATGATATGCAGGGAACGTTTATTGGTGTCGAAGATATTGAAGCACAGGTTCGCCAGACATTGGATAACTTGGATCGCGTGCTCGCAGGATTTAATGTGACCAAGTCGAACATTGCTGAACTGGAGATTTTTTTGGTTCACCCGCAGGAGCATCTTGAGCCATGTGTTGCCGTGTATAAAGAGTACATTGGTACTCATCGTCCGGCTGTTACGATGGTTGGGACATCGGGTCTGGCCTTCCCTCATCAACTGATTGAGATTCGCGCCGTTGCTCATACCAACTGATTCGGAAAATCCCTAACGCTCCGCACTAAGAAAAACAGCCTGATAAATTACTCACTATAACGAAGTTCATACACACACAAAAAAAGCAGGTCGGATAAACTCCGAACCTGCTTCTTTATGAATTCTTATTCTTATTATTTGACTTTCACCGTCAGCGTATTACCAGATGAAGTGAGGGATGCCCCAAGCCCTTCTACCAAAACTCTGAGGGGAATGTACGTCGTTCCCTTAATTTCTTTGGGTGCTGCCTGTAGGGTGACTTCTTTCCCGTTAAACTTCACCTTTTTACTGCCCAAGGTAAAGATTAGCTTGTACTTGTCTTTGGTAACGGTAATGGTCTGAGTCTTACTGTCCCAAGACGTTTTGGCTTTCATTGCTTTGGCCATCTCACGCAGAGGTACGAGATTTGTGTTATTCATTATAATTGGAGACTCGGTGAAAATAACCTTGGAACCATTCACCTTCACCTGAACAGCAGACTTGATATATTCTGGTTTAGGAGTGGCTTTCTTTTGGGTTGCCGTTGAAGACTTATTACTTTTCTTGGTACTTCCTGAACTGGATGAACTTGAAGAGGAAGATTTGGAACTCGAAGAAGAACCTCCGTTGTGATAATGATATTCCCCTTGTTTCAGCCCCCATTTTGCACAGGTGGTTCGACAGGTATGTCCCCCATTTGCATCTGTTCTTCCCGGATGGGCAGATGCAACAGTAGCAAAAATCATAAAAATGGCAAGCAAACTGCTTATTAATTTGATACGCATACGGATAACCTCCAGCAATTAGTTTGGCCAGAGTATCATACCATAATCACCCATACAATATAGGTGAATAACAAAATTTATTTTCACATAACAGTTCACAAACGCGGGTATACTCACTTCAACTCCATCGATAGCGTTACCAGCATACAACTTTCTTCCTCTTACCCCCGTTCGCCCCACACCTCTTGTAATGCCAAACGGAAAATCCGGTCCAATTCTTCAAATTGAATAATCCGCTCATTCTCCATCTGGCCGGCCAGTTGTTCAAAATGCTCGATCTTCTCCGCCAAAAAAGCTTGTATTGCTGGCAACTGCGGCTCCAGATCCAGTTCCTCGCCCGCCTTTTTCCGGCGTAGTAACTCATGAATCTCCGTATATAGCGGTGTAGTCGCAGGTACAAGTTCTTGAACCAGCTCTTCAAATGCCATCGGTGGCATCGCAGCATGACGTTCGATCCAGCCACAAGCGAGTAATGGACGAAGAACATAGAAGTACTTTTTAATCCTCACTCGCTCACCTTGTAAATAATCTCGAAAATTGCCCTTCGCCATATTCAGATAATGATACATGCAGGACTTGGGCGAGAAGGTCAAAGGCGACAGTGCACGGATATGCTGTGCCACGTTATACTGTTCATCATACTGAATCGGGGATTGCAACCATTCCAGCAGTGGTGGATTTGATTTGCGGAACAGCTTCAATGCCTTGCGCAGATCCCAACCATTGATGTCGAGCTGATCACTGATCGGGCGTTCGATAACATCCCTTTTATCCTCAATCGACAAGTACCACTCCAGCGGTCTTACATACAAGAAACGAACATCATAATCACTATCCTGTGAAGGAAACCCCCACGCCCGACTGCCCGATTCACAGGCATAGATGATCTGTACCTGCTCCTCCTGTTCAATCTGTTTGAGCCGTTGTCTGATCGTATCTCTCATTTCTTCATGAACGTAGGTCATGGTCAGCCGCCTCCAAATTCCCTCAATTAAATCTCTATCTCTCTCACCCGGTTCGCGAGTGTATCATATCCTGCCATAGTCTCGGCAATATACGTCAATACCGCTTCACTCCAACCGTAGATGTAAAAGGTTTTGCCATCCCGTGGCGGTACCATTGCCTGCTGATAAGGTGCTATATCCACAATAAATACCTTCAGCTCCTGATTCATCATCCGGCGATATCGCTCAAGCTCAGCATATAACGGGCTGCCTTCATTCTGCTGTTCATCGGTGATCATAATGATCTGATCCACTTTTTCTCCGATATCCCGAAGTTCCCGCACCGGTCGACCGGTGTCTGTTCCACCTTGTGCGCGAATACGGTGAGCTTGGGAAAGGATGCTCTCATCCATCTTGGGACGAGCATCCTCAACCATATGGTCGAATAACCAGAACAGTGCGTTACCTCTTGTTTGTTTATAAAGCGCCAGTGCCAGCACCGAACCAATCCGCAAATAATCCCCTTTCATGGAACCGGAGCGATCCAGGAAAATAGCGGTTCTTCCCGGCAGTGTTGGCAGGTTGCCAATGGATAGCTCCACCGCTTGCCGCAAAGCATCCCGCAACTCTTCTCTCGCAATCATTTCATATGCACTGGCGAATCGGAATGGTAAGATGCGCGACTTACGCAGGGCTTCTGCATCCGTTAGACGACCTGTTACGTAATCGATATTTTTCGATTTTTCAAAGACTCCCGCACGATCCATTGCATTCAGATGGCGCAGCAACGCAAAAGTCGGCATCTGTGACATTAACGCCTCCCACACCGTACGTGTCGGTTGCATGATCGAGGTGACCACCGAATACGGCAGTTTACCTTTCTCGATCAGATGCATCCGGCTTGCCGGGTTTGGAGTAGCTTTCAGCTTTTCAAGCGCCTGCAACTGCGGTAGTTCCGTAAGATCCACCTCATGCCCGCGCAAATAACGGAATAAGGCTTGCTGCTTCAGATCTATCGGCTTGGGATGTGCTGTAGCGATCATATCGCCCAGACTGTATCCACGCCCACGCCCGTTGTATTTGATCGCCCAATATTCAGTAATGCCGTTCAAAAATTGACTTACCTGACGTTTCACCGCTCGGCCGCCCTGCCCCCGACCCAATCCTCTCAGAATCGTCAGAAAATCGGCCAAGTCAGCCGGTGTCTGTACGACCTTGGAGAATACCTTTGCAAACTGATCCGGGTCCACCTTGGACAAGAGTGCCAGCCCGTATAGAGGCTGTAACCGCATCAAACCTTCATTACGAGCATAGGCCAGCGCCCGCGCCATAAACCCTGCATCGACCTCAGCCATCTCCTGATGACTGACCATCGCATCGTCCATCAGTTGCTGTGTATCTGTATAAAACGTATTGTTCAATGTATTGGTCATCAACATCTGTATATATTGTTCCTCCACCAATCGCTCATAGGCTCCGTAGCCCCCATGATTACGTGTCGTTGGCTGAGGTTGATTAAATAATTGTTTCGCTCTGCTCATCACTCATGACCTCCCGGTGTGAGTCTATTTGCTGTTCTTTCATAATAAAATGTTCCGAGGAAAAAGGTGGGAAGGTATAATACCCGCTCTACCGCTGAGCTACACCGCCATGAACGGCGGCGATTGGATTCGAACCAACGACCTGGTCGATTAACAGTCGAAGTAACCCTCCCTGGCGCCTCGGAACCTTGATTCACAGCGCTTGTTGCTGCCCCGCTTCACAACCTTATTATGCCTCACGCACCCACACGCGAACATGGTAAAAGTATGACGACCTTCATAACTTTAAAATGAAACCTGCCACTGATCCTGCTACAATGAAGGGATAACAAGGAGTGAATGTTCATGGCAAG
Source organism: Paenibacillus sp. BGI2013 (assembly GCF_002843485.1). Lineage (NCBI taxonomy): Bacteria > Bacillati > Bacillota > Bacilli > Caryophanales > Paenibacillaceae > Paenibacillus > Paenibacillus sp. BGI2013. The sequence goes on from NZ_PJFA01000006.1 coordinate 412,382, forward strand.
AGAGAGTTTTGACAAAGAAATTCAGTTCTTACGCATGTTATCCCTAACAAGCGGTGCATATAACCGCAAACAATATGCCGAGCGACTTGGCATATCCGTACATACCTTTGATAAAACCAATCGCAGATTAAAAGAAATCATGCAGACCGTCGCCGACCAACGCTCAAGTGCCGAAGCAGGCCGGGAAATGGCAGATCTCGTCCGCTTCCAATACGGGGAGTCGGCAGAGCCTATGTTGCTCTTCCTCTTCCGCGCCAAGTCGATGAAAGAGACTGAAGTTCAGCGGCTTTCTGTCCTTTTGCATACCTTACAACATAAAACCCTGACCGCGATGGAACTGCTGGACGCCTGCTGTGCTGATCTGCCGGAGGATCTGGCGTTACCTGACGAGAAAACCATTCGTTCCGATCTGAAGTATCTGGAAGAGGTTGGGGTTATCCGAAAAGAGCCGGGTGGCAGACCGTATCGATATGCTTTACAACAGGACGCCCTTACCGAATTGACAGTCGAGGAACAGCTGGAGTTGTATGATTTTGTGGATATGATGGCGAACACCCAGGTTCCTTCCGTACAGGGGTACTTATTGCGCGACAGTTTAAAAAAAGCCATTACGGCAAGTTTCCCGCAAGAAGAAGCTACCGAGCCCTATATCTATAAGTATCACTATTATTCTCGTATCCTGGACGAGGCTCATCTCTACACGCTGCTTAGTGCGATTCGTCAGTGTAAACGTGTGCAGTTCCTATACTATTCACCGAAAAAACCATCCAGCTACAGTTCACAGAATACGAATCCACGCTTTGAACGGGAAGCAGGTGGTCTATCCAACCGGATCGTGCCCCTTGAAGTGATCTATGACCATCAGTATGGTCGTTGGTATGTAATTGGATATCAGGGCCGCCGCGGCTTTGTGAAATTCCGCATGGAAGGCATAACACAGTTGGAGGAACAAGATTCAGTAGAAGAGCAATACATGCTCGAACTGAAGCAGCAGTGGACCGACATTAGTCGCTACAGTTGGCTCGTGGATACGGGAAATACCGTGACGGTTCAAGCTCGCTTTTTCCACCCGGAGCGTGGTCAGCGCAACTTTATTCTGGATCGGGTTCGTCTGCAAGGTCAATGGGGCAAAATTATACCCGAAACGGATCATACCTTTCTCTACGAAATCCAGGTCAACGGTACCACCGAGATCAAACCGTGGTTACGGAGTTTTGGCTCAAGCTGCGAAATAATCGCACCTCAGAGACTACGCCAGGAGATGATTAAGGAATGGAAGGAGATTGCGGAATATTATGAACCTGTTCGAGAAGATGTTCAATTACCAGATGATGACACGACTGAATGAAACCGGACTGTTCACCTGGACCTCACAGGAACGGGCCTGGCTTCGCATGATGCTGAACCACCCTACTGCGAGAGAAGCGCTGAGCGCTGTAACGTTGGATAAAATGTACAACATGCTGAATGGTGAGCAGGACCTGAACCTTCAAGATTACCTGACTGAAAAAGCCAAAAGCGAAGAAAACAGTGTCTCTCACCCACTACTTCGACAGTTACGGCTAATCATTCTGCATCATCAGGGATTTCGCATGACGGGTCGCGTCCGCAATGGACGCACGAGCCATGATGAATTCGGCTTCCCGTACAAACTGGAGTATTCCATGGTCAAAAAAGAATGGTACGTGCTATGGTATGCGCCTCGCTTCGACAAACTAATGTCGACCAAGCTGCACAGCATCGTTACCGTGGAAGCCCAACCGGTTGAACTGGATACCGCTTCGGGTTACACTGCCCGGATTGCTGCGATAACGGAGAAGCGCAAAACGACCATCACCATCGAGGTACTGCCCGAGTTCAATCAGGAACTGTCCCGAATCCTCTATGCATTCTCCTGCTTCGAAAAACAGGTCGAGTACCTGGAAGCCAAGCAGACATATCGGATCGAGCTGACCGTTCCGCGCAATGAGATGGATTACGTCTTATCCAAAATGCGTTTTCTCGGCAAACGGGTTCGAATCGCTGACCACACAGTGCTGCGGGAGCGGATGTCCGAAACAGCTGCGAAGGCATTAGCCCGTTATGCGGAAAAAGATCCTGATACGCATTCCGAATGCTCCAATGAAGTTCAGCACCGTCAACGTGAGGAAGGCTCCCTTGCGAAAGCCGATGGTCAATGATTTTGTAAGATTGGGTTAACCATAACTATTGCTCAAAAGCAAACCCATATAAAAAAAGGTCTGGATAATCTCATCCAAACCTTTTTGGTATACATGCTTGCTCGTAAAATATCGTGAAGTGGCAACCAGCTTTACTCCGTTCACTTAAAATCGTTTCCAGTGTCCAACACATTGCTATGAACAAGGTTAAACGAGTCTTGAAGGGACTGCCTTTGCTAAGATGACGGTTAATGCGCTCCTGTACTACGTTCCGCCACTGCTGGCAGCCGAGTTCCGTCTTTTATTAATCGCGTGCACGCCCATGACCACTGCAATTAATTCATACGTGTCCAGTTGTTCCGACTGGTTATCTAATACAAATGCCCCTGAACTAAACCAGCCGCTGGTGCGACGGAAACTGGCCACGATGCGGCCACCACTGCCACTTATATCATATTCCTGCGAAAATGCTGGGGCAGACACATCATACGTACCGCGTGATCCCGCATCATATTCATACTTTTTGTTAAAGAAACTGAACCTGGCCCGAAGCACACCCAGATGTCTCCCATCTGCTGCAGTGATATCCCAACGATTCGTTAACATGCGAAATTTGCCGCTGCAGACCAATCCCGTGTTATCCGATACATCGAGCGAAGAACCAAAGACACTTTTCAAATCCAGATGCCCGGCCTGTTCCTGATTCGGATTCATAATCTCGGTGTAACCCGCGTTAAAAAAGTTATCCCTGAAGTATAGTTCCATAACGCTTCCTCCTTTCGCTTACATATCCTTTTGTTCTCTTTAAACTAATCTCGCATCAAGCACACAATATATTTATATATACGTATAATTAATGGTAATGGATTCAAAAAGTGGATTATTACTGGATGCAAAAAACGAGCAACTCTGGTTGCTCGCATCACGTTCAAATTATCCTGTCATCAAACTTCGACTTTTTTGTTGTTCAAGTAAATGGTAGCCCATACCAAGATGACCGCCACAATGACTTCAAATACAATGCTTCCCCACATGCCGTCCGACCATAGTACACCATTGGCTGTGATTGCAATACCTGTACTTTCTTCCGTATACCGGAACATCTCATTTGGACTGAAACGTCCTGTCGTAATGATATTTTCCAACCAGCCAAGCAGATTAACGAGGACAAAGAATGCAACGATTCCAATCCATGGCCCCGTTCTCCAACGGAAGCTGCCTGCAATCGAGATCGAAAGGAAGATAATGACGGTCATGAATACCATAACCCATGCGCTAAACAGCAACAAACTAATATAATCCGAAACATGCAGACCCGAAAGATCAATATTGGTAGCCATGTTCATTCGTAGCTTCATTGAGATATAGATGTAGGCATGAGTCGCGAATATAATGACTAACCCCAACCCGCAAAGTAGTCCAAAGATCAAAGGAGACAACACATGTGATAGGCCCGTTACGGGTAACAGACGGCGATTATAAGAGCGGATATTGGACGTGTATGTTTTGATCATTTTCACATAAATAGCCACACCTACTCCAACATAACCCATAATGCCAAGCACAATCCCTGTGACCTCAGACACGAAAAGGGAAAGCCCCACTTGAGCGATAATCAAAATAACTAGCCCAGCCAGCAGTGTATTCCAGTTCCTTCTAAAGTCATACTTCAATAATGTCATCATTCCGCATAGACCTCCTTGAACATCTCATCCACACTTTTCCCATATTTCAGACGGAGCGTTTCCACTTCTTCCCGCATCACCAGCTCACCCTCGCGAATAAAGACAACTTCATCAAAAATCCGTTCGATATCATTCACAAGATGCGTGGAGATGATCAGACTGCTGTCTTCATCATAGAATTTGACGATCGCATCCAGAATCTTGCCACGCGCAACCGGATCTACTCCGCCAATCGGTTCATCCAGCAAATACAGACGAGCCTTACGAGAAAGTGCCAGTGTTAGTTGTAGTCGTTCATTCATCCCTTTCGACAGATGCCGTACCCGGTCACTCTCGACAAGGTTCATGAAGTCCAGCATCTCCCGCGCCTTCTCTTCATCAAAATCAGCATAGAAATCGCGATAGTACGCAATCGCATCCCGCACTCTCATCCACTTCTCGGTTAATGGGCGATCCGGCATAAATGAAACCAACGCCTTCGTCTCCAGCCCAACAGGCTTACCTGTGACTTGAATCGTTCCGCTACTCGGATGCAACAAACCTGCAACCAGCTTCATGAGCGTACTTTTTCCACTACCGTTGCTACCCAGCAGACCTACGATTCGTCCTGGAGCAATATCCAATGTAATATTACTGAGCGCTTTCTTATTGCCATATGTCTTATTGATCTGGTTCAGTTCAAGGATGTTACTCATGCGTTGTTCCTCCCTTTCCTTCCGCAACGGCATCGGCTACGATGGATAAGATATCCTGCTCTTCGATCCCCAGTTCCTGCATTCCGGTCAGAAAGCGTTCCAGCAATTCACCGGCCATCTCTTTTTTGATCGTCATAATCTTCCGCTCCTCACTGGTCACATATCTGCCTAAGCCCCGTTTGGTTTCGACCACTTCTTCCCGCTCAAGCTCCTGAAATGTCCGTTGTACTGTATTTGGATTGATCTGTAGTTCAGCCGCCAGTTCACGAACCGAAGGAATTTTGTCACCTGCCTGAAGTGTCCCGGTTACAATCTGTCTTTTGATGTACTGCATGATCTGCAGATAGATTGGTAAATTGTTATCAAATTCTATAGTCACAAAGCTCTCGCTCCTCTCTGTACTGGTGTGTTAGTTACATAGTACACTAGTGAAATAGTGTTGTAAAGCCCATTTGTTAAAATATATATTCGCTCAATTGATGGGCAAGCTTCTGCTATCGATATCCAGACAAAAAAAAGAGCAGATCGTGAAGATCTGCTCTGCATAACTTTATTAATCGTATTGTTATCTTATTCATATGCTTATCCAATAAAAAAGAGCCAGCTACACGATATCTAGAGGTACACTGCCTTTAGGTGCAGGGAATGCCTCATCCAAACGGGCGAGTTCCTCTTGTGTCAAAACGATATTCACTGCTGTTGCATTGTCTGCCACATGATTCAGCTGTACCGCCTTCGGAATCGCCAGTACATCTCCATCCCTGATCACCCAGGCTAATGCGATCTGCGAAGTCGTAACTCCTCGATCCTGCGCAATCTTCTGAATGACTGGATGCTCCAACAATTCACTTCGAAGTCTGCCACCCTGTGCCAGTGGACAATACGCCATTACAGGAACGCTCCGTTCCCGCATCCAGGGAAGCAGATCATGTTCGATACCACGCGAAGCTGCATGGTAGAGCACCTGATTCACCATGCACTGAGACCCCTCCGGCAGACTCCATAACTCCTGCATATCCCTTGTATCCAGATTCGATACACCCCAGCGAAGGATTTTACCGGATTGCTTTAATTGTTCCAAAGCCTCAACCGTCTCTTCGAGTGGTACTCCCCCTCGCCAGTGGAGCAGATACAAATCCAGGCGATCTGTTCCTAAGCGCTTAAGACTACGTTCACAGGCCGTAATCATCTGATTGCGATCCGCATGATGGGGATACACTTTGGATACGAGAAAAACTTCATCACGATGGCCCGAGATGGCCTTTCCCGTAACAACCTCTGCCCCACCTTCTGCATACATCTCCGCCGTATCAATCACGGTCATTCCCAGTTCAATACCGGAACGCAGTGCGCGTACTTCTTCTTGCTGGCTGGATTGCTTCTCTCCCATGTTCCATGTGCCTTGTCCTATCGCAGGCAGGGCAGTTCCATCCGGAAGTAGAATCGTGCGTGTTTGATTACCATGCATCATCTATATTCCTCCATTCTGAAGACTCTATGGACATTGTGACCTCTCTAACGACGATTATACGAATCATAAATCATGTTATCACTCACATGTCTCCAGTGGCTCATCATCATGATATACAATTGATCCAGTGGCACTGTGAGGCTACTTTGGGCAACGCTGATGGTTGCATCGACCATATTGCTGTTGACCGTCATCAATTTGCGTTTCATCCCGTTCTGGCGATCCAGAAAGGCTTTCTCGTCCCGCAACTTGACCCCGATCATTTTCTGTCCCATTAATTCATACATAAAAATATTCTCAACGTCTCTCCAGGCCACGGCTCCTCCTGCGGTATAAGAAGATGCATCCACAAACCCATCCTCATCGATTACAAAAGAAGGTTCCTTCTTGATCATCTTTACCAGACTGTAACAGAAACATAGCCCGAAAAACAAAATGGATAGAAGTCCAATCACATCCGAAAGGATGGAATCATTCGTAACTGAAGAACGATCAAAAATCAAAAAAAATCCGGCTGCCACAAAAAGTGCTGCCCCTGCCGTGAGCCACGCCATTCGTTTCCGGTTTGGATATTCCACATGCTGCTCATAGGATGTGCTCAACGTGACGTTCCTCCTCCATTGCGACTGAATCATACGAGTTCTATATAAACGAATGGCTATGAACCAATTACCTGAATGTAGAACAGGAATTGCATTGTACATTAAACCAAATTCACCAATGTTAAACATTAAAATTAGACCGTTTTTCGTCATTTCTGCGCTTATTCAACATTAGGATTCGTCATCCTTCGAGCAAATCCTTTTAACACACCTATATGAATTGAACAAAGAATGTTTGCATGGGTCACTCCGATGACAGAACAACCTTCCGATCGCTGTTATAAAAGTCTCCCCTCCCATCCTTAGTCATATTGTCCTGTCCCTAGCTTTCCGTTAATATAAATGGAAAGGTTAGGAAATTAACCAATTCTAATTCATGGTGGGAGGACAAACAATGATGAGTCAGCGCGGCATAACATCGGAAGATCTTTATCAGATTACATGGGTTAATGATCCAACTCCGTCCCCTCAAGGCGGACAACTGGTATATGTAAGCCGGAAAACGAATGAAGCACGTGACGGTTATTGTTCTCACCTGAGACTGCTGCATCTGGGGAGTCAGAAGGACAGGCCCTTTACCTCTGGTGAGAAGGATCATTCCCCTGCCTGGTCGCCCGATGGGTCTCAGCTTGCCTTTTTAAGAGAGGTTGATGGGAAATCCCAAGTTTGGATTATCGCATCAGATGGCGGAGAAGCACAGCAAATCAGTCACCTGAAACATGGCGTCAGTTCTCTGCTCTGGTCACCGGATGGTCATACCATACTTGCGAAATCATCCGTGGATATGAGCGGAAATGAAGAATCAGAACATACAGATCCTATAGACGATAAACCCAAACTGCTGCAAGAACATGTCGTAGACCGGATTCGCATGAAATCAGATGCCAGCGGATTATGGAACGGTCGACGTTCCCACCTCTTCGCTCTCGCACCGATCGATGTGGAACCACTCCCTGTAACTACAGGTCATTATGACGTTGGAGACTACGCTTGGTCCCCGGACGGAACATCCATCGCTTGGATTGCGCAGATGCCTGAAGAAGGCGAGGAGCATAATGATTACACCCTGACTAATCATGTGTACCTTGCCAAGGCAGACGGATCGGATGTGCAGCAGTTGACCCCGGAAGGGTATACGTTCAGCCGACTGGCCTTTGCGCCGGATGGACAATCTCTTGCACTGCTCGCCAGTGACCGTTCCTATGGAAATGCCACGCTTGTGAAGTTGTACACCCTTCCAATATCAGGTGGTGAACTCGTATGTCTGAGCACCGATTGGGACGTACAGTTGAATCACAGCATTGTTGGCGACATGCGATCACATCTGACAACCACGGGGCCAGTATTCAGCAGGGATGGTTCTTCAATCTTCTGTCTGGCGACTATCCATGGTAGTGTACGCATCGCCAAATTCGCTCGAGACGGCAGCAGTGCCGACTATATATGGCCTGACGAACGGGAGATTTATCAATTTGCCGAGTTGGAAAACGGGCAGATCGTTGCCGCTGTAGCCGATACACTAAATCCTGGTGATCTATATATATATGAACAACCGGAAGATCCTGAGGTAGAACCGATTCAGCTCACCCGTAGCAATCCACAGCTTGAGGATGAGATCCACCTTAGTACACCTGAGACCTTCTGGTTTAATTCCTCAGATGGCCTGCGACTGCAAGGATGGATCATGAAACCTCATGGCATGGTCGACGGGGTCAAAATCCCGACCATTCTGGAGATTCATGGCGGCCCGCACATGATGTATGGTTTTACGTTTATGCACGAGTTCCAAATTCTCGCCGCACAAGGCTACGCTGTTGTGTATATCAATCCACGCGGTGGCCTCGGATACGGGCAGCAGTTTGTAGACGCCTGTCGCGGAGATTATGGCGGTGGCGATTATCGCGATCTCATGGAGAGTGTGGATTATGCCCTGTCCCAGTATGAGTTTATCGATGAATCACGATTGGGCGTAACCGGGGGCAGTTATGGTGGCTTCATGACCAACTGGATTGTTGGACACACGGACCGCTTTAAGGCGGCTGTTACCCAGCGTTCCATCTCCAATTGGCTATCCTTCTACGGTGTAAGTGACATTGGATATTTCTTCACGGAAGACCAGATTGGCGGTAACGCGTGGGATGACACGGAAAAACTATGGAAACATTCCCCGCTCGCTTATGTCGGAAACGTCAGTACTCCGCTGCTCATTTTGCATGGCGAACAGGATCTGCGGTGTCCAATTGAACAAGCCGAGCAGTTGTTCATTGCATTAAAACGGCGCAAGCAGACCACAAGACTTGTTCGTTTCCCAGGGGCAAACCACGAGTTGTCCCGTGGAGGTCACCCTCACTTGAGGGTACGCCGTTTGGAGCATATTGCCGGATGGTTCAACGAGTACCTGTAACGGACTAATATTTAGACTATTAATTCAGAGTATAGAACCAGATATGGATTCAACCCTAAAAGCCGTCCAATGAAATCTGTTATGATTTCAACGGGCGGCTTTTGCTGTTCACCTTTTATAGAAGGAAGGATTACTCTTCGCCCCACACTACGGTGATTTCATTCAGATCCTTGTTGGTTGCAGACACCGAACCTGTGATGGTCACGGCATATTTGCCATCTTCACGACCCACGATGCTGAAGCCGTCTGCCTGTATATCCTGAGTGTTCTGACTCAAATTTTTGGTCTGGTAGTAGTCTTTGTAGGATGTTCCAACGGTTAGCAACGTTTCTTTGGTTGTGTACGTGAGCACTACTTTTTTATCACCATCCATTATGTTCTCAATGAGACTTGTTGCCTTCGCATCCTTCGGTAATGGGAAATCTGCTGGCAGATACTTGGACTTCACACCTGCCGCCTGTGAGTTCGTACCTGTAGATGGTGATGTCGTTCCGCTGTTGCCTGTGGATGTTGACCCACCAGAAGAGCTTGAAGAGCCGATGCTTACTTTATTGTTTTGGGAATCATACTTCACTTCGGTCTTTAACGCATCGGCAATCGAACGAACCGGGAGATATGTACTGCCTTGATATGTAATTGGCGCAAGCTTTTTGCCCTGGTCACCTGTCGGTGTAAATTTCTGTCCGTTCACTTCGATGGCGAGCCCATGGTTCAGATAAGCTTTGATTGTCTCCAGTTGTGTACCTGCATATACACCTGCCGATCCGGTTAATATCATGCCAAACACACCTGCAGCAATCAACCACTTTTTGCTTTTCATCCCTAAACGCCTCCTGAGTTCAAATGTCAGCCTTATGCATAATACGATTCAAGCGATCGCTCGATGTACGCGAAAGACTCATGTAGTTATGCTCATCATGTATGGGTACGAGCTTATTCGGATAACAGCCCGTTATTCCACCAAATGTTAGCAATATAATAGCATCTGACAAGAGGTTTTAAACGATAAATGGACAAAACAGGACCAAGGACGTACAAAAATAGTCTTTGTCGTATGCCCGCTGTTCTCTGGCTCGTTAAGTTGTTCTTATATGAATAAAGTCCTGAATCCCGGACCATACATATGAAGCTAATCATACACGCACAACAGTTGCGAAATTAACCAATGTATTAGATAATTATTTGTCGATTTGTGGTCGAAGGAACGGAACTCAAGGGGGATTAAATACGATGAATAACAATAACAGTACATTTGACCAGTCTATTAACCGGATCTCTACCGGATCAGAAAAATGGGATGCGCTTGAGGATATATTCGGTGCTGCTGATGCGCTTCCGATGTGGGTGGCCGATATGGATTTTGCTGCTCCACCATCCGTCATTCAGGCCCTGCAAACTAGGATGGAGCACGGGATTTTTGGTTATACAGTACGGACTGAAGCGTATCATACAGCTGTTGCAGGCTGGATGGAACGGCGCCACAACTGGACAATTAACGATGACTGGATTGTATTCACTCCAGGTATTGTGCCCGCACTCAGCATTGCTGTACAACGATTCACTCAACCGGGAGATGCTGTAGTCATCCAAACCCCGGTGTATGCTCCCTTCTATGAAGTAGTACGTGGTCAGGGCCGTGAACTGATCACCAATCCTTTGGTAGAGAATAACGGTCATTACACGCTGGATCTGGAACAACTGGAATCCAGCTTACAGACCGGTCGGGTCAAAATGCTGATTCTGTGCAGTCCTCATAACCCGGTTGGACGGGTATGGACTCGTGAAGAGCTTGAAGGGCTTACGTCATTGTGTCTGCAATACAACGTACTGATGGTTTCAGATGAAATCCATGCCGATCTTGTTCATCAGCGCGGAACTCATACACCACTGACCCTGATCTCGGACGCCGTCTCTGATCTAAGCATCATCTGTACGGCTCCAAGCAAAACGTTCAACATTCCTGGCCTCTGCACATCCAATATCATCATCCCCAATGCCAAGTTGCGGGAATCGTTCGCGCAGGGTGTAAAAACGATGGGACTTGCCAATATCAGCACATTGGGGGCTGTTGCAACCGAAGCTGCTTACAATGATGCCGAGGAATGGCTGGATGAGTGCCTTGCCTATATCCGTGGAAATATGGAGTATGTACAGCAATATGTTGCGGAACATATGCCACAGATCAAAATGCATTTGCCCGAAGCGACCTATCTGTTATGGATGGATTTCCGGGAGCTGAATATCCCACATGCACAACTATGCAATATGCTGCTTCATGAAGCAGGGCTTGCTTTCAATGACGGGAGCTTCTTTGGAACGGAGGGTACAGGGTTCATGCGCATTAATGTAGCCTGTCCACGTTCCACGGTTGAAGAGGCGATGCGCAGGTTATCTGTGTTGTTAAGCAATGTGTCGGGCAAATAAGCTGTCAGTTACATCTATGTACGTTGCGAACAAAACGTGTACTGTTTGTTAAATGGTGAATATTTGTCAAAATAGAAAAAAGGGTGCCCCGTAGTCAAGTCCATGACTCATATTCATGGTCAATGACTGCACAAGGGGCATCCCTTTTGTATTCGATCCATTTATTTATTCGAATATAATTAAAATTACAGTGACAGTGACATCGATATCGGCATCGGTGTAATTCTGTCGCACAACCTGTTCAGCAAATCCCGATCATGGCTTATGATCAGTAATCCCAGATCACGCTGGCGAGCCACTTCCATCACGGTATGCCAGATCTGTGCCTGAGTGATCGCATCCAGCATCGTTGTCATCTCATCTGCGATCACGTAACGTGTCGCTGTACCAAGCGCTCGCGCCACACAGAAACGTTGCAGTTCTCCACCGGATAATTCACCCGGTCTGCGGTCCAACCAGGTCTGCTGAATACCCAATGCTTCGAGCAACTGTTCATCCTGCACAGACGCCTCCTGAAGTACACGACGCATTCGCCAGCGTGGATTCACAGCTTTCTCCGGATGCTGGAATACCAGCTGAACCGGACATACTCCTGTACGTGGGAGTGGATTCCCATCCAGAAGTACTTGTCCTGCTACAGGTTCGGCATATCCTGCAAGGATGCGTCCAAGGCTTGTTTTTCCACAGCCACTTGGTCCCCACAAGCCCACGACTTCGCCTTGTTTCACCTGCATATTCATCTGCTGGAACACCCACGATTTCGGATCGTAACGGTAACTCACGTCCCGTGCTTCAAGTGACATGGAAACACCTCACTTCTCCGCCCCGTACCTTACGAAGCTCTGGACGTTCGCGGGTACATGCAACGGTTGCTACGCTACATCGGGGAGCAAATAAACATCCTATCGTGATCTCTTGACCTGCCAACGGCTGGGAGCCTGGGAGTGGCTGAAATCCGTTCTGCGGCAACGCATTCCAGAGCGCTTTTGTATATGGATGACGCAGACGTTCTCCATTCCCTTTAAAATCATCCACCTGCGCCGCCTCTACATTGGTACCCGCATAAAATACAGCGATGCGATCCGCTGCCGTCAGGGCTGTCGTGACATCATGGGTAATCCACAGAATGCCTAAACCTTCATTAGCAAGCTCGCGAAATTGCTTCATTGTATCAGCCAGCACTTCGGGATGGATGCCTGGTGTCGGCTCATCTGCAATGATCAGCTTGGGATGACCGGAGGTCGCTGTCGCCATCAACACCCGCCTTGCCATACCTCCGGACAACTCAAACGGGTACTTTCCGGCTGTTCCTTGAGGAAGGTGATATCGCTCCGTCAGCTCCTGCTCCGACTTTTTCAAGTGGGATCGAGTTATGAAGCCGCGCTTCCGTCCCGAATTTCGGGTTACCGGCTGAACTTGCCTTCCCACCTTCATCAAAGGGTCCAAATAACTGACGGATTGTGGAATCAACATCAGCTCCTCACCACGCAGATGAAGCTGCCGCTCTGGAGTCAAAGGCTCGCCACTATAGCTTATTCTCCCCTCCAACCTAGCATTGGCAGGCAGGATGCCCATAATGGCCTGCGCCAGCACACTTTTACCCGATCCACTTGCACCTACAACAGCCACGATCTCGCCCTCGTTTATGGAAAGATCCAGATTCTGAATGACATCAATCTGTTCGTGTCCAAACCAACCACGAGCGCGCCGAAATGACACCGACACTCCCTCAATATCAAGCAGAGCCATATTTACCTCACCTCCCTTGAACTACCTGTACCCGTCAATGTCTTCAGACTGTTTCCCAATACATCAAACGCACGAACAACCAGCAACAATGCCAGTCCAGGGAAAAAGGCGAGCCACCACATGCCAGCAGATAAATATCTCATCGACTCTGACAAAATAATTCCGATTGCCGGTTGTTGCGGGGACAACCCCAGCCCCAGAAACGTAATGGCTGCCTCATGCAGAATGGCATGGGGAAAGATTAGTAATACGCCCACGAACAGTTGTGGAACCAGATGTGGCAGTATATGTTGCATCGCAATCTGTAACCTCGATTGGCCCAACTTGTGTGAAACCTGAATGTACTCTGCGGATTTCAGTTGGATCATCTCCGCTCGTACAATCCGGGCGAGATTCGGCCAGTGTGTCAGCGCAATCGCTGCCGCAACTCCTGCCAAACCTCCACCGAATACAAAGGCCAGCATAACTAGCGATACCAGATGAGGTACACTCAGGAACAGGTCGATAATCCATGAGATTACCTGGTCAGCAGCCTTGCTTGAAGCGGCAGTCAAACCCAACAGCAGTGCGATCAATCCGCCACCACATGCAGCAAGCAATCCCACTTGAATGCTGGTTGCCAATCCTTTTAACGTACGCATGAACATATCTCTTCCGAGCCAATCTGTGCCAAATGGATGCGCCCAGGTTGGAGCCAAATTCCGATCCATTAGTGAAGTCAGCGTAGAACCAGCCGGAAGCAACCTGCCCGTCAACCACACAACGGCAATCCAGATCACCGCGAGGCTTCCCCAGATCACCGCTCTTTGGCGAGGGTTGCGGAAATTTTGGTCTCTGGCAGCCGTATAATCTTTTCTCGATGGGCGTGAGGTTCCTGTTCCATTCCCAGCTTGTAGAGACCCGGTATTAATGTTATACCGTACCTCTTGATTCGCAGTTTTCACTTTCTGTATTTTGGCTGTTTCTGTCGTCTGCTCGGAGGAGCGTTCTACCGTCTGCTTCATGACATCAGCTCCTCCTTCATCCGTGGATCAATCAAGCGATACAGAATGTCGGCAACCATATTACCTGTGAAAACAAAAATCGCACTGCACATCACAAGTCCAAGCAGCAGTGGAACATCTCCACGCAACCCCGCCTGAACCGTCGCCTGACCAAGGCCGGGGTATGAAAATACCTGTTCTGCAAGCACAGCCCCACCAAACAGTTCACTGAACGAAGCAAACTGAAGCGTGATGGCTGGCAAAACAACATGTCTGAACCCATGTCGACGGAACAGCTGAAATCCACGCTCACCTCGCGCTCTTGCAAACAGAATATAATCTGACTCGAGCACATCTGTGAGCTTCTGCCGGGTATGCAAAGCAATAGAGGCTACCCCGGTCAGGCTGAGAGTCAACGCTGGCAGAATCATATGAATAACCCGATCTCCCCATGTAACCTGATCAGCTGACATCCCGGCGGGTACTCCAAGCCCAACCGGAAGCCATCCAAGCCACACACCAAATACCATCAGCAGCAACAGCGCAATCCAGAATACCGGCGTGGAGGCCAGCGTATAACAATACCAACAGATCAGGCGATCCAGCTTCGAATTCCGTCTCATGGCAGCAACTACACCAAGAGTGAAACCAATGATGCCGGATAATATCCAAGCTACAGCCATAAGTGCGACAGAATTCATGAATCGTTCCTGGATAATATCCGCTACAGGTTGTCTGTAGATCATCGAAGTTCCCAGATCTCCCTGAATCAGCGCTTGTCCCCAGGTCAGTAATCGTTCCACGGGAGATTCATTCAATCCCCAACGTTCTTCGATTAAACTGCGCTGTTCGGCGCTTACCCGGATCATGTCTCCACCAATATAGGCTTCGATCGGATCAACAGGAGAGAATTGCATTAATATAAAAGACAACACACTGACTCCAACCAATAGAGATACAAGTCGCAACATTTTAAAACCAACAAATCTGGCCCATCCATTCCTGCCTGTCATCCAATCTCTCCCCAATTCAGGCTAAAGCTACCGTTACGTTTCCTACTTTGTACTGTTATCCCAGGACCATTCCTCCAGATTGGTTGTCACCGGCCAGCCGTGACCATGAGGATGGATCTGCTGCTCTCCAATGTTCAGTCCATTCGTAACCAGGTACAGATGATCTATATTTACGAGCCATGCCCATGGCGCATCACCCTGATAACTGAAACCTGTTGTTCCATCCCATTCCGCTTTCTGCCAGAACGGCAATGCCTCTTCTTCACTTGTTGCCTGAAGGGCTTTGTCCATCCAAGAATCCACGACAGGATTACTGTACAGCCCCACATTGTAATACCCTTCTCCTTTATGAGTACTGCTATAGAGGTTATAGGTTTCCAAAGGGTCATGACTGCCCCAACCAAATAATACAGCGTTGGAGTAAGCCATCTTTTTTGTCTCTTCACGGCTTTTGCCTTCAACATTGATTTTGATTCCCGCCTGGGCTACCATATCCGCAGCAGCCAGTGCCAGAGATTGTCTTGTTAAATCACCTGCAAAATAAAGCAGATTGAATTCGGCCTTGACGCCGTTTTTCTCGACGATACCGTCACCGTCCGCATCTACCCAGCCACCAGCGGCCAGAATCTGCTTTGCTTCTTCGAGATTGGCATCCGTAAATACAGCTTCCGCATTGCTCCAAGGCAGGTCATCGCTGACGGAATACGCTGGACGACCGTACCCTTCCAGTACACCCTCAACCAAAGCCTTACGATCAATCACGACATTCACCGCTTGGCGAATCGCCAAATCGGATGTCACATCATTCCCTGCGGGAAGACCATCGCCCGACTTGGCACCAGCAGGCTGCATCGGGAACATGATGCCACGGTTATCTACGGTTTTCACGGCCTCTAATGTCATGCCATTCACCTGTTGTTTGCTAAACGCTGCCGGGATAGCAGCGATATCCACCGTACCTGCCTGCGCAGCGGCGTAGGCTGCATCTTCATCCAGATAGAGGAAGGTGAGTTTGTGGAATACAGACTTGTTACCGTAATATTCTTCATTGGCTTCTACGATGGCCTGTTGTCCTTTGTCCCACTGAACCAGCTTGTACGGTCCTGATCCGACCGGATGTTCTGCATAATCAGCCCCATAGGCGTGTTCAGGCACAATGCCAAGTGTTGTCAGCAGACTGATAAATGTAGACTGCGGCGACTTCAGTGTAAATACGACCGTGCTATCATCAGGTGCCTTCACATCAGCCATATTCGTCAAATCAATCACAGACCCACTCTTGGCAGCTGTTTCAAACGTAAATTTTACATCCTCAGCCGTCAGGGCTTCCCCATCAGAGAATTTCACATCGTTCCGAAGCGTAACCGTCCAGGTCAGCCCATCTTCACTAACTGAGTATGTGGTAGCCAGATCGTTAACCAGCTGTAGCTTGGCATCCCGCTTCAGCAGGGTACTTTGGAAAACTGGTGACCCATATTGCCCCCATCCGGTTGTTGGATCAAACCCACCTTCCGGCTCGGTGCCAACCGCCAGCACCAATTCGTCTTTGGTTGACGTTGGAACTGACTGTCCATTCTCTGCTGATGAAGCTATTGGCGCTGTGCTCTGTGCACAACCAGATAAACCAATGGAACATACAAGCAAAATGCCTAATCCTGTTCTACCTTTTCGTTTTCCCCATCTCCATGAAAATCTGCCCATTCTGGTCGTTCCCCCTCTAAATATGTGCTGCACTCACTTTTTCGTGTTACTTTTTAGAGAAATTGTAGCACAAAATACAAATCATATGTCAACAAAGTTAACTTCGTAATCCATATTTTTTCATATTTCAGAATTAATAAATAAAAAGTTGTATAACCGAGCATTTGTAGCGCTCTATAAAGTCAGGTATTATAACAAACAAAAAAAACAGACGGTTGGCATCTAACCAATAGTCTGTTTTTTAGATTTGATATATTTTCATAGAAATTACACCCGTATTTGTCTTACTCCGCAGAGCGATGATGATGACTGTGACCATGCTGACCCGCACCTTGATTGTGATGATCCAGACTTTGATCCGGATTGCCATCCTGACGACTCTGAGCATGAGCCAGTTTGTTGAGTTCATCTACATAAGTCACAGACAGCTCCGCATACAAAACACCTTTTTGCACCTGGATCTGTTGATGCAGATGACGCAATCGTCCCAGGTTCCCCCGTACGGCAATTACCTCCAGGCATTGGTCATGGTTCAGATGCACGTGCATATTGGAAATGATGTCATGATGCGCCTCATGCTGCAGCTCCATCAAGCGGATCGGAAGATCACTAATATGGTGATCGTAGACCATTACAATGGTGCCAGCCACATCCTGCTCGGATTGCAGTGCAGAGGGTTGCAATAATGTTTTTCGAACAAGATCACGGAAAGCCTCAGATCGGTTTTTGTACCCCTGTTCCTCAATATACTGATCAAACTGTTCAATCAAAGGTGTAGGAAACGCCACCCCGAACCGGGTCAAATCTTCTTTATCTGCCATACTTCTCCTCCTGCGCCCTCATTTGCTTCGAGTGTACCACAGACTTGTCTGCTCATCGACTATACTGTTGCATGAATCGTACTGCCGAATGTATCGCCTGTTGTCCAGCGTCACTCTCCAGATCAAATTGATAATCATGTCCCAGCTTCTCTGATGAGTTTGAGAAAAACAAGGTTTCCACCTCAACATCAAGGCGCTTCAATACTTGTGCCAGCTCAATCGATTGACTGGTCAACGGGTCATCATTGCCTGAGGTAATGAATGCAGGCGGGTACTCTGCTGTGGCCTGAAGCACGGTCGACATTTCATGCAGACGTGGATAGTCTTCGAATGTTTTGACTCCCGTATATGACCAGAGAAATGTCCGTATGAGTGGAAAGCCTGTATTGGCTACCGTGCTTAGATTGTATGGACCACAGAATAGCAGAACCCCACGCAACTCTTCCGGCTGGGCGGCTGGTGTTATGTTCATCAGCTTGGCGAGAGATGGATTGGTCACCACTGCCGCAGTCTGACTTGCAATCTGGGCACCTGCCGAATTGCCTGCGAGAAATATGTTTTCCGGGTCACCGTGATACTCACTGACATGGTTCTTCACGTAAGTCAAAGCCTGATTCGTCTGGATCACGGGAATGGGATATTTCGTATCCGGTGCGAGCGCATAATTCATACTGACCACAACGTAACCCTGTTTGGCTAATTGTACGGCATAATCTGCGATATCCTTTTTGTCACCCAAGACCCATCCACCACCATGAACCCACAACACAACAGGCAAAGGTTCCGATGTTACGGAAGGATAATAGATATCCAGTGTACTGTCATTACGCCCTTCGTCTGCATAGGGTACATCCACAACACGAGTTATCCCACCCGAGAGCATAGTGTCCTTGCTATTTGTGTCTGTATTAGCAGTTTCAATTAATGATTTTAATAAAAATACCGTTATTTTGGGTGTCCATTGTGTACCAATCCCAATAAAACCTATGATCAAAATTAGTACAACGCTGGGAATCCAGTAACGTTTACGTTTAAAACCTTTTGCCCCCGTACGTTTCGTTTCCAACTTGGACTGCAATAGCTCCACCTCGTTCCATCATCATCGAAGCGTCTTTACATCTAAAGTTGTGTACGTTGCAGAGAGGACCGGGTTTCCTCTTATTTGGGTCTCTTGGCGATTTCCTGTCTGACTTTCACATACGTAGTGGATACGTTTTGCTCCAGTGTATGAATACTTTGTTTTGTTCCTGCCCACTTCTCTGCTACAGACGCCAAGGTGTTCAATGAGCTGAGTACACGTGACGTTTGGCTTTGTTTTGTACTCTGTTTGAACTGTTGTAGAGCTTTGGAATATCGTTCTTTTGCCAGACTTGCCTGTTTTTTAGCCGTTTGAATCTGTTTCTTCGCGGAGTCGGCCCCTGCTAGCATAGCTCGTAAACGTTTTATTTCAGCGCTCTTCCGTTTACGTGCTTCAGCAAGTTCCTTTTTCTTGATCCGGATGTCTTCTCTGGCAAGCTTCACAACGGGTCTCAACGTATCTGCCTGTGTGCGGATCGCTGCACTCCATTCCTTATTTTTGATGGCTTTGGCTGCATCCAACTGTCTATTGACTGAACTATAGAGAGCGAATAGTGGTTCATATCGGGCTTGGGTTTGCTTTACCTTTTCAGCTAGAGCTGCGACCTTCGCATCATCGATTTGTCTTATTTCTACACGTAATCGCTCCAATTGCGCGGTATTGGCGGCATGAAGTGTCTTTATTTTTTGTTCCCAAGCCTGCTCTTGTGTCTTCCAGTTTCCCACTTTATCGTACGCTTGCTTCAACGTTAACTTGGTTTGTGCGTCGGCTTTGTTCAAAACGGAATCCCATGCTTTTTGCGCTGTTACGCCAAGATCTATGCCAGCAGCCTCTACTGAAGAAGCAAAATACATCGTGCCTGCGCTGAACAGAATCACAAGCCCTATAAGCAGGCGTGATCCGAAAATAAGATGAGTCAACAATGGCAATTGACGACGCCGGACGTTACTTTGTTCCTTCATGTGACTATGGCTACCTGCTACTGGAGAAGGGAATAGTATGTCACTCGTCTCCATTAAAGCTATTTCTTCTGTAGATATATCTTCGATATGCTGTCGCCCCTTCTTCTCTTCTACTAAACCGTGATGTTCTATGAAGTTATGAGAGCTTGATCGTTCCAATAGGGAACAACATACCATGGCCTCCTGTTCATTTATCGTTTCCTTCCATGCTTCTGTTTGCATGCGTCTCTACACCCTTTCTTCTAAAATATTTAGCAGAATAGCCCACGAAATCAGCGAACGACAAAAAAGCACCCGCAAGTCAGGCATTTGCCTGCTCTTACGGGTGCTTCCCTCATAAGCCGTTCCATATGAGATTCGATTGAACGAGTCGCTCGAACCTTTCCTTTTTCTAATATATTCCATTCACTGTGCCTGGTCAAGTAAATCTGGTTTCACTGGTTGAATAAAACTTTCGATCAACGGGAGAACCCTTCCCGCTTATAGTTAACAACTGATACAACTCAGCTTATTGATTGACCAAAATAGCTTTCATTTCCTCGGTCAGATCCTCTTCTTTCAGTATCATATAGATGTTCTCGCCACGAGTTACATTCAACTTGATCTGATAAATGGTATCTTTCTCTGTTAGATAACCAGACCGTTGACGTTTGAGCAAATCACTAATGATTTCTTTGTTTTTAGTCGCTATCTGTTTGTTACCACTTAGATTTCCATCGATATATTCTGGCTGCGGAGTAGTCCACTGAAGCGAACCCGGACTGTTAATCTCCTGCTTCGCAAACTGAGCGGAGACAATCTCATCTGCCTGGACAAGCAACTGGTCGTATAACTTGTTCTCCTTCAGCCAAGCCAATACCCGATCATAGCTAGGTTTGATCTCAAAATTCCACATCTCCCTCGGTTGAAATGGATCTTTCGAAGTAGAGTCCTGATTCATCTCCGCGTAAGCAAACGACTGCCACGGGGAGCGCTGTTCTTCATAGGTCTGATCAAAAATGTCCTGTTTCAACAATGTTTTGAACTCACGGACTTGCTCCGGATTGCTAATATAAACCTTCCGGTATGAACTTATGGCAGAACGAATACCGAAACTTAACGCATCTTCATCCAGCTTATACGTTTCAAAGGCGACTCTTTTGTAATCCTGGGACTGTTTCAGAGCCTTTAATTCCTGATGGAATTCGGCTTCTGGAATGTAGTATTTACGTTTCATCACTTTGCCGTTATCCAGCTTGTAGTTAATTAATATAGACTCATCATTACGCATACCTGTATTAATCGGATCATCCAGTAAAGGAAGATCGGAATTCACAATTTTTTGATGAAGAGCGATAACTGCCCCCATGTATTCCGAATCATTAGAATAGAGGTGAGCATCGTCCTTTTTCTGACTGACACCGTTACTGTAGGTATAACTCTCCCCACCAAGCTTGATGCTATTCACCTTGCTCATTTCAGGCACTCGAGCGGCGTATCCATTCCAGTCGGCAATAGGTACGTACAGTATCAGACCAGCGATGATACCATATAGAATCAGCTTGGGTAGCAGCCTGCTGCTCCAGATCAGCCATGTTTTGCGAATAATCATCTCGGCAACGATATAACCTACAATTCCGCCGAGGATATATCCGAAGATTCCCCATCCAGCTGATCCTCTTGGAGCAATCATTGTAAAGTAACCTCCGCCAATCAGAACCAATGTAAACATCAATCCAAAGCGAAATATAGGTTTTATAAGCTTAAACGTAACTGCTTGGGTAGCAGATTCAACCTGTCTCTTCGCATAAAGTACATAGGTTAGAGGAATAAACAGGATTGCAAATATCGCATAGATAATTAACTCCTGACGGATTACAGGGAGGTTACTGATCGAACCCACACGCAGGACAAGTGAGAGTTTCTCCGCATTAAAGCCCACTTCTTCAAAAGCATATCCGAGCAAATAATGCTGGAGATGAAGTGACATAATGAACCATACGACAACAGGTAACAAGACGAGTGCGTACACGGTGAGTCCCTGCAATACAGATTGACCAATACACATGCCCACTGCCACAGTTAGCATGAACATAAACAGCGAGTAGATACTCATGCTCAAGCCCCACATCCAGATTGTACTGCCATCAAACAGAAACGCAGGTTGATCCAGTACCGCCCATACCCAGCCGGTAATCGCAGTTGTAATCCAGATTGGAATCAGGATCATGACAAATCCGGTCAACAGATTCACCGTTAATAGATGTTTACGACGTAACGGCAAACTATGGAACAGATCCGAAGGTGCACCAGATTGAATGTACCGAAAAAGAAAGATTCCAGCCGCTACGGGCAGTGTGATAGCGAACAGAATCTGCACTTCACCATTGGCCTGAAACAAACTTATAATCTGCTGTGGCACATCCCTGTACTCGGTAGCGATATATAGCGGAAGTGAGAACAACAATGTGATGAGATATAAAATGCCTATCCATCCATGCTGTCTGAAATTTTGGATCAGGATGCCCCGGTTACAGAACAATCGGTTGAATATCATACCCTGCGTCCTCCATTTCGTAAATAAAGATTTCTTCGAGCGTCAAAGGCAGTACATCCAGCAGATACGGATCATGTATACGGAATTGATCCGTTACCTGTTGTCGGTTACCTTTGACGATGTACAGGGATACACTTCCACGTTTCTCTTCATGCAAAATATCAATCTGCTCATCCATGGCTTTGGCATGGTCCGGGTGGCGGAATGCGACTTGGATTTTATGCGTATCGGCCTTCAGATCATCAAGATCCTTCTCTACAATAATTCGGCCTTTGTGCATAATCGCCACATGGTCACACAGATCTTCGATCTCACGCAAGTTGTGCGACGAGATAACAATAGTTACTTGACGCTCAGCTGCTTCCTGGAACAGCAAGTTTTTGATCTGCTGGCGCATGACCGGGTCGAGGCCGTCAATCGGCTCATCCATCAGCAGTACTTCAGGCATACAGCTAAGTCCCAGCCATACGGCTGCCTGACGGCGCATGCCTTTGGACATACGATGTAACTTGCGTTTTACATCCAGTTTGAACACGGTAGCCAGTTGCTTGAACCGTTCCTCATTCCAGCGCGGATATACCGAACGATAAAATGCAGCCATCTGAGTTATTGAAGATTGCGGGAAAAAGTAGGGTGAATCTGCCATAAAAATTGTGCGGCCTTTGAGATCCATATTTTCATAAATCTCATTATCTTCGATACGAACAGTCCCGCTGTCCTGACGGTAAATACCAGCCATCATTTTGAGCAGAGATGTCTTTCCTGCCCCGTTGGAACCGAGCAAACCATAGATCGACCCCTTATGTATGTGCATCGTTACGCCATCCACTGCCTTTTCCTGTTCAAATGCTTTGACGACTTGATTCAGCTCAATCATGAGGCTCCTCCTTCTCTATACGGGCCATCGCTTCCTCAAACAAAAGCGTCATATCTGCTTTGGTCAAACCGGAATACGAAGCTTCTGCAATCAACTTCACCAGAGACTCTCTGATCTCATCTCTCATGGCTTCATTCGGATGTTCCACTGACGATGATACGAAGCTCCCTTTTCCCTGCAAAGAATAAATGTAACCTTCACGTTCAAGCTCACGATACGCTTTCTGAATCGTATTTGGATTCACGGTCAGCTGCGTGGATAACGCACGAACGGAAGGAAGCTGCTCGTCGGGCTTTAGAATACCGTATACGATCATTTCTTTGACTTTGTCCACTAGTTGCTCGTAGATCGCCTTACGGCTGCGTACATCTAATTCGAACATCCCGCACCTCCTTTCTGTAAATGTGTGAGTTAACCTATGGGTTTTAAATGACTGTATCTGAGGTCTATGTGTAGTTATCTAGGTGAAAAAGGCGTTACCTAAGCTGTACAGCTGTAGTGCCATACATATTCAACTCTTAGGTGTATTAACTGTACTACTATTATTAATACAGTTAAATCAGATTGTCAACTGTTGACTTTGACTTCTTGTTTTATTGGGAGTACGTTAATAAAGAAATATTATATGGTTTAAATGACATATATAATTTTAGGAAGCAGGTTCATTCCGGCTTAGGACGCGGCACGATCAGGGTGGCGTTCACATGAAGTGAAGCAAAACGGTTATCTGAAGCGATGTGGCTAGATGTGGCTACTTGAAGTGATACGGCTACCCAAAACTTTGCTTGACCGCTTTTGAGAGAATTACATGCAAAGGTTGTTCAGGTCTTTCCCCTTCCGTTATGATGGGGATGAAATATTGTTCAATAATCACTGTATCTTTGTTACTTTTTTGTGCGCGTTTAATCTGATTGATTGTTAGGTCTGTTATGCGTTAGTTGTGTTGTGTTGTGTTGTGTTGTGTTGTGTTGTGTTGTGTTGTCTCGCGTTATAGATCTATTGTCTGCACAAACGGTAGGCCATACAGTAGGCAGCTAAATTAGAGTTAGCGAGACCTTGTATTTGCTTTAAATTCGGGTTTGCACAAATAAGCTACTATGCAGTGGTCGAGTGTAGACTGGACCGTTATTCATTTGGCTTGTTGGTCTAAAATCCTAAGGCTATATATGATTCGCGTTGGATGGGTCGGGCAGACTCCAGCCTTTTCAATCGTTTATCTGTTCGTTTGGAGGGCCAACTCGTGCTGTCCGCACTGAGCATACATATTGTAGATATGTCTTTCAAAGGGTGGACACGGACATGAGAAAGCACTTCGGAATTGATATTCTACATATAGATCATTTTTAATTTTATATCCGAAAACATCTATATGTAGTGTTTCATATTCCTGGATGGATATAGTATCTTTTTAGAAAAAGTGTCCACTCTTTGAAAGACAAAATGAAGATAAATGTCCCTTGGTAGTGGACAAATATATGCCCGAATTCCATTTATATAAGTTGAACTATACATTTACACGAAAATATAGAAGTAAGTAGTAACCCTAAGAAGTGTAACTAGAAACTTGCTGTAAGAAAGATACTATGGAGGCATATGTTACACTTCTAATACCTCATAAGGAGAATCCGAGATGAATGAACATAGACAGGATAAAGATCAGAATAATAAACCAAACGCATCATTCGAAAATAGTGGACACCACGGGGATTCAACTGGGGAAATAAACACTTCAGATATAAGTCCGGTACAAGCAAATTCATCACAACGTGTGTTAATTGTAACCGCTGTTGATGCGGAGAAAGATGCGGTCCTCCGTGGTTTGGGAAATACGGCCGCGGAACGATTTGACGTCATCGCTGCGGGCGTTGGCCCAGCCTCGGCCGCAGCAGGAACAGCCGCTACATTGGCATATGCCGTAGCGGCTGCGAGCACTAGGGCGTTGGCGCAGGGTTCCACTGCGCCAAACCCATCCGATGTAGCACAGGCATCTGCCACATCGGATGGGCCGGGGCCCCTTGCCGGAGCCGGATCACCAGTCTACATGCTGGTGATCAGTGCCGGCATCGGCGGTGGGTTCCCCGGCCGGGCAGGCGTCGGCTCCCTCGTGGTAGCCGACGCTATGGTTGCTGCCGATCTGGGCTCGCAGACGCCAGACGGCTTCCTTAGTGTGGACGAGCTCGGATTCGGCTCGTCCATTGTGGCGGCGGACGCAGAGCTTGCCGCTCGCCTGCGCCATGAACTGCAGCGGGCTGGGCTCGCTGTCAGCGGAGGCACTGCGGTCACCGTGTCCACGGCGACCGGAACAGCGGAGACGGCTGCGGAGCTATTGCGCCGCGTGCCGGATGCCGCCACCGAAGGCATGGAAGGCTTCGGCGTGGCAACAGCTGCCCAGCAGTTCGGCGTGCCAGCACTCGAACTGCGGGCCATATCCAACGCGGTCGGTCCACGCGACCGCGACGCTTGGCGCATCAAGGATGCCCTTGATGCGCTTCAGGCTGCAAGTTCCATTTTACGGGAGGTTATTACATCATGAAAATTGCATTTTCCCCTTGTCCAAACGATACATTTATCTTTCACGCGTGGGTGCACGGGTTAATCCCGGACGCACCTAAGCTGGATGTCCGTTATGCTGATATTGATATTACCAATGGTCTGGCGGCAAATCCCGATGGACCCGACACACCTGAAGTGATGAAAATATCTTATGCAGCACTGCCATACGTGTTATCTGACTATACTCTGCTTCCTGCTGGAGGCGCACTTGGCAGAGGCTGTGGTCCTTTGGTTCTGACCGCAAATGGCACGACCGATCCAGCATATCTGTCTGGACGACGGGTTGCTGTACCAAGCGAGCGCTCGACAGCATATCTATTATTCCGTCTGTGGGCAGCGCAAAATGTTCCGGGCGGTGTAGGCGAGATTGTTGTCATGCCATTCGACCAGATCATGCCTGCTGTTCGTGACGGCAAGATCGATGCCGGACTTGTCATCCATGAAGCACGCTTCACGTACCAGAATTATGATCTCAAACTAATGACAGATCTCGGGAACTGGTGGGAAAGCGACACAGGCCTTCCGATCCCGCTTGGAGCGATCATCGCACGTCGCAACATAGATGCTCATGCCCTCGCCGGATGGGCACGCGCCTCCGTTGAATATGCATGGGCGCACCCGGATGAGTCGAGAGCATACGTTATGGAACATGCCCAAGAAATGGACCCTGACGTAGCTGCACAACATATCGGCCTGTACGTTAATGAGTTCAGCGCCAACCTGGGTGATGATGGTTACGGTGCAATCACTGCACTGCTTGGTCGTGCCATGAAAGAAGGACTCGTTCCTGAGTTCGATCTTGATCTGTTGCGAATCTAACTTTGATTTAATTTGAGTTAGTTTCACTTCGCTCTATATCTAAAGAACACAGCACATCTTATTTAGCCGAATAACGTGGTATGAGAATTCTAAAGAATCTCAGACACCGTATTCGGCTAAATCTCGTTCATATCACCGACAAACTCGCATAATTTCGCACAACAACGATCCTACGATTCGATAGAAATTGGTATGTGCGGATTTTCGGCGAATAGCGTGTGCTCGGTTCGTTAGAGTCCGTTCCAAGACGCTCAGAGGAGCAAGCTTCGTAGAAGCGCCTATTCGGGGATTCGAAATTTAAGTGGTTTTTAAAAGTAGACTTAGGGTGCTACAAATTCGCAGTTTTTTTCTCTTACGAACCCAGTGCACCTTATTTAGCCAAATACCATGCTACGAAAATTCTAACGAATCCCAGACACTCTATTCAGTTAGAAATCGGTCATATCACCAACAAATTCGCTTCATTCCACCCAATAACGATCCTACGATTCGTTAGAAATTGGTATGTGCAGATTTTCCTAGAATAGAGTGTGCTCGGTTCGTTAGAGTCCGTTCCAAGACACTCTGAGGAGCAAGCTTCGTAGAAGTCTATTCGGGGTTTTCGTGGATACAAACCACTTAGCTAGCCAGGGTGATGGTGGTGTCCTTGCGTCTTGTTTCTTAAGAGCTTAGTTACTTAGGGTTAGTAAAGGTCGTATTCAGGAGGGCACGAATCGGAGTCTGTCCTTTAACTGCCCCGTACCTGTTTTGCTGAATTCCTACCTTCCAGCAACAGTTATATAAGCCTTACCGGGTTTCGGGTTTGCGGTTTGCGGTTTGCGGTTTGCGGTTTGCGGTTTGCGGTTTGCGGTTTTAGAGTCTAATTTTTAACTAGGCAAAAAACACTCATCAAGATTCTTTGCTGCAAACTAGTGACCTCACTAACCATGTTGGACTACACTACCCATGACACATGACACACGAAATAGAAAGAGCTGTCCCCTAACGTCAGACTTATGACGATGGGACAGCTCTTTTTTTCACTTTATATTCAACTTCATATTTATACTCATATCTAACACTCTGCTCAACACAAGATCGAAGCAGACAAAACCATGCAACTACACGCTCTCCACGTCATCTTGAACCCTACTGTACCCCATCATCCCAACCCACTGCTCTCCCTCTCACAACGGCGGTCTACGAATCCAACCCTCGCCTACGTTCTGCTGCAACCGCAGCCGAACAATCGGAACCATCCCTACGAATCAGCCACAACCGTGTGGATCATGATCCGCAGCGCATCCAGCATCATGGGAATAGGCAGCGAAGGGACGGAAGGCTGCAACACCGCCATCTCTGTGGAGGCTGGAAAATGTACAAATCCGGCACGTATCGGAAGTTGCCCTACTCGAATGTGATCCAGCACCCGGTACATCGTGTTGTTGCAGATATATGTACCTGCTGTATTGGACACGGTAGCGGGAATACCCGCTGCGGACATGTCATTCACCATGGCACGAATGGGCAACGTGGAGAACAAACCGTCCGGGCTGCCGTCTACAATTGGCTCGTCCACAGGACGCTGTCCTTGGTTATCCGCGTAGGAGCCTGCCGGAATGTCTTTGGCATTCACGGCGATCCGCTCCGGTGTGATGGATGTTCTGCCCTTGGCCAGCCCACAGGCGATGACGACATCTGGCCGATAGGCTCCCATCTCTGCGATTAGCAGGTCTGCACATTCATCAAAGTGCACGGGCAACAGTACTGTTTTTAGCTCAGCACCCTCGATCACTTCGTTTGCAAGAGCATCCATTAATGCCCCCGTCGGATTCACTGCATCCCCGCCAAAAGGTTCAAACCCGGATATCAGAATCTTCACCATCACACGTCAGCTCCTGTCTGTTTACTCCGATTTGTAACGTAATCCCCACTGGCCCCGAATCGTGTCCATCAGCTTCATGATTTCCAAGGATTCGTCCAGTTTAATGGTGTTGCTCTCCGTCCGACCTTCGAGGATACAACGTCCCGCTTCTTCTGCCTCAAAAGCATAACCAATACATGTTCGATCATCCGTGAACTTCTCCGGCTCGTCCTGACCATTCACATGCAGATAGGCTTCTTTACCCGCCAAGAATAAAGGAAGACGAATCTTGCCTTCCGTACCGTATATGACCGCTTCATTGCTAAGGTTCAGACGAATGGCAGCACTCAGTGATGCAGAACGTCCCTCGGAATAGGACAACAACACGGAAAATTGCTCGTCCACACCCGTCTCACCGATATTGGCCGTACTCCATACATGCTGGGGCTGTTCACCAAAGATCATCGATGCAAAGGAGATCGGGTACACCCCTGCATCCAACAATGCGCCTCCACCCAGATCCGGATTAAGCAACCTACCTTCCGGCTCCCAGCCGACACGGAATCCAAAGTCTGCCTGGAGCAAACGTACTTCACCAATTCGTCCTTCTGCAATCCATGCTCTGGCTTGAGCGATCGGTGGCAAAAAGCGTGTCCACATCCCTTCCATCAGGAAAAGGTTACGCTCCCGTGCCGTCTCCACCAGTTGCTCCAACTGACGCGCGTTCATCGTAAACGGCTTTTCACAGAGCACCGCCTTGCCTGCCTCCAGACAAGCCATTACATTTTCCTTATGCACAGGGTGAGGTGTTGCCACATAGATAATATCTACCTCAGGATCTTGCAGCATTTCATCATAAGAACCGTAAGCGCGTGCAAAACCATATTCATCTGCAAACTTCTCCGCACTTCCCGCTGTCCGTGAACCTACCGCTGCTTTCACAGCGTTTCCCGCATGCTCCAGATCCCTTGCAAACTGGGATGCAATCCATCCCGTGCCCATAATGCCCCAGCGTACTTTGTCCCGTCCCACTACTTCTGTCATATTAAAGCCTCCCTACTGCAATTTGAGTTGAAAAGGTTCATGATTCAGATCAGGCCAACATGTTATCCCCTTTATTTTACCAAAAAGAAACGCTTACGTCAGAAAACGATTTCGATTATGTGCTTTCAATAGACTTCAAGCTCATCAGGGCCTCGAACATATCTGTGTACATTTCAATTCTCCAGTAGATTTGCTAAGATTATCAGCAGACTAGGGCCAAGAAGTCTTGTCCGTAAACATACTTGTAACTAGCGACAATCTGGTTAAACTATCGATCACATCTGATAACGGGATCATATACCCTGTGCTATTAATAAAACATCTGGCTATACTGCAAACGTGCTTTTGACAAGGCAGCCAGTATTCACTACATCATGCCAAACGTATCAATAGACGTTCAATAAAGACGTTCAGGTCCGAGAAAATATGGTACGTTCCAGATTCAATTATTACCTAAACTGTTCCAAAGAGAGGAGGTTGCATAGCACCATGACTACCATCCCCGGTACCGCCCACAGCGGCATGAATCCACACACGTTGCATCACCAGACGAGTCCCAATGCAGAAAAGGAATCCTCAATCCGAGCAGACCTGGATGCATTCTTGAATGATACCCTGATCGAACTTCGTCAGGCAGAACATATTATAACCCGTGGGAAATGGCGCTGGTCCACAACTGAGTTAGCTCATCATACCTTCATATACATGCACAAATTCACAGGCCAACTGATCTTGAATGGAATCCAATCTCACGTGGTTCGCAAATCAGCTTGTCTGTCCCTACCAGGAACTGCAATTGAACTGATTAGTGATGAAGACCATGATATTGAACTGTATATCATTCACTTTGATATGTATCGGGCTACGGAGAAAACAAAAGCCAGACGAATCTACGAACGTGAGCTCAGTTCACCTGTTACAGGCTGGATTCAGGGCCCATTTTACGGTATACAGCGCATTGCCGCACAGCTTACACAATTAAGCAATGAAGGTTTGGAAAGGGGCTTGAAAGCACAGCTCTTCCTGACGGAACTGTTACATATGCTCTGGCCTCAAGAAGACCAGACTGACGTGGGGGCTGGGCAGGATGAACCCGAACAGTGGCTCAGGTCCACCCTGCAATACATGCGCGAAAACTATATGCACGAGATCAAGCTGGAAAAGCTGGCTGAACTGGCTGACATGCACCCGTCCTATTACTCGCAGCTATTCAAGAGCCGCATGCAGAAAAATCCGATTGAATACATCACTCATCTGCGTATGAACCGGGCCAAGGAATTGCTGCTCACTTCAGATCTGCGTATCCGTGATGTGGCTCGTGAAGTGGGTTACCGTGACGAATTTTATTTCAGCCGACGTTTCCGAAACCATGCCGGTTATGCGCCAACTTCCTATTCGAAGCAGGTCCACCGAAATATCGTGTCGCTCTCCTATCCATACACGGACCACCTGATGACACTTGGTATCACGCCATGCGCAGCTCAGATCCAAGGCCATCTTCCTCATATGCCCAAATCGCTGACGTTGCCCTTCCACGCCTACGAACCTTGGGAACAGGGACGTCAGGCTTTCCTGGATGTGAATCCTGAATTGATTCTGACCAAGGACAATGCAGCTGCCAAAGCGATGGAGCATATTGGCGATGTCGCTCCCATCATCACGATTCCCTGGAATCAGACAGATGTCTTTGGTCATCTGCATCAGATTGCATCCATTGTGGATCGTACCCAGGCAGCGACAGATTGGCTGGATCGACATGAACGCAAGGCAGAGCGTGCACGCAAAAAAATCAAGGAACTCCTCGGGAACATCACCGTTGCCGTGGCCACGTTGACCCCTAAAGGTCCACGGATGTACAGTCATCGGAACTTTGGACATGTCTTTTATCGAACCTTGCAATTGGCCGCTCCTCAGCGTATTCAGACCGAACTGGCTGGCAAATCTCCCGGCGTTGGATTCAACTGGCTGCCCTTCACACCAGGAGAATGGGACGGACTTGAGGCAGATGTGCTGGTACTGGCGATTAATTCTATGCATGAAAAGGCAACACTGTTGAAAGAGATGGCTTCGAATCCACTGTGGAACAGCCATCCTGCGGTAAAAAACGGACGTGTACATCTCATCGACTGGAACTCGTGGGTCGTATATGCTCCATATTCCATCAACATCCAGCTCGATGAAGCGCTCTCTATGTTGACGAACAAACCTTCACTTTTGTAATCTAAAAAATGTCCATCTCCAGAATCTTAATTTATGCCATGTACGGGCCTGAATTAAGATTCTATAATGATCACTAATTGATAATGATAATCAATAACAATGAAATACGTTGTTGGTACCAAAGGAGTGACCCGTATTCAACATCCGGGACTGCCACATCGTCCGTCTAATTCAAGAAAATCTGCAGTGACCGTTGGGCTGACGTTTTTGTCTGCCATAGCCATACTGCTGCTAAGTATGTTTGTCGCAATCTCTTTAGGTGCCAAAGGACTAACTCTGGAAACCGTATGGGCTGCCATACTTCAGTACAACCCAGCTTTGACACCACATCAGATTATTCATGAGCTGCGGCTGCCTCGTGTCCTTGCCGCGGTTATTATCGGCGCTGCTTTTGCCGTTGCAGGAGCTTTAATGCAAGGCATTACGCGTAATCCGCTGGCAGACACGGGCATTCTGGGCATCAATGCTGGAGCCACTTTTGTCGTAGCATTGAGCTTTGCCTTTTGGCCCGGACTGCCATACGGCTGGATTATGTTTTTATCATTCGTGGGAGCTGTTCTGGGCACACTGCTTATCTTCCTGCTTGGAATGGCAGCACCTGGTGGTCTGAATTCCATCAGACTGACCGTTGCCGGAGCGGTTATTGCAGCCATGTTAACCTCGCTCAGCACAGGTGTTGCCATTTATTTTGACCTGAGTCAGGATCTGGCCTTCTGGTATGCGGGTGGTTTTGGCGGAATTGAATGGCGGCATCTGAAGTTAATTCTTCCCGTGCTGCTCGTGACGCTGGTGCTGATCATGCCACTCGCCCGGCGTGTATCCCTTATGTCACTCGGTGAAGAAGTGGCGATTAATCTCGGGATCAACTTGCGCTGGACGAGGTTTCTCGCCCTCGCGGCGGTTGTTGTGCTGGCTGGTGTGTCCGTGTCGGCAGTAGGCTCGATTGGATTTGTCGGACTCGTCATCCCTCATATCTCACGCAAACTGGTGGGTGTAGATTATCGACTCATCATTCCGATGTCTTCTCTACTTGGAGCGATATTACTGGTGCTCGCCGATCTGGGCTCACGCATCGTGAACCCGCCCGAGGAGCTCGCGGTAGGCATTATGGTCGCTTTTGTCGGTGTACCGTTCTTCCTCTATCTGGCCCGTAAAGAAAGGAGGGCCTTGTAGCGATGAATTTTAATACACCTTCACGAGGTAAACGTTCGATAGTTGTCAGTATCACGCTGCTCTGTATCGCCATTGCCGTTATTGTGATCAGCCTGAACACGGGAACCATTCGTCTCTCCCCAGCGGCTGTGTTACAGACTCTGCTTGGTAATGGCAGTTCGGATGATCAGATTGTACTGTTTGATTACCGACTGCCTCGCATCCTGGTAACTGTACTGGCCGGAGCGGGACTTGGTATTGCCGGAGCAGCCTTGCAAGGGATCACCCGCAATCCATTGGCGGACCCGGGCATTCTGGGATTACATGCAGGGGCTGCATTTGGACTAATGGTGTTTGTTAGTCTCTCCTTTACGATGGATGGTTCTGTGGCCTTGCTGATCCCGTTGTTTGCTTTTGCAGGCAGTGTTGCTGCCGCCCTGATCATCATGCTGTTATCTTATGATCGGCACAACGGCGTATCACCCATTAAGCTGATTCTGGTGGGAATCGCGGTAGCGGCCGGGTTCCATGCGTTGACACTCTACCTTTCCCTGCGTCTGGATGAAGACACCTATTCCTTTGCCGCTCGCTGGTTGGCAGGAAGCGTCTGGGGCCGGGATTGGATTCATGTACAAGCTTTGCTTCCTTGGGTGGTGTTATGTATCTCGTACATCTGGAGTCGATCCAAAACGCTTGATGCCTTCAACCTTGGTGATGCTGCCGCAACCAGTATTGGGACGCCTGTTCGATCCCAGCGTGTTATTTTGCTGCTCTGTGCCGTGGCCTTGTCTGCCGTCAGTGTATCGATGGCTGGTGGAATCGGCTTTATCGGTCTGGCGGCACCACATCTGGCGCGTAGGCTTGTCGGTCCGATGCATCGGCATCTGATCCCTGCTGCCGGGCTCATCGGTATGGTTATTCTGGTGACCGCTGATACGATCGGGCGAACGATCTTTCAGCCTAATGCCATTCCGGCAGGCGTAGTGGTTGCTGCGATTGGTGCACCTTACTTTTTGTACCTGTTAGTACGAAGCAAGTGATCTTTTTTTCAAAAAACAATAAAGACATCCAAGAGATGTTCAAGGAGAATGTGACTACCCATGTTAAAGAAAAATCTTATGCTTGTCATGAGTATCTGTCTGGTGCTTGTGCTTGCAGCCTGTGGAACGACCAATAATTCATCATCTGCTTCTGGTGGTTCGTCCACGGATACTTCAACCAAGAATCAAGACAACAGTGCAAGTTCGGGAGAGCAACGTATTGCCTCCATGTCGATCCATCTGACCAATGATCTGCTGTCTCTTGGCATTACTCCGGTTGGTTCCGTTATCGGTGGCGAAGCCAAAGGTTTCCTGTCCCATGTTGCTGATCAACTTCAAAATACAACGCCACTTGGTCCGGTTAAAGACCCGGATATGGAAGCTTTGCTTGCCCTGAAACCCGATGTGATCTATCTGGACGAAGAATTCTCCGGTGGTGATCTTGCCAAATTCGAAAAAATTGCTCCGGTGCATGTCTTCAATCTGGATGACGGTACATGGCGCGACCATCTGAAAGACATTGGCAAACTCGTAAATCGCGAGAAGGAAGCTGAGCAATACATTCAGGACTACGCAACCGAAACGGAAGAAGTGAAATCTCTGATTCATGACACGATTGGTGATGGTACTGTGATGGCGATCCGTGTTACTGCCAAAGAATTACGTGTATTCAGTACACGCCGTCCCATGGGTCCCATTTTGTATGAGGATCTCGGTCTGACTCCTGCCAAAGGGATCACAGATATCGATTCGACTAAACCGTATCAAGTCGTCTCCCGTGAAATATTGCCGGACTATGATGCAGATGCGATCTTTGTAGTTGTGAATTCGGATGATGAAGCCCAGACCATGTTCAAGGAGCTACAAAACAATCCGATCTGGCAAGGCCTGAAAGCAGTCAAAGCCGGCCATGTCTACCCGATTGGTGCACAACCTTGGCTGGATTACTCATCGATCGGTAATAAAATGGCCATGGATGAAGCCAAAGAAATGTTCTCCAAAAAATAATTTTCTTACACTCCACACTTAACGTGTGACAATACCAAAAAACCTCTCTTAGAGACCGGAACAGAGTTAGTTATCATGCTCTCTTTCGCTCAAAGTAGAGGTTTTTGTTTTTTTCTTATCTATTTTACTTGTTTACTTTCCAGCCAATCGACCTGGAAATACCTTAAATCCAAAATTAACGACTTGCATTCACTTGACGATATATCAAATCAAACTTAAAATTTAGTTAGTCGACTAACTAAATGTGCATGTTCAAAAAGTCTGGTTTTCTGTACCGAGAAGATGGAACGAAGGTAGAAATGGAGTAGATGATATGAACCCAGTCCAAAATGATCGGTTAATGGGCCAGCTATCCGAACTCGTGAAACTGAAACGCTACAAGGTTCATGAGAAACTTGTGAACCACCCCGAGTTATACCCGGGGCAGCCCCCTTTGCTGTTCCAGCTTGAACGGGAAGATGGCCAATCCCAGAAAAACCTGGCCGAACAACTTCAGCGCAGTCCCGCAACGGTAACCGTGATGCTCAAGCGCATGGAATCATCCGGTTATGTGAGACGTGAAGCAGACCCGAAAGATATGCGCAGTTTGCGGGTATACCTGACGGATCAAGGGCGCTCTGCGCTACAAGAATTGAGAGAAGTGATTCAGGAGTTGGAACAGCAAGCCCAGAAAGATTTTACACCGGAAGAATCCGAGATCATGGCTGCACTTGCACAGCGTATGCTCCAAAACTTGCGTGAAGCTTGAGGTGATGCAGATTCGCGATTGAAGCAGCTAAAGGTATTATGAAATTGATTCACTTATGCTATGAAGATTGAGGTGATTCCCTATTGTGGACGTTAAAACGATTCTTGACCCCGTATAAGTCGGCGGCAATCGTCGCCCCGCTGCTCATGGTACTTGAGGTTACCATGGACCTGCTCCAGCCCAAGCTGATGTCCAGCATCGTGGATGATGGTGTACTTGCAGGGAATCTGCCCCATATCGTGACTACAGGTCTGATCATGCTACTTGTTGCGTTAATCGGCTGGGTTGGCGGCGCAGGCTGTACACTCTATTCAAGTAAAGCTGCCGTTGGATACGGCACAGATCTGCGCCAAGAACTGTTTGACCATATTCAAACCTTCTCCTTCCGCAATCTGGATACGTTTCAGGAAGGATCTCTGATCACTCGTCTGACCAGTGACATTACCCAGATGCAGACCTTTGTACAGATGCTGCTACGGATGTTTATCCGTTCACCAATGCTAATCATCGGTAGTATCATCATGGCGTTTACGATCAGTGTAAAGCTGGCTTTAATTCTTATTGCGACTGTACCGGTGCTGTTTATTATTTTATTTATTCTGATAAAAGCTTCCTATCCGCTGTTCGCCAGTGTGCAGAGCAAGCTTGATCAGGTCAACGCTGTGCTTCAGGAGAATCTTGCCGGCATTCGTGTCGTCAAAGCATTTGCACGTGCACGTCTGGAGAAAAAACGGTTCAAGCAATCCAACGAAGATTACACTACAACCGCCGTCAAAGCCTGGCGTATTGTCACACTGAATGCACCCGTGCTCAGCCTGATGCTGAATGCTACCATTGTAGCGGTGCTGTGGTTCGGAGGTTTCCAGGTAGTCGGAGGCGATATTGCTGCCGGGGATCTGATTGCTTTTATCAACTATGTCACGGTTGTACTCTCTTCCCTCACGTCCATCGGCATGATGATGATGAGTTTCTCCCGCGCCAAGGTATCTGCTGCACGGATCAACGAGGTGTTACATACACAGCCGGATATTCAATCGGGAACCGATAACTCCGGGAATGTACAGTCATCCCCGTCTACTCGTGATCAGTCCCGAAACCAAACGTCTTCTCTTCCCTCCCACACAGGCGGTCAAGTGGAGTTCAGAGACGTATCTTTCCGTTATGACGGAGACCATGCACTCACTGACATTAACCTGAAGGCTCGCCCGGGTGAGAAAGTGGCCCTGATCGGTTCAACAGGTTCAGGCAAAACCTCGCTGGTGCAGCTGATTCCCCGTCTATACGATGCTTCGCAGGGTGAAGTGCTCGTGAATGGGGTGAACGTTCGTCACTGGGATCTTCAAGATCTTCGCAGCCGTGTGTCCATTGTGCTACAGGAATCCATTCTGTTCAGCGGCAGCATCCGGGATAACATTTGCTTCGGCCGGCCCGGTGCAACGGATGCTGAATTGCGTGCTGCGGCACAAGCTGCGGCAGCGGATGATTTTATTATGAAACTGAAAGACGGGTATGACACGGAACTGGGCCAGCGCGGGGTCAATCTGTCTGGTGGGCAGAAACAGCGGATTTCCATTGCACGCGCCCTGCTCATGCGACCGGAAGTACTGATTCTGGATGATAGCACCAGTGCTGTGGATCTGCGTACGGAAGCGAGCATTCAGAAGGCTTTGCAATCTTTGATGAAAGACAGCACGACCTTTTTGATTGCACAGCGGATCTCCTCCGTGAAGGATGCAGACTGTATATATGTTATTGATGAAGGACAGATCGTTGCCAGGGGCACACATGATGACCTTATGGCTCATTCGACTCACTATAATGCCATCTATTATTCGCAGCAACGGAAGGAGGATGTTCAATTTGGCTAAACCTGCATCTTCCTCCATACAACAAACGGCCGTGCCTCCCATCGGAAGACCCGGACCAGCAGGCAGAGGACCTGTTCCCAAAGTCAGAGCCAAAAATGCTCGCCATGCCCTGATCCGGGTATGGTCGTACA
Organism: Paenibacillus sp. BGI2013; assembly: GCF_002843485.1. Lineage (NCBI taxonomy): Bacteria > Bacillati > Bacillota > Bacilli > Caryophanales > Paenibacillaceae > Paenibacillus > Paenibacillus sp. BGI2013. The sequence continues at coordinate 449,968 of NZ_PJFA01000006.1, forward strand.
TGGGACGTCATCGCAAAGGAGTCATTGCTGCATTAGTGCTGACGGCTCTTGGAACACTGCTCAATCTGGCAGGACCTTACCTTCTCGGCCGTGCCGTTAACGAACATATCGTTCCCAAAGTAACAGCGGGTTTGCTGAAGGAATGTCTCCTCTTGCTGAGTGTTTATGTCCTTGGCTCACTCCTGATGTGGGCTCAATCCTATGTCATGATTGGTGTGTCCCAACTGACCGTTAAAGATCTGCGACATGCGTTGTTCTCCCGACTGCAAGAGCTGCCTATCCATTTTTTTGATAAAAATCAAAGCGGGGATCTCATGAGCCGGGCGACCAATGATATCGATAACGTATCTACAACGCTGAATCAAAGCGTAACTCAATTGATGTCCAGTGCCATCCTGCTCGTTGGCTCCTTGTCGATCATGTTTGCACTTGATGTACGGCTTACCCTGCTCAGTCTGGTGACTGTACCCTTCATTACCATCGCCACTCGCCTGATCGCGTCAAGAACACGTAAACACTTCACCGCCCAGCAGAAATTGCTTGGTGAGCTTAATGGGTATGCTCAGGAAACCATTGCTGGACAAAAAGTCGTAGCGGCTTATAACCGTCAGGATCAGGCACATCAACATTTTGAGAATTTGAACGAGAAACTGCGCACATCCAGCACACAGGCCCAGACCGTTTCGGGTTTGGTTGGACCTACGATGAACGTGATGAACAATATCGGGTTTGCCATACTGGCTTCTGTAGGTGGATGGATGGCTTATCATGAAATGACGTCCATCGGACTGATCGTCAGCTTTCTCGCTTACTCCCGCCAGATTGAGCGGCCGCTGAGCGATCTGGCCAATCAGTACAATCTCATTCAGGCTGCAATCGCAGGTGCTGAACGTGTGTTCCACATTATGGATACGCCTGGTGAATACGTAGTGGAACAGAAGAAACAACTGGATCAGATTCAAGGCAAAGTGGTATTTGAAGACGTCTCTTTCGGATACAGTGCGGAGCGAGACATTTTGAAGAAGGTCAGTTTTACTGCAAAACCTGGTGAGATGATTGCACTTGTTGGACCCACCGGCGCAGGCAAAACGACCATTATCAACCTGTTGCCCCGTTTCTACGAGATTACAGGCGGACGGATTACCATCGATGGATGTAACATCTCGGAACTGGAGAAGGATCAACTCCGTCGGCAACTCGGCATTGTACTTCAGGATGCCTACCTGTTCTCGGGTACCATTCGCGACAATCTCGCTTACGGCAAGCCCGACGCAACCGATGAACAGATCAGGCAAGCGGCTGAGCTGGCGAATGCACATTCGTTCATCCGAAAACTGTCACAAGGTTACGACACCCCCATCATTTCCGGGGGAAGCAACCTGAGTCAGGGACAACGACAACTGCTGACCATTGCCCGGGCAATTCTGGCTGATCCGGCCATTCTTATTCTGGATGAAGCAACAAGCAGCATTGATACGCGTACGGAGATGCACATTCAGGAAGCGATGCGCACTTTAATGAAAGACCGTACCAGCTTTGTCATCGCCCACAGGCTGAGCACGATTCGTGAAGCCGATCAGATTCTCGTCATTGATGATGGGCAGATCGCTGAACGGGGCAACCATGATGAGTTGATGAAGCAACAAGGATTCTACTATCAGTTACATCAGGGACAGCTCAATAAGTCGAACTAAAGCGACTCTGCAAAGTTAATCCATGCCGAAGTGGACCTTAGCGCGTACGGAGCAAGCGAATGTGCTGTATCCTGAATGTGGGAGAACATGTCCTTCGCGTGCGAACAAGCGATCAATATGCCACAAAAGTGGATTTTCTCTATTCCAAATGAAAAGCTCCACTCCGTGCCGGGCGGGCTTGAGGACATCGTCCAGCTCGCGGTTGGAACAGAGCAAGAGCGTAAACTAACGAATCTGAGGCGCCTTATTCAAGCTTTTGAAGCTCCCTCAGAAATCTAAAGAACCTGAGACACGTTATATCCAAATAAACAGCCATTTTCAGCGTTTTTTCATGGGATGTTGGGAAATAACGTGTCTGATGGACCTATGTCAAAAAAGTAGACACTACGCTGCGGATTTGTCCGTAAATTTCATCGCAAAACGAGCAGGGGAAAGATACCCTAGCGCGCCATGCATTCGCTTGCGGTTGTAATAGAACTCAATGTA
>NZ_PJFA01000007.1:0-350103 GCF_002843485.1 Paenibacillus sp. BGI2013
TGTCACAGGTTCGAGCCCTGTTCGGGGAGCCATATGGAGAGGTGTCCGAGCTGGCCGAAGGAGCACGATTGGAAATCGTGTAGGCGTCACAAGCGTCTCGAGGGTTCGAATCCCTCTCTCTCCGCCATAATATTAAGGCCCGTTGGTCAAGGGGTTAAGACACCTCCCTTTCACGGAGGTAACAGGGGTTCGAATCCCCTACGGGTCATAATAACTTCAAAAAAAGAAGTTGATTTTTACAACAAGATTATGGTATGATCATAAATGTGTTGTTCGGAGGCTTAGCTCAGCTGGGAGAGCATCTGCCTTACAAGCAGAGGGTCGGGGGTTCGATCCCCTCAGCCTCCACCATATAAACTTTATAACGACGCGGGGTGGAGCAGCCCGGTAGCTCGTCGGGCTCATAACCCGAAGGCCGCAGGTTCAAATCCTGCCCCCGCAATTATACTTTCCTTTGAGAAAGTGATCTGGAACCGTGGTGTAGTTGGCCTAACATGCCTGCCTGTCACGCAGGAGATCGCGGGTTCGAATCCCGTCGGTTCCGCCATTTAATCTTTACATGAGGCAAACTGTTCACTACATCTGCTGTATGGCACTGATGCCCTATATAAAGTGTAAGGAGTTAAGATTAGACTTTATTATGGCTCGGTAGCTCAGTCGGTAGAGCAGAGGACTGAAAATCCTCGTGTCGGCGGTTCGATTCCGTCCCGAGCCACCATTTATAAAACAATTTAATATGCCGGTGTAGCTCAACTGGTAGAGCAACTGACTTGTAATCAGTAGGTTGGGGGTTCAAGTCCTCTCGCCGGCACCATGTAATCCTGGAGGATTAGCGAAGTGGCCAAACGCATCAGACTGTAAATCTGCTCCCGTACGGGTTCGGTGGTTCGAATCCATCATCCTCCACCAGTTTTTAGGGGCATAGTTTAAAGGTAGAACAACGGTCTCCAAAACCGTTGGTGTGGGTTCAATTCCTGCTGCCCCTGCCAATTAACTTTTTAGAAATTAACCTTATATGGCGGTCGTGGCGAAGTGGTTAACGCACCGGTTTGTGGATCCGGCATTCGGGGGTTCAATTCCCCTCGATCGCCCCTTTGTTTTTTCGTTTTTTATTGGGGATTAGCCAAGCGGTAAGGCAACGGACTTTGACTCCGTCATGCATAGGTTCAAATCCTATATCCCCAGCCATTATGCGGACGTGGCTCAGCGGTAGAGCATCGCCTTGCCAAGGCGAGGGTCGCGGGTTCGATTCCCGTCGTCCGCTCCAAAATATGGCGCCATAGCCAAGTGGTAAGGCACAGCTCTGCAAAAGCTTTATCCCCAGTTCGAATCTGGGTGGCGCCTCCAGCATATGCCGGCGTGGCGGAATGGCAGACGCGCTCGACTCAAAATCGAGTGGGAAACCGTGGAGGTTCGAGTCCTCTCGCCGGTATATTGAATAGCCCTACATGTTGCTTATGCAATGTGTAGGGCTATTTTTATTTTATATGAAACGATTTATGTGCAGTAAGAAAATCTAGAGTAAGAGAAGATGGACGTTAATAAAGATTGACGTATGATTATATTGAGTATATTGTAGATAAGTAAAGTCTTTAATATGGAGGAGTGAAGTAGAGTGACTAATGGAAAAAATGTATCGGATACCGATCTGTTATTTGATCTTTCTGTATGGGAAGAGGCATGGAAGAATCGTCCGAGAAGTTCAAAATATAAGAAGAAAAGCGCCCCCTTTAATATAGAAGAAGCTTTTTAGCGATGGGCCAGGGATTATCATGCACAGTCGTTCACCGAAGAAGGAAAGCAGCGTTCTGAACGCATTATGGGCTGGATTGAAAACCAGGGTGTGGAATCGCAGGGTTATCCATTTTGGACATTGGAGCCGCTTCAGGCATATTTACCATTCCTTTTGCGAAAAAGGGGGCAAGTGTGACCGCAGTTGAGCCTTCTGAGTTACTCGTTTCACTCATGAAAGAAACGATACCTTCAGCTCTGGAATCCAAAATCGAAATCGTAAACGAACGATATGAGGAAATCTCTATTCAGGATAAAGGCTGGGAGAAGAAATATGACTTTGCATTTGCATCCATGTGTCCGGCGATGTCGGATTGGGAAACGATTGAGCAGGCGATCAATTGTGCCCGGAAGTATGTGTATATAAGTACTATGGCGGGACAGAAGGAACACACACTAATGGATGAACTTAAGGATGTACTGGGGGTAACTTCTTCATATAAGGACGGTGATATGGGGTATATCCAACAGTTGCTGTATTTGCAGGGTTATTCTTATACGATGATCATTACGAGAGAAGTTAACTCATTTGAAGTACCGGTGGAAGAGATTATCGAGAAGCTACCAGAATGGCTTAATACGTATGAGTTACCATCGGATGAAGATTCCCTCAGATTGGCTGAGGATTACATTAACGATACGTACAAGGATAGTACGTTGACCTTCTCACGTGGAGGAAGATTTGGTAAGATTCTAATTCAACTTGAACAGCCCAATATGAAAACAGTTCGCACTAAGGATAAGCGATAAATCGCATAAGATTGGCAAGTGTACTAATAATCAGGAATTGAGACGGACAATGTAGTCTAACCTCTAAGATGACACTAGGAAGCATCACAACGCTGTGCCAAAAGATGAACGGTTGAAACATGTGAAGTTAAGATTGTAGAAGTAAAGTTGTAAGTGAAGGGAGCCGGTTATGTGCTCCCTCTTTTTTTAAGCCACTAATTCATCAACCGCTTTGAACCAGACCCTCGTTTATTTAGAGATGTTCGAGACAACGAAAAACAAAACACATACCTAGCTTTCAGAGAATGATCTCTGAAGCATATTCCCTGATAGTTCAGTTGGTAGAGTACTCGACGGTTAATTGAATTGTCACAGGTCCGAGCCCTGGCCCTGTTCGGGAGCCATATGGATAGGTATCCGAGCTGGACGAAGGAGTACGACTTACATTCGTTCTCCTTTTCTAATTTCTGTTCGATACTTCTGCTTTCTGTTTACGCTGCCGATACTGGCCGGGGGTGATTCCTTCCCATTTACGGAATGATCGGATAAAGTTTTGCGGATTGTTGTACCGAAGTCGTGCTGCGATATCTTTAACGGTTAGATCACTTTCGTCCAGCCATTTTTTAGCGATATTAAATCGGTACTTGGTCAGATATTCACTAAATGCACAGCCTGTCTCTTTGCGGAAAACACTACTTAAGTAGTTGGCATTGTAGTGAAGCTTCAAGGCACATTCCTCAAGCGTCAGATCCTTATCATAATCTTGATGAATCATGGCAATCATTTTCTCAGATATATGCTGATACTGGGCATATTGTCTCGCTTTAAAAACCTGAATGACGGGCAAGATGACTTGATATTTAAACCAATCCTCAACTTCAGCAGCGTACTGCAAACTATGAAGTTCATGAAACATCGAACCACGACCTTGGGAGATCTGTCCGAGTCGTATGCCGGATTCCTGAGTCATTTGCAAAATATGCGTGAGTAGCCTCGTAAGAGCCACCTCATACTCCTCCGGTGTAACCTCCATACCAAAGATCACTTCAAGCAGTTGTTTCAGAAGAGCAGAGGCCTGGACTTCGTCCGCATTTTGAATAGCTTGGATCAACGAATATTCCAATGATTCCGGGTAGGTCATGGACCAAGTGGGAGTGTGATGATCTATGTTCTCATATTGAAAAATAATGCCTGTTCCCAGCTTCATCCGATGCCTCAGTGCTTCCAAGGCTTCTGTGTAAGCTTGAGGGATGTGATGTAGAGAGCTGTGCGACTGGCTGAATCCTATACTGACTTGAAGAGCCAGAATCTTATCCATCTGTTGTTGTAACTGGTCTGTTAATACATATAGCTGCTGTGAAAAAATAAACTGATCCTGTTCCACGGTGCCAATCACCGTGACTACTGTATGTTCCAGCACAATGGGAAGCAATTGTTGGTTATGCACAACCGTTTCCTCCAATATATTTTGAATAGCGAATAATAAGAGATCACGATCACTAGCTCTATATTTTGTATGATTAACAAGATCGGCCTGTAGTGTAATAACAGCAATTTGTTGCCATTCCCGAACCTGATGCGTGTAGCCATATTCATTCAGGGCGTCATGAAGAGTATGAACAGGGATCTTACCCTGGAACAGATTCATCATAAAATGATTGCGAATCTGCAATAGATGCACATTAAGTGTGTTCTCTAATTGGGAGTGAGAGGCAGATAATTGTGAGACACCTGCTCTGATCTGTTCGAACTCATCAGAAAATGGTGGTGATTGCTGAGCTACCGTGTTTCCTTCTTTGGACAGGTGGTTGTCACCAAGTTGGGTTAAAAGTTTACGAATCGGGACATGCATTCGCTTGGAGCCGAGCCAGGCGAGTAATAATGAAAGTAAAAGTAAGCAGATACTGATATACAAGGTGTGTAATCCGATATCGATATATTCTTGTGTCAGAATATTGGTAGGTGAGATTAGCACATAAGTCCATCCCTTTAAGGTAGAAGGGCTATACGTCAGGGAATAATGTGTATCGGCGATCTTAACTTCCCGTTTTTCAAAGCCTGTTGAAAATGTGATGGGTGATAGTTTGGTTATGTTGGCTTCCGTATCCCGATCCTGTAATCCAATGGCAGACAACGGTTGTCCAATGTATACAGGATCGGGATGGACCAAGATACGTTGTTCCCGATTCAAAATGATCAGTCCTGAGGCAGCATTGCCTAAGGAGGCTTCTCCTAGTGTATTTTGCAAAGAGCATGCAGGGATTCCGGCAATCAGGGCAGCATCGGAAGATGTATTCAGATTCGGAATAGATCTCGCAAGGGCAATATGATAGATACAGCCTGTACCTGGTGAACGCTCATCATTACTGAACACCGATGAAGGGGAGAGTTGCCATCCAGAGGTTAGCGTATCCGATATCAATTCCTTCATGGGAAGAGCCAGTGGAAAATCCGTATTACGATATAATCCGGCATGATCAATAAGCCAATTCTGAGATTGATTCACCAGGGTAATATCTAACAAAGGTTCCCATGACCTCATATTCTGAAATTCGTTCTGCAGCTTGTCGGCAAGTAAAGGTCCTTTCCCTTCTATTGAAGAAGAAGCAGACAGGGAACGGAGGGTTACTGGAGAGCGAACGGCCTGATCAAGCATATAACTGACTGTAGCAAGTTTGTGCTCTACGTTGGATTGCATTTGTTCCAGCAACTGTCTGTTGGCCTGCGTACGATGCAGCTCAGTTTGGTTTGATGAATAGATAAATGCGGCAATTCCCGTTAATAAAATGGGCAGGGTGCTTAACAGGATTCCGAAGATGATCATTTTATGGAGATAGCTGATTGGTCGCACAGTTTCAGTTCCACCCCTGACATTAGAAATAGTAACACTTTCTATTTTAGTAAACGCTTACATATAGAACAATCTAAATTTTGTTTATTTGGATAAATAAGTAATTTAACAAAAGTGTATAGAAGTAGAGATAAGGGATTGCTGATAGATGATTTTGCAGAAAAGGTTAGAGAAATGGCTTGGACTGACTATCCAATACGGAATCATGAGAAACGAAATTGCAGTGTGAACGTAAATAGAGACATGGACAACATTCTCTCTACAGGTCGACATCTGCTAAAGGGTAGCCTGAATACGGGTAATAGAAGGTATCTGGAGTGCTATTCAGCTTAGGTGGAACGTTGGTCTTATATAGGGACAGACAAAGGTCCAACTAGATCCCCGACCTGAGTCTAGGATGAAAAACCGTCCACGGTCTGTTTTGAAAAGTCGCGGAATCCCCTAGAATAAGGACATAAGGTTAAACAAGAAACACGGAAACAAAAAACAAGAAACAAACGAACAAATGACTCAACACATTAAAAGGAACGAATGGAAAGGGCGGTGAACAACAATTATGAGATTGAATAAGGGAAATGGCTGGGCGATTGTATTGATTGCGCTGGGTGCACTACTCCTCTTCGGAAAGTTAACTCCACTTCTTGGACACTTAATGGGTTATCTGATTCCGGTCCTGATGATTGCACTGGGATACTACGGAGTTAAACGAGGGAATGTGATGCTTGGCTGGATTGTTCTCATCATCGGTATCATCTCACTGATGGGTAAACTGGCATGGTTGATCGGACCGATCATCGCGATCGGGTTAATCATCTTTGGTATCTCAATGCTAAGCAATAACCGCAGTCGTCGTGGTCGGTACTAAGCTTTCACGATTATGAAAAGGAGGGACAGAACATAATGAGTGTATTTCGTCGAATGCGGGATATTACCGTAGCTAATCTGAACGAACATTTGGAGCAAAGTCAGGACCCAGTCAAACTGATTGATCAGTTCCTGGTCTCGACCCGCCAAGACATCGGTGAAGCCGAGAAACTTCGTCATCAATATGCAAGCCATACCAGACAAATGAAACAACAAGCCGATCAGGCAGCAGGTATGGTGAACAAACGGGAAGAACAGGCTTCCATGGCTCTGAAAGCAGGGGAAGAACATCTCGCTAAGCTGGCCTTGCAGGAGAAAATCCTCCACGAGGAAAAAATGGAACAGTACAATGAATTGTATGCACAAAGTTATGCGGCATTACAGGAGTTGGATGAACAGATCGACCAGCTGAAGGTTGAATATCAGAATGTATACAGCAAACGCCAATATTACTACGCTCGTATGCAGACGATTCAGTTACAGCAACGTATGAACCAGAGAGGCAATCACAACGGTCAGAATGTACCCCGTATGTTTAACCGACTGGATGACCAAGTCTCTGATCTCGAATATGAAGCACAAAGTCTCCGCGATATCCGGCGGATGAATCAAGATGGTTCAGGAGTGACTGGCAGCATGTCATCCTCTACGCTGGATAAGGAACTGGAACACTTAAGACAGAAATTGAACAATGACAGAAAGGAGTAGTCACAATGAATAAATTATACCGCTCGGCGCGTAATCGAAGGCTAACAGGTTTGATCGGTGGCATTTCTGAAAATCTCGGATTGAGTACCACGCTGCTACGTATCATTTTCTTCATCAGTATTTTCGCTACGGGAGGTACATCATTGTTGATCTACTTCATCGCTGCATTGGTGGTACCAAAGGAATCCAATCACGTTGATCCATATGCTTATGATTCCAACGTAAGAGGATACAAGTAAACGAAAGGAGCAAGCACATGAGCAAATTATACCGCTCAACGCGTGACCGGATGTTAACCGGCTTGTGCGGCGGAATTTCCGAAACCATCGGAATGGATTCCACCCTGCTGCGTATCATCTTTGTTATCAGTATCTTCGTAACTGGCGGCACGTCGTTGTTAATATACTTTATTGCAGCACTGGTGGTACCAAAAGAACCGTATCCGCCTTATGATCCATATGGCTACGGTCCGGGCCAAGGCCCTGGTCCTGGCAGAGGATACGACAACTATGATCATCAGCCACCAAGAGGTCCTTTTCAAAATAATCACAACCAACAAGGTCCTGGTAACTTCGGTCCCGGCCCTGGATTCAACGGCAGACCTCAATCTGGTCCCCGTTCTTATGACAACAACGCCTACGGAGCAGGAGCACCGCAAGAAAGTGAACTTGATTCCATGATGAAAGATATCGAGAAAAAAGCACTGAAAAAAGAAGTTGAAGAGCTTCGCCAAAAATTATCTCGTTACGAGAAGGGAGAAAAGTAAAATGGGAGTATTTAAACGGATTAAGGATATGACGAAAGCATCGGTAAATGATATGTTGGATAAAGTAGAGGACCCGATTGTAATGTTGAACCAGTACTTGCGTGATATGGAGGCTGAGATTCATGAGGCAGAGGTAACTGTTGCTAAACAAATGGCAAATGAGCGCCGCATGAAACAACGTTTGGATGAAGCGGAGCGTACTTCGGTACAACGTGAGTCCCAAGCAGAAGCTGCTCTGTCTAACGGTCAGGAAGAAGTGGCACGCAAATTGTTGGAAGAGAAAATCTACTTTGATCAAAAAATTACGGAGTACAGCGAACTGCATGCACAGTCCGAAGCACAAGCAAAAGATCTGTTGCAACAGTTGCATGATATGAAAGATGAGTTCTACAAAATGCGTAACAAACGTAATGAACTTGTATCCCGTGCACAAATGGCAAAAGCTAAAAAACAAATGTCTTCCATCAACAGCTTGCATTCGATCGAAAGTGGCGGCGCATCACTTGGATTCCACCGCATGGAAGAGAAAATCATGCAGCTGGAAGCTGAAGCTGACGTAGCTCGTGCACCTTATCGCAACACATCATCCACGTATACGAATCCTGTAGATGTGGAAAAACAATTCAAAGTGGATCAGCAATTACAAGCCCTCAAAAATAAAATGGGCAATGGTTCCAAGAATGAAGCGAACGGAACTTCAAAAGAATAACTGTTCGCTTAGTGGACAATATGATATTCTATAAATCGTGTATAATGTACGGTTGGTAGAACAAAAGTTAAGCCATACAGGACTTCATTGCCTGGTATGGCTTTTCCGTTGAATAAAGAGAGATTAACTTACAGAGGAGGTGCGGCGGGGATGAATCAAAAGAGTAAATGGCTTGCAGTTGTCATTATGATTATTGGCACAATGATGTTATTGAATGACAATATTAACTTCCTGACCGCTGCCGCACTGATTCTGTTAACGGTTGGAATGCTTCAAGTCCGCAATGGGGATACCCGCAAAGGTCATCGGTATCTTGGCATTGGTGCGGCACTGTTATTGCTGGATAATTTAATGATTGTATTTTTGATTGTACTGGCTTCTTTAGCTTACTTTTATTCGAAAAACAAAAAGATTCATCTGGACGAAGGCGTTATGAAGAAACAGAATTTCATGGCTCGGTACTACTGGGATCAATCATCCTGGACGTTACGTAGTATGAGTCTGTGGCATGCCATAGGTGAGGTTAACGCGGATCTATCTCTTTCAATTCCGGAGGAGAAACAAACAATTGTGCTGCTGCAAGGAGTTATGGGTAATGTTCGCCTTACACTACCAGAAGATTATGGTGTGGAGATTGAAGCATCGGTTCTTTTCGGCCGGATTAATCTTCTTGGAGAACAAGATAGCGGTATGATGAACAAATTAGTATGGAGAACGCCTGGATATGAATCCAGTGAACATAAAGCAAAATTTGTCATTTCTTATATTGTTGGCGACCTAAACATCAGTAATCCGTAGTAAAATAGATGAAGAGAAGGAGGAGACCCCGATGAAGACAAAACGACATACCGACATGGTAACCCGAAGTATGGGTGAAGGGATCCTCCTGGTTTTCATTGTGCTCGCTGTTATTTTGTATGTATTGTATACATATGGTTATCTTGCTCCGTTTACAGGTTGGCGTCATCTGATTCAATCGGGTCTGGCCTTATTGCTGCTTCTGATTGGAATCGGTGCGGTCTTTGGGTTCTATCAGAGTTACCGGGTTAAACGCCGGCTCGAACTGCTGCGGGAAACACTTCTACTGTGGGAGAAGGGCTCTCTATCACGCACTGTACCTGATCTGGGCGATGATGATGTGGGCCGTTTAAGTGAGCAACTCGGACGAATCGGCAAAAAGTGGGAAGATCAGATATCTACGCTCCAGCGATTGTCTACTCATAATGCACAGCTTGCTGAACAAGCCAGAATTACGGCTATTGTGGAAGAGCGGCAACGTTTGGCACGGGAACTGCATGATGCGGTATCGCAACAATTGTTCGCGATATCCATGACAGCAACGGCCGTTGGACGGAAGATGGAGAAGGATTTTGAACGTGCTCAGCGGCAGGTGGCTTTGATTGAGGAGATGGCTTCGGTAGCCCAGTCCGAGATGCGTGCGTTACTGTTACATCTGCGTCCAGTCTATCTGGAGGGTAAACATCTCGAACAAGGTCTGCGTGATCTGGTGATGGAACTGAAAACAAAAGTACCCATGGACATTGTGCTCGAAATGGACGAAGACATTGATCTGATCAAAGGCATCGAGAATCATCTGTTCCGGATCGTTCAGGAGGCTATGTCCAATACGTTACGGCATGCAAAAGCGGAAAAAATGGAGATACGGATCCAGCGTCGTACTGATGCGATCCGGGTATTGATTCGTGATGATGGGCAAGGCTTTGATCTGGATGAGAATAAACAAGCTTCTTACGGTCTGGCTAACATGCGTGAACGTGTTACGGAGATTGGCGGGGCCATACATTTTGTAACAGCGCCTGGTAAGGGAACGCGGATTGAGATTACGATACCTTTGATGAACGATGAAAGCGAGGAAGAACATGTCAATGGAACCGGAAGTCGAAACGGAGACGGAAACGTCGATCAAAGTGTTGCTCGTGGATGATCATGAGATGGTACGTATTGGTCTTGCAGCGGTACTGGATACCGAAGATGGAATTGAAGTTGTTGGTGAAGCAGGTAGTGGAGAGGAAGGCATTCGGCTTGCACAGGAATATAAGCCTGATGTTGTTCTGATGGACCTGGTTATGGAAGGAATGGACGGCATTGAGGCTACTCGTCAGGTACTTAAAATGTATCCAGAGTGCAAAGTCATTGTATTGACCAGTTACTTGGATGATGAAAAAATGTATCCTGTCATTGAAGCAGGTGCATTCAGTTATCTGTTGAAAACATCAAGAGCCAATGAAGTGGCAGATGCGATTCGCGCAGCCGCTCGCGGGCAATCCGTTCTGGAGTCACAGGTGGCTTCGAAAATGATGAATCGCTTCCGGCAGCCACAGGCAGCAGCTCCTTTGCATGATGAATTAACAGACCGTGAAATGGATGTGCTCCGGTTGCTCGCCAAAGGTAAATCGAATCAGGACATCGCTGATGATCTGATCATTGGTATCAAGACGGTCAAATTCCATGTTACAAACCTACTGGCAAAATTGGGCGTAGACGACCGTACACAGGCCGCGATCTATGCTTATAAAAATGGACTTGCAGAGTAAAAACAAGAACTAAATGCAATAACATAATTAAGCCAAAGAACCGTGCATTAATGTGCGGAAGTATAGATAAGAGATGATTTATATAAATTGAACTAAAGATTTACACAAAACGGAGAGGACAGAAGGAACCTGAAGAAGCGAAGCTAAAAGCTTTCTGAAAGAAAGCTACTTCGGAAGCATAAACTTCGCCTTTATCCCCGGATTTACCCTTTATAAAAAGAATCAAAAAATCTGGGGATAACAGCGATCGGAAGGTTGTTCTGTCAGCGGAGTGGCGAGTGTAAATATTGTGTAGTTCAATTTATATAGAAAAGATGAATGGAAAGCTCTGATCTGCCATGCAAGTGGCGGGTGGGGCTTTTTTGTTGTGTGCAGAAGAAGTATAGCAAATATGCGAAAGGGGCATGCTGTTGATAGATTCATAGAATGCAAGAAAGAAGCGGGGGATTCAAATGTTAAATCGATGGATGACAACAGGTATCTTGGCAATAGCTATCATAATTCTTATTGGTGTGACACAGGTATACGCAGAGAAGAACGAATCCAAAGCTGCCCAACTGGAACAGTTAATCTATACTGCTGACAGTGTGATTGATAATGTGGATCTTCTAGTTATTAAATGGCAAGGAGAAGGCAAGGGAGATGCACAAGCGCAGGCCGTGTTACTGGCAAGTCACTTGGGACTTGAACCACCTGTGCGGGTAAGCCAGACGGGTCATGATGTTTACCGCAGTGAAGAGATTGTCGATACGGCTAATGGAGGTGTAGGCTTGTTGGTCAATGTCGTCGATACAGGTGACAATGGTTACTACGCCATCGTACAACTCTCAGGGGATGCACACACGGATCGGAAGGCATTAATGACATTACATGAAGAGGTCGATCAACTGCTTGTAGACTCAGGGATGAAGGCAACCTGGAATATGTCTGTGCAAGGTACAGCAGTTACTGCTACTGAACATGATGCGAGTCAGCAACTGGAACTGATCGAAGAACAGCTGTCCACAAAGGTGGATATCGCCTCCGTCGAACGTTATACAGATGCAGGCACTGCAAGTGTCTCTTATAAGGCGGCTGAGCTGCCCCTATCGATCAAGAGTGGCTCGCACATGTTGAATATGCAACTCGCAGTTCACCAGGTTGGAGACGAGGTCGATAATCGAATTACAGTGGGGTTTCCGGTGATTACGATTGAATACTAAGGGATGGATTTTTCATGAATTAGGACCCAATATTGAGAATCTTTATCAGAAAAATGAGTTTGAAATAGTGCATCCGTTCAGTTGATATGCTAAAATGGCATCACATCCAAGAAGGAACTTGCTGGTAATTGACAGTTGTATGTCGTGCATATATAACACCATTACATAGCTCGGGGAGAGCGTGAAGGTTATCTTCCCGGAAGAAAGAGGAGCCCATGGTTGAAAAACAATTGCAAGATGAAGTACAGACACCAGGCGCAGTATTTTTCATTTTTGGAGCAACGGGTGATTTGGCCCGCCGGAAGCTGTTTCCGGCTATCTACAGTCTTTACCGTGAAGGCAAGCTTGCCGAAGACTTTGCGGTTATTGGCGTAGCACGTCGTCCGAGGTCCCCAGAAGAATTCCGGGAAGACATCTATGAATCCATTAAAGAGTTCTGCCGTTATCCAGCGGGGGAACCTGATGAGTGGAACGCTTTTGTCGATCATTTTGAATACAAAGCACTGGATATCAATAATGTGGAAGGATTCAAAGAGCTACGTGCGCAGACGGAGCATCTGGAATCAAAGTTTAACACGCCGGGGAATAGGCTGTTCTATCTGGCACTGGCACCTGAGCTGTTTGGCAGTGTCTCGTACAGTTTGCGGGACGGTGGTATGTTGGAAAGTCAGGGATGGAACCGTTTGGTGATCGAAAAACCATTTGGTTATGATCTGCAATCGGCCGAACATTTGAATGAGCAGATTCGTGAGGTATTCCGTGAAGAGGAAATCTATCGGATTGATCATTATCTGGGCAAGGAAATGGTGCAAAATATCGAAGTGATCCGCTTCGGAAATGCTTTTTTTGAACCGCTCTGGAACAACAAACATATTGCCAACGTTCAGATTACGCTTGGTGAGACGGTAGGCGTGGAAGAACGTGGCGGTTATTATGATCACTCCGGAGCACTCCGTGATATGGGGCAAAACCATATGCTTCAGATGCTGACGATGATTGCGATGGAACCGCCGAGTCGCCTATTCCCGGAGGACATTCGGGATGAGAAGGTGAAGGTATTGCGTTCATTGCGAGCCTTTACTTCGGATGAGGAAGTGAGCAACAACGTTGTGCGGGGGCAGTATGCCGAAGGGGAGTACCGTGGCAAGCAGCTTCCGGGGTATCGCCAGGAAGACAAGGTTGATCCGCAGTCGAATACGGAAACTTATTTTGCAGCACGTGTATTCGTGGATAATTTCCGTTGGGCGGGTGTACCATTCTACATTCGGACAGGCAAGCGTCTCCCGGTGAAAACCACCGAGATCGTAGTTGAGTTCAAGTCGATGCCAAACAACGTGTACCTTGGGAAAAAGTATAAATTGGAACCGAATCTGCTAGTCATTCGGGTGAATCCGATGGAAGGCATATATATCAAAATTAATGCTAAGAAGCCAGGCTCGGATTCCGAGATTCAGCCACTTGCAATGGATTTCTGTCAGAGCTGCATGATTGGAATTAACTCGCCTGAAGCGTATGAACGTCTGCTGCACGATGCCGCAGAGGGGGATTCTACGTACTTCACCCGTTGGGATGAAGTGGCAACAGCCTGGTCTTTTGTGGATCGTATCGCAGCAGCCTGGGGGCAGAATCAAGGAGAGCTTCATACGTACCCTGCTGGAACTTGGGGACCAGAAGCGACAGATAAGCTGCTGGAGCAGGACGGATTCCACTGGTGGCCGGTGAATGGTCAGGACGAGGATAGCGTGATCTGGCAAGTGAATGGTTAGGGTAGGGTAAAGGCATTAACAACAGTATTAACAACATACACAACATGACTGAGCCTGGGGAAATCGCAAATTTTGCGGTGTACCCAGGCTTTCTAGCGGGGAAAAGGTAGGTATCCATCATCAGGAAATAAGTAATTTAAATTAAGTTGTTGACAAAAAGTAAGTATGTAACTTATACTCAACACATGAGTTAAAGAGTTACGCAAATGACAAACTTCATTCGGGCAAACGTTTCGGATAAGTTATCATTCATGAGATAAAATGTAAACCAGTTGAAGGGGTTTGCGTCACAGAGAATCATGAAGAAAAAATGTGCATAATATCTTTAATCTAAGAATACTATTTTGTATATATCGAATGGAGGAAAAAGAAAATGATGTTGGATGTAGGGTTGTTGTTGATTCGTTTGGTGATTGGATTGTCGTTCATGGCGCACGGGGCTCAAAAGCTGTTTGGTTGGTTCGGAGGTTACGGGATCAAGGGTACAGGTGGCTGGTTTGAGTCGATGGGCATGAAGCCCGGTGCATTGGTGGCGTTACTGGCTGGACTCGCGGAATTCGGGGGCGGATTGCTGCTGGCCCTGGGTCTGCTTACACCGGTAGGTGGCATTCTGATTGCATTGACGATGGTCATTGCGATTGTGAAAGTCCATGGAGCGAACGGATACTGGTCCACACAGAACGGATTCGAATATAATCTCGCGATTCTGGTGATTGGTGTAGCGCTGGCATTGACAGGTGGCGGACAATACGCGCTGGATGCATTGATTTTCTAAAACCGATAAATAAAAATGAATGAGGAGTGCCTGGATGCCATGGAAATGGCTGAAGGGTGCTTTTTTTTTGCAAGGGAAAAGAGAAGAATCTACGGTAGTAATCGGTTATTTTCGGTACAGATTATGGTACAATAGGAGAGTTGGGTTAAGAAGCAGTTCACGGTATACATGAAAGCACAGATTTGAGGAGGATGAACTCCATTGTAAATGTGTAAAATTAATCTAGTGTGTAAATACCTAGTACGTAAAAACTGATGTACAACCAACCGGCCTCGCCGGATTGCATAAAGATTGAATGATGGACCGGCTATGCCGGATTAACGTGAATGAACGGACGAAAGGGATTAAACCTATGAGCAAAGCTGCAAATGATATTCTTCAACAGGAAGTGGACAAACGCCGGACGTTTGCCATTATCTCTCACCCGGATGCGGGTAAAACTACATTAACCGAGAAACTGTTGCTGTTCGGGGGCGCGATTCGCCTTGCGGGAACGGTAAAAGCTCGGAAAGCCAGCAAACACGCAACAAGTGACTGGATGGAAATTGAGAAACAACGGGGGATCTCGGTTACCTCTTCCGTAATGCAATTTGATTATCTGGATCATCGCGTCAACATTTTGGATACACCGGGTCACCAGGATTTCAGTGAAGATACGTATCGTACACTGACGGCTGCCGATAGCGCGGTGATGTTGATTGACGTGGCAAAAGGTGTCGAGGCACAAACGATCAAGTTGTTCCAGGTATGTGCGAAGCGTGGCATTCCAATCTTTACGTTTATCAACAAACTCGACCGTGAGGGTAAAAGCCCATTTGACCTGATGGAAGAACTTGAAAATGTACTGGGTATTCGTTCGGTTCCGATGAACTGGCCTATTGGTACAGGTCGTGAGCTGTGCGGTGTCTACGACCGGATGAAAAATCAGGTGGAATTGTTCCAAGGGGACGATCACTCAACGATCAAAGTACAAAAGGTAGATGGCTACAAAGATCCGATTATCCGTGAGATGGCAGGGGAATATCTGCATGATCAATTGTGTCAGGATCTGGAGTTGCTGGATATCGCGGGCGACCAATTCGACATGGAGAAAGTTCAACGCGGCGAATTGACACCTATTTTCTTCGGTAGTGCGATTAACAATTTCGGCGTACAGACTTTCCTGGAGAACTTCCTGGAACTGGCACCGAAGCCTGAACCACGTCGCAGTACGGCAGGAGAGATTCAGCCAACAAATGAGAAATTCAGCGGTTATGTGTTCAAGATTCAGGCAAATATGAACCCGGCACACCGGGATCGTATTGCGTTCCTGCGTATTGTGTCAGGCAAGTTCCAACGTGGAATGAGTGTGAAGCATACTCGTGTGGGCAAAGAGATCAAGCTGTCACAGCCACAGCAATTCCTGGCACAAGACCGGGATATTGTCGAAGAGGCATATGCTGGCGATATTATCGGTTTGTTCGATCCGGGTATTTTCCGGATTGGCGATTCACTGAGCCAAGGCAGCGAAGTTATTTTTGAGGAATTGCCAACGTTCTCACCAGAGATTTTCGCCAAAGTTACTGTGAAAAATGCATTGAAACATAAACAGTACCAAAAAGGAATTGATCAGTTGACGGAGGAAGGAACCATTCAGGTGTTCCAGACGGCAAGTTTCGACGAGACAATCCTCGGCGTAATTGGTCAACTACAGTTCGAGGTATTTGAATACCGGATGAAAGGCGAGTATGGGGTAGACGTACTATTACAACGCATGCCTTATCAGTTCGCTCGCTGGATCGTGGACGAGAATCTGGACCCAAGCAAATTCCGGATTAACTCTGCACTTGTAAAAGATAAAAAAGGGAATTATGTGGTGCTCTTCGAAAATGAGTATGCAATGAGAACGGCTATGGATAAAAATCCTACAGCTCAATTCCTGGAGACTGCGCCTTAAGTGAAGACGGAAGTCTTTCGTGGGAATTGTTAAAAGATTTGCTAAACGTGACAAGCTCATGTGATGAGATAGAACTTGTTAAAAATAAGATCCCTCCGCCAATTGTGGCGGAGGGATCTATTGCTATACACCTTACCTGGAGGCGGGTATGATCCAGCCGAATAAGGGAAAGCTTTCTTTTGCAGACAGAACAAACGTAATGATGGTTACCTTACCCTCCACTGCTTCGATTAGCTAAGCGGTTGGACGGGAATGGTGTGCAGATGCTCTTGCGCGATTTGAATGAGTTCTTCCTGCTTGGCAGGTTCTGTGTTCTTCCAGATCATCTCGAAAATGGCGCCAAGTCCAGGTAATGCAGCTTCCGGTCCATCTACTGAACCTTCAATCATCTCCCGGAGCTGATCATCACTCTTGTCATGAACTTTATGAACAATCGCTTCACGCAGGCTTAATGTAATGGGCATCGCAATTCCCTCCTCGTATATTCGGCTGCTCTAATACTGTTCCCTGGGAAGCGCTAGCGCATTCAAGTTTATCAGGCTTTGTGGTATACTACGAAGGATTATTTACGTTAGCATGGGTATCCGTAATGATGCGTCATGCTGAAGAGCAGCGGGAGGTTAAGACCCTAATGGCCAAGAAACAGTATGCCGTAATTGGTATGGGACGGTTCGGATCAAGTGTTGCCAATGCACTGAGTGGCATGGGATTCGACGTGCTGGCAATTGATGCGGACGAGCAGAGGACTCAGGAAATGTCCAATGTGGTGACCCATGCGGTATCGGCAGATTCAACAGATGAAGAAGCGCTGCGTGCGCTGGGCATACGGAATTTCGACGTTGTCGTTGTGGCGATTGGTGAAGATATTCAGGCGAGCATTCTGACAACCCTGATATTGAAAGATATGGGTGTACCGGTTTTGATCGTAAAAGCCCAAAATGAGCTTCATGGTAAGGTATTACAGAAGATTGGGGCAGATAAAGTCATCTATCCTGAGCGGGATATGGGACTACGCGTAGCCCATCATCTGACCTCGCCTAATATACTGGATTACATCGAGTTATCTGAGGATTACAGCATTCTGGAGATGAGAGCCTCCGAGCAAATGATCGGTAAAAACCTGATGGAATTAAACATCCGTGCACGTTTTGGTTGTAACGTGATGGCGATTCGCAGTGGAAATTCGATGAACATCTCGCCGTACGCGGAGGACCGGATCGAAGCTGGAGATGTGCTGATCATTGTAGGTCACAAGGATCATTTGACGAAAATGGAGCTTGCGTATCCGAAGTGATGGATGCAGATGGGAAGGATGGAAAGATGGATATTGTATCACCGCAAAATACACGTGTAAAAGAATGGGCGCAGTTGCTGGAGAAAAAGCATCGTACCCGTCAACATAAATATATCATTGAGGGCATTCATCTTGTACAGGAAGCACTACGTGCCGGAGCAAATCTGGAGTGTATCGTGTACGATGGAGAGCAAGGCGTACCGAATGAGCTTGCCGGGCTTGAAAACCCGCTTCAGCGTGTGGAGTGGGTCAGTGTATCTCCTGCGGTTATCGCCAAATGTACGGATACAATGACTCCACAGCCTGTATTCGCGATTGTGCGTAAAGGCAGTGAGCCACTGGAAAGCCTGATTACCGGAGCGCGCGGGCTTGTTGTGGTGCTGGACGGAGTGCAAGACCCGGGTAATGTGGGGACGATCATCCGTAGTGCGGACGCAGCTGGAGCAGCGGGGGTTGTACTTGGCGTGGGCTGTGCTGATGTGTATAACCCGAAGACGATTCGTTCGACGATGGGGTCATTGTTTCATTTGCCCATTGTGGAGGGCCAGTTGGAATCTTTGCTTCCCGAAGCGAAGGCTGCGGGCGTGAAGCTGGTTAGTACTTCTTTGCAGGCAGAGCATTCATGTTATAGTTATGATTTTACGCAGTCGGTATGGCTTGTGATCGGTAACGAAGGCAAAGGCATTTCGGATGCTACGGCACGTTTGGTAGATGATGCGATTACGATCCCGATGCAGGGACAGGCAGAGTCGCTTAACGCGGCAATGGCGGCGACGATTTTGTTGTTTGAGGCGATGAGACAGCGGATTTTTAACAAATAAATGATTCCTGTCCAATTTCAAATTTACCGTCCCTAACTAAAATTAACTGTCCCCAAACCACCAAAGACTGGAACCTGGTTGCCGCTTTTCTCGGGCCATGTTTCCAGTCTTTTTGTCTTTCTCTTTGAAGCACGACAGCAGGGATTTTCCATTCAAATCCCGAATAGGTGATATAGTTTCTATTTCTTAAGCTGATAGGCAGGTGTATAAATTGGAAATGAATAATGGAAAAGAAAAAACTCACCTTAGGGAATTTATTACTTGGGCCGGGGAAAAGGGCTGGGACATAATGAGTAAATCCGGTTCGCAGTCACATTTAAACAGCAGCGTTACTTCAAGATATAAAGGACTTCCAGATGAATATTTAGAATTTCTAAATGTAGTTGAAAAATGCGTTGCACCGGATGAGAAAACCTGGTTTATTTGTGAGGCTGAGTTCAACAATAGCACGGAGACCGCATTCCAATGGAATGAATTTGAAATGCTTAGTTTGGAGGCAGCAGAGGGTGATTCTATTTGGCAGTCAGAGATAACGGCCTGGTGGGATCATCACTTGCCGATCGTAATGTCTGTGGAGGATGGATATTACTTCTATGCCATTGACTTAACAACCGACAGTGGAGGTATTGTCCGTGGATGTGAGCCTGAATTTGAAGAGGTTGAAAAGGTATCCGATTCGTTTGGAGAATTTCTGGCATGGATGATGTCGAATTCAGATTAGCGTAGCTAGGAAAGGTTGATGGTTATACTTGTGGCCATTGGCCTGACATTAGATTAACCAATGAAAGAAAAGTTAGTTCTGCTTAAATTGAAGGAGTGAAACGATATAGGAATTCTTAATTTATGATATAAAATGGTTTATATAGCGTCTCTCTTCTCATTTAAGTAAGTTCCAAGCATGTTTTTTACATATAAAATAATTCTTTACTGTTCGTTCTAGAAATGATATGCTAACAGCAAGTTAGATCTAACTACTTTTTTTTGCACAATAAAGAACGATCGTTCTCAAAACTGAGATTACACTAATCTAAAGAATATAAGGGAGAGAATATGATGAAATACACAGTGATTACAGGAGCAAGTTCAGGAATTGGATATGAAACAGCATTGGCATTTGCAACACGGGGCAAAAACTTGATTTTGGTAGCTAGAAGATTGGATAAGCTTGAAGAACTTAAATCAACTATTCAGGGTATCGACCCTAAAGTAAATGTTATCGTTCAAACAAGCGACCTGTCTGTTACCGCAGAGGCGTACGAACTGTATAACGATTTGAAAGAATATCAAATTGAGACTTGGATCAATAATGCAGGGCTTGGAGAAGGCTCGTTCATTGCTGAACAGAATTTGGATAAAGTGGAGACCATGCTGCGTGTTAACATCGAATCTTTGACCATTCTATCTACACTGTATGTGCGAGATTATGCAAATGTGGAAGGCACTCAATTGATTAACGTCTCATCTGCACTCGGATATGCCATTGCTGTAGGCAGTGTTGCTTATTCTGCATCGAAATACTACGTTAGTGCCTTCACAGAAGGTCTAGCCAAAGAACTGGAACTGAAAGGTGCAAAACTAAAAGCGAAGATCCTGGCACCAGCGATCACGGAAACAGAATTTGTGCAAAAATCAATAGATGCTGAAGGATTTGATTACAAAGCGAATATGCCCAAATATCACACAGCTAAAGAAATGGCAGGCTTCATGATCGATCTGTATGATCACAATGAAGTGGTCGTAGGGATTGTAGATCAGAACTATGATTTTCAGCTGACAGGTGCAATCTACCCGGTGATTTCAGAATTGAATTAATACAGCAGAATCCAGAGGATACATTTACAAAATCTCAAATTAGAAGAGGAGTACATTCAATTGGAAAAGATATGGAGTAAAACAAAGATTGGCAACATGGAATTGCCTCATCGACTAGCGATGGCACCTATGACACGCAGTCGAGCACAAGAAGATGGTACACCTGGAGAGTTGGCGGCACTTTATTATGCTCAACGCGCAACGATGGGACTCCTTATTACGGAAGGAACACAACCTTCTGATGATGGACAGGGCTACTTATGGTCACCGGGCATCTACACCGATAAGCATATTGAAGGATGGAAAAAGGTAACGGATGCGGTGCATGAAGCTGGCGGATATGTATATATCCAATTAATGCATGCGGGTCGCATGTCACATCCGGACAATACCCCGCATCATCGTCAACCGGTTGCTCCGTCAGCAATCGCACCTGGTGTAGAAATGTTTACGGCTACAGGGATGCAGGATATCCCCGTTCCCCGGGAATTGAGTCAGGAGGATATTCAAACGACCATTGCCGATTTCCGAAAAGCAGCAGCCGCAGCGATCGAAGCAGGGGCGGATGGCGTTGAGATTCATGGGGCCAACGGATACTTGATCAATCAATTTTTAGGAGAAAATTCGAATACACGCACAGATGAGTACGGCGGATCTTTTGAAAATCGTACTCGCTTTGCGATTGAAGTAACCAAAGCCATCGTGAAGGAAATAGGGGCAGAACGAACAGGCTTCCGTATCTCACCAGGGACACCGCTGGGTGGAATTCAAGATGGCGAACAAGGTCCTGAACTCTACCGCTATCTTGTAAAAGAATTGGCTCAATTGGATTTGGCTTACCTTCATGTTATGCATCTTGGAGATGAGAACTTACTCCAAGACATTCGTTCGATCTGGCAAAATCCACTGTTGGTTAACCGGGCCGGAAGAACTTTGGATGATCTCAGTGTCGATTTAGATCGTGGTCTCGCTGATGTGGTACCTGTAGGTGTATGGTCCTTGGCTAATCCAGATTTGGTGGAACGACTTCAACAAGGTGCGCCACTGAATGAAGCAGATCCGACAACATTCTTTGGATTGGGAAGTAAGGGCTACACGGATTATCCTACGTTGGAAGAATTAAAGTCGCAAGAGGGGCTACACTAGCACAAAGTATGGAGCATGGCGTACAACTGAACATTGCGCGCCATGTTCCTACATAAGTTGAACTACTTATTTACACGATAACAGCGATTGGAGGGGTGTTCTGTCATCGTAGTGTCAGTGTAAATAATCTTTAGTTCAACTTATATAGTCTATAAGCAAAGGAAGAGGATAAATGATGAGAGCAGCTCAAATACAGAAATACTCCAAAAAAATCCAAGTGGAAATCAATGATATTGAGATACCTCAGATTCATAGCCGTGAGGTCCTCGTCAAAGTAAAAGCTGCGGGTGTAAATCCACTGGATATCTTGAATATGAATGGCAGTGTTCGGATGATTGCCGACTATACGTTACCTTTAACTTTAGGGAATGAATTATCGGGTGTCATTGAAGCTGTCGGTGATGATGTTTTGAATTTTAAAGTGGGGGATTCGGTTTATACGAGGTTGCCACTAAATAAAATTGGTGCTTTTGCTGAATATGCGGCTGTACATGAGGATGCTTTATCCATGATGCCTGAAAATCTGTCTTTTATCGAAGCTGCTGCAGTACCCCTTACTGCCTTGACCGCGTATCAAGCATTGCATGATGTGCTCCGAGCGGAACCGAATAAAAAGTTGTTTATTCCTGGCGGAACCGGGGGATTCGGTGCGATGGCTATCCCAATTGCCAAGTCCATGGGATTAACGGTTATTACAAGTGGCAGTGAGAGGGGCAGAGCACGTACTCTATCCATTGGAGCAGATCAATTCATTGATTATAAGACTGAGCAGTATGCTGACATTCTGTCCGATATCGATTATGTGATCGACACCTTGGGTGCGGATGAGATCAAAGCTGAACTGAGCATTTTGAAACCACATGGCAAATTAGTTTCTTTGAAGGCAGGACCCAATTATCGCTTTGCAGTGGACAGTCAATTCCCGTTGTGGAAAAGAGCATTGTTTGGTCTCGTAGGTGCACGTTTGGATTCCATGGCACGTAAGACTCAAACTGAATACCGTTTTTTATTCGTGCATTCCAGTGGGATTCAATTGCAAGAAATCACAGCTCTTGTAGAAAAAGAAGACATTAAACCTTCGATCGATTCTACGTATACGTTTGATGACATTGAAAAGGCATTGATCAAAGTATCAACGGGTCACTCTCAGGGTAAAGTCATTGTTACCTTTTAAAGGCTCGTTAAGATCATGCTTATGCTATTCAATGTTCGTTTTCTGAACAGGAGGGAAGCCAATGGCAAGAAGCAAAGAGTTTGAAGAGTCTGTTGTACTGGATAAAGCGATGAGACTTTTTTGGGAACAAGGCTATGAGAAGACGTCTATGACGGATCTGGTTAATCATATGGGAATTCATCGTAAAAGCTTGTATGACACATTTGGCGACAAACATACCTTGTTTCTAAAGACAGTAGATCTGTATGATCACAAAATCAGCTCCGCCCTTGCAGCAGGTGTAAAGCGTTCTCAAACGGCAACGGAAGCACTTCAGTTTATATTTATTTCTTTAATTCATGGAGAGGAATCTCCAGCATCAGGCTGCTTCATTGTTAATTCGACGGTAGAATTGGCGGCACGGGATAAAGACATGAACCACCGATCGACGGAGATGTTTGCAAATACGGAGAAACTAATCAAGGACATTATGGTGTGGGGACAGCAAGAAGGTGAATTCACAACGGAGTACAACGCCGAGGCATTGGCGGAATATCTGCATAATGTAAGCATTGGGTTAAGGGGGATGGCCAAGACTTCGATGACTAAGGAAAAACTGCTTCGTATAGCGACGCTATCCATGGATCTTATACTAAGGTAGTTTATTTTTTTCACTTTAAAAGAATGTTCGTTCTAATAAGGATGTTCCAGATTAGATATATTTTATAGAAAAGAGAGGTAGGTAACAACATGAGGAAGACAGTTCTGATCACAGGGGTCTCGGGTGGGATCGGTAAAGAGTTAGCAGATCGGTTTGCCAAAGGTGGACATCATATTGTGCTGGTAGCACGAAGCAAGGGTAAAATACAGGATCTAGCTCAGGAGTATCAGAAAAAGTATGGCATTCAGGCGACGGTTATTGCCAAAGATGTAGCAGCACCTGGGGTACCACAGGAGATTTATCATGAGTTGAAGGAAAAGGGGATTGTTGTTGACTATCTTGTCAATAATGCAGGCTTCGGTCTGTTCGGAACGTTTATGGAAACGGATATGGAACAAGAAGTTAATATGATTGACGTGAATATCAAGGCTTTAACCGTCATGACAAAGCTATTCTTGCCGGATATGATCCAACGTGGGCACGGCGGTGTGATGAATGTGGCTTCGTTGGTAGGTTTTTTCCCTGGGCCAATGATGTCGGTATATTATGCAACAAAGGCATATGTGCTATCGTTCACCGAGGCTTTGGAGAATGAAGTAAGTGGAACTGGCGTTACGGTAACGGCACTGTGTCCAGGCCTGACATCCACCGGGTTTGTGGATCGTTCGGGTATGGGTGTCTCGAAGATGTTGCAGGGCCCGATCATGGAAGCCGGACAGGTGGCCGAAGAAGGGTATCGAGGTTTCTTACGTGGCAAGACGTTAATTATGCCTGGTGCTCGAAACCGATTCATCGCGTTTATGCCGCGGTTGTTGCCGCGTAAGATGATGACTCGCATAATTAGATCCTCACAGGACAAGACGGGACATTAAACATATAAAGAGGATAAATCAAGTCTTCCTCAAGTCGATCGATAAACGTTGTCCTTCATCTTGTCTTTTACGACAAACATATACAAAAACAGGAGGGAAGCTGAAGGGCACAAATTGAATTTTCTCCATCTCAAATAACTCAGCTAATTGTTTCTTCATATGAAGGGAGTACTGGTATAACACTAATGTGCCTCCAGGTCGGAGCGCTGTATCGATCTGTGACAGGATGTTTTGTCTCATTTCTCTGGAAAAATTAAAAAATGGCAGTCCGCAAATGATGCTATCCAACTGATGGATATATTCTTGATTGATCCTTTTTAATAGATAGGATGCATTGGAATGGAACATGAATTCAGGATAGTTTTTCTTCAGATTACTTCTCATTTTGGGGTCTCTTTCAAATAAAAACACGGTTGCAGATTTCGGTAAATGTGATCTTATGAGACGTGTGACGGCCCCTGTTCCTGGACCCAGCTCAGCAATGGTTCTTACCTCATCCCATCGTACAGACTGGACAATTTTCTTAGCCAAATATTTGGAGCTGGGGAGGACACTGCCTACTCGTTTGGGGTTCCTCAGAAATCCTTGCAGGAAAAGAAGTGGTTCGGATGTTTTCATCGCGGTATCCTCCATTATCATTGCTATTGATGTTTCACTGGATGTTAGAAGGCAAGCTTAGTTGGAATATAAATACGTTACGCGTATGTTTTAGTGTTAAAGTCCCCTGATGTAAATCCGCAATGTTCCTCGCAATAGAAAGACCCAGACCAGATCCTGATTGAATACCTTCGCTATTCCTCGAAAAATCCACCTTATAAAAGCGATCAAACAGTCTGTTTTTTTGTTCTATCGTTAGTGGTATGCCTTTATTCTCTACTTCAATGGTAACGTGATTATGCTGCACACTCATTCGAACATGAATCGTGCCCGGTTTAAAGGAATACTTGAGTGCATTCATGAGGAGATTGTCGATGGCTCGAGCGATCTTATCACTATCCAGGGAAACCATGATTGGAGCATTACCGAGTGTTTTTTCAATACGAATCCCATGCTCCTGAGCTAAAGGTTCGAATTCAAACAACAATTGGTCCAATAGCTGACAGAGGTCAATATTTTTCAAATCCAATTGGGTGTTCACTTCGTTAAGACGCGTATATTCAAATAAATCATCAAGTAACTTCTTCAAATGCGTTGCTTTGTTATAGGTATTTTGGATGAAACGATCATACTCTGCTTTGTCTTGAAATGATTCTGATTTGAGAAGCTCAATATAGCCAATTATGCTGGTAAGCGGTGTACGCAGGTCATGTGAGATGCCAGTGATCATGTCCATCTTGGATTGCTCCAATTCACGTTCTTTAGCAATCTGTTGCTTTAACTGTTCTGTCATGTGATTGATGTTGGAAGCAACGCGTCCAAGTTCATCTTGTCGATTAACGGGCACCCTATAATTCAGATTTCCTTCAGATATGATTTGAAGCCCTTGCTCTAATGTAATGAGATCTCTCACAATTTTTCGTGTGGAAAACAAAAAAATTAACGTGAAAATTACGATGAAGATTGGTGTTAGAACGTAAGGAAAAATGTAGAGGAGCGAAGGCCAATTAAATCTTTCACTAATTTTTGCGGCAGCTATGATTAACATATTATTTACACCCACAGAGCCAACAAACGAAATCAATAAACTGATCAACATTTGATATAGGATGTTAATCTGTATCTTTTTTTTAAACTGTGGTAATCGTTTAATCAATTTTATATCCCACTCCCCATACCGTTTTAATGTAATGAGGTTCCCGCGGATTTACTTCCAATTTCTCTCGCAGGTTACGAATATGAACCATCACCGTATTATCTGAATACCCGTAAGGTTCTTTCCATACGGTTTCGTAAATTTTCTCGGAGCTAAATACTTGTCCAGGATAGCTGGCAAGCAGCACCAGAATGGAAAACTCCAGTGGTGTAAGCGAAATGTCATTATCTTGGAGCTTCACAGAATGTTTACTGGTATGAATGACAAGGTCCTTGATCAGGATAAGTGAATTGGATTCTGGTTTTCCGATCAGTGTTTGACGTCGTAACTGAGCTTTAACGCGAGCCAGCAATTCTAGTGGATTAAACGGTTTGACCATGTAATCATCAGCCCCGGTAGTCAGGCCCGTGATTTTATCAATGTCTTCTTCCTTGGCGGATAGCATTATAATCGGAGTGGATGATACTTCTCTTATTTTGAAGCAGGCTTTGATTCCATCCATAATGGGCATCATAACATCCAGAATAACGAGTTGAACCGATGTTGTTTTGATAATATTTAGCGCTTCCTCACCATTGGCTGCTTCAATGACATGATATCCTTCGTTACGTAAATAGACATGAATGACATCCCGGATATCGGGTTCATCATCAACAACGAGAACGGTATTCATAATTCAACACTCCTTAAAAATTAGGATAACATCAGTGTAAACGATCGTCCGGAATGTTTAAATTGTTTCCTTTTTGCGACAGACATAAACGAACGCAGGTGGGATATTAAAAGGCACTAATTCTATTTTTTCGATGAAAAAGTGTTCGGATAATGTTTTTTTCATTTGGAGTGAATATTGAAAGGCGATGAATAACCCTCCAGGTTTGAGTGCCTTATGGATCTGGTCTACCAACGCATTTCTTAATTCAGGCTCAAAATTGAAAAACGGCAATCCGCTAAAAATGTAATCCAGCTGCTGAACGCCCTCTTGATTCATGGATTCTACCAATCGAGCGGCGTCTGGATAACAGGAGAACTCCGGGTATGTCGTCTGAAGAGTATTCCTCATCGTTTCGTTCATCTCAAACAATAGGACTTTGGTGGAATCCTGTACTTGTTGATGAATATAGCGAGTGATAGGACCTGTACCCGATCCAAGCTCGGCGACTGCTTTTGCCTCTAGCCAAGAGGCTTGCTTCACCATTTTGCTGGCGAGAAACCGGGAACTGGGGATGATACTGCCGACATGTTTAGGGCTTTGCAGAAAGCTTTTCAAAAATAAAACAGGTTCATTGGAATTCATAGGGTTCCTCCATAATGTGATGGTATGTTATCCAAACCAGTTAGAAATGTAATAAATGAAGCGTAGATAGAATGGGGTCACCGAAGTAAATTCCCGCTGTAAAATACGTTATGGTCCATAACAAAGCACTGGAATAGGAGATAAGAGCAAATTTTCTATACTGCACGCCGCTGAGTCCCATCACCAAAGGGAGAACATACCGCACGATTGGAATGAACAAACCGATGCACATCGCCCAATTGCCACTTTTATTCAGAATCAGTTCAGCCTTAACGAAGTGTTTATGATGTTGAAATCTGTGTTTTATCTTGGTTCCAAATAACTTCCCTGCAAAATAAGCAAAGGTAATGGCCGTTAATAGTCCTGATAAAATACAGAAGTATGTGATCCATGAATTGATAACTCCTGTGTGACTCAAAATGGCACCGCTGATAATCGTGATCTCATTTGGAATTGGAATACCGAAAGGCCCTAATGAGAAGGCAAAATAAAAAATCAGATAACCATACTGATGAAGTAGCTCTAAGATCTTCCTCTCTTGTTGATATTGACATCATAATGAAAAAAACTAAGGAATTAATGAGCATATTTCTGAAGAAAATCTAAAGAATACATAAGCAAAGCCAAACAACTTATGTTTAAGAGAAAAAAGCCTTGCCAACGTACTGGCAAGACTTAAACAGGTAGAACTATTCAGAAGCGGTGATCAAGTGATATGAATTTCTGAATATCAAATAAAGTTTGCCTCAAAAAGGAACGTATAAGCTAGCTCGAGTTGATTACCTATATCTTTATCTGTAAGGAAGAGGATGAGCATCAAAGAAGAGCCGAGACGTCATAATGACGACTCAGCTCTTTTTTGATGTCCCAGGGGATCAGACTTCTTTGAATCAGCTTATTGTAGGAAGTAGAACCATCTGAATTTGGTACCAGCAACAATAAACAAAACAATCCATCCCCATAAAAACAACAAACGTAGAGGTCGTGGAATCAGGAGATATTCTGAGTACAATTTGCTGAAAAGTTTCATTACAGTAGTGACCACCCCTGCTAAGTTGCTCCCTTATTTCCGCTTTCGAAAGAAAAAGAGACGATAAGATAACCAATATCCCAATAAGTCTGTATACCGTGGCGTAGGCCTCGAAGTAGCTTCTGGCGATTACCAATCCGATGATCGAAATAAGATAATAGCAAAAGACCAAAGGGGATCTTATAACTCAGATGCAGAACCTCCAATTATATCAAAATTAGGTATATTATATCATGATAAACACCAGAGGACCTTTTTGTATCAGATTCAGCCATACCTACTCATTCAATAAATAAATCGAACGATATGATGCTGGCATGCCAATATATAGTGTAAGGAGGAGGGGAATGGATAATGAGTGAACAAGATGAGTACATAGAACTTGTAACGTTAATACGGGCGGGGCATGAAGAAGCATATGGAGAATTATATGAGAAAACAGTGACGAGGATATATCAAACTGTGCGATTTCTCATCAAGGACAAGTCTGACGCGGAGGATGTGGTACAGGAGATTTACATTCAGGCGTATCGATCATTGGCGCGATATGATGCGGAGCGTGCTTTTCGTCCCTGGTTGATGGGGGTGACGATGCGACAGGTTCAGAGTTATCGACGCAAAAGATTGATGCAGTTTCGGTTTGGTAAGCGGATCGAGAAATCTGACGTTGGACTAGAATATGATTTTTCCACTGATCTGGTCAACAAACTGGCAAATCGTCCTCTGCTGGAAGAGGTGCACCGTTTGCCGTACAAGCTGCAGCAGGTGGTTACACTTCATTATTTGAATGAATACACGCAAGAGGAGATTGCTGGCATATTGGAGATTCCGCTTGGAACCGTAAAATCGCGCATACATGCGGCGCTGGCGAAGTTAAGACAGAAAGAGAAGATGAATCCAAGATTGCGGGGAAAGGTGGAGGATCTGCATGAAACTCGATGAACAGTTGCGAAGAGCCTACCAGGAAGAGACCAATGATTGGTCCGTTCCTGCGAGAATTAAACATAAAATGATGGATAGTATTCGAAATGATTCACACATCAGAAGAAATCGAAAAAAATGGCTGGTCACTGGGCTATTAGCAGTTGTGCTCGTTATTCCCACCGGAGCCTACGCAGGATACACCTATCTCGCAGACGGAATATATGGTTCACAGGAGAATATCAAAGCTATGGGGGGAACAGCTGAGGATTATATGAGGTTGGAAGCAAAGTTGCAGATGGCCAAGGCCTATTTCAGCGAAGAAGAATTTGTTCAATATATGGACTTGCTGAAGCAATTAGGGCAAATGGCCGTGAAGTTTGCCGATTCTCGGGGCAATATGCATCCAGAGCAGTGGAGTACAGTGGAGCAGGAACGATATAACATTCTTGTATCTGAGTTGGAACCGTTTTTTGAGAAGCTGGAAGCTGTGAGTGTAGGGTCCTCCAAAAAACTGATGGACGAGCAGCAATTTTGGACGGAACAGTTGGAACAGGCAGAAAAGACATTTACCAAGGAACAATATCGGGAGTTCAAGTCTGTCTATGAACAAATGAAAAAATACAAAGTTATGGTGATGGACAAGGATGGAAGTATCCATGAGAAACGCTTGTCAGCGGAGCAGAAGGATGATTTAAGGTATCTAGAGAGACTCCTAATTCCCTACTTGAAACGGTTGGAGCTCAATGTGCGTTGAGTTAGGCAATAAAGGATAATCATGAGTTTATGATTATTCTTTATTGCGATGTGCAGAAATGGAAAAAAAAGGAGGTTGATGACAAAGACACAATAAGTACTTTAAATGTTTTTAGTTAAGTGAAGATCTTTTTTATTAGATTAAAAATAAAGTATACAAATGAATGAAAATATTGTTAGTTTTAAATTTCTGTGATACCTTTTTAAGAGGCTTATGATACTAAAGTAGTAGGTCTATAGAATTAAAACCAATGGAGGCGAAATTGAAACGTGAAAAAGTGGGGAAGTCTATTTTTATCAGGAGTATTGTTATTTAGTGGTATGGCTACATCAGTACAGGCTGAAGTAACCAAAGACGGATGGATTGGGAATGAATCATCCTTAAAAACAGCTCAACAATCTTTCAAAGATGTGGAGGGCAACTGGGCTCAGGAAGTAATTGAAAAGTGGGCTGACCGTGGAATCGTCCAAGGAAATGAACGAAATACGTTTTTGCCCAAAGGAGAAGTTACGCGTGCTGAGTGGGTCGCGATGATTAACCGAATTTTCCAGTATGAAGAGGTAAGCAATACTACTTTTTCAGATGTAACATCATCGGGTTGGTATGCTCAAGATATTGCTAAAGGAGTACAAGCCGGATATATCCGAGGATATGCAGATCACTCATTTCGGCCGACTGGTTCAGTGACAAGGCAAGAAGCAGCAGCTACGATCTCGCGGATACTGCAATTGCAGGGAAGTGGGGAGTCTAATTTTGCCGATGATAAGGATATCCAAAGTTGGAGTAAAGAAGCAGTAAGTGGAGCAG
Source organism: Paenibacillus sp. BGI2013 (assembly GCF_002843485.1). Taxonomy (NCBI): domain Bacteria; kingdom Bacillati; phylum Bacillota; class Bacilli; order Caryophanales; family Paenibacillaceae; genus Paenibacillus; species Paenibacillus sp. BGI2013. The sequence goes on from NZ_PJFA01000007.1 coordinate 30,977, forward strand.
CTGACAAAAAGATTATCGTTGGTTACAGTAACGGCAATTTTATGCCGAACAAGGCAATTACTAGAGCTGAAGCAGTACAGATTTTGGATCGAGCTTTTAGTACATATGGCAGTTGGTATGGGCAAGAAGGAACCTATGGATCTACAGAAAAAAGGGAAGAGATATCTGGCAGTGTAGTGATCGGTACATCAGGCGTTACACTTCAGAATATGAATATTACAGGTGATTTGATCATTAGTAAAGCGGTCGGTGATGGCGATGTGTTCCTCAAAAACGTAACTGTGCAGGGGAAAACATATGTATATGGTGGCGGTGAAAATAGCGTACATCTGGAAGATTCGGTCCTGTTGACGGTTATTGTGAATAAACAGGATGGTACTGTGCGTTTGGTTGCAACAGGAAAAACAAAGGTTCAGGAAATCACTGTTCAAACGGCGGCCAACATCGAGTCTGACATGGGGGCAAAGATCGACAAACTGACATTGTCCGAGGCACTGCCGGAAAAATCAAGAGTATACCTTAAAGGTAATTTTGAAACGGTTAATGTGGTTGCCAAAAGCATTAACATTCAAATTCCATCGGGTACGATTAATCAACTGAACGTTGACGATTCTGCGTCAGGAACTACGGTTCAGACTAATCAGGAAGCCAAAATTATATCAGCTATTCTTAATGCAGCTGTAAGAATGTTAGGGACAGGAACCATTGAGCAGGCTACAGTTAACGCTGTAGGCGTGACCATGGAGACAGCACCAAATAAGGTTAACTTGGGAGAGAGTGTACCTGCCGATACAACAGTACAAATTGGTGGGACAAGTAAACCCGTGACTTCAGTTACACCTCCAGTTACGCCTGCTCCATCAGCTAGTGGAGGATCATCCTCAGGTTCATCAGAAGGAAGTGGTGGTAGTACAACTCCTGTAAATCCGGGTACGGGCAATGGCGGAGGAACTACACCAACTACTCCTTTACCGGGAAATGAATATGGTAGTTATGAGGGTGGTTCATTCTTCTTGCTCGGTGTAGAGTCAAACACAATAACAGTAACGGAATCAGTATATTTATACAGTCCTCGAAGTGGTTATGCATATGTGACTACTCAAAATATTGATGGAAGTAATCTTATCCTCCTTGAAGAAGCAGTTAATGCTGGCGCAGCTATGAAGCTTCCTATTGTTGCAAACGAGAGAGCTGAAATCCAAACCGAAACGCTAATCACAAAATATGGACAACTTAGAATTTTCGTTCTTGATTCACAAGATAAGAGTTCTCAAACTCAATATGTGACAGTATTGGATGGCCCAAATCAACGTTTAGTTCAAAACGGATCAAGTATGAGGGGAAGCTGGAGTGATAGCATAGAAACGTACTCAATTTTTTTTAATCGTATGATTATGGAATCCGAACTTGGCAGTCTAAGAGATCATATTCAGGTATCTACAAACTCTCAAACACCTGTATTCGTTTCTCTGGATCCAGAAGATGTGGTTTCAATAAGATACAATGAAATCAAAATACACCCTAAACAGATGAGCTTAGGGAAAAGTACTTATTTTAGAATATTAGAAGGTGCAGTTTCAACAACAGACAGCGTGTACAGAAACGAAGTATTCACGTCATCTAAATTTGTTTCATTCACTCGTCCAGTTTTTGTAGATTATCCGACTAAATCAACTATTCAAGTCCCAGTAGGAACTGTAATTAAATTCACAGTTAATTATGGTGGGGATACAGCATATTTAGTTTATAGGGATACTTATGGTTCATATGCAAATTTTGATAAGGAAGTCACTGATGGCCATGGTATGAAATTAGTTATTCCACAACGTTTTGAAGGAGAAATTTTCGAATTCGATACCAGTGATTTACAACCTGGACAATTTAAATTAAGCCTTACAAGTGGATATACAATATATGTAGATTTAAAATAGTATTTTTGTTTATAGCAGCGAGAGGAGCTCCAATTCCTCTCGCTCTTTTGTTACTTCCTCCCCTGCACCTTCAGCCGATATTGATGTGGTGTAGAGCCTGTGGTAGTACGGAATACTTTGCAAAAGTAGGAGGGGCTCGTCATACCGACACGGTGACCGATTTCGGGAACGGTGAGCGAGGATCGAGTGAGCAGTACACAGGCATGACGGATGCGGGTGGCTTGAGCATAAGCAACGATGGTGGTGCCAGTCGCTTTTTTGAATACATGAGATAGATGATAGGGGGATAGATGAAGTGTATCTGCGATATGCTCCAAACGAAAAGGCTCTTGGTAATGCTGCTCAATCCATTGCATGATGGCTTCGGCATGAGGGTGAAGAACGTTAGCACTGGACGAAAGTACATCTTGGGAGCAGCTTTGCTGCCCGTCCTGCCACAGATAGCGAAGTTGTGCGAGCAGATCCAATAAAAAGAGGCGTGTATCCTCCTCTATTTCGTGAGGAAGCAGACCTGGATACGTATCTGCATATTGTTCCATTCGTTGAACGAGTGGGGATGTGGCAGCAAGTCGGATGGGCTGAATGGGGGATTGCTCTTCCAGCAGATCCTGTATGAAGTCGTGAGTAACGATAAATTGGGGCCAATGTGCCTTCAGTAGATCAAGTTCAACCATGAGTACATTTCGAATGAAAGGCTGCAGTCTGGATACTTGAATCTGGATGTGGTGCAATTGAAAAGGTCGAAAAATCATGAGCATACCGGGTTCAAGGGAGAAAACCTGACCTTCGGTTATCAACTGCCCATATCCTTCGTGAATATAGGTTATCTCCAGCTGCGAATGAGCATGGAACACTTCGCGAGACGTAGTATTGGATGTACGACGACAGACCAGATTAAATTGTTCTCCCAGAAAGATGGACTTCATGAATGCCTCCCTTATCATGCGCAAGATAGTTTTATTTTAGCACAAGATGAACGCATAAAAGCGCTTTATTATTGTGTATTGTGAAGGGAATAAGGGAGGTATGCAACGATGTTAAAAGTGGCGATTATCGGAGCAGGTGCAATTAGTGGAGCACATATCTCAGCATATATGTCGTTCCCTGAGCGATGTCAGATTGTTGCTGTGGTCGATATCTACGTGGAAAAAGCACAGAAGCGAATTAATGAATATGGTCTGGAAGGTGCACAAGCTGTCACGGATTACACAGAGTTACTTGCCCAAAACATTGATCTGGTATCAGTCTGTACACCACCGTATACGCATGCTCCCATTGTGTGTGATTTCATGCAAGCAGGTGCACATGTGCTGGTTGAAAAACCGATGGCTTCTTCCCTGGAGGAAGCGGATCTGATGTTGAGAGCAGCGCAAGCAAGTGGCAAGTTGTTATCCGTAGTAGCACAGAATCGTTTTACGACACCAATGATGAAGCTAAAAGGTGTGCTGGACAGTAAACGGATGGGACCGATTGTACATGTGCAGGTTGATTCGTTCTGGTGGCGGGGCCACAATTATTATGATCTGTGGTGGCGCGGGACATGGGAAAAAGAAGGCGGAGGCTGTACCCTTAATCATGCGGTGCATCATATTGATGCCATGCTCTGGATGATGGGACCTCCAGTGGAACTACAGGCGATGATGGCAAATACGGCACATGATAATGCCGAAGTTGAGGATATATCCATGGCGATGCTTCGCTTCCAGGAAGGGGCGCTTGGCATGATTACCAGTTCCGTCGTACATCACGGAGAGGAGCAACAGTTAATTTTTCAGGGCAAAGAAGCCCGGGTATCTGCACCTTGGAAAGTGGTTGCTTCTACCGCACGGAATAACGGATTTCCGGAACCAAATCGAGAGTTGGAACACCAGATTCAGAAGCTCGCTGACGAATTACCGGATGTTACTCATGTCGGTCACGCTGGGCAAGTTGAGAATGTGTTAAATGCTATTGAGACAGGATCTCCCCTTATGGTGGATGGCGAAAGTGGTCGGAATACACTTGAACTGATTGTGGGTATCTATAAGTCGGCAAGTACGGGAGAAAAGGTTGTTTTTCCACTAGAGGCCGAAGACGCGTTTTACACAAGAGAAGGAATTATGCAACATGCCGTACACTTTTATGAAAAAAAGACGACGGTGGACAACTTCGAGGATACGAGTATTACACTCGGGAGCAAGTTGGATTCGTAGTGTTTTCCGTGAAAAGGATGCCCCTCACATAAGTGAGGATGGGCATCTTTTTTTGTACTAGGTCGATTACACCTACATCACCATAAAAAATCAATACACTTGGTTTTTCCATCCATGTAACTCGTATTCGCTTCAAGATCATAATCTCCATAGTCAGGGATTGGATCAATGAGAGCTACAATCAGTCTCGTAGTCGTGTGAGGGAGAATAGGAAGAATCAGTGCTGTTTAGCTTCAGCTTTTGAGCGTTTTGGTTCAACAGAAAGAGGGTGCAAATGTAGCGCTTTCACAGTTAGCGGATTCACGTCATTTTAGACACTTGGAGAAGATGATGTGGTGGATTAAAAAGCATTTGGATTATGAGATCAGATTGGGCAAGATGGCGGCAGATGTTCACCTGTCCAAATCGTATGCCTCCCGCATTTTTCATCAAGAAACATGTAGCAGCATTACGGATTACGTCACAGCTCGAAGGTTGAAGCAGGACTACTTACGCCTTGATATAACAACATTTTCGGTGGAGGAGATTGGCAGACGTGTCAGATTTCCGAACGGATGTATTTCATCCAGTTATTTCGCAAATCTGCCGGGACGAGCCCGTTGTATTATCGGCAACAATTTGAACGGTGCAGTAAGCATTATTTTAAGTTTGCAAAATAATAGCGTTATTACGTCTCTATATACACAATTAGTATTTACCGTTTGAATTAAAAAAATCCCGGATGCGGATTGCACTGGCCAGTTGCTAAATGCGATACTCCACCTCCGGGATTACACATCGGTAATCTTCAAGCTAAATAAACATTAAGGATTCCTCAAGCTGTTACAGCCACTTATCAGCCCAACGTTCCACGGCGCTTAGCGCTCTCCCCAGTTCCGTTCCTTTTCGTGACAACATATATTCAGTTCGAACTGGACGTTCCGTGACCACATGGCGAACCACAAGTCCTTCTTCCTCCAATTCCTTCATTCGCTCATTTAACACACGTTTGCTCAAGTCAGGGATATAAGCGTGAATCTCACTGAAGCGTTTGGGTTCCTCCATCAATGCATGGATAATGAGGGCTACCCATTTTCGGCCAATGATCTGATAAGATTGTTCCACTTTTGTGCATATTTGCTTGGCATTCTCATCATCGCTCATGATTGTACTCCTTTGATTTAGTATTGCTTGTAATATCATTAGTATACTTATTGTAACCTACTTGTCCACAGGCCATATGTGTAAAATGTCACATACCAATTGTTCTTAATGTTACCACATAAAGCGTTATCATCAAATAAAAACCCTATAAACACTGGAGTTCACAGGTTCGACACGATTATTGACGAATTGTGACGACAGGTGTAATATGGGTAACGTTAATTCAAATGGTTACAATTTATAACCTAAACACAGGTTGTGGAGAGAAGGAATGTTCCATGGTTGAATTCGGGTACGATATATAAACGGAGGCAAGGCGGGGAACACACCCACTTATTCCGTCTTTTGTCATGCTTGGATTTGAACATTTTGCAACATCATATACTATACTGCACAGATCACAGGAGGCACTCCAATGGATGCAATGACATTTGTCCTGTTCGGGGCAACAGGCGATTTAGCCAAACGCAAGATTTACCCTGCATTATATAACTTGTACATGGATCAGAAAATGCCGAAATCCTTCTCCGTTATCGGATTGGGACGACGTGAATTGTCGGATACGGACTTCCAGGCGAATGTTGAAAAGTCACTGCATGAATTCTCACGTCAGACGCCGGAAGAAGAATCACAAGTTCGTGATTTCATTGGAGCTTTCCGTTATTGTTCTTTAAATAATACGAAGCTTGAAGATTACACCAAACTGTTGGAACGGGTTCAACAGCGTGAACAAGAGCTTAACATTCCCGAAAACCGCATGTTCTACATGTCGGTGGCACCGGAATTCTTTGAGCCAATCGCACTGAACATTCAAGAAAGTGGCCTGGGTAACACCAAAGGCTGGAAGAAACTGATTATCGAAAAACCATTCGGACACGATCTGCAATCAGCTCGTGATTTGAACGAAAAACTGAGCAATACCTTTGCGGAAGAAGAAATCTATCGCATTGACCATTTCCTCGGTAAACCGATGGTTCAAAATATTGAGACGCTCACCTATGCAAATCCGGTGATTCAAGCGTTGTGGTCTAACCGTTATATTGCCAATGTACAGATTACGGCAAGTGAGACGGTGGGTGTTGAAGAACGTGCCGCGTATTACGACCAAAGTGGTGCTCTTCGTGACATGTTCCAAAACCATATGCTTCAGTTGCTGATGATGATTGGTTTGCATTTGCCAAAACGTTGCACACCGGAAGAAATTCAATTCAAAAAGCAAAAAATTGCTGAAGCACTTCGTCCGTTGACAAAAGAAAATATCGCTTCTGAAGTTGTTCGTGCGCAATATGCAGCAGGTGAGCTGCAAGGTTCCTCGGTTGTTGGATATTTGGACGAGCCTGGCATTCCAGTCGGATCTCAGAACGAGACCTATGTTGCCGCAAGACTTTGGATCGATGATCCGTTCTGGAGCGAGGTTCCATTTTATATCCGTACAGGTAAACGCCTGGCTGAGAAATCCACCCGAATCGTTGTTGAGTTCAAGGCTCCACTGAAGACCGGTCATGAATCCGAAAATACAACGGAACCTAACCTGCTGACGATTGAAATTGGTCCGGGAGAAAGCATCTCGCTTCAATTAAATGCGAAGAATCCATTGAACCATGGTGAAGTGGAACCAATGCATATGACCTTCAACTCGGGTAAACGTAACATCCCTGAAGCTTACGAGAATCTGATCTTTGATGCGATGCGTGGAGATTCCACCTTCTTTGCACACTGGAACGAAGTGGAGCTGGCATGGCAATGGGTGCAACCGATTCAGGAAGCATTCGAAGCGGGCAACGTGCCACTGGATACGTATAGTGCAGGTTCGCATGGACCAGAGTCAGCAAATCGTCTGACCGCAGCAGACGGTTACCGTTGGTGGTAAGTGAAACAAAAGAGTGAGCATAAGAGAACACAAATAGTAAAAACAACTTTACAATCCGTTCTGCTCACAAATAATCATTTGCACAAATCCAAACAAACCTTTCCAAGTTAACAGGATATAGAACGAAATGTTTTATTCCCCTAGAGCTTGTACTCAGGAGCAAGTTGGATCGAATGTGCAAAATGCTGATATATACAGTATCTATTGTGAATTATACCGTTCCAATTTTGCATAAGCCCTTCCGGTTATATTTGCCGGAAGGCCGTGAAAATTTTTGAATATAGATTAGCTGTTCAGTTTTGAAAATGGTTGGCTTGAACGCTGAGAATGTAGTGTAGGGGACGAAATCGATTCTGTAGAAGCATAGCGTTCGCCTTTATCCCCGGATTTTCTCCTATATAGGAGATTCAAAAAATCTGGGGATAACAGCGATCAAAAGAACGATTCGTGACCGGAACGGTTACTTCGCCAAACGTTAAGCACTTATTTTTAATTTTGAACGCAAATAAAAATTAAACATTGTTCATAACAGGAGGATTTTGAAATGAAACTTGGACTTGTCGGATTAGGAAAAATGGGATTGAACCTGGGTAGAAACCTGATTGATCACAAACACGAAGTGGTTGCTTTTGACCTGAACGCTGAAGCAGTAAATGAAATGAAAGAATATGGCGCTGAAGGCGTATCTTCTTACGCAGAGATGGTGGCTTCACTCGAATCCCCACGTGTATTGTGGATCATGGTTCCCCACAATGTAGTAGACGCTGTATTGGCTGAAGTTAGCCCATTGTTGTCCAAAGGTGACATCATTATTGAAGCGGGTAACTCCCACTACAAAGAATCCATTCGTCGTTACGAAGAGATGAAACCTAAAGGCATTCACTACATGGATGCAGGTACATCTGGCGGTATGGAAGGCGCACGTAATGGAGCATGTTATATGATCGGTGGAGACCCGGAAGCTTGGGCAATCGTTGAACCGGCATTTAAAGATACTTCCGTAGAGAACGGCTACCTGTATGCAGGTAAAGCGGGCAGCGGTCACTTCCTCAAAATGGTTCACAATGGTATCGAGTACGGTATGATGGCATCCATCGGTGAAGGTTTTGACGTATTGGAGAAAAGTGGATTTGATTTCGACTTCGAACAAGTGGCTCGCGTATGGAACAACGGTTCCGTTATCCGCTCTTGGTTGATGGAGCTGACAGAACGTGCCTTCTCCAAAGATGCAAACCTCGATGAAATTAAAGGCGTTATGCACTCTTCCGGTGAAGGACGCTGGACGGTAGAAACGGCATTTGACCTTCAAACCGCTACACCGGTTATCGCTTTGTCCTTGTTAATGCGTTACCGTTCCCTGGAAACAGACACATTCACAGGTAAAGTGGTAGCAGCATTGCGTAATGAATTTGGCGGTCACGCTGTAGAGAAAAATTAATTTTATATATAACTGTTAACATATGATGAACATCGGGTAATAACTTATATCGTGTTTACGAATTCATCAAGTGGAGGGAACATATCATGAAATTTTTCTTGGATACAGGGAATGTGGAAGAAATCAAACGGATCGAACGTCTGGGTCTGGTGGATGGAGTCACGACTAACCCGTCTTTGATTGCCAAAGAAGGTCGCGTATTTAAAGAAGTCATTCAGGAGATCTGTGGCGTTGTTAAAGGCCCGGTCAGTGCTGAAGTCATCGGTCTCAAAGCCGAGGATATGTTGAAGGAAGCTTATGAAATTGCAGAATGGGCACCGAATGTAGTCATTAAATTGCCGATGACCGAAGATGGGCTGTACGCTTGTCATGAGTTGACGCAAAAAGGGATCAAAACCAATGTCACGCTGATTTTCTCCGCAGCACAGGGCCTGATGGCGGCGAAAGCCGGTGCAACCTACATCAGTCCATTCGTTGGTCGCTTGGATGATATTGCGGTGGATGGTATGAAATTGATTCGTGATCTGCGTCTTATTCTGGACATGTATGATCTGCCTTCCGAGATTATCGCAGCAAGCATTCGCAATATCAAACATGTAGAGGATGCAGCCCTTTCCGGTGCGCATATTGCCACCATTCCGGGTTCGCTTCTGCCGACACTTTGGAAACACCCACTGACGGACAGCGGGATTGAACGTTTCCTGAAAGACTGGGAATCTGTTCCGAAATAAAAGGATAGACATGGCCTGAATCTTTGGGTGGTCTGAACATAAAACCTTTTGCCTTGCAGAGTAATCTGCGGGTGAAAGGTTTTTTTATCTCTGTTTATGTAGTTTCCGATTCGAGGTTAGTTTAACCAATGAGGAGTGCTTGTCCCTTTCATGTTGTTGTTACTTTTTATCCAGTGTCCATGTGCTGTCCTTCTTTTTCGGGACAACGGTGCATAAGGTTAACATATAGCCTATAGCTCATCCCGTAGGGGAGGGACACTTCGATGATGAGAAGAAAATGGCGAAGCCGGAGACGCCGTAAGCCGCCAAGCGGCAAACGCAAAATGTGGTTGATCATTTTATTGGTCACCGCGTTTTGTTTGATGCAGGGCTTTGCTTATGTGGATAAAAAGATGAAGCCCCCCATCATGCACTTGGCCAAGATCAGAGTGAAGCAGATTGCGACCGAAGCGATCAACAAGGCGATTACAGCACAGGTTGCCGATGGCAAAACCAACGAAGGACTGATTGACTGGAAGACGGATACCGCCGGGAAAGTGTCCGGTTTCATGCTGAACTACAATGAGCATATGCGAATCACTGCAAGTACGATGAATATTGTGCAATCTACGTTGCAGAATGTACACATGTTAAAAGAAAAAATCCCACTGGGGCAGGCGCTGGGCAGTCCGGTGTTGGCTTCATTTGGCCCGAGTATACCGGTTCGTATTGAGCCCCAAGGTGCTGTCAAAGTGGATCTGAACACCCGTCAACAGAATGCGGGTATTAACATGATTTTGGTGGAAGTGTACATTCACATCATTGCTGAGGTCGCGGTCGTGGTGCCCTTCGACATGGAACCCGAAACGGTCGATACGGAAATCCCGATTTCCTACCTTTTGGTTGTCGGGGATGTGCCAATGTATTATTACGATAATCAGGGCAAGCCAGTGGGCAGTAACGGCAGTAATGCCCCAGCTATTGCGCTGCCATCAGGTCATACGGGTGTATCAAGCGGTAATGGAGTAACTACGAATCCCCCTGGCCAGAATCAGCAACAGACGCCGTCAGACCATTTGCAAAGGAATGAACTTGAAATTGAGCCGGATGATCTGCCTGATGTGAATGGGGGATTGCAGCTCAATAAGGACGCGCACCCATGATACACACAAATTTGAATTGCAAAGCAAAGAAAGGGGCCTCTATTAAAGAGGTCCCTTTTTCGCTTTGCTGATCGTGCATATCCTCGTCTCACTTGTTTTTCTTGCTCTTTTGTTTGCGTTCATCCTGTTCCCAATGTTTCAGCTGTGGATAAGGGTCGAACGACCATTCGTGCAGTCCGCTGTCGCGATAGATCCCATAGTGCAGATGTGGAGGGAATTTGCCCTGTGTCCCAGGTTTCCCGTAACCCGAACTGCCAACCCAACCTACGACCTGACCGGGGATCACAACTTCACCGATGCGTGCACTTTTGTCAAAACCCGAAAGGTGGGCGTAATAGTGATAATGATTGTTCAAATCCCGAATTCCGATGCGCCAGCCACCAAACGGATTCCAGCCTTTGATTTCCACGACCCCGTAACAGGTACTGCGCACAGGCAGGCCATGCGGGGCGAAAATATCTGTTCCCTCATGAATGCGATAACCGCCCCAGCTTCTTTTTGTCCCCCAGGTACTGCGATAGGAGTAGTTGGTTCCGAGCGGGACCGGAAAGGCATGTCCGAATAGATCCAGATTGTCAAAATGCTCATATAACTTCGCGAATTGCTGTATCCGTTGCACAGCACGGGAGTTGTGATAATATTCCCACAAGGCAATGTTGAAGTCCTCTTGTTTGTTTCCGTAACCTTGAATAACAGAAGCCATGCTGTACAGCACATCCTGATCATTGTTGGCATCCGCTATACCGTCTCCTGAACCATCACGTCCATATCCTTTGAAAAAAAGAATGGATTCCGGATGTTGATCCGTCTCATCGGGATTTAGCCATCCTCTCCAGGCCGGAGGGGTCATGAAGATACCCGTAAGCCGCTCCGGATGCTTGCGATCCTTTGGATGTGCACGAGTAATCGTTCGTTCATACTGATCAATGGCAGCAAGCCTGTACCAGGGAATCTGGGTCATCTGACCGATGGTTTCATATAAATGGCGACGTGCAGCGAAAATTTCTGCGGGTTTTAACTCGGCAACCTGTGGTTTGGGAGCGGCCTGGGCGGGTTCACCGTAAACTTCAACAGGCAAGAATGGGAGAAGCAGAGTACCTGCAAGTAATGTTTTGATCCAAAAGCGGTACGTCTGCCTGAAGGTCAAGCGTTGTTGCACTGGGAAGCAACCCCTTTCCATTAGAATGATACAAGGTACCCGATGAACCAAGCTAAAGGTTAGCGTTCTTCAAAAGTTCTCATTTTATCCATGTAAGCTCTTGGGGGGAATCCAATTATACAAATTGTCCATATCGGGCATGAATGCACAAGATGTGACAAATGGGGGTTTTTCCAGCGCTTTCATGGTATAATATGTTCCGAGCAACAGCCTAACTTCAGTAGAAAGAAGGTTTATGCATTGGCTAAACGTGTTAAAGAACCGAAGCCGGATTGGATTCGGATCAAATTGACAACCGGCGATAACTATCAGGAAATGAAAACGATGATGCGTTCCAAAACGTTGCATACGGTATGTGAGGAAGCACGGTGTCCGAATATTTATGAATGCTGGGCCAATCGAACGGCCACTTTTATGATTTTGGGCGACATTTGCACAAGGGCATGCCGTTTTTGCGCGGTGAATACAGGCTTGCCAACGGAGCTTGATTTGCAGGAACCAGAACGTGTGGCGGAAGCAGCAGAGCAGATGAATCTGCAACACTGCGTAATTACAAGTGTAGCCCGTGATGACCTGAAGGATGGGGGAGCTACGATTTTTGCAGAGACCGTGAAGGCCGTAAGACGACGGTTGCCATTGTGTAGCGTTGAAGTACTCATTCCAGACTTTCTGGGCGATCGGGAATCTTTGCAGATTGTAATGGATGCCAAACCGGACATTCTGAATCACAATATTGAGACGGTTGAGCGGTTGTCAGACAAAGTGCGTGCCAAGGCGAAATATAAACGTTCACTGGAATTGCTTGCTCGTGCCAAAGAAATGCAACCTAACATCCCTACGAAATCAAGCATTATGCTTGGTGTAGGTGAGGAATATAATGAAATTTTATCAACAATGGATGATCTTCGTGCGGTGAACTGTGATATTATGACGATTGGTCAATATTTGCAGCCATCGGAGAAACATCTGTATGTTGAAAAGTATTATCCGCCAGAGGAGTTTGCTGCATTGAAACAGGAAGGATTAAAACGTGGGTTCAGCCACGTCGAATCCGGCCCGATGGTACGCAGCTCCTACCATGCGCATGAACAGGTGAAATCGGCTACCAAACATGCTGAACAGGCGGCAACACACGCGTGATGGAGGATACCGGATTGGAAGAAGAAAAAATCACAGAACAGATTCAGGACCAACTTCAGGAGCAGATCCAGGAGCCGGTTCAGGAATCAGTTGTTGAATCAGTTGAGGAAAAGCCCAAAGAACCGGTCATTGTACAGATCGGCGGCAAAAATTATGAAATCGTCCAGAACCACAAAGAAGGCTGGAATCCAGAGGTCTTCCGTGATCGTTACAGTGAAGTGCTGGAGCGTTATGATTATATTATCGGAGACTGGGGTTATAGCCAGTTGAGGTTAAAAGGTTTTTACCGTGATAACCATCCAAAAGCAACGAAGGATTCCACGATTGCCAGTATGGTGGATTATATCAATGAATATTGTAACTTTGGCTGTGCGTACTTTGTGCTTCAGAAGAGCAAGGATCAACCTCAAGCCAAAGCAAAAAGCGGTTCCTGAGAAGGACCGCTTTTTTGGTGTGTTTATTTTAGTCAAGAAATGCCGTGCGAACCCGGTTCCAGAATGGATAAGGGCGGAAACGTGCGAAACTGACCTTGTGACTGGATACCTGACAACGGACGGAGATCAGATCCTCCACCATCACATTCACATGATCAATCGTCATCAATAACCGCTGATCCTTGCGGGAGAAAATATCACAATGATGATGCTTGGGCAAAATAACCGGTGAACCAAGTGTACGATAGACCCGGTTATTAATCGATGCAATCTCCGCAATCTGAATCGCCTCGATGGTTGGATGAACCATGGCACCGCCAAGGGCCTTGTTGTATGCCGTGCTGCCTGATGGCGTGGATACACAGATGCCATCCCCACGGAACATCTCAAATGTCACATCGTTAATATCGACCTGGGCTACGACGGTACCGTCTACACCTTTTAACGTAAATTCATTAAGGGCGATGTAAGAGGAATTCCCCGACTTTTTACGAATCTCAAGCTCCAAGAGTGGGTATTGTACAATACGTGGTTTGAGACGCTCCGGATCTCCCTTGCCACTCATCAGCCTGACTAACTCCCGTAATTCTTCCTTCTTCCAATCGGCGTAAAAGCCGAGATGGCCTGTATGAACCCCAACAAAAGCAATATCCGGAATACGGTCGATGAAATTGTGAAATGCCTGTAGCATCGTACCATCGCCCCCGATGGAGATAACAATCTCCGGCGATTCTGCATCCAGCTTGAACCCTTCTTCCTTCGCCAGCGCGTGAAACTGCTGACTGAGATCAATCGATAACTGGTCTCCGCGGTCTTGAACATAGTATCTCAAGATGAAAGCTCCTTTGTGGTCATTATACTACCGATGATAATCAATTCCGCGGAAGAACACAACGTTTGGGCGCATATTCAGTTAAATATAGATGAATCGTTCACTTATTTTTTGGTATGTCGTCTAGGCTTGAGAATGGAACTTAATATCGCAAGGAATAACAACAACACGATGAGGCTTACAAAAACAATCATTCCGGATAAGAAAATCAGTCCCCAGTCCGGTGTATACGTTGATAACGATGGGATGAAACCGGGCTCCATGAGAACGGGTGAAGAGGAACGCCCCATCAGGGGTGTCCACAACAGCAGGACCAGCATAGGTGCGATTAGCGCATGGATTGCTCTGGCAAATAGAAATGGACCGTATCTCATGGGTGTGTTGCTAAGAACACTCATAATCTGTGCATGGACGGATAATCCACCCCAAGAGAGAACAAAGGCTGCTGCTGCTACTTTATAGACGAGTGGGATGGATGCCCCGGCACTCCCAGCCTCTTTGTTCCCCAGCGTTACTTCAAACAGCCCACCGACCAAGCTAGGAGATAAGGATGGAGGCAGTCCGCTATGTCGTAACAATTGCTCGGTTATCCCGTATAATCCGCCAAGCCAACCGGTCTGGACAAGTAGCTCCATCATGACCGAGAAGAATACAACCAGCCCTCCTACGATAATAATAAGGCGAAGGGATGAGGAGACTGCCTGGCGCAGCAGTTCACCAAATGCCCGTCCGTCAGCTTTTCTTGCTTCATGCATCGCATAGATGGCCCGGACCAGTCTGTTTCTAGGTATCCCCTCCGATGGAGATCCAAAAGAACTGTCTGGGTGTGAGCCTTTTGCTGTACCCCCGTGAAAACGCATGAGCATACCCACCAGAAAAGCTGCAGCGTAATGGCTCGCAACCAATACTGGAGCAATGGCGACATTATGGAAGAATCCAACCGATACCGCTCCAATCATGAAGATCGGATCGGATGATGTAGTGAAGGCAACGAGCCGTTCTCCTTCTTCCCGGGTAACCAGCTTTTGTTCCCATAACTGAGCGGTCAGTTTCGCCCCTGTAGGATAACCGGATGCACAGCTCACGGCAAATACAAAACCACCGCTTCCGGGAACACGAAACAATGGACGCATCAGTGGATTCAGCAAGGTACCTAGAAAATGAACAATGCCAAAGCCGAGCAGCAGCTCGGACAGCACCAAAAAAGGAAAAAGGGAGGGAAACAATACGTCCCACCAGATGGACAGTCCACGTACACCTGCATGCCAGGTTTCCGCTGGATACAAGACCATTAACACACAAAGGATCAGGAGAGCGATTGTGACCAGGACATGGGTGAGTCGTTGTGAAGCAGCCATGAATTCTTCTCCTTTATATTTGGAATGGTCGGTGTGCGGAAGTCTGTGATGTTATTGCCATCAATATATGAAAAAAAGTGGACAAACAGTACAAAATTATACGTAGAAAGCGCTTGCAAAAGTGGCTGTGTTTTTGAGTGATGTGTGCTAAAATGAGAAAAACGCCTGAACGTCACCTAATTGTCTCCAAGGTGGAATTCAATTCGGATGGAGTGATGATCATGAGTCTTGTCACCGGAATCCTGGTCTGTGCTTTTGTATATGTGATACGTGCCTCGCTGGTACGCTCTGAGGAAGAGGACTGGCGGAGTTATTAATGAAATACTAGTGCGCCAACCCAAGCGGTTGGCGCTTTTTTTGTGTTATGTTTCGAATAAGGTCCTATATACAGATGGCAGGTTACATGTCCTGATGATTTCATGTTATATAGGACTTTTTGGTTTTTTTTGATAGAATGGAGATAAAGGCTTTTGTGGCCTGGATATTGTTACTGTTTTCACAATGTTCACGGAACGTGTAATATATGGCAAAATTCGACATCAGAAAGGGGAATCAGACGAATGAATCCCAGTTTAAGCATTTATGACAATCTTGGCGGTGAGAAAGGTGTTCGCGCACTGGTCGAGGCTTTCTATCCGATCGTTCAGCAGAATGAGCAGCTGGCTCCGCTTTTCCCGGAAGATATTCAGCCGGTCATCGACAAGCAGTATATGTTTTTGTCTCAGTTTTTTGGAGGACCAGGGCTGTTTTCCGAGGCGTTTGGACATCCGATGATGCGTGCCCGTCATATGCATTTTGAAGTGACTGTTGAACGGGCTGAGGCGTGGCTTGCATGTATGGATCAAGCCTTAACACAGATTGGTGTGGAGGAGCCCTTGCATGCGTTTATCCTGCAGCGTTTATCCGGGCCTGCACATCATTTTGTGAATACACCGTAGATCCGAATATGATTACAAGCGTACGGGAGAGGGATGGAAGAAATTGGAATTAGAGCCGCTGTATAAGGTGAAGGTGACCTGCCATTATTGCGAAACCGAGTATGAAACCTCACGGGTAAGACCGAGTTTGAAAAGGCCCTACCGGACGGATTCGGATTTTTGTGCTTACTACAAGCTGGAGAATCCAGATTTTTATGTGGTTCGCATCTGTCCGCAGTGCGGGTTTGCCACGACGGAGAACGCAACGGAGCATTTAAATGATGCTCAGCGCAAGGCTTTTAAGGAACAGATCGGTAACCGCTGGGTTAAACGTGATTATAGCGGAGCACGAACACTGGAACAGGCGTTGGCAACGTACAAGCTTGCCTTGCTGTGCGCACAGGTTATCCAGGAGAAAGATCGTGTCGTTGCTGGTCTGTTGCATCATATAGCTTGGTTGTATCGTTATATGGAGGACCATGCACAGGAACATCGTTTTCTTGAATTTAGCCTGGAAGCCTATGTGAAGGTGTTCGAACGTGAAGGAACGGGTGGCAATGAAGCCAAACTGTTGTATTTGCTCGGGGAATTGAACCGCAGGGTAGGCCGGTTTAATGAAGCAGTGCAATGGTTCAGCAAGGTCATTCATGACAAGCGGATCACAGATGCGGCCATGATTCGTGCTTCAAGGGAACAGTGGGCCGTGCTGCGTGAGCAGATGATTTCAAGTAAGTTGGAACTCCCTGAAGAGATGCTGGAAACAGACAAAGAGGCTGCAAAGCGCAGCCCCCTCTAGGTTGATCTTACATTAGTTACGGACAGGACGGCTGGATAACAAATAGTCACTGTCGTTGTCGATCACGGTCATGCTTGTATTACAGCAGGGAAAGACCAGTAATTTCTTTTTGCCTTCGCGAATGAGCACAAGCTCTTTGGGTTTGAGGGGGAGCAGCACGTTGCTTGCATGACAGTAGGGACATTGCTGTACATAGATGTCTCCCATCACAATATCGTAAGGCCAGCTGTTCTCAAACGGAATCATTCTTGTTCGCCTTCTGGTGCGGAAGGTTTGGAGGCTTCTTGTTTGGCGAGTTCCGCAATCTTCTGCATCAGGATATGTTGGGGCATGTGCATCAGGTGCTCCAAAGGTACGCCCAGGGATTCTGCTAATTTGACGGCTGTATCAGCCGATACTTGTAAAGGTTTCATACGTTTACCTCCTGAAAGTTACTATGAATACATGTTCAAAAAGTCTGGTTTTCAGTACCGAGAAGATGGAATGAAGCTAGAAATGGAGTAGCGGAGCGTAGGCAAACTACGTGAGCAACGGACATTTCGGCTGAATTTCATATTCGATGCTGATGATGCCGTTAGGCATGATTCGTAATCAAAAGTGGGCTTTTTGAACAACCTCTGTAGCTATTTCTCTAGTATAGAGATATGGCTCACAGAAAACCAGTTTTTAATTCAATCCTAACCATCCAATTTATAGAGAGAGGTGCCTTATTAAATGAAAACGCCATTACACCCAGTATGGGACCTGGAGTCCATTTTTAGTGGAGGTTCTTCCTCCGAGACATTTGCTGCGTATCTGATTGAACTGGAAGAGGATGTACGTAAACTGCAACATCTGTTGAACGAAACAGATGCACCGACTTCATTAAAAGAGACGGCTGCATTTGATCCGATTTTGGAACTACTGCAAAGCTGTTATATCCGCATATCGGAAGGATCTGCGTTTGTATCCTGCCTCTCATCGCAAAACCAGAAGGACAAAAAGGCAACGCAGCTTCAAGGCGCCATCAGTTCTATTTCAGCGATGCTGAACGGCAGCAAATCGAAGTTTGATAATACACTCAGTCAGACATCGGATTCGGTGTGGGACGCTTGGATTGCTCGGGAAGATATTCAGCCGCTGGCATTTGTACTGAACGAGAGTCGCACGCTGGCTCGTGAGAAGCTGTCGCCTGAACTGGAAGGCCTTGCACTGGATCTGGGTGTGGATGGTTACCATGGTTGGGGCAAATTCTATAACACGATTGTCAGCAAGGTGAACATTCCATTTGAGCAAGATGGGGAAACGGTGATGCTCTCCGCAGGACAGGCTGCCAACAAGCTGAGCGATAGTGATCGGAATGTACGCGAGACGGTATTCGCAAACTGGGAGCAAGCTTGGACCGATGTCGAAGATTTCTGCGCTGACACGCTGAATCACCTCGCGGGATTCCGTCTGAAGTTATATGAGAAACGTGGCTGGCATGATATCCTCAAAGAACCCCTGGCCATCAACCGGATGTCACGTCAGACACTGGATACGATGTGGGATGTGATTAACGGTGCCAAACCTGCGCTTGTTCAATATCTGGAGCGCAAGGCAGAACTGCTGGGGGTAGACAAGCTCAGCTGGAGCGACGTAGATGCACCTGTAGGTAAATCAAGTGGCAAAATCACTTACGATGAGGCAGCCATCAATATTGTTGAACAGTTTGCCAAGTTCAGTCCTAAACTTTCCTCGTTTGCAGAGATGGCTTTTGAGAAACGCTGGATCGAAGCAGAAGACCGTCCTGGCAAGCGTCCAGGCGGATTCTGTACGTCTTTGCCACTTAGCAAAGCAACCCGAATTTTCATGACCTTCTCCGGGACACCATCTAATGTGTCGACTCTTGCGCATGAACTTGGGCATGGATATCATCAACACATTATGGAAGAGTTGCCTGCATTGAATCAACGTTATGCGATGAATGTGGCTGAGACAGCGTCCACGTTTGCTGAACTGATTGTAGCAGATGCCCTGGTGCAGGCGGCAACAGATGAGCAAGAGAAGCTGGCTTTGCTGGAAGACAAGATACAGCGAAGTGTGGCTTTCTTTATGAACATCCATGCCCGGTTCCTGTTTGAGAATCGTTTCTACGAACAACGCAAAAAAGGCTTGGTCAACGCGGATGAATTATCCAAATTAATGGTGGAGGCGCAGCAGGAAGCGTTCTGCGGTGTGCTTGCATCAGATCATCCTCATTTCTGGGCATCCAAACTGCATTTCTATCTGACAGGTGTGCCATTCTATAATTTCCCATACACGTTCGGTTATATGTTCAGTGCGGGAATCTATGCAAGAGCGCAGCAGGAAGGTACAGCATTTGCAGATAAATATGATGATTTGTTGCGGGATACAGGGCGTATGACGGTCGAAGAACTTGCTCAGAAACATCTGGGTACGGACCTGACACAACCGGAATTCTGGCAAAATGCTGCGGACTTGGTTATTGCCGATATTGAGCAGTTTCTGCAGATGACAGCAACCGAAAAATAAGTTGAATATAATAGGTTGAATATATATAAAAAGGCTGCAATTCCGTGTTAACAGACACAGGATTGCAGCCTTTTTTTGTACAGAATCCTCATTTTTGATTCTCGAAGATTTTGTCGTAATTAAGTGAAAAAGCTCAGTTTAAGGGAGCGGAATGGCAATTAATTGTGCAAATCATAGTTAGAAATACCCAACTTTGCCGTTCTTTGTTGAATGAGCACATATGATGTCATATAATGAGTCGTAAGTCCTTGCTGTATAGGACTATAAGCATATAAGGAGAGTGTTAATATGAAAATTGATGAGCTTTCATTAGCGAGACAGTTGGATCTGGTATTCAAAGAACTTGATAATGAGTTATCAGGGTTAGATTCAGGGGTAGTTTTTGTGCAAATACGAAACAACGTAATTGGGAAATTCGGTATTCGACATAATCCGATAGCTGGACGAGATGGGCAGATGGATGTGGAGGAAGGGGGGCTAAACGAAACCCAGAGAACTTCTTTCCGGGCAATGGCACTGGAGACGTTGAAATTCAAACGTAATTGGACACATGGCGAAATATCGTACGACTTCACAGTAAGACAAGGTATGATTTTGGTAGATGCAACAATGGAGTCTAATTACAATATGGCGAGCCTGATGATTCGTTACCCTAGAACCAATACATACAAGGATTCAGATATGGAGTCGAGCTCATAATTCGTTGCACAAGAGAAAGCGGCACTTCCGAAGAAGGCCGCTTTTACTTTTGGATTCTGCTTAGGCTCAAGCAATAATTACGAGCTTACGAACGACCCGATAATTGCTGCTCAGCGATTTGCACCAGACGTTTAGTGATGTATCCACCCAGAGAACCTGTCTCACGGGAAGTATAGTTACCGTAGTAACCATCTTGTGGAATAGTTACACCCAGCTCTTGAGCAGCTTCAATTTTCAATTGTTGCAATGCTGCTGTTGCTTGGGGAACGACCAGGTTGTTGGAGCGGCTACCGCTACCTTGGTTTTGACTTCCGTACATATGTGTCACCTCCTTATGGGTTGGTGATGTTAGTATGGTTAGAGAATACGGAAATATACATGATATGGCGTAAGGGAAAATATGGATAACTATCAGTGCATAGGACACATAAAAAAGCCGACCCAATGCGGGTCGGCAAGTTGTATTTGGATATCAAAATAGAGGGTGATATGCGTAAAAGCAAAATAGAGCATGATCAGCTCGCTTAGTCTGTAGGAGGTATAACCTCAATACGTGTAAATATCTCAACAGGCTGTTCCGGTTCCAAGCGAATCAACCCGGTTTGTTCATCTGATAAAGCCAAATTAGGTGCATCCGGGAGCCAAGTGTACGGTTCAATGCACAAGAACTGATCGGATTCACCTTTGGTAAAGAGAACCCAATGTTTGAAAAACGCTTCATCTGCTGAATATTTCAATGTATATCCATCTTGCCTGCGTAAGTAAGCCGTAGCCGGTTCACCTTCGGTAGCTTTCAACAGGGTATCCCAGTTACGTCCCTGCAAATTGATGCCTTCGTTCAGAGCAGACCATTCACCCAGGGATTCCAGTTCACCTGTCGGTAGTTGTTCTTCATTCTGTCCGTATATTCCGGAAACAGGCAGTTGCAGTGTCCAGTCGGCAGGTTTGCCGTCTAACAAAAACCATGTATGATATCCCATCCCAAAAGGAGCAGGTGTTGAGCTCAGATTGGTGACTCTCAGACGCTGGCTAAATACAGCGTTTTGCAGACTGAACGTCATCTCAAGTTTTAGGGGAATCGGGAATTGTGCCATCCAATGCTCTTCATTTTCGGTCAGTAATTCAGTCGTAATTGCACAGCCGTCTTCATCTTCCTCAATGTCACTTACACACCAGGATTGGGTACGGTGGAGACCGTGAATATGGTTGTCATTCGCCGTGTTCTGATCAAACTGGTAACGAACGCCTTCATATTCGAATTGTCCGCGATGAATGCGCCCTGGTGGAATCAGGAGAGGAACGCCAAAATGGTACGGCTTCTGCAGATAAAAGGCAAGATCGTCTTCATCCGGACGGCGGACGACATCTCTGTCCTGCACTAAATCGCGAATCGAAATAATATTATTTCCAAGACGCGGCAGCAGGGTGATTTCCAATTCACGGCTATGTAGGATATACGTGTCGTAACCATTCCATTGGCCTTTGGTCACTTGTTTCATATCGATGCTCCTTTTCCCACTTGAAATCTGTCTGCAAGCAGTTGTGATGAAGCTACTGCTGCAGGCGTGTCGTTGTGTACATGCCAGCGATTTCCTGCGCTATTTCGTGTGAAGCAGGCAACAGGATAAGCAATTCCATCATAACAGATTTTGATGTCTCGGGTAAAAAAGTTCAACTCATTTTGACATTCACGCCTGTGCGCATTAAGATGGAACTCTAAAAGCATTTATTAGAATTAAATGACATGAAATCGATGACAGGGATAAGTAGGCCAAGAGAATCCTCTCCAGAAAGCCGGTGGTTGATGTGAACCGGTGTGAGCTCTTTACCGAATGGACCCTTGAGTGTAGGTTTGAACAGGTTAAGCCAGAGATGGGCTTGCCCCACTAGAGTCTGCCGTATAATCCACGTTACGGAACAATGAAGGCATTTCTTCAGCTTGACTTGATTTCAGGGTCAGGAGCAATCGAAGAAAAGCGAATAAGGGTGGCACCACGGTCTCACGTCCCTTGCGGATGTGGGGCCTTTTTGCGTTCGCAGAGAATGGCAGGAGTTTTTTATAACAATCAGGGAGGCGTTATGTGTAATGAAAACAGTACTTTCAGGTATTCAGCCAAGCGGTAAGCTCACATTGGGCAACTATATTGGTGCAATCAAAAATTTTGTAAAACTCCAGCATGACTATCAATGTCATTTCATGGTGGTTGATCTTCACGCCATCACCGTGGCTCAGGAGCCAGCAGCATTGCGTGAACAGTCTGAAGCGGTAGCCGCACTGTTTATTGCAGCAGGTATTGATCCGTCGAAATCTAACGTATTTCTGCAATCCCATGTACCGCAGCACGCGGAATTGGGCTGGTTGATGACAACGCTGACCTCCATGGGTGAGCTTGAACGCATGACTCAGTTTAAGGATAAATCATCCGGTAAAGATTCGGTTGGTGCCGGACTGTTTGTGTATCCATCATTAATGGCGGCTGATATTTTGTTATACAATGCTGACCTTGTGCCAGTAGGTGAAGATCAGAAGCAGCATCTGGAACTGACACGTGATCTGGCAGGACGTTTTAACCACCGTTATGGGGAGTACTTCACCATTCCAGATCCGTATATCCCGCAGGTGGGTGCACGGGTAATGTCACTTGATGATGCCTCTTCGAAAATGAGCAAAAGTAACCCTAACGCTGGCAGCTATATTGCCCTGCTGGATCCGCCGGATGTGATTCGCAAAAAAATCAGCCGTGCCACTACAGATTCGGGACGTGAAGTTGTATATGATCCCGCAAACAAACCGGAAGTCAGCAATCTGATGAGTATCTACGCTGAATGTGCAGGTATGACGCTTAAGGAAGTAGCTGAGCGTTATGAAGGCAAGATGTACGGTCCATTCAAAAAGGAACTGGCTGAAGTGGTTGTATCTGTGATTGAACCGCTCCAACAACGATATAATGAGATTCGTGAGTCTGGCGAATTGGCGGATGTTCTGGATACGTCAGCCCGTCGTGCAGAAGAAGTTGCTGCTCAAACGTTGGATGCAGTGAAAGAACGTATGGGATTTGTTCCGAGACGTAAACAGTAGTCCTGAACAAAGATCTTCATTTCACGCAATGAATAGTTAACACAAATAAAGAGGAGCCCTATTGAAGGACTCCTCTTTATTTGTGCGTTCATTATTGAACTATCAAATGAACTAATCAAGAAGTGGGCTCTGAAGCAGCCGAGCGAACTTCCTGACGTTCTTTTTTGGCGCGAATCACAAATCCCCAGCCAATGTTGGCAATGGACAGGACAAACAGTAGTGCAGCAAACCAACCGGAGTAGGAGATCATAATTGCTGAAACCGTTAACAAGATAATCGAAGAGAATGCGAACCATAGGGACAAGCCTTTACTCATTGGGAAAAACCTCCATCTACAAATTTAGTAAAACTCCGTATAACCTGTAGCCTACGAGCCATAATAATCTTGCAAGCTTGCAATTACATTACAGACACAGATTGAAGGGAGATTATAAATATGGCTCAAGGATCTCGTTCTAACAACTTGGTGGTACCTCAGGCAAATTCAGCACTGCAACAATTGAAAATCGAGGCTGCACAGGAACTGGGTGTAACTATCCCACAAGACGGTTACTATGGTAACTACACTTCCCGTGAAACAGGATCTTTGGGTGGATATATCACCAAACGTCTGGTACAAATCGCTGAGCAGTCTCTGGCTGGGTCTGGCAAATAATTTATTTTAACCAACAGCAACAAAACAGGATAAACGGAAAGCCCGGAGCGGAAACGCTCCGGGCTTTCTCGCGTATCAGTTCCTATGTCTGATTGTGCCTTGCCATGCTCACTTCGTCAAGGGCGTGCAGATAAAAGTTTTTTATCCATTTTCTCATCGCTTAACCAGCCTACATACGTATCAATCGTTTCAAAATTCCGATCCATCACAATCACAGCGACAAATGGATATTGTTTCCGGTGTCGATAACGTACATCTGCCCAACGGACCTTGTAACCGGCAGGCAGTTCTTCAACCTCTGCCACCGCATAGGAGGTGAAATAGAGGAAGGCACTGACTTCCGGTGATTTGCGTGAAGCAGCAACGGCCGCATGAGTAGAAGACGAAGCGTGCAGACTCCATACCAGATTAGAACCATCCATTTTACCGATCACATAACTGCCGTCCTCAACTCGTTTAACCACATGCCAGCGGTTCCATGATATCGTTGGAATGACGATGTATCTTGCCTGCTCTGGGCTGTTGTCGAGACGTCTAACTTTTCTGACCGCTTGTGCACGAGCAATCGTTCGCCATATATAATATAAACCGGTCAAACTATACAACGTAACGAAGAGTGGTGCAGGGGCGATCAGATCAAAAGCCCATAACAGGATAGCTATGACATGGGTAGTGAATAGAAACGGATCAAAAATATGAATGATGTTCCAGGCAATCCAGCGTTCTGTAAAAGGCCGGGCGGCTTGGGTTCCATAGGTGTTGAACAGATCGGTGAATACGTGAAAGCCTACGGCCACAGCGGTCCAGGTGGCAACGTGTCCAATAGGGACACCAGGGAATATCAGTGCAATGACGCCGGTGATGAGCAAAACCCATAACAGGAGAAATGGCAGAGAGTGTGACAAGCCCCGATGATTCCGAATGTAAAGCGAGTTGCTTTTGAGACGTAACGCAGTATCAATGTCCGGGGCCTGGGAACCGGCGATCGTGCCAACCATTACCGCAGCTGCAAGCATGGGACTCGCCGCGACGACAGGATCGACATAAGCCAGACCGGCTAGACCAATCCCCATGACAAAATGTGTAGAGGTATCCATAAACGTCTCCTTTGTGTGGTATATCGTTCTAAGGCATATTACTTCTCTATCTAGGTGATACCCATATATAGTGTATAATATCCGTTTGTCAGGATGCAAAACATCCCTAATTTCAAAGTTATGACAATTTCCTGTGCCATACCCAATAAATGTACGTAGTTTGTCAAACTATTTTGGCATTTCCTATGATAAACTTTATATCGGATACAGTGAGAAAATCGCCAGAGAACGTACGATACTATTCGAATGATATACAATGCTAAAATAATTTATGGGCATTGTTCCTTTAAACCGTTACAATAATATAGAATCTCATAAAAAGTAGGTTTCTTTGAATACATATGTCACAGTAGATGGATAAAGCGAAACAAACGTGATTTTGGATTCACATATGTATGCGTATTCATAAGAAAAGATGCAGAAGGGACGAGGAAGATGCTGAAAAAGTACAAATGGACATGGATGCTGCTCGGGCTCGCACTGATTATGGCTGTGTATCTGATGTGGGGCACCGTATTTGCCAGTAAGGAAAAATTACCCGAGATTCGTGAAATCCAATCCTTTTCTATGGAAAATGTAGATGGCAGTACAGTATCGCTGGAGGATACTCAAGGGAAAGTCCGCTTGTTCTACTTTTATTTCACCAGTTGTCCGGATGTCTGCCCTATTACGACCTTTACGTTATCCCAGGTGCAGGATCTGTTGAAAGAGGACGATACCTTTGGTAAAGATGTCTCATTTGTATCTATTTCATTCGACCCGAAAGTCGATACAAGAGAGAAGATTAAGACGTTTGCGGACCGCTTCCACGCGGATTATTCCGGATGGTACTTCTTGCGAGGCGATATGGACAAAACCAAACAGTTCGCCAGGGAATCATTCCAGATCCTGATCGATGGGGAGAGTAAGGATGATTTTGCCCATATGAATATGATTGGTCTGGTGGATGAGAACAACCAGCTACGCAAGGTATATAATGCATTTAATACAGAGGACGTTGTGCCTGCTGTCATTGCCGAGGATATTCGCAATCTGATCAACGAATAATCATGTTACTCATATTGTAAAGGCTGCCTTCAGGTTGGATATCAACCCAAAGGCAGCCTTTTGGTATTTCATTTTAAAAGGAAGGATGTTCAGGGTATTGGATGTATGTCTCTAACCCGGCCTTTTCCAGCTGGGCAATGATATACTCATCAGGTGTTCCTTCCACACCCGCATATCCTCGTCGTGTATACATCTGTACTGCATCCGGGAAAGCATCCCGAAGTACACCTCTAATTTTTTTGCCGGAACTGTCATTATCCATAAATAAAAAGACTTCATCATAACCGACTTGCTTGCGCAGGGTCTCCAACTTGAGGGAATTAAGTGTTCCAAACGTACATAGAATGTTGATTTCGGGCCCAACCAGACGTTTCAGTTTGCTTCGATCATTCTTACCTTCCACAATGACATGAATAGGCATGATATTCACCTCTTGTTCGAGAGCTTATGTCGACATTCCCCGGGAAATGTTGCAGCGAAAATCGACTGATTATATAAAATGGACTCCCTTCTTTACACTGTTCACCACGCGGACAGGAGCACCTCTGATTTCTAAATTCTTTTACACATACATCAGGAATTAATTCTGATCAGTAGTGACCGTTACGGTTACGGATCGTTCCTTCGATCGCTGTTGTCTCCAAATTTCTGATTGATTTTATTTTTTATAGGTTGAAATATGGAGACAAAGGCGAACGCTAACGCTTCTTCAAAATCGATTCCGTACCCTTCACTACTTCCAATGATCGTCCATACCTAATGATGGTATTCAAGAAAAAGATGAAATTTTAAAGACGGCGCTGATGATCCCTAGGCCGCTCCGTTCGAGTGTAAAACGTTAGTCCATTTTATATAGTTTAGCTGTAAATGGGGGAATGATGCAAAGCTAATGAAAATACAGACCTAATTGCTGTCATAACAGTAGGGAAGAAGAGCTTGATACAGGCCTAATTCAATATACTTTTCGGATCGGACAGGGGAGCTTCGCGTCTGGATGTATAGTATGGAAGCAGCAGCATACCAATCATTAACAAAAGAAACGCGATGAAATAGGGTGATAACCCGACACGAAGTTGCCCGGCTGTGATGGGGCCGATGAAAGAGCCGATGGAGGTGGCTATGGATTGCAGCGAGAAAATGCGGCCCAACTTGCTTCCTCCGCTCAGACGGATAAATAGAGTAGCCATAGCTGGAAAGATGATGCCTTTGGACATCCCAAGTACAAACAATACGGTGGTCAACGGAACTTGCGGAATGGCTGCCATCACAAAAAAACACAAGGACATTAACAGCACGCCCGCAACCAGACGCAGCTTGGGGGAATACCGGTTGAGAAATAACATGCTGAGGGTGAAGAGTGCCCCAATACTGATTATAGAGAACAGCAGTCCGGTAGACATGATGGACGATTGTCCTCCGCCCCGCAGGGGTAATTCGAAGAAGAGAATCCCTTGGGCACAGGCAATCACCAGAGGCAAAGCAAAGTATCGCCAGGACACCGGCAGGAATGCACTTGTGGCATCTGCTGGTGAAGCGTCAGGTTTAGTAGGTACCGTTACTCTCTCCTGCTGTTTGACGATACCACGGGGCATCGTCATGAAAGCAATGACACCTGTGAGAATAAGCAGATAACCCAAGCCTGAGAATGTAGCAGAGAATCCCATGGAACCCACAATGATCGCACCGGCTGCTGGCGATACAACAGAAGCGAGGGTATGTACTACCCCGTGACCCGACATATACTTCCCCTGTTTCACCGGATCGCTGGATAACTGTGCAAGCAGGGCGAGACATGCAGGAGACAGGAAGGCCAGTACAAACCCGCTGATGGAACGCAACGCCAGCAGTTGCCATGGTGTCTGGACATAGGCTTGTAAGAGCAGGATGAATCCTGCTCCGAGCAGACTGAATACAATGTAGCGGCGACTCCCATGTTTATCGATTTGTGTTCCAGCAATCAGATTGCCAGGAAGATGTGTTAAGGAATAGATGCCCATCATCCAGCCAATGAAAGTAGGGGCGGCTCCCAGCGAGATGGCAAAAGGGGTCAGAATGGGATACTGGGCGTGCAAATCAAATACAGCAAGGAACAAAAACAGGTATAGCCAGATGGCCGTTTTCACATAAGCCCCTCCTTGTTAAGCGATGCATGTTCAAACTACAGGTCTTGAACGTGTTCCCCGTTCGCCCGGCAGAACCTCATGGTACTACTTGTACGCCCGGCGGGACGAACTTAGACCGTTTATTTTTAAGGGAGAGGGCTTAGCTGACAGCAGCTTCGGAAATCATGTATAATATTCGGGAGTGTTACGAATGAATTCTAATACGGAAGGTGTAGTCATGAACATAGAAGTAATCAAAGAGTTTGTGATGCAGAACTGGCTGGTGATCGTGGTTGCATTGATCATATTGTTCTTTGTTCTGAATGTGGTCAAAACCGTATTGAAATGGGCGATTGCCATCATCATTATTGCGGCTCTACTGATATACAGCGGCATCTCCATTGATCAGATCAAACAGACAGTGACAGACGTACAATCCAGCACGATGGACACATTGAAGAAGGAAGCAACCAGCATGATGCTGAAGGAGGCTTCCAAAGCGAAATACGTCAAAGGACAGGATGGAGCGTTCACCATCACAAGTCCCAATGTGGAGATTAAGGGCAGAACTCAATCGGATAAAGTTGATGTGACCTTCCGCGGAATTTCACTTGGCGAATGGAAACTCGACAATGAAACTATACGTACGTTTGTCGAACAGGCACAGGAGAACAAAACAGCACCAGCATCGTAGTAAAGGGGGAATCGGTACGTGCTGCAGAATTGGCTGGACAGCCTGAAGGAATTGAATGGCATCACGATTATGCTGTTGCTGATTGTGGCTGCTTCATTATTGCAGGGTTGGTCCAGAGGGGCTTCGCGTTCAGCAGGCAGACTCTTTGGGTTCCTGATGGATGGCATTATGGCGGTCATCGGTATTCTGTTGTCGATCGGTTTAACGTTGTGGCTTGCGCCATATGTACAGCAGTGGCTGTCTGAGTATGCTTCAGCCATGCCTAACCGTGAGTTGAACCGGTGGGAACAGATGTATTATACGTTGGTTACGGCGATTGCAGATTTTCCGCTGATGCGGTTCGCTGTATTATTTGTACTTAGCTATGGACTCATCCGACTGATTCTCGGGTTTCTCTCTTCATTTATTTTTAGTAGCAGGCAGAGGTCATCCGAGGAAAGTGCGCCTAAAGGTATGTTTAGTCGCTTGACGGGTGCATTCATTGGCACGATCATAGGCTCCGTCCGCGGAATGATTGTCATCGCAGTTTTGTTCATGATTGTCAGTCTTTACCCTGGAAGCATGTTCAGCCGATATGTGGAAGCATCCCCGATCTATATGCAAGGGGCCAAATCGGTTATCGAACCGTTGTCTGGCACGTTTATCAAGGACAAGCTACCCGTCTTTACGCAGGCTGTGCAGAAGGAACTGGGCGGCATCCTGCAACGCAAATATGAAGTCATCGACCACAATATTCCGACGGATATTGAATCTGCAGCGAGTGAGATTGTCAAAGGCCAATCGACAGATGAAGCCAAAGCAAGAGCGCTTTACGACTGGGTAGGTTCACGTATTCAGTATGACTATGGTAAAGTGGATGACTATGAGCAAAAGGGCATATGGCATGAACAAAATCCACAGAATACATTTGATACACGCAAAGGCGTATGTATTGATTATGCCCGTCTTTATGCCGTGATGGCCCGTTCACAAGGACTTGAAGTCAAAGTTGTTACAGGACTTGGTTATAACGGCCAGGGAGGGTACGGTCCGCATGCGTGGAATGAGGTGTATTTGAGTGGTTCCGAGAGCTGGGTTCCGCTTGACCCGACATGGGCGATCAGTGGAGACTGGTTTAATCCTCCGAATTTTGCCGACACCCATCTAAAGGATCAATCAGCTTAGCAATACAACGGACATGGGTCCGGAATATGACGACGTTGCCAGGTTATCATGCCGCGAAGA
This sequence comes from Paenibacillus sp. BGI2013, assembly GCF_002843485.1. Classification (NCBI taxonomy): domain Bacteria; kingdom Bacillati; phylum Bacillota; class Bacilli; order Caryophanales; family Paenibacillaceae; genus Paenibacillus; species Paenibacillus sp. BGI2013. The sequence goes on from NZ_PJFA01000007.1 coordinate 61,171, forward strand.
ATCAGTTTGAGCGGTATGCATCAAGTCATGAAAGAGGTAGGATGGATGAAAAAACATTCCAATGAGAAGGATGAACTTACGGACAAACGGCGCTTCAGTTACCGAATGAACGTATTTTTCTTCGCTTCCTTTGTTATTTTTAGCGTTATTATTGTACGCTTGGCCTTTTTGCAATTCGTGGAAGGGCCTGAACTTAGCCAGGAAGAAGCAAGTAACATTACCAAGGATGTACCACTTCCTCCTGTGAGAGGCACGATCTATGATTCCACAGGTGAGGTGAAGTTGGCGTACTCCAAGCCCATTCAGTCTCTCTACCTGACGCTTTATAAAAACTATGGGGATGTTGATGGGAAACCGAGTCCTAACATAGGGGAAGTGCAGGATATTGCAACCCGGTTGCATGATGTGTTTGAACAGTACAAGCTGAAGGATTCAGAGTCACTTACGGTGGAGAAAATTATTGAAGAGATGGACTTGAACTCCCGCAAAGCGAACGGTTTTATGCCACGTCTGATCAAGAGTGATCTGTCCGAGGAAGAAGTTGCTTATTTCCTACAGCACAAGGACGAGTTCAAAGGTATTCAGATCGTCGAGGAGAGTGTACGATTCTACGATCCGGATACGGTAGCGGTTCAGACCATCGGTTATCTGAAGAAGTTCAGAAGCTCGAAGTCCTTGAACAAATACAAAGAGGTGGACGAGGCCAATAAAACGCAAACGGATCCGGGCCTGGTGTATACAGAGAACGAATTCGTTGGTTTTGATGGACTGGAGCTGCAATATCAGGATGCCCTCCGCGGCAAAAGTGGATATACATCGGTTGATGTTGATTTGCGTAACTTGCCTGAAGGTGTAGCAGGCTCTACCCCGCCGCAGAAAGGTTACGACCTGATTTCCAGCATTAACAAAAACGTTCAGGTGAAAACAGAACAGGCCATTCTGGATCAGTTGAGTTGGCTTCATCGGAATCAAGTTTCCGGTCGATTACATCCGAATGCCAAGACCGGATTTGCAGTTGCGATGGAAGTGGATACCGGGAAAATCGTATCTGCTGCCAGTATGCCAGATTATGATACCAACATCTGGAGAACAGGCAGTATCACAAATGATCAGTATGATGATATCAAATATGTGTATCAAAATGGTACGATTCGTTCATTCCCTCCGGATGACTCTAAAAAGCGAGCTGAATCGATCGTGTTACTCGGTTCCACCATCAAACCGCTTAGTGTCTTGATCGGTTTGAAAGAAGGTTTCTTCACTACCAATACGGTTTATTCGGATAGAGGTTCAACGACCTTTGGTGGGGACAATCGCAGAGTGCAGAACTCATCAGGGCATGTGTATGGTGCAATGTATCCTCGTGATGCGATTCGTCATTCCTCGAACGTATTCATGATTGATGAGATTGGGAAGAAGATGTACTCAAAATACGGTGCGACCGGAATTGACAAATGGGATGAATACATGAAGCAGTTCGGCCTTGGGGTATCTACAGGGGTTGATCTGCCGAATGAATTCCTGGGGATACGGGATTACATGAACGACACGGAAAGCTCGCTGACTCGTCTCGTGTATGGTTCCTTTGGACAGCAGGGAAAATACACAACCATGCAGTTAGCACAGTACACGACAATGCTGGCGAACAAAGGAAAGCGGATGGAGCCACAACTGGTTAGAGAGTTCCGGGATTCGGAAGGCAACGTGGTCGAGAAAGTAAAACCTAAGGTACTCAGCACGGTGGAGTTTAACGATGCCTACTGGAATGAAGTACAACGAGGCATGGCAACCGAGGTATCTGCATTTAGCGGATTCCCTTATGACTTTGCCAGAAAAACAGGAACATCGACACAGGTAGTAGGCGGTAAACTGGTGGATAACGGTGTATTTATCGCCTATGCACCACGTAATAATCCAAAGCTTGCTGTCGCTGTGGTTATCCCCGAAGGGGGCTTTGGATCGAGCAGTGCGGCTCCGGTTGCACGTGCGATCTTCGATGCCTATGACGAGGAATTCGGTCTCGACGGTGTACCGAAAAAAGACAAAAATAAAGATTCAGAATCGGGATCAGGCACACAGTGATGTGAGGCATTGGTTACAGAGGGGACCCTTCATGGGTCCTCTTTTTTGTTTTTACGTGGAGAATGGATCGTAAGAGTGAATTAATTAGTTGCATTAATATGTAACCATATGAGCTGTACCACGTTTATATAAAGGAAGGGTAAACGCGATCTGGGGAACGGGATAACGTTGATATGTCAGTGTTTACATTGGGATCGGTAGATTGGGTAGTGTAACGGTTCTGTTTACGAAAATGTAACCAAATATTGAAAGACGTGACAGCTAACCTTTGGTAGACTTGTATGAGAAAGGATTAAATATTGGATTGAACACGTTCACAAGACGGATTAAATATTTTATTTTTATAGAGGAACGGGAGAGGCTTAAAACATGTTTAACCGATTGAGGAAGAAACCCATGACTGAGGAAGATACACCCGTCAACAAGCCTTCCACCGCAAGGCTGAATCTGTTTTTTTTCGCGGCATTTGTCATATTCAGTATCCTTATTTTCAGATTAGCCTTTGTGCAGTTTGTGGAGGGTCCTGAACTGACGTATATGGAAACGAGTCGTAATACCAAAGACATTCCACTCGCACCTGTTCGTGGTCCCATCTATGATGCGACAGGGGAAGTCGCGCTCGCTTATTCCGAACCTGTACAGTCCCTGTATGTGCTGTTATATGAGGATTATCGGAATGATGAACGTAGACAGGAAGCAGAGGAACTGGCTCATGATCTGGCGGCTGTGTTTAAGCAGTTTAATCCAGGGGACAAGGAGCAGCCGGACGGGGAAGAGATCATCAAACGATTGGATCTGGATTACCAGAAAACGTTTGGGTATGTGCCGAGGCTTGTGAAGTCAGATCTATCGACCAAAGAAATTGCTTTTTTCATGGAGAAAAAAGCAGAATATCCAGGCGTTATGGTGTTGGAAGAGAACATCAGAAAATATGACCCGGATGGTGTAGCCGTTCAGGTTGTGGGTTACACAAGAGAGTTCAAGCGAGCACCAGATTCCATTGCCAAATATAAGGCCATCCGTGAGGGGGCAAGTACCCAGCGTGATCCTGGTCTTGTGTACCATGAAGAAGAAAAGGTTGGCTTCGATGGGCTGGAGCTTCAATACCAGGAAGAACTCCGTGGACGAAGCGGTTACCAATCCATTGATATTGACGCACGTAATCTGCCAGATGGAACGATGTTACAAACTCCACCTGAGAAAGGCTACAGTCTGGTCTCCACCATTAACAAGGAAATTCAGATGGCCGCACAAGAGGCGATAACGGACGAATTGCGCAGACTTCCGAAGGCAATTACCGGATACGCAGTAGCCATGGAAGTGGATACAGGTAATGTGGTAGCTATGGCAAGTATGCCGGACTATGATCCGAACGATTGGGATTATGACAAAATCAAATATGTGTTCCGGAATGGAACCACCGAGTCGTTCCCACCGAATGATGCCAAGCCTAGTCGGGCGGAATCCGTTGTACTTCTTGGATCAGTAATCAAGCCGCTAAGTGTGCTGATTGGATTGAAAGAGGGATTATTTACAGCAGGAGAGACCTATCATGATCAGGGATATGCGGTTTTGGGAAAAGACGGACGACAAGTGAAGAACTCGCATTCTGCATATAATGGTTCTATTACGGCGAGAAGAGCGATTGAGAAATCCTCCAATGCCTTCATGATTGATATGGTGGGTAAACGTTTGTTACGTAATTATGGCTCAGAGAAAGGCATCGATGTCTGGCACAAACACATGCAGGAATTCGGATTGGGTGTGTCCACTGGTGTAGATCTGCCTAATGAATTTTTGGGTAGGCTAGAATATAATAATGATGACGAATCAGCTCTAACACGTTTGGCATTTGCCTCCTTTGGACAGCAAGCCAAGTACACTACAATGCAACTCGCACAATACACGACGATGCTTGCCAATAAGGGCAAACGGATGGAACCACATCTGGTGAAGGAAATCCGTGACGCGGACGGCAATGTGGTGAAAGAGATCAAACCTAAGGTGCTTAATGAAGTTGATTTTGCCGAGGCGCACTGGAATGAAGTGCACAAAGGAATGGTTACCAAAGTAAGTTCATTTGACGGTTTCCCATACGATTATGCACGGAAAACAGGAACATCAGAGCAGGGGACCGGACCGAACAAAAAAGAGAACGGTGTGTTTATTGCCTTTGCACCACGAGATAATCCGAAGCTTGCTGTAGCTGTTGTTGTACCAGAAGGTGGATTCGGGTCAGTCAGTGCTTCACCAATAGCACGAAAAATTTTCGATGCATATGATGAAGTGTATGGTCTCGATGGAACGCCGAAAGGTAAGAAAGACGAAGGGAAAGACAAAGAGTAATGTAAAAGAAACGAGGCAGATGTAGCGCTTTTACATCACATCTAACAGGTTAATGAAGTGAACAACATATGAATTTGGACAGGCAGGGGAAATAATCCCTTGCCTTTTTTTTTGGCTTCGGATAAAATTTGCACAAGGGAAACATTATTAGTCTTGATTAAAACTTAATACCTTGTACAACAAAATTAGATGTAGACAAGTATTTTAGGAGAGGGAAAGGGGACGGTTGAATTGTTAATGGTGAAAATGAGGAGTATTCAGAGGGGGTTCATCACGCTAGCGGCTCTGGTTCTGGTTGTTGTACTTACGGCATGTTCCAGTGATGCAGAGACAAGCAGTGGTGGCAAGCTGCAAGTAACCGCTACAACGGGAATGATCGCTGACGTAGCACGTGAGGTAGGCGGGGCATATGTTGATGTTACCGGGCTAATGGGCCCAGGAGTTGATCCCCACTTGTACAAGGCATCCCAAGGTGATATTCGCAAGCTGGAACAAGCAAAAGTCATTTTTTATAATGGACTGCATCTTGAAGGCAAAATGACAGACATTTTGGAGAAAATGTCCTCAAGCAAGCTGGTTACTGCTGTTACAGAGACTATTCCAGTCGAGGAGTTACACTCAGGCAAAGATACAGGCGGCACCGAATATGATCCACACGTCTGGTTTAACGTCAGCCACTGGATGCATGCGGCAGAAGCCGTACGCGATACGCTCGTGGAGGCGGACCCGGACCATGCTGAAGAATACAAGGCTCAGGCAGAGGCGTATCTGGCGAAGCTCGAAGTACTGGATGCCGAGGTGCGTGAGAAGATTCTGGAGATTCCGGAAGCAAGCCGGGTATTGGTTACGGCGCATGATGCATTTGGATATTTCGGGCAGGCATATGGCATGAAAGTGATGGGGCTTCAGGGCATCAGTACAGCAGCCGAATACGGAGCAAAAGATGTTAGCGAACTGCGGGATTATCTCGTAGATAACCATATCAAAGCAGTATTTGTTGAATCGAGTGTACCCGCAAAAGCGATGGAAGCCATCATTGCTGGAGCAGCTCAAAAAGGACATACAGTCAGCATTGGTGGAGAACTGTTCTCGGATGCCATGGGGGCTGAGGGAACGGAAGAAGGCACATACATCGGTATGATTCGCCATAATGTTGAGACGATTGTAGAAGCCCTGAAATAATGAATCACATGAAGAGAGGAGTTACAGGATTATGGAAGATACAACTTTATTGGAACAAACTCCTACGAAACTGAACAACAGTCACTTGCAGGGAACGCAGCCAACATCGGCTCCTCTTAGTGTGAGGGATCTGGCTGTTGCATATCACAAAAAGCCTGTGCTTAGCAGCGTATCCTTCGATATTCCGGAAGGACAGCTCATCGGAATTCTCGGACCAAATGGTGCAGGAAAATCCACCCTGATCAAAGCGGTTCTGGGACTCGTACCGAAGATGCATGGAGAGGTACGGATCTTTGGACAATCGTACAGGGAACAACGTCGCCGCATCGGTTATGTGCCCCAACGGGAATCGGTGGACTGGGATTTTCCAACGCATGCACTCGATGTGGTGATGATGGGACGGTATGGTCATCTAGGATGGTTCCGTCGTCCGGGGAAAAAGGAGCGAGACCTGGCGGCACACTGCCTGGAGCAAGTCGGCATGGGTGATTACATGTACCGCCAGATCAGTCAGCTGTCCGGTGGACAGCAGCAACGTGTCTTTCTGGCGCGGGCACTCGTGCAAGACGCGGATCTGTATTTCATGGATGAGCCATTTGCAGGTGTCGATGCCACCACGGAGAAAGCGATCATTTCGCTTTTGGAACAGTTGAAGAAACAAGGCAAGACGGTACTGGTTGTTCACCATGATCTGGCGACAGTCGAGGAATACTTCGACCATGTGCTGCTGCTCAATGGACGACTGGTGGCAGGTGGGCCGACAAGTGAAGTATTTGTACCGGATACATTGCAAGAGACGTACGGAGGCCGGATTGCGATGATCGGAAGCCGGACGGAGAAAGGCCAGGTGTAGTGCATGTGGAACTGGATCGTTGCCATCTTATCTGACCCCAATACACGTTGGATATTACTTGGCTGTCTGTTGCTGGGATTCAGTAGCGGAATTATTGGCTCCTTCACCTTTCTTCGCAAGCAGAGCCTGATGGGGGATACCCTCGCTCATGCTGCTCTGCCCGGGATCTGTATTGCATTTATGTTGACGGAAACGAAGTCGGTCGGATTATTCCTGTTCGGTGCTCTGGTGGCTGGCATTGTTGCTACCTTCGGAATCTCGTGGATTACGCGCTACTCCCGAATCAAGCAGGATGCGGCGATGGGAATTGTGCTGACCGTCTTTTTCGGGGTTGGTGTAGTGATGCTGACGCGCATCCAGCATGGGGCGAGCGGAAGTCAAAGCGGACTCGATAAATATTTGTTTGGGCAGGCGGCATCCATGGTCATGACGGATGTGTATGTCATGGGTGGCGTATGTCTCGTATTACTGATTGCCTGTCTTGCCTGGTTCAAGGAATTCAAACTGGTGAGTTTTGACCCAGGCTTTGCAAGAGGTATGGGTCTGCCAGTTGCCATGTTGGAGCAGCTCATCCTGCTCTTAACGGTAATCGCGGTGGTGGCCGGAATACAAGCCGTTGGTGTCGTGCTTGTTGCGGCCTTGCTGGTAACCCCAGCAGCAGCGGCACGTTGCTGGACCGACTCACTCGCACTGATGGTGGTATTGGCTGGCATATTTGGTGCATTGAGTGGTGCAACAGGGACTATCTTCAGTACGCTTGTACCTAATCTGCCGACAGGACCTGTAACCGTTCTTGCGGCTACGGTGTTGTTTGCCGGGTCAGCCTTACTGGCTCCGCGTCGTGGATTATTAGCTCGACGTTTGCGTAGTATTCAGGCAAAATCGGCGTATATGCGTGAAGAGCGGGCTACACTCCAGACTCTCGCCACACAACGAAATCAGCAGGAACGGGGGGAGATGTAATGGCAACGTTTTGGATTATCTTAACGGCCGTATTGGTTTCTTCCGCCTGCGCCATCCTCGGTTGTTTTCTGATTCTGCGGCGAATGGCTCTGGTCGGTGATGCGATCAGCCATGCGGTTCTCCCTGGTATTGCGATTGCTTTCCTGTGGAGCGGTTCCAGAGATTCATTGTGGATGCTACTTGGTGCAACGGTGTTTGGACTACTGACGGTGTTCTTCATACAGAGTTTGCAGGCGGGAGGACTGTCGTCTGATGCCTCGATCGGAATTGTGTTCACAGCACTCTTCGCAGTAGGGGTCATTCTGATTAGTCTGAACGCCCAGCATATTGATCTGGATCTGGACTGTGTTTTGTTCGGTGAGATCGCTTATGTACAGTGGGATACGCTAACCCTTGGGGGTACGGATGTCGGGCCGAGGGCGGTCTGGATGCTAGGTATCACTTTACTAGTCATCCTCGTCGTCATTGGGCTGTTCTACAAACAGTTCAAGTTATGTGCCTTCGATCCGGCGCTGGCTGCGGCCTGCGGCATTCCAGTAGTGTTGTTCCACTATCTGCTCATGGGACTCGTTTCGATGACGTCCGTAGCTTCATTTGAGAGTGTTGGTTCGATTCTCGTTGTGGGCATGTTGATTGTACCTGCGGCAACGGCTTACCTGCTCACAGATCGTCTGGGCAAAATGATTCTGTATGCCGTCCTAATCGGAGCAGCATCCTCGGTTGGAGGTTACATCATGGCATACGCCCTGGATGCTTCCATTGCGGGCTGTATGGTAGCTGTTGCTGGAATTTTGTTTGTTCTTGCACTGTTGCTGTCACCGAAACATGGCATTGTATTCCGTTACGCTCGTCGCAAATTCGCGGCAAGGTAATGGAAGTTTAAGTGAATAACAGGTGAATAAATAAAATTATAAGAAGCCGTCTGCATCGCAGGCGGTTTTTTTGCGTGTCTGGTCGTATTACTTTGACAAGGGCAACCGGATATAACATATGCAATATAAATTGATAATGTAGCGTCATCCTGCCGATTACGGGTTATTTTGTTGCATACAGATGATCTGTGGTAAAATGTCGTTAGCTGTGACGTCCGGAGCGTCCGTTTTTACAGATGCCGGGCGATCTTGTTGTGAGAGAATGTTTAAAATAGATAAAGAGAACCTTTAAGTTGAACTGGAGAACCATTGTGGAACGTAGAGGACAGAAAGGATCTAGAGAAGGGAAATTTGTTTATGAATTTCCTTCTTGATGTTAGGTGTTATGAGCTCTAAATACAAAGGTGATGTAGTGAAGGGGACGGAATCGATCTGAAGAAGCGATAGCGTTCGCCTTTGTCTCCGAATTTCTAACCTTTAAGAAGAGAGAATCTAGAAAATTCGGAGACAACAGCGATCGGAAGACGATCCGTACACGTAACGATTACCTCGTATAATCTCAATACACTAAAGAAAAAGGTAATTCTAAAACAAAGATACTACCACTCGAAAGGTTTTCTGCCCGCGTAGTGCCTGAATGGATATCCATGAGTTCATTTTGGAGAGAGACAAAATAGGAGGAACTACTGTATGAGTGAACTGAAATACAAATTGCTTGCATTGGATATGGATGGAACATTACTTAACGATAATCATGAAATTACACAGGAGACCGCCAAGTGGATTCAAATTGCCATTCGTCGGGGTGTACATGTGTGCCTTTCTACGGGAAGAGCGGTATTCCACGCCATGCCTTATGCGGTCCAGCTTGGGCTGGAGACACCGATGGTTACTGTTAATGGTAGTGAGGTCTGGAAAGCCCCGCATGACCTGCATATGCGTCATCTGATGGACCCGGCATTGATTCGCAGAATGCAGGAAATCGGTGAAAAATATAATAGCTGGTACTGGGCATACTCCGTGGAAGAACTGTTCAATCGGGACCGCTGGACGGACAACATTGAAGGTCTGGAATGGTTGAAATTCGGCTTCAATACGGAAGTGGATGAAGTGCGTCACCAGATCATGATGGAACTGCAACAAATGGGCGGTCTGCAAATGACCAACTCCTCACCCGTTAATATTGAGATCAACCCTGCTGGCGTATCCAAAGCCAGTGGTGTAGCCGAAGTCTGCAAGCTGCTGGGCATCGAGATGTCCGAAGTTGTTGCTGTCGGAGACAGTTTGAATGATCTGGCTGTCATTGAGGCCGTGGGTCTTGGTGTGGCTATGGGCAATGCGCAAGAGCAGGTGAAGGAAGCAGCTGATCTGATCGTAGCGAGTAACAATGAAGACGGCATCGTCGAAGTGATCCGTGAACATATTTTGAAGGGGGAGTAACCTTTGCTCGCAACCGTTGCCTGGATTTTAATTGTACTGCTGTTTGCAGTGGGGATGGCTGGAACGGTATATCCTATACTGCCTGGTGCTGTAGCGATTTTCTTCGCGTTTCTGGTCTACGGCTGGTTCTTCAGCTTTGATCCGTTTGGTGTGTGGTTCTGGATCATTCAGATTCTGATTGTTGTTGTGTTGTTTGTGGCTGATTATGTCGTCAGCGCATGGGGTGTGAAGAAGTTCGGTGGCTCCAAGTTATCGACCACGCTGAGTACCATTGGTGTTATCATTGGTCCATTTGTCATTCCGGCATTCGGACTGGTGCTGGGACCATTTATCGGTGCATTTATCGGGGAACTGATCGGAGGGTCTTCACCTTCCAAAGCGTCGAAAGTTGGATTTGGTTCCGTCGTGGGGCTATTTACGAGTACTGTGATGAAAATTATTTTGCAAATCGTCATGATTGTTCTCTTTATTATCTGGGTGGTAAGATTCGCCTAAACGTTCAGGATTAGCTTCAACGGGATGCACGTCCGGTGTGGAGGAAAGAAGGGGAATTCGTTTGTCTAAGAAAGAAACATTCATTAGGGGTACGCTCATTTTGGCGGCCGCTGCGCTTATCGCAAGAGTACTCGGATTGGTTCAACGGGTGCCGCTGGAGCATATCCTCGGCGATATCGGTAACGCATCGTTTACCATCTCCAATACGGTATATTTAATGCTGTTAACTGTAGCAACGGCGGGCATACCGAGTACACTTAGTAAGATGGTATCGGAACGTTATGCGCTCGGACGCGCGAGTGAAGCCCAACAGATCTACCGTGCAGCCCTGATCTTTGCCGCTGTGGCTGGGGTAGTCATGTCTGCTTTGTTGTGGTTCGCGGCACCTTATTATGCTACGTATGTGTCCAAAGTACCGGAGTCAGTCAGCGCCATTCGCGCCTTGGCTCCAGCGTTACTACTTTTCCCGGCTATTGCGATGATGCGTGGATATTTCCAGGGACGTGGCAACATGACAGCAGGCGGTATTTCACAGATCGTGGAACAGTTCGCCCGTGTAGGTACAGCCATTATCGTGGCTTATGTCATGCTGCAATGGAATTATGATGACCAGACGATTGCTGCGGGTGCTTCATTTGGTGGGGTATTAGGAAGTGTGGGTGCCTTCGGTGTCATGCTGTACTTCACCTTGAAGCTACGTCGTAGCGACCGTGCGGCCCAATTGAATTACGAGCGTGCAGAGCAGTTGCCAATGCGAGGTATCTACAGTGATATCTTCAAGCTGTCTATTCCAATTGTGCTGTCTTCACTTGCGGTTCCAGCCATTAACTTCATCGATTCATCCCTTGTGGTGCCACTGCTTAGTGGCCAGATCGGACTCGAAGAAGCGACAGGTGTACTTGCGATCCTGGGTGCGAAAGCCCAAAGTATTGCGGGTATTCCTCCGATTCTGGCTATCGCTTTGAGTCAATCGTTGGTGCCTGTCATATCGGCAGCATTTGCCCGCAAGGATGAAGCGCATCTGAAAAGTCAGGTTACACTTGCCTTGCGCATTTCGATTCTGACTGGTATGCCGATTGTCATTGCACTTTGTGCGGCAGCGTATTCGGTCAACGGATTGCTGTTTACCAATCTGGATGGAACGCCGATCATTGCCTTGTTAACATTCGGTACCATTTTCCAGATTACGATGATGACCACCAACTCTATTTTACTAGGGGTAGGGAAACCGCGGATTACGATGATCAGTGTCGCAGCAGGTGTTGTGATCAAATTGATCGCAAGTCTTATTCTGGCGCCGATCTTTGGCATTTACGGCATCATTATAGCAACGGCCCTTTGTTTCCTAGTTATCACATACCTGAATCTGAGGGTCCTTCGCAAAATCGTTGATTTCTCCATCATGGGAGATCGTTGGAAAGGGTTTATCATTACGGTCTTGCTTGCAGCAGGTGTAGGATTTGCAACGAACTGGATTGGCAATACGATCTTTGGACTGTTCCTGCCAGCGCGTGTATCCTTCTTGCTTACCTGCCTTGTGGTTGGTTTGCTTGTTGTGGTGGTGTATCTGGTTCTCATGGTTGTGCTGCGTGTACTGCGCAAGGACGAGCTGGGCAGTTACCCCCGTATTCTGCAAAAAATTCTTCGTCCACTTATGCGTCTTCAACGTGGAGCTGGGCAAAGAGGTTAAACATGCAAGGAGCATCATCCATGCTCCAATATTTTGTGAAAATAGGATACAGGCTCTGTCTGCTGTTTAGCGGACAGGGCTTTTTGTATAGTTAAGGAGAGTTGAGCGACTGAACTCGACATTAGCCCAGCAAGCGAGGATTAGCGGTACATCGGGTATCACATCATCCGTCTTTGCCTGCTCTATATGATTTTTAGCATTAGTGTGTGATGGCCTTGGCATCATGAGCCAGTGCTGTTTTCAGCATGCCATACCGGTGTTCGTGACTCATCTCAAACAGCCATGGCCGACGCGGTGCCGTCAGATAACCGAGACTATCCCGAGTCTGAAGCCAGTCCTGTCTGGTGATCGGTTCATAAGGTGTGTCCCCCCATACGGAGAGCAGTTCCGGACTATATAATCGTTGCCCTTCTGGAAGCCATTCTTCATCCATTAGCTCCTGAGCATAAAGTGTATGTTCCCCTGCCTCGTCTTCACGATTGGTAAACAGCCCAGGCCAATATTCAGCGCGCGAGCCACGATGGGGAACTAAGCGTGCGAACTCCAACACATGTGTGTGTACTTGCTCCACGCCAAACAACAGGGCATATAGCCCTTTACCAAACATGATTCGCTCATCTAGTTTGCCAAAATGTTCAATGACGCGTCCTGCGAGTCCTGCTCCCTGTCCAAGAGGAAAGACGATATGATTCAGACCGGCCAGATTATGCAGATGGAATGCGGGTTTGGAAAGTACTTCTTTTTGAAAATAAGGATGTTGCACCACCCGGCTCTCGATATAGTTCTGCTCATTAATAATTAATGCCACACTTAGCAGTGAACTGCATCGTTCCAGCCAAAAGCGTTCCCAAAACGGCGTCATAAACGCCGATACGTGAAAGTGCGACAAGAGATGGAAACAGCTACGTCCGATCCGGCGACTGTTCATATACAGCAGAAGCTGTGGATATGCATCCTGGAAAATGAGTGCATTGCACCGCTCCAGCAGCCGATACATATGCTGGCGATCGCTTTGATTCTGTAGATTATGCATTAAGTCACTCTGAAGATCTGTCATGTGATATCCGCCGTTGCGAGAGACCATATGGGCCAGTAGTGCCCAATGCAGTTCGGGATATTGCTCATAACATTCCAGATAGGCTGCCGTGCGGGTGATATTACTCCGATTGTGCTCCTGAGTCAGTGTCTTAATCTCTTCCAGAATGATGCAATCTTCTTCGCAGACGAGTGCGCTTTGAACCTGGTCCGTGCGTGTAAAAGATTTGTTGCTGGTAGGTAACAAACGCTCCACCTCAGACTGTAAGGCAGCTGCCGTATCGGTATCCCACTCGATGTCACGCAATGGGTGACGAAGCTGTGCTGAAGCTTGCCATGCAGCCTGTTTGCCACGCCAGATTTCACGGGCAGCACCCGGAATGGAACGGACCATCTGCAGAAGGGACCCGTGATGTTGTTCGCTGGAAGAATCGGTTCTGGTGGAAGTCATGATGTGACATCCTTTCATGATGTTCTGGGTTTATTTTCACAGACCATGTGGTTATTCTAAGTATGCGCTGATTATTTGACTTCCACTCGCCAATTTGCTTCACTTAGGGTAAGACAAGGTACAGAAAGGGAGATGAACCGAATGGAACAGATTACCTCCAAACCGGCTTTTGATGTAGCCATCCAATCCCCACGTTTGACGATTGCCGTATTCAAGGCAGACTGGTGTGGTGACTGCAAATACATCGATCCGTTTATGCCTGAGGTTGAAGAGAAATATGCACGTGAATTGACCTTGATTGAGGTCGACGTGGATCAGGTTGGAACCGTTAGTGAAGAGCAGAATATTCTTGGCATTCCGAGCTTTGTGGCGTATACAGATGGCCGCGAACTCGTACGGTATGTGAACAAGCTGCGCAAGTCGAGAGAAGAGATTGAGCAGTTCTTAGATCGAGCAGTTGAAGTGTACAACACGATCCATAAATAATGTTATATAAGTTCAAATGATGAATATCACACAGGCACTACGATGACAGAATAACCTTCCGATCGCTGTTATCCCCAGATTTCTTTGATCCCTTTTATAAAGGGGAGAAATCCGGGGATAAAGGCGAAGCATATGCTTCCGATGCAGCTTTCTTTCAGAAAGCTTTTAGCTCCGCTTCTTCAGGCTATTTCTGTCCTCTCCGTTATTGTGTAAATGTTTCATGAACTTATATAAAAGTATGACAGGTTCATGTTGTAAAAGGGTATAATAAAAAGAACGCCATTTCTCTTGAAATAGGGAAATGGCGTTTGTGTGTTCGACACGTTCTATGTAAGAAACATTTCTGTACATATCCTCAATGACCTGTGGGTCATTATTTCACCAGACGTTAACATTTTGTCACAAAGCGCGACGTCAATGAACATTTTATCCGTTATAATGAATTTAGTTGTGAAATAAGTGTCAAAGTACCGAAACAAGCGGAGAATATTCTTCGCCATCTTAAACCAACAGCGGGTGAGAAAAAATTGAAACACTTAACTTTGTTTAAATGGTTAACCGTATTAACCTGTCTTGTCATGTTTCTGGCCACTTTTGGTGGAGGCATCGTAACCAAAACGGAATCAGGCCTTGGCTGCGGAACAGAATGGCCTTTATGTAATGGAAAACTCGTTCCGGCACATACTGTGGCTTCACTTATTGAATATTCCCATCGCGCTGTAAGTGCACTGGCTGGACTGTTGTCCATTGCCTCGTTTGTCGCTTTTCTGCGGTTTGGCAAGTCACGCCGTGACCTGCAATTGTTTTCTTTCTTAACTCTGGTATTTGTCATCGTCCAGGGAATCATGGGGGCTTTTGCCGTTGTCTTCTCCCAATCTTCAGCAGTCATGGCACTGCATTTTGGCTTTGCACTGATTGCTTTTGCCAGTTCTCTAATGATGGCGCTGGGCATCAGGCAAGAGGCAAAAGATGGCGGATTGGAGCGACTGAATAAATACCCTCGGGTTAGTAAAAAATTCAGGAATCTGGTCTGGTTCTCCACCATTTACACATATCTCGTGGTATACACGGGTGCATTTGTGAGTCACACGGATTCTGCAGGGGGATGTTCTGGATTTCCGCTCTGTAACGGGCAGATTATTCCTGAGCTTTCGGGTGGGGTAGCGGTTGCTTTTGCTCACCGTGCAGCAGCTGCGTCGCTCGTGATTGTTATCGCAATCCTGGGTCACTTCGCTTACCGTAATCATCCGGACAACAAGGAAATGCGTACTCTGGGTGTGGTATCCGTTGTTCTTATTCTGATGCAAGTAGTCATTGGTATTTTCATGATGGTGACAATGAACCGTCCGGAAGTATACATGTTCGTAGCTCTTGCTCATATGCTGGATATCGCCATATTGTTCGGAGTCTTAACGTATATGAGTTTCCTGGTGTACAAGCTACATCGCCCGGCTAATCGTTTTTAAATATGAAAGTCCACCATCCAGTGATGTACATCATTGGACAGGTGGACTTTGTTTGATGTCAGAGGGATCAGGGCAACCTATGGCAAGCAGCAATTACACGGAATGAATGATGTTTCGTTTACGGTGATGAATTCTTGTTTTTTTGGAAAAGAGGAGGTTAGATATGCTGCGAACGTTGTTGGGGGAAAAGCCACGTATAAACGAAGGTAAATTGAAGGCAGCGATGGACGCAATGGCGCATACGCTTGAGCTATTTCAACGACAAATGCATGTGGACCATGATCCCACGCATGACTATCGGAAACTGTATGTGTGGACTCAGGGACTCATCTCCTCACTGGATGAACTGGAGCAAAGCTGTTTCGCTGCTGCTCATTTTCGTAAAAAGGTCGTTGCAGGATCAACGGATGATATGACGCCGACTGAAAAAGCCGAGTATGCACGGTATGTGTATTTCTACAAAGATGGCTTTATCCGCTGCTTTGCCATTCTGGATAAAGTCGGCACGGTATTAAATGAAATATTCCAGTTGAATACTTCAAATACCAAAGCGCATTTTTCTTATTTCACAATGTTAAGGCAGTTCGACTATGCGAGGGAACATCATGATCTTGCGTTGCAATTAATACAGATCAAGGACTCTTATCGTGAGCCGATGAGCAAGCTGCGCAAACGACGTAATATGGAAATTCACTACATGAACTCAGAAATGCACGATGACCTGTGGCAGTTACACCAGACCTTGCAAGGTAAAGTGAAATTGGAGGATCTGAATCAGCATGTGCAGGAAATGCGTCAGGGTGTCGATATGGTCTGTGAAACGTTAACAGCCTCTTATAGTTATATCAATAAAATATGGAAAAGAAATAATTCCCTTTGACAAATCGGAATACTTGGAATATACTGAGTTTCAATCGAATGTTACACGGATATAACTGATTTTTTGGAAGTTACGTTCACATTATAAAGCATAAACTACATGAACTTATAAAATCCTACAACAACATATTTCTTATCGAGAGCGGCGGAGGGACAGGCCCGATGAAGCCCGGCAACCGATTTGTAATGACATGATACATGTATCATTCGTTATAGATGTTAGGTGCTAATTCCTACAAAATGGTGCAAGACACGATTTTGGCAGATGAGAAGGTATATTCTTTCACGTGAAGAGCCCTCTTTGTATCTGCAAAGGGCTCTTTTTTTGTACTTTAAGGGGAGTTTTCCTTTAGATCGGGTAAAGATACATGTAGGTGGTTGGAAAGGGGCAAGTGCGATTGATTGAATTAAAAGGTTTAACGAAAACGTACGGCAAAGGAACAAAATCTACAACAGCGTTATCCGAGTTGAATTTGAGCATCCAAAAGGGCGAAATCTACGGAGTGATTGGCCATTCCGGAGCGGGCAAAAGCACATTGATTCGCTGTATTAATTTGCTGGAACGGCCTACGGAGGGTGAGGTATGGGTTGACGGAATTAACCTGACTGAACTGAGCAAAACCGAATTGCAGCAACAGAGACGCAAGATCGGAATGATTTTTCAACACTTTAATCTGTTATCTTCGGCAACGGTATATGACAATGTAGCTTTTCCACTAAAGCTTGTGAATACACCCAAGGAAGCCATTGATCGCAAAGTGAAGGAAATGCTTGCACTGGTTGGTCTGGAGCACCACAGCAGCAAATATCCGGCTCAATTATCGGGTGGCCAGAAACAACGTGTAGGGATTGCGAGAGCACTTGCAAGTGATCCAAATGTACTTCTCTGTGATGAGGCTACTTCGGCACTTGATCCGCAGACGACAAATTCAATCCTGAAGTTATTACTCGACATTAATGAAAAGTACAACCTAACGATTGTGCTGATCACACATGAGATGCATGTCATTCAGAACATCTGTGACAAGGTGGCTGTCATTCATCAAGGTGGCATTGTGGAACAAGGACCTGTAACAGACGTGTTCCTGAAGCCACAGCATGCGATCACGCGGGACTTCATGATGCGTGACCATGAAGCTGGACTTGCTCTGGAAGAGACCGCTCTGGCAAATGCAGGCGTTGAATTGCAGGCAGGTGCTGCTTCCAAACTTGTGAAGATATCCTTTCTGGGTAACAAAACGTATGAAGCGATTTTGTCTAGAACGGTACGTAAGACAGGCGTGGATTTTGCCATCCTGCAAGGTACAATCTCTACGATCAAACAGGTTCCTTATGGGCAGCTGACCGTTCGGTTCGAGGGTGATTCAAATGCGATTGATCGGACGATATCAGAATTAACCGCTGAGGGACTTGATGTGGAGGTGCTTCGTTAGATGGATTTTTCAACAGTTCGCTGGGAAGAGGTTGGTAAAGCCTCCATTGAGACACTGCAAATTTTGGGTGTATCAGGCTTGTTCACCGTAATTTTTGGTTTACCGCTCGGAGTGCTGCTGTTCATGACAGCCCGATCTGCTTCGATCAAGTCACGGACGGTGTACATTATATTGTCCTTGATTGTGAATATTTTGCGCTCAGTCCCATTTATCATATTGATTGTTGCTCTTATACCGTTCACTCGTTCACTCGTCGGTACTGCTACAGGTGTGTTAGGTGTTATACCACCTTTAGTTATTTCAGCAGCTCCTTATTTTGCTCGTTTGGTGGAGACGACGTTGCGAGAAGTTGATCGGGGTGTCATTGAAGCGGCACAGTCGATGGGTGCATCGACCGGACAGATTGTAAGACGGGTGTTACTGCCTGAGGCACTGCCTGGACTGCTTGCGGGTATAACGATCACCATTGTTACGCTTGTCTCCTATACGGCGATGGCGGGCATGGTTGGCGGTGGAGGTCTGGGAACACTGGCAATCAACTATGGGTATTATCGTTATCAAAATGAAATCATGATTATATCCGTAGTGTCGATGATCATTCTAGTGCAAATTCTCCAGATGGCTGGAGATCGCTTGGTTACATTTTTCACCAGGAAATAACACATAGATAACATGATGGTTATGCAATAATGCGGACGCCACATGACAAAAATGATTAGAGAAGGGGTTTTACACATGAAAAAATGGTCTTTTGCTCTACTTAGTCTTATGTTGATTGCGGTTCTCGCAGCTTGCGGAAACAACAAGGACGCCGATAGCGGCGCAGACAATTCAGCAGGTGCACCTCGTACAGTTGAATTGAAAGTTGGAGCTTCACCTACACCACACGCAGAGATTCTGGAAAGCATCAAGCCTGAACTGGAAGCACAAGGTATTCGTCTGCAAGTCGTTACATTCAATGACTATGTACAACCCAATCAGCAGCTTGCTGATAAAAAATTGGATGCGAACTTTTTCCAGCACCAGCCTTATCTGGACACAGAGAATAAAGAACGTGGATTCAACCTCGTTTCTGTAACACCTGTTCATGTTGAACCTTTTGGTGGATACTCCAAAAAGATTAAGTCTTTGGATGAATTGGCAGACGGCGCAAAAGTAGCAATTCCAAATGACCCATCCAATGGTGGACGTGCACTGTTGTTGCTCGCGAAGGAAGGTATTATTACGCTGAAAGACAACACAAATATCTCATCTACGATTCAAGACATCACAGCCAATCCGAAGAACCTGGATATCATTGAGCTGGATGCAGCCATGATGCCTCGTCAATTGGATGAAGCGGATCTGGTATTTATCAACGCTAACTATGCGCTCGAAGCGAACCTGAATCCGGCGAATGATGCTTTGCTGATCGAAGATCTGCAAGGTAACCCATACGCAAACATCCTCGTTTCCCGTGAGGACAACAAGGATGCAGATGCAATCCAAAAACTGGCTGCTGCTTTGCACTCCGAAGAAGTGAAAACATTCATCAAAGAACGTTATAAAGGTGCAGTTGAACCTGCAACTGAATAATTCACGATATGTATGATATGATGTGAAGCTATTAAGAATAAGCCGTATATCTCTTCTGAAGAGATATACGGCTTATTTTATGTTTCCTAATCTGTGCTGACGTGGGGATCAACACAAGTCAGAGTTTTTCCGGTTTATCCGCGTTGGATGGATGCCCAGATTGGCGGTAGTAGGATAATTCATTCTGATCAGCATACTGCTGTTCATCGGCTTCTTGCAGGTACGTCCTCTCGAAGGGAGAGAGTTTCTCTTCTTCTCCGTGTGAGCTTTTGATTTTGTATCTGATCCAACCGATCAGCCCAAGGACGACAACCAGGATCAAGGCCCATCCTTTTTTAAGCAAAAGAAGAGCACTAAATTTCTGGGAAGCCGTGTACCCGATCCCGCCCATCAGAAGACTGTTGAGCCCTATGGTGGATGTTTTGTCAGTCGAAGCATTGTACTCCTCATAGGTGTATCCTGCATTGATGCTAAGCTTATGAAGTACGGTTTCCTCGAATGCCTGACGGCTCTGTTGAAAGTTGGCCGTATCTGTAACCAGAATGGCTGTGATGTATCCTTCGCGTGTCAGGAGTTTTACATTGTAATTGACCATGGCTTGCTGATCAGCATTCTTGAAACCAAGGGAGTAAACCAACTGGTGTTTGGTACTGTCATATGCCGGTTCGATTTCCCACCCCGTTATGTACGTTCTATATTCAGGATCAAGTTCTCTGTTATCTTCTTCTGTGCCTCGGATATAACTGCTTAACAGTTCTTCGGCATTCAAATTTTGATCGTCATCGTGGATGTGACCTGTCTTCACGTACTCGAACACTACATACCACGAGCCGAATTCGCTATTGCTGGTTAGGCTTCCGATTTCATTCCCGTTAGGCTTTCCATCACTGTTAAGTATCGATCGTTGGGTATTGGGCTTATCCAGATAGGAATGGCTTTCAGGGACTTCCAGGGTGACCTTACCGTCCAAAGAGACAGATGCTGGTCCAGTAATCCAATCGTACTCATCAGGTGCTTGCTCATTCTCACTTGCCGCTGATACCTGTAAGGCACTAGAGATTGTGAATAAACTCAACATTAAAAGTGTAAGAAATGATATCCATCTTTTGTTCTTCATATTCATGTAGAGGTCCTTTCGGGTTATATCCTCGACAGTACCATAGGTGTTTGATTTCAATCAAGATATATTTGGAATCAAAGGTGGATAATCCCTTGTGGATAAGCGAGTTGTAGGAGGACGATAAATCTTTTATACTGGATAGTGACTGCTCTTTGAAGAGGGGGATGAACGTGAAGGGAAAGATTGCCCTCATAACGGGAAGTGCCAAAGGTCTTGGTAAAATGACGGCCCTCAGTCTGGCAGATCAAGGGTGCCATATTGCCCTGAACTATGTACACAGCAGAACAGAAGCTGAGGCTTTAAAGGCTCAGATTATAGCCAAGGGTGTGCGGTGCATTGCCATCCAGGCTGATATATCCAAGGTGGAAGATATCTCTTCATTGGTTGAGCAGGTGGAAGGTAACCTTGGCAGCATTGATATTTTGGTGAATAACGCAGGTCCATTTGTCCGTGAACGACGATTATTTGCGGATTATTCTGAAGCTGAGGTCCAGATGCTTGTGCAAGGAAATCTGTTGGGACCGATGTTACTGGATCAACGTGTATTGCCAGAGATGAGACGCAAGCAATGGGGACGCATTATCCATTTTGGCTTCAGTCATGCTGGAGAAGCGAGATCTTGGCCTCATCGCGCCGTATATGCGGCTGCCAAGGTGGGTCTGGTTTCGTTCACAAAGACACTCGCGGTTGAAGAAGCCCCGTATGGAATTACGGTTAACATGGTATGTCCAGGTGACATTCGTGGTGCGAACAAAGAGAAAACGATTGATGAAATGGCAGGCATCATCGACGAGGAAACACCAAGAGGGCGTCCAGGCAGCGGTGAAGATATTGCACGAGTGATTACGTATCTGTGTCTTGATCATTCCGATTTTATAACAGGCAACATTATGGATGTATCTGGAGGACTTGATCCGATTCGTCCGACTATACAGCGCGAGGATACTTAAAAGGTGAATTGAAGGATTGTACGTGGAAACGGGTCAAGGTGACTGTGAACATGGACTCTCTGCATATGCACACAAAAAAAGAGCCCTCCGCTTCATGCGAAGCGAAAGGCTCTTGAGGTTTATTTCGTGAAGGATTGATTAGAATACTTGTACGACTTCTTGTACACCCTCAACTTCTTCGAGAAGGGCACGTTCAATCCCGGCTTTTAAGGTAATGGTGGAGCTTGGGCAACTGCCGCAGGCACCGACCAGTTTCAGCTTAATAATGCCGTCTTCCACGTCGACCAGTTCCACGTCACCGCCATCGCGTTGCAGAAACGGACGAAGTTTGTCAAGCACATCAATTACTTCATCATACATGGTGCTTTGTGCGTTTTCGCTCATTTTTTTCAACTCCTTTCCCCTATATTATATTACAAATGGCCACAAATTAAAATGGTCAAACAAAGCAGGTGAACCTATATGAGACCGATTATTGAATTTTGTGCCAATAATATGCATTTTGGCACAGATGAAGTCATGGATCAACTGGAAGAAAATCCAGACTATGATGTGATTGAATACGGCTGCCTCACCAACTGCGGCCAATGTTCTATGACTCCATTTGCACTGGTGAATGGCGAAGTTGTCATCACGGACAAAGTGGAAGATCTATATAACGCCATTCTGGCCAAAATTGGCGAAGCCGATGCCTGGGACGAGCTCGATCTCGACTAACCGAGATGGCGCTTGGACATCCAGAGCACACCACTTTTCAAAATACGAGGTACACGTCCCATCATGGACGTTTTGCCCATCAGCCCAAACCCAGACTTCTTGCCGAGTGCACCCAGTGTGCCACGAAGCTTGAGTGGATGTGGATTGGGCTTTTCGCCTTTCCAGAGGGCATGCTGAATATGGGCGATCTGCTCACCCTGTACTTCCGCAGCTTGACCACTAGGTGCATAAGGTACACTGGCACAGTCACCAACGACATACACATCGGTATATTCCGGGATTTGGTAGTATTCATTCAAGACGACACGTCCTTGAGGGTCTTTGGTTACGTCCAGATCCTGTACCACTTTTACTGGCTGAATGCCTGCAGTCCATACGACAGCATCTGTTAGAATCTGTTCATCCCGGTTATAGATGGCATTAGGTTCAACGCGTGAAATGGCGATATGCCCGCGTGTCTCTACCTGATGTTCGTTGAACCATTCATGCACATACACGGATAGACGTTGCGGGAAAGCGGATAATACACGTTCACCACGATCCAAAATGCTGATGTTCAGATCCGGTCTGCTCTCACGAAGTTCGGCTGCTATCTCGACACCACTTAATCCGCCACCTACGATATGCACATTGCCATAGGCTTTGACTTCATTAAGGCGCAGGTAGGTCTCGCGTGTTTTGCTAAAGCTCTGAATGGTACAGCTGTAGTCTTCGGCGCCTGGCGTGTTGTGGAAACGGTCTGTACAACCAAGTCCAATGACAAGCTTGTCGTACACGAGCGGGTCTTGGCCTTCAAATTCAATCTGACGCTGTTCCAGGTCAATCGAAGTAACTTCTCCATAACGGTAAGTGACTTTATCGCTCACTGGAAATTGGATACGCAGGTCATAATCAGATACGGTTCCTGCTGCGAGTGCGTAATATTCTGTCTTTAATCCCTGAAAGGGGCTGCGGTCCACCAAAATAATTTGTGTATCGGATGGAATTTTACCTTCCAGAAGTTCCTTGATGATGGTGAGGCCGCCATAACCGCCTCCAAGAATGACGAAATTTTTCATGACTCGGCTTCCTTTCTGCATCAGTCCCACTGAAATGGGGCTGTAAACTGTGGAGCAGCTATGCAATAACATAGCTGCTCCTTTTGTTATGATTTGAATAATTGAAAAGTAGACATTGAAAATTGAAGATATTATTCAGCAGTTTGCACCACTCGAATTCAAACGTCTCCCTATAATGAAAGCTGCGTTCTGGAGTGGTGCTGGTGCAATATTGGTTGTGGATGAAGGTATATCCTATTCGTACACTTGAATTTCATTGTAGAACGTATCACGTTCTACCGGAATACGTCCTGCACCTTTAATGAGCCATATGAGCTCTTTACGTGTAAGGCCTTCAGGTGTGAGTGCACCTGCCGCATGACTAATCCGTTCGCGAACGATTGTGCCGTGTGCATCCGAAGCACCGAATCCAAGGGCAACTTGAGCCAGCTGTGGACCGATGTTAATGAAGTATGCTTTGATATGATCGATGTTATCCAGCATCAGACGGCTGATCGCAATTGTTTTGAGATCCTCATAAGCCGAGTTACGACGCATAATGCTCGCGTTTTTACTTTTTGGCTGCATGGAAAGCGGGATAAAGACCATGAATCCGTTGGTCTCGTCTTGCAATTCACGGATCTGCACCATATGGTTGACGCGGTCCTCATAGGATTCAATTGATCCATACAGCATCGTTGTATGGGTACGCATGCCCAGGTTATGAGCAGTACGGTGCACCTCAAGATAACGATCCACGTTCGCTTTGTCTACACGCATTTTTTTGCGATATTCATCCGACAGAATCTCAGCGCCGCCACCAGTCAATGTTTTCAAACCTGCTTTTTGCAGCTCTTGCAGGACTTCCTTGATACTGAGTCCGCTAATCCGGGTGAAGAAATCAATCTCGGCTGCCGTGTAGGCTTTCAGCGTAACATCCGGATATTTCTCGTTTAAAGCACGCAGGGAATCGACATAATACTGAAAAGGAACATGGTTGTTATGTCCGCCTACGATATGGAACTCACGTACGCCTGGATGAATATGCTGTTCCACATAATCGATCATTTCCTGACCGGATAATGTATAGGAGCCTTCTTCACCCTGGTCTTTACGGAAATTACAAAAAGCGCAGTGAGCTTCACATACGTTTGTAAAATAAAGACTCATGTTTTCGATGAAATATACTTTCTTGCCATTTTTCCGCAAGTTGGCCTCATTGGCCAGCTGGCCCAAAGTTAGCAGATCATCTGTTTCATACAGATATACGCCGTCTTCTACGTTCAGCCTTACGCCGTTCTGCACTTTCTCAACGATTTCAGCCATTCTTTTGTCTGTGAACGGTGTTACCAATGTAGACATACTGTTTCCTCCTGTTCTTAACCGGATTTGAGTTTGTGTGTAGGATCTGCATACAGAACTACATAGCAAAGATGCGGTCAACTGCCGCCTTCTTATATGGACTAACTCTTATTTACCCGGTGCAGCGTGTGCTGCGTACGTAAAGCTAATTTTTTCATTAAAGTGAGTCTTGTGACTCTATATGCATTGGGGACTGCGGACAGTCTCGAAATGTGAAAAAAATTACAACTCTATATATGATCGTCACCTGAATAAGTCATGGCAAAATATCGACATTTCAGTGCGACCACCTATTCATTATAAACCTCGTGTCGCGGGGGTTCAATACACTGGGAAGAAAAAGGAGTTCAGGGGGAACGCGGAAAGAGGCAAACATGACTTGAGACCCTTGACGGGGTGGAGTATAATTTAAAGAAGAGTTAATGAAAGGTAGTTCAAAAAGTCCGCTTTTGATTACGAAGGATGCCTAGCGGCATCTCAGCGTCGAATATGGGATTCAGCCGAAATGTCCGTTGCTCACGTAGTTTTGCCTACGCTCCGCTACTCCATTTCTATCTTCATCCCATCTTCTTGGTACTGAAAAGCGCCTTTTTGAACATGATTTTATATGAAAAAGGAGAGTGACCTGGCATGATTAACATCAGCGAAACGGCTGCTGACAGATTGAAAGAGATGCTTGCACAGCAAGAGACACCTGGTATGTTCCTGCGTCTTGGCGTAGCACCGGGCGGTTGCACCGGATTTTCGTACGCCATGGGCTTTGACGATAAAGAGTCCGATGAGGACCTGTATATGGATATTCAGAGTATGAAGGTTGTAGTCGAGAAGGAAAACCTGAAGTACCTGGATGGTCTCGAAATTGATTTTGAAGAGTCCGGTATGACGGGTGGGTTCACCATCCATAATCCGAACGCGGTAGCCACTTGTGGTTGTGGATCTTCTTTCCGTACGAAGGAAGATGCGGGTGTGCCGGATAAGGATTGTTAAGAAACGGAGTTGTACAGCGGTTTCCCGATTCTGTTTTGAAATAAGCAGTTTGCAATCCCTTTAATAGATAGCCTCTGAATTGTATCCGTTTAGCACGGGCATGATATCAGGGGCTTTTTTGCGTGTACTGATTGTGCATGGTTGACAAACTTAGTTGTAACAACTATAGTTACATTATAAAGTTCAAATATAAACAATATCGATAATTTAAAGGAGAGATCATGATGAACATTGCAATCATTGGTGCAACAGGCAAAGCAGGAAGTGTAATTTTGAAAGAAGCAGCAGACAGAGGGCATAAAGTAACGGCAATCGTTCGTAATGCATCCAAATTGGAAGATAAAAGCCTGAATACGCTGGAGAAAGATGTATTCGATCTTACAGCTGAAGATCTTAAAGTATTCGATGTGGTTGTAAATGCATTTGGTGCTCCAGCTGGTAAAGAAAACCTGCATGTGGAAGTAGGACAAGCGTTGATCAACATCCTGAAAGATGCACCAAACACTCGTCTGATCGTGGTGGGTGGAGCAGGAAGCCTGTTCACAGATGAGTCCAAAACATTGCGTGTCTTTGAATCCCCAGGATTCCCGGATGCTTACAAAGCAACTGCAACGAACCAAGGCCAAAACTTGCAGGATCTGCAAGCATCCTCAGGTATTCAATGGACGTTCCTGAGCCCGGCTGGATTCTTTAATCCAGAAGGTGCACGCACCGGCAAATATCAAGCAGGCAACGACGTTATTCTCGTGAATAGCGAAGGCAACAGCTACATCAGCTATGCAGACTATGCGATTGCTTTGGTTGATGAGATCGAAAATCCACAACACAAAAACGAGCGCTTTACCGTTGTTGGCGAAGTGAAGTAAAACTTTTAAATGATAATATGGAACATACAAACGGACGCTGATCTCCACAGATCGGTGTCCGTTTTTTTATGTTATCGAAGAGGGATGTTCTGCAATAACGTTAGACAGGTTAGATGATTATCGTTCAACT
The DNA here is from genome assembly GCF_002843485.1 of Paenibacillus sp. BGI2013. Classification (NCBI taxonomy): domain Bacteria; kingdom Bacillati; phylum Bacillota; class Bacilli; order Caryophanales; family Paenibacillaceae; genus Paenibacillus; species Paenibacillus sp. BGI2013. Next base: position 87,588 of record NZ_PJFA01000007.1, read on the forward strand.
TCCAACTACTCCTTTGAATCTATGTTATATTATTCTAAAGATGGGAAGGAAATGTGATTATGTGAGAACCATCATCTCTTCATTGGAATTGCTGCGAGTTCAAAAGTATAAGGGAGTGAACAGTTGTGAAGATGTATTCCAAAGGAGTTATACTATTGATCTTTGCGGTTTTTATGATTAGTGTATCGAGTGGTTCAGGGTTATCCCAATATACAAACGTTAAAAATAAGATGAATCAATTTCACATCACTTCTCTTTATCCGAAAAATAAGAATGGACAGACATATGGTTCTGCCGTATATGCGACTTCTCCGGAAACGGAACCTGATTTAATCTTGGCTTTTGGTGTGGATGGTAAAGAAGGATATCTGCTGAAAAAAGACATGGAAGGTGAGCTACCAAAGACACCTGAAGAAGCTATTGCAATGCAGAACAGCAGATCACCAGAAGGTCGTGATATTCCCCTGTATGACAAAGATGGTGAAACCGTAATTGGTGTGTTTCATGTTGGAGGAAAGTGAAAGGAACCAAAATAGGATCAAATGTGACGCTACCATACATAGACGATTCTTTTCTGAATGGCTTCCTACTACAGGATATGAACAGGTCGACGGAATGGAATTTGAAATTACTGGAGTTAAAGATGGACTGAATTTTGTTGAGTTATGGTTTGCTGTAAGAAAAATATCTTAGTTTTATTTCTTTTAGATTAGTCTTGAATAATAACTTAATAAAGACAAATGGAGCAAACAATTGTGTCCGATTGGTTGCTTCTTTGTTCATTCACCTACCGGCCAGGGAAAATGCAACATTTTTCCTGTTAAACAGGTCAATAAAGATGTACCAATTAACATTATGAGAAGAAGGTGGAAAAACTGAAGCTTCGTATAATCACGTTAATATTTTTCATATCTAGCGTGTTCTTTATCTCAAATACACAAGATGTTAACGCTTTGTCATGTGTTGAATCGGGAGGTCCCCGAGAAGAGTTAGAAATATATGATGGAGCTGTTTATGGTGAAGTAAAGCAAGTAAAGGTCGACTTGAAGCAAGAGGGATTTACGGGGACCAAAGAGAAAATTAGATATATTTTAGTGGAAGTTGAGAGGAGTTGGAATACTGAAGTTGACTCTCAACTAATTATTGCAACTAACTTCACATGGGGATTTGATTTCAAGGAAGGTAACAAATACTTAATATACTTTAGTCAAGTGGATGGCGAATTAAGTAGTAGTCCGTGCAGTTTGACCATCGAAATGAATGATTTGAACCAAGCAACTGAGCTATTTGGGGAAGGATATCCACCCAAACAACAAGTGAACGTAGAACACAAAATGTGGTTTATGTTTGAGCAAGATATGGATTTGTTTATCGTAGGTGTAGTCGTATTTGCGGCGATCTTTATCTTCTTCATGAGAGTAAGAAAGAAAAAGCGCAAAGCATAATTTGGTAGCGCTAAACGTGAAGCTTTTGCTCAAACAAAAAGTCATTTGAACTAGGCATGGATTCCTGTATGACCTATTACCCCCTTTACTTAAATGAGGATCGAGGCGTATAATCCGTTGAGATATCAGAGCAATAAGAGGGGATACAGTTATGAATAGTGGATTAATCAACGCGATCATTGCGTATATCATGTGGGGAGTTCTCCCGCTGTATTGGAAGTTGTTTGAAAATGTACCGGCAGGCGAGATTTTATCGCACCGGGTTGTCTGGTCATTTGTCTTTATGGGGATTTTCGTTGCCGTCCAACGTCGTTGGAGTGACATGAAGCGCATTCTGACCAGTCGTTCGACCCTGCTGTCCCTTACCGCGAGTGGGCTGCTAATTGCTATTAACTGGCTTATCTTCATTTGGGCGGTTAACAACGGTCATGTCGTTGAGACAAGTCTGGGCTATTATTTGAACCCGTTGCTGAACGTGTTACTGGCGGTTGTCTTTCTTCATGAAAAGCCAAACCGTGGACAGTGGATCGCGATTGCCATCGCTGGTGTCGCGGTGCTTATCATCGCTATCGACTACGGACGTTTCCCATGGGTTGCGATCTCATTGGCCGTGTCATTTGGCTTGTACGGTCTAGCGAAGAAGAAGATCAAGCAAGACGCTTCAGTGGGCTTATTTTCGGAGACAGCTGTAGTTCTGCCCGTCGCACTCGGCTACTGGATCTACTTGGCCGTTGTAGGAAAAGCAACGGCATGGACGTTGCCTGCACCGATGTTCTTCGAACTGCTGCTTTCCGGTGTGGTGACGGCGTTGCCGTTGCTGTTCTTTGCACGGGCGGCTGCTCGAATGTCATTGTCCACACTAGGCTTCGTACAGTATATTGGGCCGACAATCATGCTGATCCTGAGTGTGTTTGTGTTCAAGGAAACGGTCTCGCCAGTTCTGCTTGTTGGTTTCGCTCTCATTTGGACAGCGCTCATCGTATACGCTGCCGCATCGATACGTGCTACGAGACTCGCTAAGGTAAGCTGAACAGAGGTATCTTAATCGTTATAAATGCCCTTTCTGCCAATGAGGTGGAGAGGGCAATTTTTTGTTTGTGGGGGAGCGATAGGTCGATAAAAACTAAAAAGGAAGGCTGATCAACGTTATGGTAAAATACAGGAGTAGTAATCAAAAATAGTAACCAAAAAGAGTAATCAAAAAACGAGGAGGCAACAGATATATGATGGTTAATAACCGTTACCGCAAACGTGATCCATTCTTTGTAAAGAAGGCTGTAGTTCAGATACTATTTCAGTTTGCAGTTTCAGCGATAATCGGTAGTATATATGGGTTCATGATGGTCAACGAGACGATAGGTGGATATATTAATAAACTATTACCGAGCACGGATGGTCCAGATCTTCATTTATATCTGCCCGTTGTGGTTACGGTGTTCATCTACTCGTGTTTTATTCAGAAGAAACAACGGATTTTTCTTGAAAAAATCTCATTTAGTTTTCTCCATATTTTGGTTGCCCTGCTAGGCTGTATTTCTTCAGTTGTTGTGTTATTGGTGATCTAATCCAAATCCTACGTATCTACACCTTCAGCCCCATCAACTGCATCAATGACACCGACAGCGAGTGTTGTTACCGCAGCAGCAGCTAAAAGATTCTTGGCACCGAGCTTGACTCTGTCCTTATCTTCCTCTTTCATGCCCACAACAACATCTTTACCGCTGTTATATACATACTTGGCTGATATCGCTACACCTTTTGCAGTATTGGTTACAGCACCTCCAATATCGGCAAGCCCCGCGTCTATGGCAGTATCATCTTTTCGAATTGCACCACTGGCAAGATCATAAGTTCCGCTAGCGAGTTGTCCAACGGTTTTGCCTGTATTAATTGTGGCTTTCTCTACGCCGTTCCCGATTTCTTTGATAAAGGGGCTTCCCGCGATTTCACCAACAACCCTCACGCTGCCGCCCAACACTTTTCCGGTAACTTCCCCAGCTAACTGACCGAGCCCTTTTAAAAAACTCATCCTTATGCCTCCTCTCCAATTAGAAGTTGATCCTATGTGTTATCTCAATAAACTTATTATATTCATATGTAAGCCAAAAGAACATCAGTCTCCAGCCCGAGTGGTGTACTCCTCCTCGATTGAACGCGACACGCTTTAGAAGTGCCACAAGGAGCAGCAACGTAGTGGAGGGGGTGGAATCGATTCTGAAGAAGCGGAGCGTTCGCCTGAAAGCTTTCTGCAAGAAAGCTACATCGGAAGCATAGGCTATCCCCGATTTCCCCCTATAAAGGGAATTCATAAAAATCTGGGGATAACAGCGATCATAAGAACGATCCGCCTCCGGAACGCCCACCACGCTGCCCGCAAACACACAAAAGGCGCTAATCCCACAGGAAAGCGCCTTCCGCTCTTCATTACCCTAATCCATTTGCCTACACACGGTTTTAGAAGTGTCTCAAGGAGCAGCAACGCAGTGGAGGGGGCGGAATCGATTCTGAAGAAGCGGAGCGTTCGCCTTTGTATCCTAATTTCAACTTTTGAAAGTTGTTCAAGAAATTAGGATACAACAGCGATCATAAGAACGATCCGCCACCGGAACGCCACCACTGCTCCCATCCAAACTTCTAACCTCTCCGTGTTCTAGTCAATAAATCCTTCCATGACAACAGTTGGCATCATATTCGACTGCCAAGCGCCCTTACCATATCCACTGTTATAACCTGGTGTAGCCTGAGGCTCCCAGTAGAATACACCTTTACCTTTGCCATTTGGCAGATTGCGGATTTGGTTTTTCATCGCAGCAACAAAACTTTTACCAGCTGCAGCTTGGTTATTGTCCATGCCAATTTCGGAGATGATGATCTCTTTGCCATAACGGTTGATCATGTCCTTGGCGTTGTTTACCGTATTTGTCACAGCGGTGTTCCAGCCGGAAGCTGAAGGATAGAGGGACATGGCAATCATGTCAAAGTTAGCTCCGTTATTAATCAGACCACCGATGTTCCATACATAGAGGGCGTTATCATCTCCACCTGCCAGATGCACAATGGTTTTGGTGCCGCTGCTCAGGGATTTTACTGCGTTATGGCCTGTATTCACCAGCCACGCATAGTTTTTCATGTTGGTGGATGCTTTACCATCTTCCCATAACATGCCGTTGCTTGTTTCATTACCGATCTGTACCCAGTCAGGGGTAACGCCTTTGCTTTGCATCGCCGTCATAACTTCACGAGTGTGGTTCCATACCGCATCCATGAGCTGTTGGAACGTATAGTTTTTCCAGGCAGCAGGTTTGGTTTGCTGACCAGGGTCTGCCCAAGAATCGCTATAGTGCAGAGTGAGCATTACACTCATGCCAGCATTCTTGGCACGTTGTGCGAGTGCAGCCGCACGATCCTTATTCATGTAACCGTTCCCATAATCATTCGAAGGATTAACGAATACCCGAATGCGAACGGAATTGATTTGATAGTCTTTTTTCAAAATATCAATGATGTCGCGCTGTACGCCGTTTTTATCTTTCCATTTGTAGCCTTGGGCTTCCATTCCGGGAACCCAACTGATATCGGCTCCTTTGGCGAAACTTGGTGCTGCGCTGGCATGCTGACCTGCGGGCAACATGATGGAGGTGAATAACAAAACAAAAGCCAACATGATGGATGTCTTGAAACCCCTTACATTTTTGAACATTACAAGATGCCTCCTCGGATTTAGGTTGAGTTGCATCCTAATTATAGCCATCCTGGTTTTCTCTACTAAAGGGTCCATTTCCAATATTTTGGGTGTTTTCTCAACCTCTCTACAGAAAAAGAGAAAACAAAAAGCCGTCCGAAGACGGCTTTTCTACCCGTGGCGCTTTTTGAAACATTGATCCGTATCCCGCGCCTCCACCAGACTCTTTTAATTTGAGCTAGTGGATCGGGTAAGGGACACGTTCAACATGACATTAGAAATGTTGACGCACCTCCTTTCCTTGTGGCAAGAGTATACAACACCTTGTTTCGGAAAGCTAGTCTTTTTTACGTATTTACGAAAAATTATTTTTCAGTCTGGAACATCGTGATATCTCGTGCATAATGGCTCTTGGTTCCGTCATTGTTTCGGATGCGCACACTGTCTTCACTGATCCGCTCCACAATGCCACAACCGACCTCGCAATAGACGCCAGCCGGGTCTTCCTGCCATGCGCTTACCATACATTGGGATAGTGCAGCCGTGAAAAACTCTATATTTTTTTGTAACGTTCTAGGTTTGTTGGATTTCATTATATACTCCTTTAATCAACTATATTTGGAATGAGAACAAGCAACCGGACCAAATCACACTGTACTTCACTTTACTCTGTCTATTGACCTTTGTAAAGGGATGGAAAAAGTTGCGGCCATGAGGTATCATTTACATAAATTTTACGTAGCGTTTACACTGCGCTGACGCTTGATGTTGATTACGAATAGTACAATTATATGAGAACTTCTAACCAAGAATAGATATGCAACACATTCGGAGGCCATACATGCATAGAGACGTCAAAACAGGCAACTACGTTAATCGTGATTTGAGTTGGGTTGAATTTAATCGGCGCGTACTTCAGGAGGCCCAGGATCCAACAACGCCTCTGCTGGAACGCATGAGATTTCTCGGCATTGTCGCTAGTAATCTGGACGAGTTCGTCAGTGTAAGGGTGGCGGAGACAAAAGAGAAGATCAAGGCCGGATTCACGCAAAAAGATTTTACAGGATACACGCCATCGGGATTGTACCGCAGATTGATCAAACGAACCGGGACCATGGTCGCCGAACAGTATAAAACGTATCGTGAACTCATTCGTCTACTCGCCAAGAAAGGCGTGAACATTCAGGAATATACAGATCTTAATGTGACACAGCAGCGCGCAATGGACCAGTACTTTCATGAAATTATTTTTCCGGTACTCACACCGATGGCGATTGACCAGAGTCGTCCGTTCCCACTGGTACACAACAAGTCTGTCTATCTGTCCGTGATGTTACAGAAGGAAGGGGAGCAAGAGGGAGAGCCGTTTATGGCTATTGTTCAGGTACCTTCCAATCTGCCGCGGGTAGTTCAGGCTCCCATTCGGGCGAATAGCAAAAAGAAAACATTCATACTGATTGAAGATCTTATCAAACATCATATCCATACGCTCTTCAGCGGATATATCTCGCTTGCTGCACAGGAATTCCGAGTGACCCGTAATGCGGATCTGTTCATTAATGAAGAAGAAGCGGAAGATCTGCTTGAGGCTATTGAAAAAGAATTGCGCCGCAGACGCCGCGGGGCTCCTGTACGACTGGAAGTGTGCAAGGATTTTCGTCCGGATGCCTTATTGGAATTGCAGGATGAATTTGATATTCAGGACCCGGTATATGAAATTGATGGACCACTTGATCTGAGTTTTCTGGCGGGATTCGTAGACAGTCTGGAAAGTTTCTCACATCTGAAATACAGTCCGGTGAAGCCAGTCTACCCACTTGAGTTTCTGCCAAGAGAAAGTCATTTTGAGCTACTGCGCAAACGCGATGTACTGGTGCATCATCCGTACGAATCGTTTGAACCAGTCACTGATTTTATATTGGAGGCTTCGGAAGATCCAAGAGTTCTGGCCATCAAGATGACCTTATATCGGGTCAATGGCGATTCACGCCTTATTCCGGCACTTGCACTTGCCGCTGAGAGTGGTAAGCAGGTCACGGTGGTGGTGGAACTGAAAGCCCGGTTTGATGAAGAGCGCAACATTGCTTGGGCGCGTAAGCTGGAGAAAGCCGGTTGTCACGTGGTATATGGACTGGTTGGACTGAAGACCCATGCCAAAATCATTCTTGTTGTACGCAGGGAACAGCAGGGGCTGAGACGTTATGTTCATGTAGGAACCGGTAACTATAATGAGAGTACAGCCAAAGTTTATACGGACGTGGGACTGTTCACCTCTAATCCAATTATTGGGGAAGATGCATCCGAATTGTTCAATGAGATTACCGGATACTCCGGTCCGAAGGCATTGCAGGCGTTCCGTGTAGCTCCGGATGGTATGAAGGATGAGTTGTTTGCACTGATTCGTAGAGAAACAGAGCACGCGCTGAAAGGCAAACCTTCCAGAATCATTGCCAAGATCAACTCCTTATCCCATCAGGAAATGATTGATGAATTGTACGAGGCTTCTCAAGCCGGCGTGCAGATCGATCTGATTGTACGTGGGGTATGTTGTCTGCGTCCGGGGGTAGAGGGGCTCAGTGAGAATATTCGGGTCATTAGCATTGTGGATCGTTTTCTGGAGCATTCACGGTTGTTTTATTTTGAAAATAGCGGCAACCCGGATGTATTCATCTCCAGTGCAGACTGGATGACACGTAATCTGAATCGAAGAATTGAACTCATGTGTCCCGTATTTGATCCAGAGCTGAAAAAGATGCTGGTCGATATTCTTAATCTGTCCCTTATGGATAATGTCAAAGCGAGACAACTTATGCCTGGTGGCAATTATGTATTTGTAGAAAATGAAAAGCCCCCGCTGAGAAGTCAGACGGAGGCCATGGGTATTATCCCTTGGAAGCCTGCTGAATGGAGTGCGTTAACGTAACTCCCCAGGCTTCCTTCAGATCCTTGACGGCCTCTTCCAGGCCATCAAGTTCCAGTAACGGCTCAGCTGTACAGGTGAATTGCACCTGCAGCGAGTCGTTTTCTTTTGTTGCTTTGATCGCAGCGATGCTCTCGGATCGATTGATGGCTTCAGCTACGCGCAGCAGAGAGCCTAAACGATGAGCATGCCGCTCATCCGAGTTTTTCAGAATGTCCCGGTGCTTATTCAGCAGTTGGGGCGTTCTTTTTTTGGGATGATAATCAGCTGCACTGGCACTTAGAATGGTCTCCCGATGAGAAAGTCCATAAATGCTTGAATTCATGATCCAATAGGCCGAGTGCTGTGTATAACGGAAATAGTTAATCTGTTTACCTGCCATGTGCAACATGGAGGATGCATACAGGATTCGGGCATCTGCTTGATCAGGAGGGGTACCTTGTAATGCTGTATACAGGGTAACCATATCCTGATGAATCCGTTGCAGACGTTTCTCTGGAATAGGTGGACCAAAATGGATAAAGTTGCGGATACTGTCCTTCAGCGCGTCTGGAACGACCGGCTGCCCTCCAGCCATGTAATCACGCAACAACCCGTCTCGTAGACCCGCGCCACTAACCACATAACGATCTCCCTGTATTATCTGGAAGACAGTTCGTAGGATCAGTACGCCGGGCACAATGATGTCAGCGCGATCTTTGGCGAGCCCAGGTACCTTTTTGCGCTGTGCCGAGGTGAGATGTGGTAAGGAGCGAGCGATGTTCTCCATCGCTTCCTCACTGATCTCATAATGATGGCTGACAGGCAAAGAATACTGGGTACGCTTCTGTTCCACTTTGGCGAGTGTACGCATTGTGCCGCCAAGTCCGATGAGTGGCAGACCAGGATGCTCACGAATCCAATCCTGTCCGCGGAGAGCCTCAGTGACTTCGTTGCATAATGCATTTGCATTTTCCTCGGTCCACTGATCTTCGCCCCCGTAACGGGCATGTGAATTCACTGCACCAATAGGGAGGGAGATGCTATGTAACCTTTTCCGATCCCGAAAGACCGTGATCTCTGTGCTGCCGCCTCCAATATCCACGACGTAACCGTCTGCCAGATCAATGGATTGAGTGACACCAAGGAACCCATAATAGGCCTCCCGATCTCCCGATACACATTCAATGGTAAGCCCCGTCTCTGTCTCCAGCCATTCGATAATCTCCAGGACATTGCTTGCATTACGAATAGCTGCGGTAGCTGCTGCGCGAATCAGTTTGGTCTGGTACGCTTCACAGGTCGCTTTGAATTGACTCAAGATGGTGATGGCTTTATCCAGAGAATGGCGCAGAATGGTTCCATCGGACTCAACAACGCTGCTTAGACGAGCGGCGTATTTGTCTTCATGAATGATGCGATAGGCTTCGTCCTGGTCCAGTTCATAGATAACTAGACGAATGGAGTTCGAGCCGATATCAATAATTCCTAAGGTTTCATTAGTACGTGTCATAAGCATCTCCTTCTACAGAGGTTCAACTACCCGAAGTGAAGAAGGGCAGCCATGGCTTCCGGTGAACCCGGCGGTGTGGCAGAGAAGGGCGTAGTTAACATAACAACAATGATAAAGACGATGAAACAGGCAAATATAAGACAACTCACGGCAAAGCCGCGATTACGCTTTTGCATAAACAGTCGAATACCTGTGACAAAGAGAAGTACCGTAACAGCTACCAGAACGATCGACATTGCAAAATAGGCTACGCCATAAAGTGATTTGAAAAATGCTTCCATTTGTTCTTAACGCTCCTTAGATCCTCATATTTAAGCCCTTCCAAGCCATTCCTTAGTAGCATACGACAGATTGACTTGTTTGAAAAGTAAACCGGGCGCTTGTTCCCGTTTCCGCCATCACCCCTGGGACAGGTTACATGGAAAAGGGGCCTTTGCCGTGGACAGACATCCAAGAAAGCAAGGCTTCTGTTGAGTATGTATAAGGAAGGACTATTGTTTCAAGGAAGGAGATCAACCCATGTCGAGACAACTTGCAAGCAAATGGCGGAAGACAGCGGCTCTGATGAAATACCCGGTAGCTGCTGTCCATATCCCACAGACCAAGGCATTCAACTCGGGTAATCTGCTGCAAATGCTCAGTCGTTATGGAATGGTGTATGTCAAACCTATTGTAGGAGGCGGAGGTTACGGTGTCATCCGGGTATCGGCCAGCGGTGGGGCTTATCGATACACCCATATGAAAACGACCCGTTCTTTCGCCAGTTTCAGCCAGATGTATCGCTCTCTGGTGCGTGTAAAGGCTAGACGCAAGTACTTGATCCAGCAAGGCATTCATCTGGCAACAATTCAAGGGAGACCTGTTGATTACAGAGTCAAAGTTGTCAAAACCCAACGAGGCTGGGTATTCCGTTCATTAGTAGGACGACTCGCTCGTCCCGGACTCTGTGTGACAAATCTGAGCAAGGGTGGCACCATGTTATCAGGAAGGCGAGCTCTTGGTTTATCCCTGCCGCATATATCCGGTCGGCACAAACGCCGGGAGATGCGTTCCCTTACGCTGACATGTACGTACATTATGGAAAGTCAGTTCCCTGGTGTAGGTCAGCTTGGATTTGATTATGGACTGGATTATTCAGGCAAGATCTGGATTCTGGAAGTGAATACCAGACCCCAATAGAAAATGAATGGGAAAACTCAAGAAAATTCAAGAAAAACCGATAATATATAAAAGAAAACGGTATGAAAACCGTTTGAAATTTTACATTACCGGGTAATTTACTCGCAACAAGTCTTGAAACTATGAATTTATTCCAAAAAAAATACGCTGATAAACGTTCTGACAGTAGTACAAACTCCCTGTGCATAAATATTGTCCACACTATACACGTTGATTACTCTATATTTTTTCCATTTATCAACAAACTATGCACAGGATTTCCACATATCGTTGTGGATAACAAGAACGCTTGTTCTCTATATGAATCTCTGATATGATAGTTTTGAGGAAAAAAAAGGAAAGGTTGTGGCGGGAAATGGCTATGTTATCCGATGAGATGTTGTTGGATTCCTACCATAAAGCGATTGAGTTGAATCTCGAACGAGATTTCATCGCACTGCTGTTGGCAGAAATCCATAAGCGCAAACTGGGTACCGACGTATCTGCCATTCTTCACTAGAGATCCTCATTGCAGGCAATGTTACAGGTTTCCGGACAAGTCCCATAGTGAGACTGGCCATGGCGTGCTCGTCTGACAATGGTGACAGTACATCACATGATTGCAAACGTTTTCGACTTCGTCTGCCGTGTCAGAGGAAGGTTGGAATACGTAGGGGCTGTATGGTCCGGTGTAATCATCCAATTTGCCGCATTCTAACAGTCCCTGAAGGCAGTGGGGGCAAGCCTGCTCCGGTACAACCAGACCGTTACACAGCGGGCATATATAAGACAAGGGTATCCCTCCTGATATGGATTCACTCAGGAGTAAGATACCCTTTTTTGTATCAATATATGTTATTTCAGCAAAACTAGCGTTTCATGTTACTGCTGTGTCCTGGGGACAACTTGGCATCCGGATCGAAGTATACCTTCGCATTGTTGACGGCTGTTGGAGCTTCGCCGAATCCGACAGCGATCAGCTTCAGTTTACCCGGATATGTTGTGATATCTCCGGCAGCAAAGATTCCTGGAATAGATGTTTCCATGCGGGAATCAACAACGATGGAGTTACTGTCAATTTCGATACCCCACTCGGCAATCGGTCCGAGAGAAGAGACAAATCCGAAGTTAACGATCACGTCATCTACTTCGATTTCCTGAGTTTCTTTGGTTTTCACATGGGAAAGGGTTACCTTGGTAATCGTGTCATCCCCATGAAGTTCCGTGATTTCGGTCGGTGTAACGACATTCACCTTGGAATTCATCAGGTTTTCGACACTGTGCTCATGTGCACGGAACTTGTCCCGGCGATGGATCAGTGTCACTTGCTCAGCGATAGGCTCCAGCATAAGTGCCCAGTCTACTGCGGAGTCACCGCCACCACTGATCAGTACCTTTTTGCCAGCGAAGGCATTCAGATCACTGATGAAGTAGTGCAGGTTGCTCTTCTCGAACTTGGTAGCACCTTCAAGCTCCAGGCGACGTGGTTCGAATGCACCTACACCAGCTGTAATAATGACGGCTTTGGCATGATATTCATTCTCATCCGTCTTCACGACGAAATGTTGCTCATCCTTTTTCTCCACCGATACAACCTTTTCTTCAAGCCGGATGTTCGGGTTAAAATGATTCATTTGCTCAACCAGGTTATTCACCAGTTCCTGAGCTGTTACTTTCGGGAATCCGGCTACATCATAGATGTATTTCTCCGGGTAAAGAGCGGCAAGTTGTCCCCCGAGCTGTGGCATACTTTCAACCAGTGTAACGGATGCCTGACGCATCCCACCATAAAACGCGGCGAACAGACCCGCAGGGCCTCCACCGATAATAAGTAAATCAGTCATATCATGACTGGAATTTTGTGCAGTCAAGAATCAACAACACCTTTCATATTTTAATAGGTAGTTAACAGAAAGAATGTGCAGGCTACGTATCATAACCGGCATGGGTGCTGAACTGTCTTTCCTATTATAAACGGTGTATTCAGGGTTGCAAAGTTAGCGGCGTCACGAAACTGGGAACAATTGATGAAGATCAGATGAGAATAGGATGAAATTGGAAATGAAAGGTTATGAAAAATAACAAAAAAAACCTTGATCTTTACTAGAAATACAGATATCCTTGACCTGTACTATGTGTTTTTTTGTCTAATTTAGAGTCAATATGTAATATGAAGACAGATCCCGTGTTTTGTAGAATCTTGTGGTTAATTTCACAACTTGAAACGATAACTTGCGTGCAAACGTATCAATTTCATAAACCCTTTAGTTGCTTCAATCAAGTCTAGATATAGATCAAAACGGTTCGATACGTCGATATCTAGTTTCATAAAATCCATTTTTAGTGAGTTATGAAATTGATGCAAACGTTTAAATAAATTCGCGAAGTTAACATTTGTCGTCATAATGGGCAAGACCTCATCAATATTTGTAAGTATGTGCATTTTGCATCTCACCCAAGATCGGGCTGATGCAAGTGAAACCGGAAGGGGTATAGACATGAGCAGTATTCCCAAAATCGTCATCCTCGGCGCGGGCTATGGCGGGATTCTGACAGCCCAGCGGCTGCAGAAGGAATTGAACTATAACGAGGCCGACGTCACACTGGTGAATCGGCATGATTATCATTATATTACTACACATCTACATATGCCGGCAGCCGGCACGGATACCATTGAGCATGCAAGAGTGCCCATTTCCAAGCTGATTGATGAGTTCAAGATTGATCTGGTCAAGTCTTCCGTGAAGGAGATTCGTCTGCAGGATCGGAAGATTATTCTGGAGGACGGCACGTTATCCTATGATTATCTGATTATTGGACTAGGCGGTGAGCCTGAGACCTTCGGTATTCCGGGGATGCTCGATCACGCCATGACAATCCGCAGCATTAACTCGGTCAGACTGATTCGAGAACACATCGAATATCAATTTGCGATGTACAAAAACGATAACAAACGAAATCGTATTCGGTTTGTCGTAGGTGGAGCGGGTTTCAGTGGTGTTGAATTCGTAGCTGAACTTGCAGATCGTATTCCACAGCTGTGCAAGGAGTTCGACGTGAATCCGAAACATGTGCATATCTATAATGTAGAGGCAGCGCCTTCGGCCTTGCCTGGATTTGACCCGGAACTGGTAGAACATGCGATGAATGTGCTCAAGAAAAAGGGCGTTACTTTCAAAATTGGTGTTCCAATCAAGCAATGTCTCCCGGACGGGGTTATTGTGGGTGAGGGTGAAAAGCTCGATGCGGCTACAGTCGTATGGACCGGCGGTATTCGTGGTAACTCACTGCTTGAACAGGCAGGTCTTGAAGTGATGCGAGGACGTGTGAAAGTAGACGACTACTTGCGTGCTCCAGGGCATGAGCATGTCTATGTCATTGGTGATAATTCACTTGTGTTCAATGCTGAAGGACGGCCTTATCCGCCAACAGCCCAGATTGCGATGCAGCAGGGTGTGAACTGCGCCAAGAACGTTGTGGCATCCATTCGCAAGAAACAGCCACAACCTTTTGTATTTACGAGCAAAGGCACGGTTGCATCACTGGGTAAAGGTGAAGCTATTGCCGTTGTGGGCGGCAAGAAATACAAGGGCTGGAAAGCGGCTCAGTTGAAGAAGCTGGTCGATCTGCGTTATCTGTTCATCATTGGTGGTATTCCGCTAGTCCTGAAGAAAGGGCGGTTTTTTGGATGAGACATTGCAGTGTTCAGGTCCGGGGGCTATTAACACGTGAAGAGCTGGATCGTTACAACGCCCTGATGCAGGTCGGTGGTTATCTGGAGGAACAGGATCAATATGATCTGGCCTACATCGTGCAGAAAGAAGTGGATATTCTCATTATGCCTGCGATTGAGCGGCTTAAAGAGAAGGGTCGTGACCGTGACCGGGCCACAGCCGAATTCCTCGAATCGCTGAAAGCGGTAGATGATGAGGACGAGGATTAGAGACGATATAAGTTGAACTAAAGATGTTTACACATACACTTCAATGACAGAATAACCTTCCAATCGCTGTTATCCCCAGATTTTTTTGATTCCCTTTTGTTAAAGGGAAAATCCGGTGATAAAGGCGAACGCTTCGCTTTTTCAGGTTTTTTCTGTCCTTTCCGTTTTTGTGTAAATAAATAGTTCAAACAATATAGATCTAAATCAAGCTTGAGGTAGTAGAATATAGATAGATAATAAAGCACCGCAGACAGTATCCTTTACAGGAGATGTCGCGGTGCTTTATTGTGCTTTGTACTATTTTTACAGCTTAAGCATGTCTTCCAGTGTTCCTTCGTTCAACAGACTTCCCACATAGAACGAACCGAATTCGCCATAACGGGCGCTAACTTCATCGAAACGCATCTCATAGACAAGTTTCTTGAACTGAAGTGCGTCATCCGCAAATAGCGTAACGCCCCATTCCCAATCGTCGAAACCGACAGAGCCGGTAATGATCTGTTTTACTTTACCCGCATAGCTGCGGCCAATCATGCCGTGACTGCGCATCATGGTGCGACGCTCGTCCATGGACAGCATGTACCAGTTGTCATTCAGCTCACGTTTTTTGTTCATTGGATAGAAGCAGATGTATTGTCGTTGTGGCAGAACAGGTTTCAGACGGGCGATAATATCCGGATTCTGCATCGGGTCTTCGCCTTCTTTGCCAAGATAGTTGCTCAGTTCCACTACACTGACGTATGAATACGATTTGGTTGTGTATTGGGCAAACATCGTTTTGTTAAACGCGTTCTCAACAGCCTTCAGATCCTCCAGCGTTTCACGCAGGTGCATCATGACGAGGTCTGCTTTTTGACCTACAACCGTATACACAACGGTACTTCCTTTGGATGAATCCTCGACTTCTTTCCATTCTTTCCAGAATTCCTGAAGCTCGTCCAGTGCTACAGCGCGTTCTTCATCATCTGCTGCTTTCCAGGCGGCCCAGTTAATCGAGCGAAAATCATGCAGGGCATACCAGCCCTCCAGTGTTGATGCGGCTTCGTTCATTGGTTGTGTTCCTCCTGCAAGGTATATTTCCAAATCCCTATAAGAGGTTGTTCAAAAAGTCCGCTTTTGATTACGAATCATGCCTGGTGGCATCTTCAGCGTCGAATATGGCATTCAGCCGAAATAAGTGGGAGGCTTACGAAGTATGTTTCCTTAGGAAACATTGTAGCTGCTCACGTAGCTCTATCTACGCTCCGCTACTCCATTTCTAAACTTCATTCCATCTTCTCGGTACTGAAAACCAGTCTTTTTGAACACGCACTATAAGGGACGGGTGATTGCTTTATCGTTTACATTGTATCCCAACATGAAGCAGAAGGGCAAATGAACAGAGTATAAATATAGGGAAATTTGTCCAGAAAGTTCGTTGCTTCGCCACATTTTTTGCGGTACACTAACTACTATCCAGAAGTGAAACCTGAATGTGTGAAAGAAGAGGTGAATGTCGCCCGATGCAATTTATACCTGTGTTGGTATTGATGGTATTATTTTTCGTTATGATGTTTGGTATCGGTTTCATTCTGAACATGCTGATGAAGACAACCTGGTTTCCTTCCTATCTGTTCATCATTGTGATTTTGCCTGTCGTCGTGTACTCTCTATGGGATCATTCGTCATCTCTGATGTCACATCTGGGTTCTTTCCAGCTTGTAGACTATATGACGGGCATCGCTGGACTGGCTGGTGCGGTAATCAGTGGCTGGACGATCCAGAAGTTGCGACTGGGTGGGTACAGAATGTTTTAGATTGTTGGAAAGAGGTAACACATGCCACTGTAATCGCGTGAAAGTCTTGTCTTTGTCGTAAACGCTTACGAGTACAAAGGGAAGGCTTTTTTGCTATTCATTTATATTATAAGGATTATTGTACACTTGTACTTCATATACATCTGGAGAACATTCTCTTTAGATATTCACTTGTATTTTGCTGCTAGAGCTTTTATAGTATTCTAGCGACTCTCGACATTTTATTTTAGAAATTTGCTGAATTCGGCGAAAACGTGAATGATGTCGACCTAGGACGAAACGGAACGAGAACAGGCCATCTTTTTACCTGTTTTTGAGCATTTGAGGATCAGACATTTATGATAGAATAGATAAACATACTTTTGGGGAGAAGGAGATCAGGCTATGCGCATGAAGAATCTGCACCATTATACTGAACATCATCGCTACTGCGTATACAGGGAGTTTGGACTTAGCGCCCTGGATGACCGTATGCTTACAGGAGCATATCAGCCCATGGTAGGTGCTTTTGCGGTTGGCTTGTATCGGCTGTTGTTTCAGCATCTTCCCGGTGAACAGGTCGGTTATTCGCCGCTTGAACAGCAACGGAGGCTGTTCATGACGCTTGGCTTGGAGCCAAGTGAGAAAGGGCGCAAATATTTGTTAGAGCAGACATCCAAGCTTGAGGCAGTGGGGCTACTTCAGACTTCACGGCTATATATACCGGAAAATGATGATTACATCTACGAATATGAGCTGCAACCGCCGCTCTCTCCGGCAGAGTTTTTCCGGACACAGCATTTGACACTGCTGCTTCGTGACAAGATAGGCAAATTCGCCGTCCTTTCCCTGCGTTCGGGTTTCTCGGCAGTGGAAAATGGGGACGCGCCTTATCCGGCAGCCAATAAAGAGAATATTTCCGTTCCCTTTTACGATATATTTGAATTGAATACCCATGTGATTGATTACGAGTTGGAGCAGGCTTTGTCGGAAGTATCAACTACGGCCCAGCGGACAGGCACGAATGATGCAGCGGAAGAAAATAGTTTGAACTATGCCGACATTATTTTGCGTTTTCCACGGGAGTCGGTCAATCGTCGTCATGTAGAACAGCTGCGGTTCGATCATGAACAACTGGGCATTGTAAATTATGTAGTAAACAAGTTTAACCTCAGTGTGCAGGATGTATGCCGTCTGCTGGACGAAGATGATATCTTCAGTCCACAGGGCCAGCTGATTCTGGATGATCTTCAGCATAAGGCGAGCATGCAGTTCAGACAGACGAAGAAGCGTCATGAGCAACAGACTGTACAGGCGGCCAAGGTCGTGGCACTGAGACAGCATATGGAGGAGCCAGAGCGGAAAGAAGACTCCGGTGAACCACCTGTTGAGCATGGAGTACAGATGGAATACTACGTCGAAGTACCTCCACAATTTATGACCAAGTGTGATATTCATCAATATAATATGATGTTGCGCAATGAGCCATACACACGTCTGTTGCAGACGTTCTTCCCAGGTGCAGTACCGGACAATCTCATCGATATATTTGAGAAAATTGATCTGAGTTACAAGTTGCCGGGTGAAGTCATCAATGTATTGATTCATTATTTGATGGCATTACTTGTATCTGGCGGCGAGCAACGGATTAACCGTAACTTCGTTGAGGCCATTGCCTCCAACATGCTGCTCAAGCAGGTGAACTCATATGAGAAAGCTGTGCAATATATTCGTGATCAGGCCAAGGTCAAAGGCAAACAGGCTGCTGGTGCAGCTGGAACCCGTACCCGTACATACGGCAAAGGAACCAAAGCCAAGCCCGAAATTCCGATTGTACAAGACATAAGCACCGATGGGGACGCCGTATCCGAGCAAGAGTTCGAAGAGATGATGAGATTTGCCCAGCAGATGCAGGCGAGTAAGCAAAAAGGAACTTCTTAAATATTTTTAATAAAGCCAAAAAGACGAGTCCTCCGATTAATGGAGACTCGCCTTTTTGCTATATAAGTTGAACTGAAGCAACGTATTTTACGTTTAATCATTTTTTTTATTATTTTTTAGAATATTTATCTAATCTAAACCACTGCTGAAATTCTTTTTTTGTGATTTTTTTTACAGGCTTAACTTTTTTGCTTCCTGTATCGTATCTGAAAAGAATCCATTGATCTGAAGGATACTCACTAATATAATCAATATTTTTTCCGTTCTTATGCCATAAAATTAGACCTGTGCTAATATAGTTGGTTGCCCGAGGGAGATAAACAACGCTGTCTTTCTTAGTGTCGTATATTGCTAACGTGCTTTTATCCGTACTTCCATAAGAAAATGCAATAATGTCTTCTTTTGGTGACCAATTATATGATGAAAGGGTTTCTACATTTTGTTTACCTGCTTTTTCAAGACGTTCGTTTATAATCGTGTACTTTCCTGTTTTAAGGTTCATGAGAATGAGGTTGCTGCCAGCACTTTTTTCTACTTGGATAGTAATCCATTCATTCGATGGAGATACAGCAACACTAGTGATATCCAATAATTTAACTTCAAAATCTCCCGTTTGTAGGGTGTGCTTTTCTTTACCATGAGTAACTACAATGGTGTCAATGATGTTTTGCTCGAAATCAGCAGCAGCATCTTGCTTTAAGGTGTTCGCGGTTATCGTGATGTCGTCGCCTCTCCAGACAATTTTGTTTGAGCCTTTTGTTTTTTCAAACTTAGATATACTCTGGTATGTCGAAGAGTTCACAGATGTTGAGTTAGCAACAATATGTGCTATTTTATCTGAAGTATGAAGTGAAGATGATGCAGTTGATAACGTGCCTAAGCTACCTAAAACAATGACGCTTGATAATAAAACATTAGTGTATTTCATTATTATCTCTCCTTCATTTTGGGAAGGCGGTTACATAATGTGATTCCCTCCAGATATATTCCATTCTTTTCTTATGATTACTCATTTGTAAAGATATAAAATCATAGAGAATTATGAAGTGAGATTTCAAAAAGGGTGATTAGTCCTGTAAGTAACAAACCTGAAAGATTGAATACATATTTATTTTATATTTATGTGGCCTTCTGACTCTCTCTGGTGTCTAATTCATTGTAAATCAAGAGGAGGTTCTTACCATGTCAGGAGCTCATGACACAAAACCTGTTTATCCGGATAAACAGGAAAGTATCACTAACTTTGAGAACACTTATGAGCTGTATCGTCAAAGAATTTGCAACTACTTTTCCCTGAAATTGAACCCGATGGTTGCAGATGATTTGACTCAACAGGTGTTTTTAAAAGCAGTCGAGAATCTTCACCGATTCCAAGGGAAATCAAATTTATTTACATGGATATTCAAGATTGCTCAGAATACAGTGAAAAACGAATATCGAAGATTATCGCGAAAAAAAGAAACGCCGTTTGATTTTACGGGATATGAATCACAGTCGATCTCCCTTGAATTTACGAAGTATGTTGATTTTCGAATTGATATCGGAGTTGCGCTGAAAAAGTTAAATGAAACCGACCAGGAAATCATTGCATTACGCTTTTTTGTGGACTGCACATTGCTTGAAATTTCTAAGATTGTAGGGATGCGTGAGAGTGCAGTAAAGAACAGGCTCTATAGAGCTTTGGAAAAACTTAAAAAGGAACTGAAAGAATGGGGAGGCGTTACGATCATGTCTATTCAAGATGTGATTTCAATTGTTAATAAGGGTGAAAACGAGGGATTGAACAATACGCCTAATAAAGTACACCATGATTTGTTCAATGAACTAAGTGATCATATTGAACGAATCTCGTTAAAGTACAATTATCATCCATCGCGAAAAGTAACGATTGAAGTATATCCTGATATGCCATCGTTTCACCAAGCGGTCGGAGAAGCAGATGCTCCGAATTGGTTCATGGGTACCTATGAAGGGAGTATTCTTAAAATTGTATCTCCATTAAATCCAGGACCGGAGCATACCTATCAATCGATTCTTAAAGGTACGGTTCACTTGTTCACCATGTGGCTAATAAGTGAAATCAATCCGAAGGCTCCGAAATGGATAAGGCAAGGAATTGGTGGATATGAAGCCAAGCTGATGACTCAGGACTATATTGAAGGTACAACAGAAGAGGCTATCCACAATCTAGAGATCCCAACGTTCGAACAATTAGATAATGATACCTGGGATTTCGAAACGATGAAGGGTTTTCAGTTTTCGTTCCTATTTGTGGAGTTTGTTGTTCAACAATATGGAATAGACCAGTTAAACAAATTGATCCGTAACCCCCAGGATTTTAATGGTATCTTTCAATGTTCCGAGAAAGAATTACATCAGAAGATGGTAGAATTTATAAGTAAGTAACCCATACAAAAATGTATGTTGCCCGGGGGGAAGAACCGGGCTTTTTTTAACGTGGTTAGAGTTATGGTAAAGGTACTATCAATAAATTGGGTTATTTTGTATAATGCATATAAAAAGAGGTTGTCTATGAATCCTATGGATGAATGTAAATAATACATATGGAGGTAATTAAGTTTGAAAACTCACTACTATTTCAGTTGGTTTAATCATTTTTTTCCTGAGAAGCTGGTCCATTATTTGCAGGAGGATATACAAGACAGAAAATCGCTTGTTATGATTAGTGCTAAACCGTCTGGTTATAAAGATGAGCAAGTTAACTTTGATGATATTTCTGAATGGACATGGTTGAATCAGGCTAATATTATTTTTGATGAATATCATTTCATTGATTACCGTATGCAGAAAGAAGATGCTCAGCGATTCATTCAGAACGCTTCTGTCATTTTTTTATGCGGTGGATATCCTGTTCTGCAGAACGAATTTTTGACGGAATATGAATTATCGGATGTTATTAAGAATAGCAATGCCATTATAATGGGTGCCAGCGCCGGTGCGTTAAACATGGCTGCAAAATGGTTAAGCTTGAATAACACTGATGAAGTTGAAACAAGTACTATTTATGATGGTATTGGCTTTGATCATTTTGCCTACGAATCTCATTCTCAACGCGATTACGCAACGTTTGTTCAAGGTTACCTGTTCCCCTTGTCTGAAGAGATTGATATTTATGCAGCAGAACAGGAGAGCGCTATACGTGTAAAGGACGGCAAAATAGAAATAATGGGACCTGTATATTTAATTTCCCACTCAAAGATTCAGAAGTTGGTTGAGACGCTCTAATTAGGGTGAGTGGCTGTGACCTTACATAAGTAATTCCTTTTGATGTATAAAATCATGGCTAACAGGCGAATCATCTCAGGTCTCCTTTCTATAATTGGAATACTGTTTGTAAACAGATGCAATCTTAATATTCCTAGGGCCTATAGTCGGCAGGTATCAAAGTAATCAGTTGATTATTTCAACTAGTGGACTGACAACAGGGATCGTTATCCTTATTGGTATACCTTTGGGGACGGTAGAGAACACGAAAATTATACTAGGATGATGAGCTCCTCATTAAGCTAACGGGAAACGTTATACGATTGCGATTAAAAACTACCCATGACGCACATGCGTCATGGGTAGTTTTTAATCATTTCCATACGTTCAGGAGGGGGCCGTGTGAAATAGCGATGTCCTAATCACTTCGTTGGACAGGACAGACAAAGTTTTGTGTAAAAATGGCCACCGTCCGGGAACGACTATCCTTCGTATACATTTCCGAACCGACTTACTTGACCGGCCCCATCCAGGTTGAAATCGTCTTCTGCTGGTGCGGCAACGGCGGTTTCAACTTCCCGTTATCGATCAAATGCTTCAAAATATAAGCGACAAGCCGGCCTCCGCCGGTGTTGCCTCTCACCATGTAAGCAAGTTGCGGCTCCAAATGCTTCGGCTGATTTTGCAGGAACAGCTTGAGCATTTTATCGTAGAGCTTGCCGACAGCAGGCGCATACAGAGCGGACAAATCCGGCATTGCCTTGTTCAACCGATCCAACGTTTGCGGAGAGTCGATCCAAACCGCATTGAACTTGTACCCCTCCTCCGTTTTGCGGATGTACCCCTTCTCCAGCAGGAACGAATATTGCTCGCTGTTCTCTTCGTTGTCGGGCAGTTCTCCTTGTTGGAACGCATGACAAATCTCGACATTCCGGTATTCCAGGGAACGCCAATCCACCTGGCGGTCGCTCCAGTACGTATTGAATTGCCACAAGTATAAGGGGCTGTCTTCGACGTAGCGGAGCGACGGACCGAAGGTGATGTAACTGCTCAAATCAAAACCCGGATCGGCATTGCTGCTCGTGTTCAACGCCGCATAGGCAATATACTGACCTCCGTCCTTTCGCATTGGTGCGACCGCATCGAAGTTGTCGCCCGCCGGCATGCTCCGCCAAGATTGCTCCTCGACGTTCTTGGGCAGCAAGGTCCAGAGCAGGAAGTTATAGTCGCCGTCCGGAACGTACACTCCGCTATCCTCGACTTGCCGGCGAACTTCCATTAACGCGTCGAAATGAACATCGGCCACTTCGGCGGCGCAATCTTGCCAGAATTGATGACCAGCTACGGCTAACTCGAAGAGGTCCCAGACGATGGTATTGCTTTGATATTTGCCGGGAGAGGTTTGGATGAGAAAATTGTAATCGGCCAGATGCCGGACTTCGCCTTCCAGCAAAGACGGCGGCATTCCGAGCTCCTCCGCGATTTGATGTACGGTACGCGCCTTATGATAAGCCGCGTAAACGATATTTTGCGCCAAGGCGCGTCCAAGAAAATCGTTGGTTTCGCCCAGGCTGCCGGCCGAACCGGAATGGCCCATTTCCCCCATGCTGATCGGATTGACACTTAAAGTTCCTGTTGCACGCATACGTTTCATCCCTTTCCGTAACTTCTTTTTGGCCTCGCTCAAATGCCACTTCACCGTGTTGACAGGAATGTTCAGAGCAATCGCGATATCGCCGATTTTAAGCTCGTCGTAGTAATGCATGACCACGATCCTGCGATGGATGTCGGACAGAAACGCGACTTCTCGGCGCAGCTCGCGGTAAGCTTCGGTTACCAGCAACCGGTCAAGCGGCTCTCGGGAAGGGGCGGCCGACAGTTCGGACATGCCGTTGATTTCGATCGCTTGGGGAGCGTGCGCACGCTTTTTCAACCAATTCACCCAAGTGTATCGGGCAACCGTCCAGACGTAAGCGTCAAGGCTTCTAATGTCCCGCACCCCGGAGAAGGATTTTAACAACTGCAACATAATCTCCTGAGCCAGATCCTCCGCCTCGGCCCGCTGCTTGACCCGGTTTAACGCAAAACCGAAAATCGGTTTGACATAGCTCCGAATTGCTTCCGCTGCTTCTTTTCCGTTTTTACCAATTGAATCCATCTTATGCCTCCATAGTTGCATCTGTAATTCCTGACAATTATATAGTGTGCCAGGCGAAATAAAGGTTGGGATTATTTTTTAAAAAATTTGGACGTCCTAACGGATCGCTCATACATGTATAATTACAAACATCAACATCATGAGTAGGTTATTTAAATGGTTAAAGAGACGTTATGAACTTTTTGTTAAACGAGATGAAGATTACTTTAGATGTAAAGGTCTCACTTTTAGTATATAAAGATACTTCTTTTCCGTTCAACTATGGGAGGATACAAACTAGGAGCACGAGCCGAAGTTCTTCTTCGGGTACTTGGGGTACTCCTTCGTTCCGTAGTTAACAGGAGTGGTCTCGATTAATTATTCAAATGCATAATTGAGGTGCATTAAACTAACGGGAAACTTTAGCTTAATGCTCAAAGAATCAACGTAATCAACGGCGGTTTACAACTAACGGATTTAAAAAGGAGCCCAATTTGATCTGCCTAATTAAGCTAGCAAGTAGGTTAACGGCAAGGATCGTCTATGGGCAGAACTGTAATATCAGGAGAATTTATGAGCTTAATAGGGGATGATGATTACTTATTATTCCAGATATATGCTACTCTCTTTTTATTCCATAGTTTTCTTAACGGAGAAATGGAAATTTAAATGTTGGGGGTAATTGCTTGCTTCTATCCGAACGATTGCCAATTGCAGCAAGTCTGTACCCTGAGGAACCTGCGTTAATGAGACATGGGCAAACGATGAGTTATGGGGAGCTTTACGGTCTGGTTGAAAGATTCAGTCATACCCTGTATGTTGAAGGACTCCGGGCCGGTGATCGTATTGCCCTTTTAGGTGATCCAGATCCCCAGCTCGTTGTTGCGTTTTATGCAGCAGTTGAGATTGGAGCTATACCGCTCGTGCCGTCTCCTTTACTAACAGTGACTGAACTCGCTGCGATATTTCAGGATGCAGAACCACATATGGTTATTCATGATGACCAACATGCTAAAGTAGCTATTGCCACGGTAAAGCTTCTTGGGTATTGTCCAAAACTGTTCACGATAGACGAAGAGCAGTTCGCTCGCTGCTCTTTTACAACAGGAACCCGCGTTCTCTCCAAAAGACCATTTCAAACGAAGTGTAGACGATACGGCAGTCCTGATTTATACGGGTGGGACAACTGGTCGGCCAAAAGGAGTAATGCATTCGCATCGTGGTATGGCTGCTTGGAATCAACTTACGCCTTCTGCAGGCTTCGGTCATGATCTCGGGCGTCGTGTGTTAGTGCTCAACTTATCCCATTTGGTGGGTCAGTTCCAGCTGTGGGCGACCATGGCTGCTGGAGGCTGTCTTGTATTCCTAGACGAATACCCAGCGGATGTACACCGCATTATGGAAGCTATTGAACGTGATCAGATTACACAACTCAGCACAGTAGGCCAACTGCTTCGTGATCTTACCCGCGAGGCATCCGTAGGAGGTAGAAACTTGAAGAGCCTATCGCTTATTGGTTGCGGAGGGTCCATCATTTCCCCGGATACACTACAGGAGGTCGTATCGCAATTTCCTGAAGTTATCATTGTGAACAACTACTCACAAGCGGAATGTGGAATGTCCATAAGCCGCCTTTTTCCTGCTCAGCATATGGGCGATCCTCATCGCCTTCGATCCGTAGGTCGTCCTGCTGACTTGGCTGCCCAAGGTGAGCAGGCCTTCGAAGTTCGGATAATAGATACGGACGGAAGTGAGACAGTTACGGGCGAGGCTGGAGAAATCGTTGTTCGGGGTGCACAGACCATGCTGGGGTATTGGCTCCAGTTGGAGGCTACTGCCGAGACCATGTCCGATGGCTGGATTCGAACTGGGGATGTCGGTTGTCTGGATGTCGAAGGTTATCTTTATGTGTTTGATCGCTTGAAGGATATGGTTATTGTGGGCGGTTCCAATGTGTTTTGCGCCGAAGTGGAGCATGTTATGGTGAGACATGAGTCGGTAAGCGAGGCGGCTATAATTGGACATCCTCTTCCTGACGAAGGCGAGGAACTCGTCGCTTTCATCGTGTTACGGGACGGTGAAAGTATGGATCTGACGCGGGTGCGGGCGTTTTGTGAGCCACACCTTGCTCCGTACAAATGGCCGACTCAACTGTTCATTGTGGATACTTTGCCGAGAACAGCCGTGGATAAAATAGATAAAAAGCAGTTGCGCAAGCATCTATCCTCAATTTCATCCGAAGGACTATGCTAACGGGAATGCTGTTTAATAGCTGTTGGATTGAATATTTATTGTTAAATCAACAAAAACAGCCCTTCAACTTCCTTTTGGAAGTGAAGGGCTGTACGTTTTTATCTCAACTGTTATGCAGGCGAGAACAAAAAATACTTTGCAGTATTATCTCAAAATCGTACTGACCTGATTGCCCGCATAATCCTCAATAACCAGCTTCAATGAGCTGTTGTTGGACGATGGCGTAAAGGTCAGTTCACTCAGCTTTGTTCTTCCCCGAATGATATACGGGAATTTCTGCGAAACGTAAGTGACTCCGAACTCGCGTGGTACCCCATTTTCATATACATAGATCTTATACCAGTCCTCCAGATCCGGGAGGGCTAATGTGTACTTTCCATCTTTTACCGTGACCTTTTCCTTGGCGTATGGTGTAATCTGAAGATCTGCGAGCTGTCCGGTATGGGTTACCGGGTTCTGCCCGCCAATGGCGATGTTCAGCACGTAATGTTCACCATTGGTCGGAAGTCCGGTCAGGACGGCAGACTGTTTTCCTTTTTTAACCTGAAGTGACTTGGTGAATGGTTCTTTCGTGTATTCAGTTTCTAGTGTAAGCTGAATCGATTCGTTGCCTTTATCTTTGTCTTTATTTTTATCCTTGTCTTTACCGGTATTCTTATCTTTGTCTTTGCCCGAATCTTTTGCTTTTTTCGGGTTTTTCCAGCTTACGATGGCATCGCCATTCTTTTTGAATTTCACATCGATATTCTGAATGGCTGCATTCAGATCGTAAGGCAGGACGTTTGCTTCACTTTCGGTACCATCTGCACCAACAGCACGAATGGACAGTTCACCAGAAGGCTGTTTTAGCGATTTGATATAAAAAGTGGAATCATACACGCCGCCTACATAGGCGCCATTTTCATATAAATTGTATTGTTTGACCTCTGAATAGTCCTTCATGTCCCATGCAACAACCAGTTCGTCGGTGTTGGTCAGTGCCTTGGCAATATGGAATCCTGTCGGTGCATCCGGTACAGCCGCTGAACCGTCGAACATGCGGATCTCGCCAATATTCATCTGGTAATTCTCAATCGCTTTGCCATTCGGGTCAAAAGATAACCCCATAGCGGCAATGGTTTTTCCATGATAGGCGCTCAAATCCAGCGAAGTTGTCTTCCAGCCTTCCGTTTGCTGGCCTGACTGAGGCACTTCCACATTGACCACGTTGGATGGATCATCTTCGAAGATCAGCCCAACATGTAGGGAAGAAGCATCGCTGGTAGACGGTTTGTTATACGTCAGCTCCAGTTTCGATTGTCCGTTGACGGACAGGTCGGTTTTGTAGAGGCGAAGGAAGTTCTCCGCGTTCAGTGTACCGTTCACCACGAGAGAGCTGCCGCCATTAAACGCGCCAATGGAGTCATAGTTGTACCGTGCGCCTTTCTCGTAAGAGGGACCGTAGTCAAAATCAACACTGAGCTTGTCGCCTTCGCTATCCATCCACCATTGCCAAGTGACAGGGATATCCTGAATGTTGATATTGGACCATTCTTTATCGTTCGAGACAGCACCGTCTTCATAATATTTCAGACCGTGCCCCGTATTGAAACTGGTTGCAAAATTGGAGCCGTTGATGACGGATCGCTCGGTAAGATAAGCGGCAATTCCATCCCAATTTGCACCGGAAGCATACACATCCGACAGATCGGCAGACGCATTACGACGTGCATCTGTCGGGTCTTGATTTGGACCAGACCACCAGGCACGATCACGTACAAAGGTCATCCACTGGTACTCATCTTCCGCACGATGATTGGTGCTGCCATCGCCCATCTCTTCATCCAGGGCGTTGTGGGTGAAGTCGGCACCCAGTGTCGCAATGCTATTCATCGGTTGACCGTTCTCATCCAGGTTATGGCGCAGGTCATAGGATTGCTTCCAGCGGCCGAATTTGTCATGTCCACCTTCGACACCAGCAAATACGGTTTCCAGTGGATCCAGTCCCAAGCTAAGGGCATGATCACGGGAATCGCGGAGCATCTTGTGGTTCCACACATAGTTCAGGAAGATGGAATCCGAGACTCTGCCGAGAACGGAATCCTGTACAAACGGGCTATTAAGCCCATTAAATTGGTTCTGGTATTGAATTTTACCTGTTGTATTGATGGTAGAATCATACCACTGAACGTACAGGCCTTTATCTCTTAGATATTTCATGAATTTCTTGTAGGAAGCGATATCTTCCGGGGCTACACCCCGGGCAACTTCTTCCTGATTGAAGAAATATCCATCGTAGTTGTAGTATTCTGCCATCTCGGCCAGTTTCTCGGCCACAGGGAAATTACCGTTTTCATCCTGGATCAGCATTTGTTTATAGGTTTGTGGCCCGCGGTCATTGTCCGAGAAAAAGATGTTAGCAATGGACTTAACGCCATTTTTGTGGGCTGCATTGGTGTAGGCCGGATTCGGAATGTTCAAAATGCCAAACTCGAAGTATTTCTCCGTCCACTCTTTACTCGGATCGTATAGCTCCTCAGGTACTCCCGCAGAGGCCATGCCGTGCCAATAGCTGTAGTAGTCTGTATATTGCCAATAATTGAAGAGGTACTGGCTGAATTCATTGGTATAAGGTGTGCTATCGAAGAATGCATTGCCGTAATCACCACTCATTGTGAATAGCTGGGTGTCCGGGCTAAGCTCAGGATAAGCCTGTGTAGCAGCGAACGCTTCATTACGGGGCTGCAAGGGAACATGGGCACGAAGCAGGTCACCATGAATATCACTTTCCGGTGTCCAGTTCAGAATCTGGGCTGAGGTGTATCCGTGTTGATAGGGCTGATTCACCCCTTTGGCACTTTCACCGGTGTAGGGGAGCGTGTCTCCGGCATAAATGGATGATGCAACAACTTGTCCAAGCAGAGCCGTAGTCAGGACCATGGCAGTGACCTTGGGAATGATGCCTTTTGCTTTGAGTTTGCGTGTCATGCTGTTCCTCCTTCAAGTGGAATGAATGTAAGGTATTCTTTTACACAAAGCTAAACTTATGGTTAACGATAGTGGATGAAAGCGTTTTTAAATAGGGTGAAATTAAAGAAACACAGATATAAACTAAAGAAAAGTTGCAGGTGACAAGTTAATGTCAGAAGCCTGATGATATAATTCAAGTCAGGAAACCAGCATCGGAGGGAACATGCGAATTGAAAATTGTTAGCGTTTACAATAATTTCTTCAAAAATAATATGTTTATGAAAATGCTCCTGATCTTCTCGATGATATCGATTGTCACGATCATTACATTGTCTTATATCATCTTCCTGTCGGTGTCCGACTCCACGATTCGCCGGGAACTGGCGATCCAGAAAGCGGCGATGGAACATGTGGACCGGTACATTCATCGGCAGTATGAATCGGTACAAAACATGGTGAGGGATATGCATCAGAATGAGGCGCTGTCCGCTAACATTACTTATCTGATGAATCATTCGTACGCTGAATATGTTCAGCACATGACCAATGGATATTATGCTAATCAGGATGACTATTCGGCCGATGTATTGAAACATTTTCAGAACATTATGGATCGTAATTCGCAGATTAACCAACTCATGTTGTATAGCGCTGAGCAGCAGGATCTGTCTACCTTTAATCAACACAAGCAGTTCCGCAAGCTGGACGCCAATGTAGCTCATTCCTATATTCCGGACGTGATGGCGATGGAAACGCCCAATATCAGTGCACCCAACTACTGGATTCGCAAAGAGATTAATCAATGGGACCCTGCGCTCTACTCCATCCGCGTACCGATTAACAATACACAGACTCTTCGGAATCTGGGCCAATTTCTTGTCTTCTTTGACTCAGAAGGAATCGGTAATGCGCTGGATAACTACGAGAGTAATCTCAAGGGAGACATCGTGGTGTTATCGGCGAAAGGGACAGTGTTATTTGACTCCAACAATCATTATTACGGGAAGAAGTATCCCTACGTGAATGTGGCCGATTCCCTGTTTGATCAGACGGATATGGATTCAATGAAAAAGGAGCAGAACATGTACGTCAACAAGTTTGTCTCCGCCGATCAGGGGTATGTGGTCATTGGCACCGTTCCGGTAGAAGAGATGGCTGAAACCTATGCGGGCATTCGCAATACCATTATCTCGATCAGTATCGTATGTATTTTGTTTGCCGTGCTGGTTCCGGCATTTTTCATTATTAACTTTGCCAAACGAACCCGTCGAATTATCCGCTTCACCCAAAAAGTGAAATATGGAAATTTGACGGCTCGCATCGACGATCCGCGAGATGATGAACTGGGGCAGATCTCACATAGCTTCAACGACATGCTGGATGAGCTGAATCTGTATATTGAACGGGTCTACAAAGCCGAGATCAAACAGAAGGAGACCGAGCTGGTCGCATTACAGGCGCGCATCAACCCTCATTTTCTCTACAATACGCTTGAAGTGATTCGGATGAGGGCGATATCCCAAGGGGCGAGAGATGTTGGCGAGATGATCTATAGTTTATCCGTATTGTTCAAGAGCCTGGTACAGCAAAAGAAAAATTATACGCTGAAGGATGAGATGGAAGCTTGCCGCTTGTATCTGGAATTATTCCGAATCCGCTACAAGGATATTTTCATATATACGATCCAGATCGATGCTGCATATTATCAACACCCTGTGGTCAAACTTTCGCTGCAACCTATCATTGAGAATTATGTTGTACACGGCATTCAGACAGAACGTTCGGATAACCGATTATCCATTGTTGTGGAAGAGACAGATGATGTGGTGCAAGTGGAAGTCAAAGATAATGGCAAAGGCATTGATCCGGCACGCCTAACGGAAATCCTTGAAGAACTGGAACGTCCTGAAGAGTCTGGTCAGATGTTCGGGCTGCGCAGTGTCCATAGTCGATTGCGCTTCCTGTATGGGCCAGAGTTCGGTATCACCATAGAGAGCACCCTCGGAGAAGGAACACGAATCAGGGTGCGTTATCCACATACAGAAGGGACAGGTGTGTAATATGTACAAGGTGTTTATTGTGGACGATGAGCCATTCATCATTGAAGGTTTATACGATATTGTGGATTGGTCTTCATTTGGTATGGAAATTGTGAGCCATGCAGGTAATGGGCAAGCAGCGTTACAGGCGCTCTCTTCTCAGCCTGTGGACATTCTGATTACGGATATATCCATGCCACTCATGAATGGTCTCGATCTGATTCGGGAAGCAAGGCGAGTGCAACCTGAGCTTAAGGTCATTATCCTCAGTGGTTTCAATGAGTTCGAATATCTGAAGGAAGGCATGCAATTGGGGATCGAAAACTATCTGCTCAAACCGATTAATGTAGAGGAACTGGAATCCACGCTGAGCAACACGGCGTCCAAGCTGGATCATACGGTATCACCTCAAGCCGATGATGCGTATGGCATCCAGATTCTGAAAGATAACATTCTTCATCGATGGCTTACGGGACATATTGCAGCTACTGAATTTGAAGAACGTGCCCAGTTCATGAACCTTTCGCTGGATGCACCGGACGTTGCTGTGGCCATTCTGCGTGACAAAGGGCAAGTACCCGGCATGTTTGAACGTGTAGAAGAGATGCTGAGAGACAGACGCCATCTGAACGTATTTCATGATATCGATGGAGACATCGTCATTATTGCCAATATTCAGGGTACGAGTGACGAGGAACAGAAGTTGATGGATGGATTGCAGGCATTATCTGATGAGATAACCGTAACCCATCCGGCGGCACGCATTGGAGCAGGCAGATTGATGAAAGGGTTATACCATGCGCCGACCAGTTATGCGGAGGCCAAAAAAGCACTCCAGTATGTGATGATTTATCCCGACCTTAAAGTCATCGACCATGCCATGCTGGAAAGGTGCGGAAGTTCAACGGCGACCTTTTTCATTGAATGGAGGGAGTATGCCAAACTCATTCTATCCCGCAATACAGAACAACTTGCCGACCGGATTCGCATGGATTTTGAACAGCATCGCGATGGGCTTACACCTGGGGAGTTACAGAATACCGCACTGGAAGTTGTGATTCGCTTCAAAATGGAACTGGAGAGCATCAAACACTCGGATGAGTCTGCCATATACCAACAAGGGCTTCAACTTGTACTGGACAGTGGTACTTTTGATGAACTCGTGCGGGCGCTTCAGCAGGTTGGGTCGCAGACGATCCAATCCCTATTGCAGGATCTGAAAAATCCAATTGTGAACCAGGTGCTTCAGCATATCGACAAACACTACGCAGAAGAGCTCTCCTTGAAGCTGCTGGGTGCCCACTATCATCTGCATCCGGTCTATTTGGGACAATTGTTCCATAAGGAGACAGGGGAGACGTTTGCCGAATATATCAACAAATACCGGATTGAACGTGCGAAGGAGCAACTACGCAATTCCAATCTGAAGGTACATGAGATCGCCCGAAATGTGGGGTATTGGGAGACGGGGTATTTCTATAAACAGTTCCGCAAATATGTGGGGATTTCACCGACTGATTTCAAGGTGTTTGGTTAATTCGGTGACGGGTAGATCCAACCATGCGGACAGAGAGCCAAGAGACATATCGGGAACAGGAATGGCATGGTAGAAAATCATGGCATACGTTACCCGGCATGTCTCTTTCATGTAAGCGATTTATTTAAATAGGTACAAAAAAGTTGCCCAAGGACGATTTCTCTTTAATTTGTACCTCGAAAACTTAAGTTTATCTTCTTTTTGTAAATGCTTTCATTCGATAAGGTTAAAGCAGTTAGTAAGTAGAGCCTAAGGGAACACGAAAAGGGAGGATCAAAGAAATGAGTAAACAAAGAAAACGCTTCTCACTCGTTCTTGCATTGTTAATGGCCGTTACACTTGTTCTTAGTGCCTGTGGAGGAAGCAAAGATGCTTCAGAATCCGGGGGAGCTGGAGATGACGCGGTAGAGTTGATCTGGTATACCATTGGTACCCCTCAGAAAGACGTCAACAAAGTGATGGAAGAAGTGAGCAAGTATACCAAAGAGAAAATTAATGCCACGGTAACGATGAAGATGGTTGACTGGGGTGACTACCCGCAGAAAATGCAGGTTAACGTAGCATCCGGTGAGCCAATGGACATTCTGTTCACTTCTTCTGGTGGATTCGATTATGTACAAAATGCCAGAAAAGGTGCATTCCTTGAACTGGATGACCTGCTTGCTGAATACGGTCAGGATCTTACCAAGACCATTGATCCTGCATTCCTCAGCGGTTCCAAGGTAGATGGACACAATTACGGAATTCCAGCCAACAAAGAGTTGCCACAACAAGAGGTATGGCGCTTTAACCAAATGCTGGTTGATAAATACAAGTTGGACATCTCTGGCGTTCGTACGTTAGACAGTCTGGAGCCTCTGCTCAAAACAATTAAGGAAAACGAGGCGAGTGTAACACCATTTGCCATGGATAAAAACTATGTTCCTTACGTGCCTTATGACTATGTCATTCAGAATCTGCCAATGGCAATCAAGCTGGATACAACAGACTATAAGCTTGTAAACATACTGGAAACACCTGAAATGAAAGAAGCACTTACTACGATGCATAAATACTACAAGGCTGGTTATGTATCGGCAGAAGCGGCAACAACAGGTTCCACGAACGACCTGACAACATCGGGCAACTGGTTCCTGGATCGTGCACAGACTCAGCCGCTCGCGGACAATCAATGGTCTGCAAGTTACGGTTATCAAGTCGTTTCAACACCTGCAAGTGAAGCAATTATAACAAATACATCTGTACAAGGCTCCATTATGGCCATCTCGGCGAACTCGGAATATCCGGAGAAAGCGATGGAATTCCTGAACCTGCTGAATACAGATCCTGTGCTGCGTAATATGGTGGACTCCGGTATTGAGGGCACACACTACAAAAAAGTGGATGACACGCATATGGAAAATCTGCCTGAATCGAAAAACTACGATATGCCTTCATACTCCCTTGGGAACAACATGCTGCTCTATCTGAACAGCAATGACCCGGATAACAAATGGGATGAGTTCAAGAAGTTTAACGCTGAAGGTGTCAATTCCCCGATCCTCAGCTTTAACTTTGATGCAAGCAATGTATCGTCCGAACTGACGGCGGTACAGAACGTGAAAGAGCAATATTGGGCAGCACTGATGACAGGTACACTGGACCCGGCAGCCAATCTGGATCAAGTGATTGAGAAGTTCAATCAAGCCGGACTGGAGAAAGTAATGGCTGAAGCCCAAAGCCAGCTGGATGCCTGGAGAGCGGAAAACAAGTAACAGTACATCGTAAGGATCGGGCGGCTGCTTATCGCGTCCGGTCCTTTTTCATTCAAGCCTGAAGGAGGATCTCCACAATGACTACATTTTTGAAAAACCTGATTAGAAACCGAGTCATGCTGCTCATGGTGCTGCCAGGCGCCATCTGGTTCTTCTTCTTCTCCTACTTGCCACTCGTGGGTACAGTGGCTGCTTTCAAAGAATATCGGTTCAGCCGTGAAGGGTTCTGGGCAAGTCTGATGAAGAGTGAATGGGTTGGCTGGGACAATTTCAAATTCCTGTTCAGCACAAGTGACGCATGGCTCATTACACGCAACACCCTCTTTTATAACATCGCCATTATCTTCCTGGGACTGGTATTTGCTGTAGCATTGGCAATCCTGCTCTCGGAACTAGTGAATAAACGACTCGCCAAACTGTATCAAACCGGCATGTTTCTGCCGTATTTTCTCTCCTGGGTTATCGTTGGTTACTTCGCATTCAGCTTCTTGAGCATGGACCGCGGGATGTTGAATCAGATTATCGGCTGGTTTGGGATGGAACCAATTCAGTGGTACTCCGAGGCGAAATATTGGCCGTATATTCTGGTATTCGTAGCGTTATGGAAAACCATAGGTTATAGCAGTGTTGTCTATCTGGCTTCCATACTGGGGATTGATAAATCACTGTATGAAGCAGCCATGATTGATGGAGCAAGCAAATGGCAGCAGATTCGCAATATTACGATTCCGTTGCTGTCGCCCATCATCACGATTATGACCTTGCTGGCCGTAGGCCGCATTTTCTATGCCGACTT
This sequence comes from Paenibacillus sp. BGI2013, assembly GCF_002843485.1. Lineage (NCBI taxonomy): Bacteria > Bacillati > Bacillota > Bacilli > Caryophanales > Paenibacillaceae > Paenibacillus > Paenibacillus sp. BGI2013. The sequence goes on from NZ_PJFA01000007.1 coordinate 122,634, forward strand.
TGGACTCTTTTATCAGGTGCCAAGGGATTCGGGTACGCTTTATTCCGTGACCAATGTTATTGATACGTATGTATATCGAGGTTTGAAAACTAGTGGTGAGATCGGCATGAGTACAGCAGCGGGATTGTATCAATCCGTGGTGGGCTTTGTGCTTGTTATTATCTCCAACTATGTTGTTCGCAAAGTAGATAAAGACAGCAGCCTATTCTAGGACAGTGAAAGGAGTGAACCACTATGGCTCAAGCAGGGCTTGTTAAAAAACGCGACTTCCACCACGTATCCAACGGATGGAACGTGATCATGAACATTATCGCCGGTCTATTCGCTCTAATCTGTGTATTTCCTTTCATATTTGTAGTTATCATCTCGTTTACAGACGAGAAAGCACTGGCCCGTGATGGGTATCGTCTGATTCCGGCAGAATGGAGTCTCGCGGCATATCAGTTTGTCTGGCAGAGTGGGGACACGCTGCTGCGAGCGTATGGAGTTACCATTCTGGTGACGGTACTCGGTACCATTATCAGTTTGATTCTCATGTCACTGTATGCGTATGCGGTTTCCCGCAAGAGCTTCAGATATCGGAGATTTTTCTCCATCTTTGCAATTCTTACCATGCTGTTCAACGGCGGGATGATTCCAACCTATATGGTCGTATCCCAGCTGCTTGGGTTGAAAGATACGTTATGGGCACTGATTCTGCCGCTGGCGATGAACGCCTTCTATATTATGATCCTGCGTACATTCTACTCCACCAGTGTACCGGATGCAGTCATTGAATCGGCGAAGATTGATGGCGCCGGTGAGTTCTATACCTTTATGAAAATCGTGGTTCCACTCTCCTTGCCGGGACTGGCAACCATCGGGTTGTTCAGTACACTCGGTTACTGGAATGATTGGTTCAATGCGCTGTTATACATCGATAATCCGAATCTGGTACCACTGCAATCTATGTTAATGCGGATTGAGTCGAGTATCCAATTTATCCAGCAGAACTCTGCTAACAGTTCGATGAGTCTGGCAGCCATGCAGTCCATTCCGCAGGATACGTCCCGAATGGCGATGGTTGTGCTTGCTACGTTGCCGATTATATTCGCTTATCCGTTCTTCCAGCGTTATTTTGTACAGGGTCTGACGGTGGGCGCGGTCAAAGAATAACCGGATCACGTTATAGGATTGGAGAGATGCAGATTGATGACTTATAAGGACCAAAGCAAATCCGTAGAGGAACGGGTACAACACCTGCTTAGCCTGATGACTACGGAAGAAAAGGTAGGTCAACTTACGCAGCCATTTGGCTGGCAGACCTATACGAATGATCAAGGGAACATCACGTTAAACGAATCCTTTAAACAGCAAGTGGAAAATGGGGGCATCGGCTCCCTCTATGGTGCACTTCGCGCAGATCCGTGGACGGGCGTTACGCTGGAAAATGGACTATCCGCCAGAGAAGGCGCTGAGGCGGTCAATCTGATTCAACGTTATGCAATAGAACATTCCAGACTGGGGATTCCCATTCTGATCGGGGAAGAGTGCTCGCATGGTCATATGGCTATTGACGGAACGGTCTATCCTGTCCCTCTTTTACTGGGGAGCACCTGGAATGTGGATCTGTATCGGGAGATGTGCCGGGCAGTAGCACGGGAGACACGTGCTCAAGGTGGTGCGGTCACCTATTCTCCGGTACTGGATGTTGTGCGTGATCCGCGCTGGGGACGTACGGAGGAATGTTTCGGTGAAGATCCGTTTCTCATTGGAGAGCTGGCAGTTGCTTCCGTAGAAGGGCTTCAGGGTGAAAGTCTTGACCGTGGAGATACAGTAGCGGCAACGCTGAAACATTTTGTTGGTTATGGCAGCTCAGAAGGCGGACGTAATGCAGGGCCTGTACATATGGGCTGGCGCGAGCTGCTGGAAGTGGATCTCTATCCATTCCGCAAAGCGGTGGAAGCGGGCGCTGCGTCGATCATGCCAGCATATAACGAAATTGATGGCACGCCTTGCACCGTGAATACGGAATTGCTGGAAGATGTTTTGCGTAAGGATTGGGGCTTTGACGGTCTGGTCATTACGGATTGTGGTGCGATCAACATGCTAGCAAGTGGGCATGATGTCGCGGCAGATGGAATGGAAGCTTCCGTACAGGCGATTGAGGCAGGCATCGATATGGAAATGTCCGGTGAGATGTTTGGGCAATATCTGGTGCAGGCGGTGGCAGAAGGCAAACTTGATATGCAGGTTCTGGATCAGGCTACCTCTCGCGTGCTGGCCTTGAAGTTCAGACTGGGCTTATTCGAACATCCTTATGTGGATGCCGATCGGGCAGCAGAAGTAATTGGAAGTGAAGCGCATATTCAACTGGCACGCCAGTTGGCTGCGGAAGGGGTTGTACTTCTCAAAAATGAGGCTGACACGTTACCTCTCTCGTTAGCAAATGTGGGCCGGATTGCCGTGATCGGCCCAAATGCGGATCAGGCCTACAATCAACTGGGCGATTACACATCTCCGCAACCGAAGTCGAAAGTGGCGACGGTACTAGATGGGATTCGCATTAAGCTGGCTAATCATGTGGATGGGCAAACGGAGAAGAGTTCTGTTGGTGCTTTGACTGGTGACAGCAGTACAGATCAGGTTCTTTATGCACCAGGCTGCCGGATCAAAGGTGATTCGAAAGAAGGATTCGAGCGTGCGATCGAAGTTGCCAGTCAAGCGGATACGGTCATTATGGTGGTTGGCGGCTCAAGTGCACGTGACTTTGGAGAAGGAACAATTGATCTGAAGACGGGGGCTTCCAATGTGTCGGATAACTCCTGGAATGATATGGAGTGTGGCGAAGGGATCGACCGGATGACGTTGGATCTTGCCGGAGTACAGTTGGAACTTATTCAGGAGATTCACAAGCTCGGCAAAAAACTTGTCGTTGTTTACATTAATGGTCGTCCCATCACTGAACCTTGGGTGGATGAACATGCCGATGCAATTCTGGAGGCGTGGTATCCGGGTCAAGAGGGCGGTCGTGCCATTGCAGATATTTTATTCGGTGATGTGAATCCATCGGGTAAATTGACGATCTCCATTCCGAAGCATGTCGGTCAGTTACCGATCTACTATAACGGCAAACGGTCCCGAGGCAAAAGGTATTTGGAAGAGGATTTGGAGCCACGTTATGCATTTGGATACGGACTGAGTTATACCACATATGAGTACAGTGAACCGCAGTTGAGTGCTGCATCCATGACAGCTGGTGATATGGTTTCGGTATCGGTGAATGTGACCAACACTGGCCGTTATGCAGGTGCAGAAGTTGTACAGATGTACATCTCTGACATGGTCAGCTCACTAACTCGTCCGGCCAAGGAACTGAAGGGGTTTGCAAAAGTGAACCTGGAGCCAGGAGAGACACAGACCGTGGAATTCCGAATCGGAGCCGAGCAGCTGCAGTATATTGGTCGTGATTTGAAGCCTGTCGTTGAACCTGGACAATTCCATATTCATATCGGCAGCAGCGTAAACGATACGCAAATAGCCGAACTGACCGTAAGGGAGGCGTAAGACGATGGAACGTATCAGACGATTTATTCGCGAGTTGTCCGAACATCAGTGGCTGGAGCAAATACAGCTGCGCAGCTGGGGCATTACCCGCGCTTATTATAATGTGCCAGGACAGTATGAGGATCAGGGTGAGTACCCGGAAGGCCAAGATTTTGATCGTTTTCCGAGTAAACAGGGTACGACTTATTTCTTTAGAACACGTTTGGAGATTCCTGCTACATGGCAGCAAACACCTTATGGGCTTGTATTTGAGACAGGCGGAGAAGGCTTGCTTCGGGTAAATGGGCACTCTTATCAGGGTCTGGACCGCAATCATACCTACGTCACGCTTGATCCATCCAAAGTCGGAAACGCTCCAGAACTGGAGATCGAGATGTTTGATCCGGTACCTGAACCTGTAGACCCGTTGAATCAACAGGCGGTTATTCAGCCGCCAATCACATCAATTACGAGCTTGCTGGTGAGACCCAATGAAGCGGTTCGTAGTCTGATGTATACCGTCATTATTGTCCGTGATTCGGCTGTGTTGCTACCGGAAAGTGACTTTCGGCGGGTTCGCCTGTTAGAACTGGTGTATCGTGCGATGGATCAATTTGTAGGCATGTCAGCAGAAGAGATTGAGCAGGGAGAGGGTATTCGTCAGATTGAGAATAATCTGAAGCATCATGTGCGTGAGATTGGCGGAAACGCGGAAGGTCTGGAGCATATGGTGGGACAGTCCCATATTGATATTGCCTGGCTGTGGCCTGTACGTGAGACGGTACGCAAAACGAGCCGTACTTTCTCCACCGTGGATACACTCATGAATGAATATCCGGACTATGTTTATTCCCAGAGCCAACCCTTACTATATGCGTTTCTGAAGGAGCATGATCCCGAGCTGTACGCACGGGTGAAGCAGCGGATTGTAGAAGGCCGCTGGGAACTGGTTGGCGGCATGTGGGTTGAGCCGGATCTGAACATCCCAAGCGGGGAGTCCCTGATTCGCCAGATGTTATATGGTCAGCGTTTCTATATGGAGGAGTTTGGCAAGACATCACAGATTGAATGGTTGCCGGATACGTTTGGGTATTGTGCCTCCCTGCCACAGATTTTGAAGCATGGCAATGTGGAATATTTCATGACAACAAAGCTCGGATGGAACGACACAAATGTGTTTCCATACGATCTCTTCCACTGGGTGGGCATTGACGGCACACCGATCCTGTCCTACCTCAATCATGGTGTTAACGAGCATACGTTGCCGAAGGACATTCATGATCACTGGCAGTCCTACCGTGAGAAAGCGGCTCATCCGGAGCATATGCTTCTATACGGACACGGAGATGGCGGCGGTGGCGTAACACGCGAGATGCTGGAGTATGTGGATCGCGCAGACCTGATGGTAGGTCAGCCTGCGAGCCGATATAGCACAGCTGGAGCTTTCTTTGCCGGAATTGAAAAGGAGCAACCTGTACTTCCGAAGTGGCATGGCGATCTGTATCTGGAGTTACATCGGGGAACCTATACGACCCATGCGCGCAATAAGCGTAACAACCGGAAAGCGGAGGTTCTGTATCGAGAAGCTGAGCTGTGGAATACACTCGCTCTGCCAGATATGGAGGCAGATGCAGAAGCTGAAGTGCGTTCGAATCTGCATGAAGGCTGGAAATTAATTTTGCTGAATCAATTCCACGATATTATACCGGGATCGGCGATTACGGAGTCCTACGTCACTTCGAATGAGGAATATGTACAGGTATTTGAATTAGGCAGAACCGGACTGGATCAAGGCATTGCAGCATTGACAACGGGTATCAATACAGAGGGACCAGAAGGTTCAGTAGCCTATGTTGTATTCAACAGCCTGGGCTGGAAACGGAGTGCAGTCGTTCAACTTCCTGTGCAGGAGGGCTTGGATCGCTACGGCATCGATGAAGAAGACCAGCGCTTGCGGATGGATCGGGAGGATGGCAACATGTCTATTCTCGTGACAGACATTCCGGCGTTTGGATATAAGACGATTTGGCTGGTACCGGAAAATACAAGGGAAACGAATGTACGGGAAATGAAGAACCTTGCCGCACAAACAACCTTTAATGATACATGGGATACTGCCTTTTATCATGTGCAGTTCAACGAACGTGGGGAGATCACCCGTCTGTGGGATAAAACCGCAGAGCGTGAGATGCTGAAGCCGGGTGAACGAGGAAATCAACTTCACTTCTTCCACGATCGTCCAACGCTTTGGGATGCATGGGATATCGACAGTCGTTATGAAGAACAGATTGCTGGCGAAGTGGAACTTTTGGAGAAAAAGCTGGTGCTGGCGGGTTCAACGAAAGATGTCCTGCGCTTCCGCTGGAAGCTACATCAATCGGTGATTACACAAGATATCGTCTTTTATCATGACTCACGGCGAATTGATTTCCAGACACAGGTGAACTGGAACGAGAATCACAAACTTCTAAAAGTTGGTTTCCCGATTGATGTGGTGACCTCCAAGGCCACATTTGAAATTCCATTTGGCTCACTGGAACGCCCAACACATCGCAACACAAGCTGGGAACAAGCCCAGTATGAAGTCTGTGGACACCGCTTCGCGGATGTCTCCGAATATGGATACGGCGTGAGCATGCTCAACGACTGCAAGTACGGGTATGACGTGCAGGGCAGCACCATTCGTTTGTCCTTGCTGCGTGCACCGAAATGGCCTGATCGCACAGCCGATCTGGGAGAACATGAATTCACCTATTCCCTCTACCCTCACGACGGAGACTGGCGAACTGCACACACCGTACGTCAGGCTGCCGAGCTGAATCATGAGGTGACAGTACAGCAAGTGAAACAAGTGCAACAAAAGGGCCAGATACAACAAGAGCAGCAGATAGAGCAGGTGCAGCCAAGCACAGGGACTGGAGTCGATCCAATTGCAGATGCAACTGCAATTGCGGCACCTGTACGTCCAGCAACAGGCTCCTGGATTAACTTCAACAGTAGCCACGTGATTCTAGATACCGTCAAATTGGCAGAGGATGGGCACGGAACAGTCCTTCGTTTCTATGAATCATCAGGCAAACGCGAAAACATCACATTGCAATGGCCACATGCCTTTGAACAGGCGTATCACTCCAACGCACTGGAAGAACCGGTCCAACCACTGGCCCATACCAATGGCCAGATTACATTATCTTTTAAACCTTACCAAATACAAACCGTGTTACTGCGGTAAACCTTTTTGAAAATTTTTGAGCTATATATGTCCAGCTCTTTATTCACACGTTAACGGAGAGGACAGAAATAACCAGAAGAAGCGAAGCGTTCGCCTAAAAGCTTTCTGAAAGAAAGCTACATCGGAAGCATACGCTATCCCCAGATTTTACCCTTTAGAAAAGGGAATCAAAAAAATCTGGGGATAACAGCGATCGGAGGATATTTCTGACCGCGCAGTGGTCCCGTGTAAATTTTTTGTTTTATCCTGTATAGCTACACCATTCAATTTGTTTAAGGAGTTGCACTCATCCATGGAACAGTTCAGATTACCCAAAATACCCATGCCACCGGTTGCTTTGCCACAATCCATTCAGGCTGTGCTCGAAGAAGCAGAACAGAAACTGGCTCACCGACCAAAACTGCTTCAATTATTCAAAAACTGCTTCCCCAACACCATCGAAACAACAACCAAGTTGATGGAGGACGGTACGACTTTTGTTATCACAGGGGATATTCCGGCTTCATGGCTGCGTGATTCCGTGGAGCAGGTGGTACATTACATTCCGTTTGCAAAAGAAGACGAGGACCTGCAACGCATTATTGGCGGGCTGATCAAACGTCATATCCAGTATGTTCACATCGATCCATATGCCAATGCCTTCAATGAGACTGCTAACGACTGGCATTGGAACACCACGGACGAAACCAAGATGTCGCCTTGGGTGTGGGAACGCAAATTTGAGATTGACTCATTATGTTTTGTTGTACGTTTGGCGTATTTATATTGGAAGGAAACCGAGCTGACCGACATTTTCGATTCAAGCTTCAAGGCAGCGATGCGTAAAATTGTGGACCTGTTCAAAGTCGAACAGCATCACATGGAACAATCTCCATATCGCTTTACTCGTAATAACGGCATCCCAACAGATTCCCTGCGCAATCACGGAAAAGGTATGCCAGTCAACTACACGGGTATGATCTGGTCCGGTTTCCGTTCCAGTGATGATGCGTGTGATTTCCACTACAATATCCCTGGCAACATGTTCGCGGTTGTCGCTCTGCGTCAAATGCAGGAGTTTGCCGAGTGGGTGTTCCGGGATATGGAACTTTTGCAGGAATTGAAGGATCTGGAGCAGGATGTGGATCACGGCATTCAGTTGTACGGGATTTATCGTCATCCGGAATTTGGACCGATTTATGCGTACGAGACGGACGGTTATGGCAACCACTGTCTCATGGACGATGCGGGTACACCGGGACTTATGTCCATTCCATATCTGGGTTACGTCACAGCGGATGATCCGATCTACCAGAATACGCGCCGTTTTGCCCTGAGCAAAGAGAACCCGTTCTATTATGAAGGCAAGGTTGCCAAAGGGATTGGTAGCCCTCACACCCCACCAGATTACATCTGGCATATGGGATTGTCCATGCAAGGACTGACTGCGCAGTCTGCCGAGGAGAAACTGGAGATTATTCGCATGCTCGAAGCGACAGATGCAGATACGGGTTATATGCATGAAGGCTTCCACGCCGATGATCCAACGATTTTTACACGAAAATGGTTTGCATGGTCCAACAGCCTGTTCTCCCAGTTGGTCTATAAATCCATGAAGGATGGCCTGTTATGAGTATCCAACCTAATGATAAAAAGCTGATTATCTTCGCTGACTCTACGTTTCCTTTGGATGGTACTTTTCCAACTGAGCAGGCTCTGAATGCATGGAAAGCAGTAGAAGAGATCACCGTTGTAAACGCTGAAGAACTTGCAGAGGCTTTGAAGACCACAGCAGGTGAAGGATGTCTGGTGAATCTGCATGCACCCTATTTCCCTAAGTTCGCCTGGACGGAAATTGCAGCTTACCTGCATCAGGGCGGGAGCCTGATTAGTGTTGGTGGTGCGCCCTTCAAACGTCCGGTTCGATATGAAAATGGGGCATGGGTTGTAGAGTCCGAGCAGACCGCGTATCATCAGGAACTCTATATTCATGAGGCACTGAACGTATCTTCTGCCAATGTGCAATCGTACACTTCATCCGAACAGATCCCGCTTCTCACTGGGAAAGAGGGGCTGTTTGAGAAGGCAGATACATGGAATCTGGTTCCACATACAACCAAAACAAGTGATCTGCCCCACCAGATGGGGTCATCAGGACCGATGAGTACGCAGATTTATCCATTGCTTCGTGGCATGAGTAAAGACGGGCGCAGTGTCGCCGCTCCGGTCGTTCTGTGGGAAAACTCGCGCGGGACTTTCGTAGGTTCACGCTGGATGTTTGTACATCTGCCGCTGACCACCTCATTCTGGACGCAGGATGGCGCTGCCGAGATTGTGAAATGGGCGCAATTCTGTGCGCAAGGTGTAACTGAGTTATCCCTCAAAACGAATTATGCTTCGTATGAGCCAGATGAGCGGGCTATACTCACACTTCAAGGCCAGATTTTACAGCGAGCAGGGAACAGACTTACCGAGTCCGAGCTGTGGGCATTCGACATAACAGTCGAGCATGAAGATCGCACAAGTGGCACGACGGAGAAGGTATGGAGCCATCGACTGGAGATGGAACTTTCCGGTGAGCAGCGTTTCGAACGTATACTTCTCCCGGTATCCATTGAAAGTGGGCTGTATCGGATCGTATGCCAGGCGCAGGCTCCTGACGGTGAAGTTCGGACCTTGCGTCAAGGCTTCTGGGGACAGGATGCTGCACTGCTGGCAGAAGGGGAAGTGATTACCCGCAGCAGGGACTATTTTGTAAAAGACGGACGTCCTCTCCCAGTTGTGGGCATGACCTACATGACCTCCGACGTGGCACGGAAATTTCTGTTTTTGCCGAACGTAGATGTTTGGGATCGAGATATGGCTCAGATGGCGAAAGCAGGAATCAACTGGATTCGGACCGGAATCTGGACCGCCTATCGCAACATGATGCAGGTGGACGGACATATGGCAGAGGATGTGCTTCGTGCCATTGATGCATTTATTTTAACGGCGAAACGCCACGGCTTACAGGTCACGTTCACTTTCTTCTCCTTTACACCAGAGACATGGGAAGGCACGAATCCGTATTTGGACCCGCAGAGTGTCGAAGCACAGAAACGTTTCATCCGCAGCATCGTCAGTCGTCACACGCATACAACACATGTGGACTGGGATCTGATTAATGAGCCATCGATGTTCGATCCAGTACGTATCTTCTCAGCTGGCCCACGCTCGGCGAGGGATTCGTATGAACAGCAGGCTTATATCGCTTGGCTTCAGCAGCGTCATGAGACGATTGAAGCGTTGCAGGAGGCATGGAACATGTCGCCGAAGCAGCTCCCCAACTTTGCAGCCGCAGTGATCCCGGAGGCGGAAGAGATTAATTTTGATGTACAGGACATGCACAAGGCCAAAAAGGGAACACGCTGGCTCGATTACTGTCTCTTCTCTATGGAGATGCACAATGTTTGGGCAAGAGAGCTTGTAGGTACGATCAAGGATCTGGTACCGAATCATCTGGTTACTGTGGGACAGGACGAAGCCCTTGGTGCACAGCGTCCTTCGCCTTTCTTCTATGAACGTGAAGTGGATTATACAACGGTGCATTCCTGGTGGTTAAACGATGATCTGATCTGGGATGGCATTTTCGCTAAAACGCCACATAAACCAAATCTCATTCAGGAGACGGGCATCATGTATGTGGAAACCCCGGATGGACGAGCCAAACGTACGGAAGAAGAGCTTCGTGGCATTCTCGAATGCAAGTACGCCTATGCGTTCTCGACAGGCGGCGCAGGAGCGGTGCAATGGATCTGGAACACCAACTTTTATATGGATAATGCCAATGAGTCTCATATCGGAGCCTTGCGTGCAGATGGTACGGAGAAACCAGAGGCAGATGTGTCTTATGATTTTGGCCGATTCATGCATGGCATTCGTGATCTCTTTGAAGACCGCGAGCTGGAGGATATTGCAGTCGTGTTCCCGTATTCCAATGACTTCTCCAACCGTGCCCTGGCCTATGATGCTACAACAAAGCTGACTCGTGTAATGTCCTATGATCTGAAATTGCCATTCCGTGCGTTATCCGAATATCATCTGGAAGCGTTGGAGCAGCAGCCACCGAAACTGATCATCGTACCGAGTCCGCATAATATGGACAGCGATGCACTTCAACAATTGCTCACGTTTGCGGAGAAGACAGGTACAAGTCTGCTCATCACTGGACCACTGGGACTGGATGCATACTGGAAGGCAACTGACCGGGCAGATCATATTGTCGGCAAACGCAGTCTGGGTAACGTGCAGCGGGAAGAACTGCTGAATATTAATGGCGTGAATCACCGTGTGACCTATGGACGGCGTCGTATCGCCGAGGTGGCAAAGGAGACGTTGCTTCATGGGGATAAAGGTACAGCAGATGAAGTAACCGTTTTGCCTTTGGGTAAAGGGAAATTAATCTGGACTCCACTGCCGCTCGAGTTAAATGGACGGGACGAGCCACTTGCTGAATTGTATCGTTATGCAACCGAGATTTCGGGCATCGAACAGGAGTTGGAATGGATATCTGGCGGAGATATCGCAGGGATCTATGGCCGGAAGCTGAGTTTTCCAAAAGGAAATCTGTATGTATTTGTATCGGAATTTTCCTTGAACCATGAAGTTCACGTGAGAGATCAACGTACAGGTGTATCGTATTCGTTCCAATTGGAGAAAAATCGTTCGGTGCTGTTTGCGACAGATGCTTCCGGTAAGCTGAATGGCGTGTATCGCCCTGATGAGGTTGAGATTGTACAACAAGATGAAAGAGGTGGGATAACACGATGACCAAGAAAAAGAGAGCACATATTATTTCGCATACCCACTGGGATCGGGAATGGTACTTGCCGTATGAGAAGCATCATATGCGACTCATTCAGCTCGTCGATTCACTGTTGGATCAGCTGGATGAGGGATCGGACTATAAAAGCTTTTATTTGGATGGACAAACGATTATCATCGAAGATTATCTTCAGGTTCGACCGGAGCAGAAAGAACGACTGGAGAAGCATATCCGCAATGGGCGGATTGTGATTGGACCATGGTACATTTTGCAGGATGCGTTTCTGACGAGCGGAGAAGCCAATGTGCGCAACATGCAGGTTGGACATAAGGACGCCAAACGTTACGGCACCCCTTCGAAAATTGGTTACTTTCCCGATACATTTGGATTGGTCGGGCAGACTCCACAGCTGATGCAGCAATCAGGCATTGATAATGTGTTTTTTGGACGTGGTGTGAAGCCGACGGGATTTAACAATACGGTATCGGATGCCGGATATGAATCAAGCTTCTCGGAGCTGATGTGGGAAGGACCAGACGGATCAAAAGTGCTCGGCGTATTGTTTGCCAACTGGTACTCCAACGGAAATGAAGTTCCTGTAGACGAGGAATCGGCCCGCAAGTTCTGGGAAACCAAGCTTGCAGATGCCGAGAAATATGCATCGACCAATGAGTTGTTGTACATGAACGGATGTGATCACCAGCCGATTCAGCGAGATCTGCCAGAAGCGATTCGCATGGCTGAACAATTACATCCCGATATCGAGTTCATTCACTCGAATTTTCCAGATTATCTGGAGGCTCTGAGAGCATCTTCTGAACATGAGTTGTCCACGGTCAAAGGAGAACTGCGCAGCCAGCGTACCGATGGCTGGGGAACCTTGGTGAACACCGCCTCGGCTCGTGTGTATCTGAAACAGATGAACCAACTGGGCCAGACCATGCTGGAAAAGGTGGCTGAACCCCTGGCATCCTACGCCTATCTGCTTGGACATGCCTATCCACATGATCAACTGACGTATGCCTGGAAAACGCTGATGCAAAATCATCCGCATGACAGCATCTGTGGATGCAGTGTGGATGAGGTGCATCGCGAGATGGTGACACGGTTTGATAAGAGCCGTCATGTAGCAGAGGCTTTAATTGAAGAGAGCACCAGCCAGATTGCTACAGCTGTCGATACCTCCATCTTTGAGCGTTACGGCGAAAATGCCCGGCCTGTTGTAGTGTTTAATACAACGGGGTGGGAACGCAGCGGTGTAGTTCAGATGGAACTGGACGCGACTCGGTTGTATTTCCGGGATGGACATACATTGGAGGAAATGGCGGCACAGATGAAAGCCGTTGACCTGTCAGATCGCATACTGGTAGATGAAGATGGTAATCACATTCCATGTACGGTGGAGGATCTGGGTCTGCAATTCGGCTATGATCTGCCGGATGATCGCTTCCGTCAGCCGTATAGCTGTCGGCGCGTTCGTATTCGTTTTGAAACAGAGAATGTGGCTGCATTTGGCCTGAAAACCTATGCATTGATCAACGTTGCGGATGATGCTAAGAGTGGTACTCCTTCGAAAACGACTTCGCTGTTGCGTGGTGAACGTGGTATGGAAAATCAATATATGATCGTCACGATTGCAGACAACGGTTCATTCACAATCACAGACAAACGAACAGGCCGGACTTACAAGGACCTTGGCGTATACGAAAATGTGGGTGATATCGGCAATGAATACATGTTCAAACAACCAGAGAATGAAGTTGCATCGACAACACACGAGCTTCAGGCCGAGATTCGGGTTCTTGAGGATACATCATACTTGGCCTCGTTTGAAGTTATTCATCATTGGGAAATACCGGAGTCAGCGGATGAGATGCTGGATCAGGAACAGCGAGAACTGATTTATTATCCACATCGCAAAGCCCAGCGTTCAACGAAGATGATTCCGCTCCAGATTCGCACGGTTGTATCCCTCAGTCGTAGTGGAAAAGGAGTGCAAATGGAAACAACCTTCAACAATCAGGCGAAGGATCATCGGGTGCGTTCTCTTTTCCCAACCGATCTGGTATCTGCTGTTCATCATGTGGATTCCATGTTCGAAATTGCAACACGTGATAACAAGCCTGCACCGGAGTGGCAAAATCCAAGCAATACACAGCATCAACAGAGTTTTGTAGATGTAAGTGAACAAGACGCAGGATTGGTCGTAGCCAATCTGGGTCTGAATGAATATGAAGTCCTTCAGGATGGACGCAACACCATCGCCGTGACGCTGCTTCGTGCGGTAGGCGAACTCGGAGACTGGGGTTTGTTCCCGACACCGGAAGCACAATGTCTTGGTGAACATACATTTCAGATCGAGATCACTCCGCATGATGGCAATGGTGCAGCATCAGGTGCATATATCGAGGCGTATCAGTTCCAGGTTCCTTGGACGCTGGCACAAACCGAAGTACACCCGGGTTATCTGACACCTAGCAACACACCGTTTGCATGGCAAGGAGACGGTTTAGCATTTTCTTCACTCAAGGTAAATGAAGATTCCGGTGATGTGATGCTCCGCTGGTTCAATATGACCACCGAATCTGCTACGTTGAAGTTTGCTGCATCGCAAGCGAATCCACAGCCATTCGAAACGGCATACAAAAGCAACATCCTGGAGGAAGAGGGCGAAAGGCTTATTGCCCGCAGCATAGAAGAGGCGTCGACATTATCATTTGCCAATAAAGAATGGACCATACAGACAGGCTCATGCGAGATCGTTACTGTCGGCTTGCGGCGCTAATAAAGGTTGTTCAAAAGGTCGAAAAACAGACTTTTGACCACGTAATAAAAGGTACAGGACTGCAGTGTGCTCTAAACTAGGCATTACGTACGGTGGTGGAAGGGTTACGCTATTTACCAGATCTATGAGTTGAGTTATTGGTTGTTTTTCTATAGAATGAACAGTAGAATTGCAAATGATCGAAAGTTCCTATGCCATCAAGATGGTCAGGGGTACACTTCATTGTTCATTCTATATTGAAACATTAAGGGGGCTTGAAGCCATGGAATCCTTGGGAGGACTGCTTCAGCAGCTGAACCCTGCCTTTCGTGAGCAATCGCGGCGGATTGCGGCGGAATTGATGGAAAATCCGTACGTACGCGAATTCCGCGCAGGTCATCCTGAACTGCAAGATGCACAGCTCATGACCGATCTGAGCAAGCTATTTCAGTACGCTAAAGACTCCAAGAACTGTGCGAATTGTCCGGGACTCGACAACTGCCCTAACGATTTTCAGGGCCACTTTTGCAAACTGGAAGTAGAACATTTTAACGGTAAACCCGAAATCATAGATATAAAAGCACCTTGTTCCAAACATATCGCCCGGCAAAATGAACATATCATTAAGCAACGAATTCGCAGTTTCTATGTGGACGAGCGTGCGCTCAGTGCCGGATACAACGATGTAGAGATTATGGGCAAGGATCGGATGCGTGCTCCGGCTGTGAATCAGGTGCTTCGGTATATTAGCGAGACCAAGGAGAACGGACTGTCTCCACAAGGACTGTTCCTGGAAGGGACATTCGGGACGGGTAAGACGTTTCTGATGTGTTATCTGCTGCATGAACTGGCGGTTGCAGGCCACACGGGTGTCATTATCTATATGCCTGACTTTGTGGAGGATCTGAAATCTATGATCAGTGAAGGGCAGAAGCTGAAGGAAATGACGGATATTCTGAAAAGTTGTGATCTGCTTATCTTTGATGATATCGGGGCAGAGAATTTGAACCCTTGGGTTCGAGATCATGTGATGGGGTCCATTTTGAACTATCGGATGAATCGCAAACCAACGTTTTATACGTCCAATTACAATCTGGATGGGCTTGAAAAACATCTTAGTTTCACCAATCGGGACGGCGAGGAAATGAATAAAGGTCAACGTTTGATGGACCGTATTCGTCCATTTGTGGATGTTATCTCCGTTCGGGGTGAGAATCAGCGCGGTAAACGTTAAACCGATCTAATTGAACGAAACGGTTCTGGACAAGGTTAATCTTCAAATTATCGGTGGAGTTTACGATTTAGAAGCTGAGCTGATTGCAATCAAAAGCTAAAGTAGTCCCAAAAAAAGCCTGGCTTTCGCATTGTTGCGAAAACCGGGCTTTTCTGGTCCTGCGTGAGACCTGTGAGTGTCCTATTCGGTGAGGAATTTGAAGATAACCATACCGAAAAAGATCACTGTCATCAGGCCGGCCATGCCGGCAACACCCGCGATCAGATCAAATAGATCGTTGCGGGGTTCCTCGTTCACATGTTCACGCGGGTCGCTGATCCGCACATTTGCATCCATGTTATTGCCTCCTTATGGGGAAACAGCTTGCCCGTATGGGGGCTGAAACCCGGAGTAATTTTAGTATACTTGGAAAAGAAAGCGTTTGTAAAGATTTTGCAGTTAGTATCCCACATCCTGTAATTGTGAAGATTTGATGTTGGGAAGATGAACATTGCAGCGTTCAATTCACAAGTTTGACGTACCTGTGTTATACTGGAAGTGTCGTTCACGACGTTACAGGTTAAAATAAACCGTAAGTATATATAAGGAGGACAATTTCATGGCTATTGTTAACGTATCCGATCAATCCTTCAACGCTGAAGTAGAAGGCGAAGGAACGGTTCTTGTTGATTTCTGGGCGCCTTGGTGTGGTCCTTGTAAAATGCTCGCTCCAATCTTGGAAGAGCTGTCCACAGAAGTTGGCGATGCAGTGAAAATTGCTAAAGTTAACGTGGATGAAAATCCGGAATCTGCTTCCCGCTTTGGCGTAATGAGCATTCCAACTTTGATCTTCTTCAAAGACGGTCAACCGGTAGATAAAGTGGTTGGTCTGAACTCGAAAGATGCGCTCAAAGGAATTATCGAAAAACACCAATAATTTACAGGCTTACACATACGCCTCCGGTTTACATGCCGGGGGCGTTTTGCGTCGAATACCTTTATATAGGACAATATAAAGTAAAAATATTTTTCACACTTGAATGTAGAGTACAGAACCGATCTGGAGAAGCGAAGTGCTCGCGTTTATCCCGGATTCATCTCTGATATATAGATGGAACTAATTATTTACACAGTAACGGAGAGGACAGAAAAAACCTGAAAAAGCGAAGCGTTCCCCTAAAAGCTTTCTGAAAGAAAGCTGCATCGGAAGCATACGCTATCAACAGATTTTTCCCTTGAGAAAAGGGAATGAAAAAAATCTGGGGATAACAGGGATTGGAAGGTTGTTCTGTCATCGTAGTGTCAGTGTGAATTATCTTTAGTTTCTTCTTATAAAAAAGGTGACTCAGAGACAATCCGATAACGGATTGGAAGACGGTACTGTAATCAGAATGGCTTAGTGTAACCTTTTATTTATACTTTTTTCGGGAAGGAGGATTCACCGAATTATGGACCAATTCATCAATGATTTGCAGGATCAGGAGAAGGCATTGGAGCAGATTCGTCACAAGCTCGCTTTGCTGCCAGACATGTCTGGATGTTACCTGATGAAAAACAGTGAAGGCACCATTATCTACGTAGGTAAGGCCAAAGTGTTGAAGAACCGCGTACGCTCTTATTTTATCGGCAGTCATAACGGAAAGACGCAGCGTCTGGTGTCCGAAATCCGTGATTTCGAATATATCGTGACGGGCAGTAACATGGAAGCACTCATTCTGGAGTGTAACTTAATCAAGAAACATATGCCGCGGTATAACGTGTTGCTCAAGGATGACAAGACATTCCCATATCTTAAAATTACCAATGAAAAGCACCCCCGGTTGGAAGTAACCCGGCGTGTGCTGAAAGATAAAGCCAAATACTTCGGACCTTATCCGAACTCGTATGCGGCACACCAAACAAAAAAACTGCTCGACCGCATGTATCCACTGCGCAAATGTGGTGTAATGCCCAAAGAAGTGTGCCTGTACTATCACATGGGACAGTGTCTCGCCCCTTGTGTGAAGGAAGTGGAGAAGGAGCAGTACGACCAGATTTCCCAAGAGATTGGTTCATTTCTGAGCGGTGGTCACGAAGAGATCAAGAAGGATTTGCAGCGTAAGATGCAGGAGGCCGCGGAAGATCTTTATTTTGAACGAGCCAAGGAACTGCGCGACCAGGTGATCGCCATCGATGCGATGATGGAAAAACAGAAAATTACGATGGCCGATGCCAGAGACCGTGATGTATTTGGTTTTGCCATTGATAAAGGCTGGATGTGTGTCCAGATTCTATATATGCGTCAGGGTAAAATGATTGAACGTCACGTATCAACCTTCCCGTTTTACGGTGAGGCGTATAGTGACTTCATGTCCTATGTAACACAGTATTACAGCGATAATCCGGCATTGCCACAAGAAATTTTGTTGCCGGAAATGCCCAAGGATCTTGCAACGGATAACGAAAGTTTGGATACAGTATCTGATGCTGAGGGATCGGTGCCTGCCGCAGTTACGGTAGAATTCGAGCAGATGGGACAAGTGGAGCGCAGTAACGCTTCCCAGCCACTGGTTGCTGAGAGTCGTGCAGCTTACGGAGGTTCCACTGAGGCAGAAGGTGAACAACCTGACAGTATGCAAGAGGATGCTCCAATAACGGATATAACTGCTTCAAATGAAAAGCTTCCATCAGGACTGGAAGACCCAACTCAGGTTGCTGCTGCTTTACAAGAGTGGTTGGAGATCAAAGTGCTCATTCCGCAACGTGGATTGAAACGGCAGATGATCACGATGGCCGTGGACAACGCACGTGTGGCATTGGAAGAGAAGTTCCGTTTGATTGAGCGAAATGAAGAACGTACCTCCAAAGCTGCCGAAGGACTGGGACGTTTTATTGGACTGGATCAGCTTCACCGTATTGAAGCGTTTGATAACTCGAACATTCAGGGTACAAACCCGGTATCTGCCATGATCGTATTTACCGATGGTAAACCGGATAAGAAGGAATATCGGAAGTACAAGGTCCGTTCGGTTGAAGGGCCGGATGATTATGAAACGATGAGAGAGGTCATCCGTCGCCGTTACGAACGGGTATTAAAAGAAAACCTGACCCAGCCTGACCTGATTGTGGTCGATGGTGGTAAAGGACAGATTTCGGCTGCGGTCGATATTTTGGAAAATGAGCTGGGGCTGTTTATTCCGGTATGTGGTCTGGTGAAGGATGCGAAGCATAAGACTTCACAGTTGATGATCGGTAATCCACCGGAAGTCATCTCCCTGCCACGGGATAGTCAGGAATTCTACCTGTTGCAGCGGATACAGGAAGAGGTCCACCGTTTTGCGATCTCGTTCCACCGGGAACAGCGTGGCAAATCCATGGTGACATCACGTTTGGATGCCATTCCGGGTATTGGAGAGAAGCGGCGTAAGCTGCTGTTGAAGCATTTTGGTTCTTTGCGCAAAATAAAAGAGGCCAGCGTTGAAGACTTCCGGCCTCTATCTATTGGTGACAAACTGGCAAATCAGATTATTGCAGCACTTCGGGATGAGGAGTCGTAACATACGGCTTCTCTTTTTGTTTTGGATTGAATTTGTAGACCACATATCCAACAATTGCCGGGAGTACAATCCAGAAGAGTCCAGCTGTCATATTCAGGGCATCGCCCATAAAGACCAAGCTGAGTCCCATCAACAAGCTGTCGAAGATCACATGGGCGAATACAACGGCAATGAAGCCGTGACGCAGCATGATCAGACTGAACAGCAATCCAATCACCAACAGCTCAATGGGACGGGTGATTACTGGATAGATCGGATACAATGTGTGTCCAAGTGCCCAAATGATGGTTGGAATCAAACAGGCAATAAACGTGTTACGCACAATCTTTTGCATCATGCGAATGCCGAACAGTCGATAAACAGTTTCTTCACCAATACCGGCCATCCAGGCCATGATCGGGAAGAGCCAGGCATAGGTCATATTAAATGTAGATTGATCTGCTGACGTTGTTGACCATGTGCCAATGCTTCGCTCCAGAATGAAGAACAGGATGGATTGCACACCCAGTAGAATGAATGCCCACAGGTAACCAGCAACCATGCTGTGAAGTACATATTTTCCATATCCGGGTTCTTTGGCACGAGGCCATGGGTTCAGACCTATTTTGCGCCACATGCCGTCACCAGCAACAAGAGACAGATAGATGGTTGCACTCATGACCAGTGTAATTCCCGCCTGCATTAACATCAGGAACGCTAACATGAAGTTGGAGAGCCCTTGTGCCTGAAAGAGTGGAATCATGTTCAGCGTACCAATTACCGAAGCTGCGAAATACACCAGCGAGAGGATGATCCCGCGTTTGAAAGACGTATGTGCTCGGGTCAGAATGCTATAGATGATTGCCAGCACGCCCAGAACAAAGGTCAGGAATGCATAGCCGCCATAGGTCATCCAATTGGCTTGGCGCGTTTGATCTTTCACATAATCGGTATGGGATTCAGGGACAGAGAATCCAGGATCGAAGGATCGTACCGCACCCTCTTCAAACGTAAAATTCAATTCAAGCTTAGAGTCTCCAATGGCTTTTTCAGAATCCACATACTTCAGTCCCGCTTCACCATCGCGAGTCTCCAGTTGAAGTACCGGCACTTCATAACCGAATTCGGTCAGAACGCCAGCCGCGAGCTGTTGTTTCTCGTCCAGAGACATATTGCCTTCAGCAAGTACTTGCGATGTGGTCACTCGTCCACTAACCTGCTCCGCCTCAATGGCGGTATAGAGTGAAGAAGGCAGTTCCCGTTTGAAGCCGACGACTTTTCCTGTTTTCATATGTACGTCAACATTAAGATAACCGCCCTTGTCTTGATCAGGCAAACGAACGCGGAATACATCGTAAGGATAGCTTGTTTCCCATTTCTGGTTATAGGTATCAAGTTGTTTGGTTTTGGCCATATACCCGTAGATATCCGAATGTGTCTGGTAGGTGACCAGGGTTTTTGCATCATCATTTGGCAGTGTATAGTCATTCACAGAAGCTGCGAATGATCGTGCGGATTGCTTCGCCTGCTCCTTGGTTATGAAGGACGTAGACGAAATTTCTGTCGTTTGTGATGAGGTAGCAGGAAAGATCTGAAATACAAAAAATAGAATCAGGCCAATCGCCGCAAGCAACCCCAGCCGCTTGAAGTTAGCCTTGAGTTGCAAAGGCTGCCCTAAGGGATTCATGTAATGGTGTTCCTCCTTTATTGATAGAGGTAGTTCAAAAAGTTTCTATCTTCATCCCATCTTCTTGGTACTGAAAACCGCCCTTTTTGAACACGCACTAATATGGATATTAAAGTTAACATAGCACAGGCCAAGCACCGAATGCCAATGATGTAACGAAAACAGGTGTAAATCCTTGAAAATGAATGAAAAGGACCGAAAGAATCTGATCCATCCGTCGCGATATCTGAGTTCTTCCCTTTTTGGCTGAATTCGATCCGATTTACACAAAAAACGTTTTGTCTACAAACGTCGCAGCGCTTATAATTTTGAAACAAATGTGCAATGATTCGCATGTCTTTCGCCCAACAAGGGAACGAATAGGATATATTCCAACTTCATTATATATGTCGTTTTAATCTGAATCATACTTGTTTAACGTTTGGCAACAGCATTTCAAATGAAGAACGCTCCACGGGTGTGGAGTTATTTTCATTTTAGAAGAGGTGGAAGATACTCAAGTGAAACTGAATGTGCAATGGATGCGATTATCGCCACCCCGTATTCTTGTGTTAGGGTTTGCTGGCATCATATTGGTAGGCACAATGTTGTTAATGCTTCCGGCATCCAACCGTAACGGAGACAGTCTTGCATTTATTGATGCGCTCTTTACAGCAACTTCGGCTGTTTGTGTCACTGGTTTGGTTGTGGTGGATACAGGGACTCATTTCTCGGTGCTGGGTCAGGTTGTAATCGCGATTCTGATTCAGATTGGCGGACTGGGCTTCATGACAATGTCCACATTGGTTGCCATTGCGTTCAAACGGCGGATTTCGCTTAGAGAACGGTTGATTCTACAGGAAGCGATGAATCAGAGCACGATGGAGGGCATCGTCCGGCTGATCCGTAAAGTTGTGATCTACTCACTCATTATCGAAGGCATATGTGGCACACTGTTTGCCATTCGCTGGTCGTTCGACATGCCGATTGGACAGGCGATCTATTATGGCTATTGGCATGCGATCTCCATGTTCAACAATGCGGGCTTTGATATGTTTGGGGATTTCCGCAGTCTGACCGGTTATGTGTATGACCCGTTGGTTAATTTTACAGCAATGTTCCTGATTGTCTCTGGCGGTATCGGTTTTGTGGTGTTGTCAGACCTGGTGGATTACCGCAAAACGCGGAAGCTGTCTCTGCACTCCAAAGTTGTACTGTTAATGACTGGATTGTTAATTGTGTTTGGTGCACTTGTCATTTTCGTATTTGAATTTAGCAATCCACGGACACTGGGTGGCCTGAACTGGGGTGGCAAAATTCTCGGTTCATTCTTCCAGTCCGTTACGCCGCGAACAGCAGGAGCCAATACGGTAGATATTGCCGGACTCAGGCAGGCAACACAGTTCTTTATGATCATTCTGATGTTCATTGGTGCTTCGCCAGGTTCTACCGGAGGCGGGATCAAAACAACGACATTTATGATTATGGCGGGAGCGGTCATCGCCATGATGCGTGGGCGTGAAGATATCGTGTTTTTCCGCTACCGGCTCGTACAGGAACGGATTTTCAAGGCGCTTACCATTACATTGCTGGCACTCTTGTTCATCATAGCTGTAACGATGGCATTAAGTACCACAGAAGACGCCAGTTTTATGATGATCTTATTTGAAACGACATCGGCCTTTGGTACCGTTGGATTATCGCTTGGACTGACGCTGAAACTGACTACATTGGGCAAACTCCTGATCTGTTTTACGATGTTTGCAGGAAGGCTTGGACCGATCACATTAGCGTATGCACTTGGGCAGAAAAAGGGTAAAGAGTTATACAGGTATCCGGAAGGCAAAATGATTATTGGATAAATCTATTTTTAGTGAGTTTTGAAATTGATTTGGATAAGGGGTTCGTGAAGAACAATGAAAACACAGCAGTTTGCGGTGATTGGGCTTGGGCGATTTGGCTCCAGTCTGGCACAGGAATTAATGGAACTCGGCTACGAGGTGCTCGGGATCGATAAAAATGAAGAAGTCGTCGAAGACATTAGTGAATTGGTCACCCATGCCGTTGTAGCCGATGCCACAGATGAGGAAGTGCTACGCTCCCTGGGTATTCGAAATTTTGACTGCTGTATCGTTGCTATCGGGGATGATATTCAGACGAGCATTCTCACCGCGATTCTGTTAAAAGAGCTGGGCGTCAAGACGGTTGTGGCCAAGGCCATATCCGTCCTTCACGGACGCGCATTGGATAAACTGGGGATTGATCGTGTCGTTTATCCTGAGCGGGATATGGGCATTCGGGTTGCCCACCAGCTGGTTACCCCGAACTTGCTGGATTACATTGAATTATCCAATGATTACAGTATTGTCGAGATGAAGGTTCCCGCCTGTCTGCACAACAAAACCCTTTCCACCCTTAATGCACGCGTACGTTTTGGTTGCAGTATTGTGGCGTTACAGAAAGAAGCTGGGGTCATTATCGCTCCGACGGCACTGGATTCGCTTCAGATGGGGGATATCATGGTCATTATTGGTAATAATGCAGATATCGACCGATTTGAAGAAGAGGTTATCAGCCAAGAGAGCTGATAATTATCATGAGTTAAATATGGAAGCCAGGCGTTAGAGCCTGGCTGATTCAGATCAAGGCAAAGGCGTCGTAGCCCTCCGTGAGGGCAATGGCGCCTTTGCTGTAAAGAGTGCAGCCGTCTCCTTGACCCATTGTCTGGAGGTCTCGCTGAGGTCCTCTTTTTCCCCATAGATCATACAAGTTGTTCTGCGGGTCTGCTGTAATTGAGGCAAATGAACAGAAACAAGATCATTGTCCGCGAGCAATTGTGGACGAAGATATGACTTGGGCAATAGAGCAGCAGCTTTGGCGGAAGGCAGAAGTCGGATGATCGCTTCGAAGGAATCAATCTCCATGCGAATATCCGGCATCACGGCACAGCGCTGGAAGAGATCGTCCGTTAATTTGCGGTACCAGGTGCCTTTGGAGAACGTGATCATCGGCAGATCTTGCAAATGTTCCATCCCGGCTTCCTTACCGGACAAGGGGTGTGTAAGCGGCACAACCAGTTCCAGGTGATCGTCAAAGAGCGGCACACAGTTAAGCCCCACTTCGCTGATGGAGGAGGCGACAATGCCCACATCGGCTTTTTTGTCACGCACAAACGACACAATCTCATGTGTTTTACCCGTCAACAGTTTCAGTTCGGCATTTGGATGTTTCTCCATAAAGGCATTGACGAGAGGTGGTAACGTAGTTTGAAGCGTCGTCAGACTGGCTCCGAGTGTAATGGTGCTCTGTTCTTCGTCTTTATACTGGGCCAGCATAGTGAGGAACTTCTGTTGTTGCTGCTTCTGTTCTACAGCATAGGTATAGGTGAACTGGCCCACACTGGTTAACTCCAGCCGTTTGCCACGGCGGTGGAACAGGGCAACCCCGAGTTCATCCTCCAATTTGGCAATTTTGCGTGAGAGTGCGGGTTGGGACAAGTTCAGTAACTTGGATGCACGGTTGAGGCTGGACTGCTCCACGACCGCTGCAAATGCATTTAACTCCTCAAACATGAACAATAACCTCTTTTCCATGAATGTGATTCTTGCCCTTGCTCAATCGTTTTCCATGTTGTATAGCCTGTAAACCCAATGTTTCACTGCTTATACCTATAGGTTATAACATTTAATAATTATATTGCAATTCCCTTATAAGAAAAAAAGGAGTAACATGAACCGTGACACAAGTTGTTCACACCTGGGGAAAACGGAACAATTTGTCGAACCTTTTCATGGAAAAGGATTCGTGTCATGATAAGTGAAATCATTTATGAAAACGTTGTATTTAGCGAAAGGGGATCGACATTTTATGAAAGGGTTTTACTCCAGAAAGCTGCACTCCTTGCTTGGCGTCATTCCGCTCAGTTTGTTTTTTGTTGAGCATTTGGTGACGAACTTCACGGCAGTTGAAGGCGGCAAAGAAGCTTTTTACGGTGCCGTTGCATTTCTGAACGGTTTGCCTCTTGTTATTGTAATTGAGGCATTACTTATCTGGTTGCCGTTGTTCTATCACGGTGTTTATGGTCTTTACATTGCCTATCAGGCCAAGCCTAACGTTGGGCGTTACGGTAATGAGCGCAACTGGCGCTACACGTTACAGAGGGTAAGCGGTATTATTACGTTTGTATTCGTCATCTGGCACGTATGGGAGACGCGAGTACAGATTGCGCTGGGTAATGTATCCCATGAAGAGATTGGCGGCGTCATACATGATGCGGTGACGAATCCGATAACCTTTGCGATATATATGATCAGTGTGGTTGCGGCGTCATATCACTTTGCCAATGGTCTGTGGTCGTTCCTTGTTAGCTGGGGAATTACGGTTGGTCCGCGTGCGCAACGTGTATCCTCTTACGTATGTATGAGCTTGTTCGCTATTGTTTCCATCATGTTTATTGCTTCACTATTTGCTTTCCGGAGCATTGATTTCCAAACAGCTACTTCGATGATTGACGCAGTAAAAACAGTTCTAATTTAAGCATTTAGCGTATAAATGCTGACTTATAAGGGAGTGAACAGCAATGGCATCAACGAATGTAATTATTGTGGGCGGCGGTCTCGCGGGATTGATGGCGGCGATCAAATCGGCTGAAGCCGGAGTCCATGTTCATTTATTTTCACTGGTTCCTGTTAAACGATCCCACTCTGTATGCGCACAAGGCGGCATTAACGGAGCGGTAAATACCAAGGGTGAGGGTGACTCCCCATGGGTACACTTTGATGATACGGTATACGGCGGTGACTTCCTTGCGAACCAACCTCCTGTTAAAGCGATGTGCGAAGCAGCACCTGGCATCATTCACTTGATGGACCGTATGGGCGTAATGTTCAACCGGACACCGGAAGGTTTGCTTGATTTCCGTCGTTTCGGGGGAACGAAGCATCACCGTACGGCATTTGCCGGAGCGACAACAGGACAACAATTGCTCTATGCATTAGACGAGCAGGTACGTCGCTGGGAAGCAGCGGGTCTTGTTACGAAATATGAGAACTGGGAGTTCCTGCAGGCGGTTTTGGATGATGAAGGCGTATGTCGCGGGATCGTGGCTCAGGATCTGAAAACGATGAAGGTACAGACCTTCCCAGCTGAAGCGGTTATTCTGGCGAGTGGTGGTCCGGGGATCATCTTCGGTAAAACGACCAACTCTGTAATTAACACAGGTACAGCAGCAAGTGCGGTGTATCAGCAAGGTGTAAATTACGCCAACGGGGAGTTCATTCAGATTCACCCAACAGCCATTCCAGGGGATGACAAGCTGCGTCTCATGTCTGAATCCGCGCGTGGTGAAGGTGGACGGATCTGGACGTACAAAGACGGAAAACCTTGGTACTTCCTTGAAGAAAAATATCCATCCTACGGTAACCTGGTTCCACGTGATATCGCGACTCGTGAAATCTTCAGCGTCTGCGTTGATATGGGTCTGGGTGTGAACGGCGAGAACATGGTTTATCTCGATCTGTCGCACAAAGATCCGAAGGAACTGGATGTTAAACTGGGCGGAATCATTGAGATCTATGAGAAGTTCATGGGTGATGACCCGCGTAAAATCCCAATGAAAATCTTCCCGGCAGTCCATTATTCCATGGGCGGCATGTGGGTAGATTACAACCAAATGACTAACATTCCGGGACTGTTCGCAGCTGGTGAATGTGAATATCAATACCATGGTGCGAACCGTCTGGGTGCAAACTCATTGGTATCTGCGATCTATGGTGGTATGGTGGCTGGACCAAAAGCGGCTGAATATATCAAAGGACTCAAAAAATCGTCCGCTGATATCCCATCTTCCGTATTTGAGAAACACACCAAACAACAAAGCGACAAATACGAAGGCATCTTGAAAATGCAGGGCACGGAAAATGCCTATGTCATTCATAAAGAGCTTGGCGAGTGGATGACAGCCAACATGACGGTTGTGCGCTACAACGACAAGCTTGAAGCCACGATTGGCAAGATCAAGGAATTGAAAGAGCGTTATGGCAAAATCAATATGTATGACAGCTCTGGTTGGAATAACCCGAGCGCAGCATTCACTCGCCAACTGTGGAACATGATTGAACTGGCAGAAGCAATGACTCTCGGTGCTCTACTCCGTAACGAAAGCCGCGGCGCGCATTACAAACCGGATTTCACGGAACGTAATGATGAAGAGTTCCTGAAAACGACCATCGCAAGCTGGTCGAAGGAAGGCCCGAAAATCTCGTACGAGCCAGTAGACGTATCCTTGATCCCACCACGTATCCGGGATTACTCCAAGGATTAAATATCACGGATTTATTTATAAAGTTAAATATTAAGCACCTGAACGGAGAGGCAGGACAACTTTGGAGAAGCAGAGCTTCTTCAAAGTTACTGCCATCAAAGTGAGGGAAATACCCAGAAGAAGCAAGCGCCTAGCGATGCTTCAGAACTTTAATACTGCCATCCACAATGAATTGGAGAGCAGTTTCCAGCAAAGTGACCAACGTGCACAACATAGCGAAGGAAACAACAATACCCAGAAGAAGCAAAGCGCCTTAGCGATGCTTCAGAACTTCAATACTGCCCATCCAGCATGAATGGAGTGCAGTTTCCAGCAAAGTGACCCTGCGTGCACGACGTAGCGGAGGAAGCGGAAATGCCCAGAAGAAGCGAAGCGCTCGCCTTTATCACCGGATTTTAACCCTGGGAAGGGTTGATCAAAAAAATCCGGGGATAACAGCGATCAGAGGGGCATTCCGCTGACGAAGCGTCTCCCGTGCACCAAACCAGTAACTTTGCGTATCAGCAACACCAATCATCGTCACCAGAGGAGGGGACTACGATATGGCGGAACAAGCTACAGCCAACAAAACCGTCAAGTTTATCATCACCCGTCAGGATAGCCCGGAGTCATCTTCGTACAACGAAGAATTTGAGCTTCCGTACCGTCCCAACATGAATGTGATCAGCGCCCTGATGGAGATTCAGCGGAACCCCGTCAATACAGATGGCAAATCCATTGCACCCGTTTGCTGGGATTCCAACTGTCTCGAAGAAGTCTGCGGTGCCTGCTCCATGGTCATCAACGGCAAGCCACGTCAAGCATGTGCAGCCCTGATCGACAAGCTCGAACAGCCCGTTCGTATCGAACCGATGAAGACATTCCCAGTGGTTCGTGACTTGGTCATCGACCGTAGCCGGATGTTTAGCGCCCTGAAACGCGTAAAAGCATGGATTCCGATCGATGGTACCTATGACCTCGGTCCAGGTCCACGGATGCCTGAGAAGAAGCGTCAGTGGGCATATGAGCTGTCCAAATGCATGACATGTGGTGTATGTCTGGAAGCATGTCCGAACGTCAATGAGAAAACAGACTTTATCGGTCCAGCAGCACTGTCCCAAGTGCGCCTGTTCAACGCTCACCCAACAGGGGAGATGAACGCCGACGATCGTCTGGAAGCGTTGATGGAAGACGGAGGCATTGAGGGCTGTGGTAACTCACAGAACTGTGTGCAATCCTGTCCAAAAGGTATTCCACTGACAACCTCCATTGCCGAAATGAACAAACAAACGACCAAGCATATGTTCAAACGCTGGTTGGGTGTATAATCTCGTCATAACATGTGCAGAAGTGTAATCTGCAACTTAGAAGAAGTCGTGATCCCGTGCAGAAACATGCCGGAGATCCCGGCTTCTTTTTGTAATGAAGCAGAGGAACCGGGCTACCCATGCAGAATATGATATACTAAGGGGATGGATTAAGAGCGTAGAAGGAGGGGGAGATATGGCAGAGACACCGCGTCAGGGCAGCAACAACTCGCCGTCCCAGCGCTCGCACAAAGCATCAGGTGCAGAAGAGTCTGTGTTTCCTGGGGAAGAAAAGGATCATGATCCCTCTCGCCGAAGTTTCTTATTGCGCATGGTTTTGATGACAGCGGGTGCCAGTTTGCTTACAGGAGGTTATGCCTGGCTATGGGAACCGCGTCGTCTGGAGATCAAGCAAGTGGCGCTGAAACTTCCGAAGTTTCCAAAGGCATTTGACGGTTTGCGTGTCGTTCAGTTCAGCGATGCCCATCTTGGTTTTCATACCGGGGTGAAAGAGCTGAAGAAGCTGGCAGCAACGATTGAGGAGCAGCAACCGGACTTGATTTGTTTTACCGGAGACATAGTCGAGAGGGAAGCAGAGCCGATGCGTGAATGTATTCCGGTACTCGCCTCCATGCAAGCGAAGTATGGCAAATTTGCTGTTTTGGGGAATCATGATTATCGGGGCGGACAGCAGAATGAAGTGACAACCATGTTCCGTGAAGCGGGATTCACTTTGTTACGGAACGAACATGTGGTGATTGAACAAGGGGGCGAACGTCTGGCCATAGCTGGTCTGGATGACGCACTTACAGGCAGGCCTGATCCTGTCCAAGCCATCAAGGGTTTGGATCATGATGTGTGGAAATTGTTACTTATGCATGAACCGGATTATGCGGACATTGCCACTCCCTATGGTTTCGGATTACAACTTTCCGGTCATAGCCATGGTGGACAGGTACGTTTTCCCTGGATCGGGGCACTGACAACTCCGCGAGGTTCACACAAGTATGTTCAAGGGTTGTATTACACGGATGTCCAGGGGGTATATTACACCACCCAGACACAGATGCCGGTGTATGTGAATCGTGGTTTTGGCATGACTCAACTGCCCATTCGTTTTCTGTGCAGACCAGAATTAACGGTTTTTGAGCTTAAAGGATCAACCACATAAAAGAATATAAGATGAATTTAAAACATAAAGGATTGAACATGAATGGAGGTTATCCAGATGGAAAGAATTGCGATTGTATCCGACATTCATGGCAACATGACTGCCTGGGAAGCAGTGTTAAAAGATATCCGAAGTCGTGGCGTGGAGCGAATCTTTTGTCTTGGTGACCTCGTGGGCAAGGGGCCAGAACCGGTACAGGTTGTGGATCAGGTGAGAGCGACGTGCGAACTTGTTATCCGTGGCAATTGGGATGAACTGGTTGCGGTTAACCAAGACAACGAGAACTTTACGTGGCAAGCAGAGCGGCTGGGTGAGGAACGATTGGCGTACTTGGCAGGCCTACCCTTCAGTCATCAATTTCAACTGAGCGGTCGCACCATCCGTCTGGTCCATGCTTCACCTCAAAGTGTATACCATCGTGTACAGCCGTGGGACGCGATGGAAAAGAGGTTGGCAATGTTTGATCCTCCGGCTGATGAGCCTGAGCAAGGTGTTGCAGATGTTGTAGGTTATGGGGATGTGCATAACGCATACTTGCAGTATATGAACGGCAAGTTACTGTTTAATGCAGGGAGTGTTGGTAATCCACTCGATCTTCCCCAAGCTTCCTACTGTATTCTGGAGGGTGAAGACAGCAACGATAACAATACCCCGTTCAATGTTCAATTCGTGCGGGTGCCTTATGATATTGAGCGAGAAGTACAGGTTGCACAGTCGGCGAATGTTCCTGCATTGGATTTCTATATTCGTGAGATTCGTACGGGTATCTATCGCGGGCTGCAGGAGTAGTCAGCATCTGGACCTTTTAGCGTGATGAATTGAATGATGCAATATATTAATACTAAAATGCGAATACTAAAGTTCGTGGATCAGTTCAAATGGTATTACGCCGGATCATCATCAGAGCATGCTTGTCTTACCGGACTAGAGCCCGTTTAGGCAAAAGGAGCGATTGTCATGCTTACCCGAAAAATGCTGGTTCAAGGTCTGCCGGCTTTGTGGACAGAGCGTCTTGTCCTGCGATCATTACGTCAAAGTGATTACAGCACATTATCGGAACTCTTTTCCGATCCTCAAGTCATAAGATATGTGAATAGGGGAAGCCAGCCCACGCCAATCAGGGCGAGACGCTTATTGAACCAGATACGGAGCAGCAGCGCCAAGCTGGATTCGTTACATTATGGGATCTGCTGGAGAGGCAAGGAACAGGTGATTGGGATCACCTCATTCCAACACTGGAATGATCAGAATGGTACCGCACAGATTGGTTACATCCTGAACAGGTCCTGTTGGGGCAGGGGTGTGGCTACCGAGGCGGTACAGCGGCTGTTGCAGTTTGGATTTGACGATCTTCATCTGGGGAGGGTGGAAGCACGTTGTTATGAGGCCAATGTATCTTCACAACGGGTGCTAAGCAAAATAGGGATGTCCTATGAGCGGAGTCTTCCCTCGTTCGGACTGAATGATGAGGATGACGAGGAATCAGAATCCCTGATGGATGTTAAAGTTTACAGTATGTACCGGGAACAATACGTCAGACCGCTTCAGGAAAAAGACCTGCAAACTCTGGTATCTGACAAGCCGAAATGACATAGAGTAAGAGTAGTCAAACGTGAATGAATCGAACTTCAATCATTTGTTACACAATTGAAATATAGCTGCAATTGAACTCTAACAGACAGGGGGTAAACTTATCTCATGACCCCCTTTTTGATAATAGATAATGCTGTTGGGACCCGCGCGAGCGGGTTCATTTTTTTTGTCCATATAAGTTAACTGTGGAATATTTACACTGGCCACTCCGATGACAGAATAACTTTCCGATCGCTGTTATACCCGGATTTTTTTGATTCCTATATTTTAGAAGGGGAAATCCGGGGATAGCGTATGCTTCCGATGCAGCTTTCTTTCAGAAGCTTTTAGGCGACCGCTTCGCTTCTTCACGTTATTTCTGTCCTCTCCGTTATCGTGTGAAATATAATTATATTTCCTTATATAGGGCAATAAAAGGCCCCCACGGCGTGAACAAGCGCGCTGTGGGGGCCTTTGTGTTTGCTATATTTTACAGTGATACAACCTGCATCTGTTTCTGCTTGAAGTATACCCAGTCGGTGAATCCGATCTCCTTGAGACGTGTACGAACGTCATCCAGCTCGTCTGCAACCCGCTGTGGTTTATGAGCGTCCGATCCAAATGTCACCTTCACTCCATAGTGATGGGCGCGTTCCAGAATGGCATCCGAGGGATACCAGCCACCGCTGAGTTTGGTTTTGCCAGATGTGTTAATTTCGATCGCTACGTTGGATTCTGCAATGACCTGCAACGTTTCATCAATGGCCTGATCAGCGATAATTTCGGAGAAAGGTGGATAGTTTCCTTTCATCGCATCAATATGTCCAAGAATCTGGAACATACCGCTGCGAGCCGATTCCCGGATTAATGAATAATAGCTCTCTTTCACTTCAACTTTGCGAGCATTGCTTAGGCCATTCCACCGGGTTTTGTTGAAGATACTCACATCCTCGGTATGATGAACTGAACCAATAATATAGTCAAAAGGATACTGTCCCAGTGTGGTACGGTACAATTCTGCATGAACAGGGAAGTAGTCGGATTCAATGCCGAGCAGCACATCGATTTTACCAGCGTACTCTTCTTTCAGAGCAAGGACTTCTTCCACATAATGCTGCAATTCAGACTTGCCCATTGCGATCCGGGGAAATGCCTGCTCAAGCTCACTGCCAAAGTACGGCGTATGATCCGAGATACCGATCGCCTGAAGTCCTGCCTTAATACCTGCCTCTATATAATCGCGGATGTTGCCGTCTGCGTGACCACAACGAAAATGATGTGTATGAAGATCAAATTTCATATGGAATCCTTCCTTTCTCATGGCTCATTGTCATTCTGAACTGATGAATTGGGTTTCCGGCATACCTTTGAGGTCACTTATGAACTGCTGCATCGCTGAGTTAAGGTATCGACTGGACTTATAGATGACACCAACAGGGTGACTGACCTCCAACTCACTTAAGGGTATCATTCGCAATGTACCTTGACGCAACTCATGCGCAACAGATTGTTTGGAGATGACAGCTGCCCCGAGATCAATCTCGACCATCCGTTTCACTTCTTCGCTGCTCGACAACTCCATTACAATATTAGGTTCAATATTATGTTTCTTGAAGATAGTTTCCGTAAACCTTCGTCCTACGGTATCAGGGGACAGCAGAATCAATGGTGTACTCCGGAGCACATCCACTGCAGCATGTTTTTTCTTTGCCAGCGGATGGGAAGGAGATACCACGAGTTCAAATGTGTCATAGTAGAGCACAGATGTATTCAGGTTGGGATTACGCTCCGTGAGATAACCGATACCAATATCAACCAGACCATTTTCGACCTGGGTATAGATCTGTGATGAAGGAAGGGACTGGATACTGGTTTTGATCAGCGGGAATTGATCTTGGAAATAGGATAACACCCTTGGCAAGATCTGAATAGCAATGGAAGTTGTTGTGCCTAATACGATACGTCCCTGAGGCGTTTCATCAAGATCAGACAATTTTTGTTTCAACTCATCAACGATGTCGAGCATCCGTTCAGCGTGCTCCAGGAATACCTGTCCACGGTCTGTCAGGGTAACGGGTTGGTTACGATCCACAAGAACGGTGCTGAATTCGTCCTCCAGACTTTTGATCTGGGCCGAGACGGCAGGCTGGGTCAGGTTCAGAAGTTCTCCCGCTTTGCGGAAGCTCATCGTTTTGGAAATGGTAATCAGTGTCTCCAGTTGGCTTATGTTCATAGGTGACCTCCTTGCAGGCAAAATTTCTTGATTATGTAGTGTTTGGTGCGATGTAATCCCGTAACTGGTCATTGTTCCGTTATCTTAAATTATAGGTGATTCAGGACAGCAGAGCAATGAAGGTAATTATCAGGATCAAAAGTAGTTCAAGAGACTGTGAAAAAAACGCGAATACAAGAATTTGATTTTTTTTACAGTTGCGAGAAAGCAGTAATAAAGTCCTAAATGCCCTTTGCCACGCACGATGATCGAAATGCTTTCTTCAAAAGAAGTGAAAAGCGCTGTTTATTCGCTAGAATCAGCTATAAACATTTGCCCCACGGATGACGATAAATTATAGTACACATGGTTTAACGAATTCTTAATGAATTCTTGTACGTGATAAAGTATAATAAATTTAATGAATATGGGACTTTTGGTGTGTGACCAATAACCCAGTGCGAGGGGGACATAGACAGTGAAAGCGGAAGTGATTAATCCTTTCCTGGAATCGGCACGGAACGTATTCGAACAGCTCATCCAGGTTTCGCCTTCCACCGGGAGTCTTGGCGTGAAAAATGTAGAGTATATTGCAGACCATGTCTGGATCGTGATCGGAATGACCGGACAACTTAGCGGAAACATTGTATTTGGAATTAATGAACAAGTTGCATTGAAAATTGTATCTGCGATGATGGGTGGTTTTGTCATTACAGAAATGGATGAAATGAGCAAAAGTGCGATTTCTGAACTGGGGAATATGATCAGTGGTAACGCCAGCACGATCCTGTCAAACCAGGGTGTTGTGGTCGATATTACACCTCCACAAGTGATGAAGTCCGAACATCTGACTACATTTAGTGCAACGAAAGCACTGAGTATTCCTTTGCTGATGGACGGCATTGGTGAGATGGATATTCAGGTCATGATCTCGTAGAATAGAACCATACGCCTAAAAAGGCAATATGTGTTCAATACGGGAGGACATCACGGATGCTGAAAGATCAGGTAGTGTTTATCACAGGTGCATCGAGTGGTATCGGTGCGCTGTGTGCGCAGATGCTGATAGAAGAAGGAGCCATCCCAATTCTGGCTGCCCGTTCACGGGACAAGCTGGAAGAGATTGGTGCCTCGCTGAAAGGGCCGCATGAATTACTCACACTTGATGTTACGGATAGTGAGCAGGTTCAGGCAGCTGTGGATGCGATATTGCATAAATACGGACGAATCGACATTTTGCTGAACAATGCAGGTTACGGGAAATTCGCAGCGATGACAGAGATGTCTGTACAGGAATTCGATGAGATGATGGACGTTAATTACATGGGCATTGTCCGCTGCACCAAAGCAGTGCTTCCACAAATGCTGGAACGTGGCAAAGGTCAGATTGTGAACGTGGCCTCCATGGCTGGCAAAATCGGTACAGCCAAATCCGCTTCCTATACAGCTACGAAACATGCTGTCCTCGGATTTAGTAATGCGCTGCGTCAAGAGCTTCGCAAGACTGGCGTCCTGGTGACAACGATTAATCCGGGTCCGATTGATACACCATTTTTCCATCGGGCTGACCCTTCTGGCAATTATGTGAATAATGTACGCTGGATGATGTTGAAACCGGAAGACGTTGCGGGTCATATGATTCGGGCGATGAAAAAGCGCAAGGAAGAAGTGAATCTGCCAAGACTTGCTTCTGCTGGCATATGGCTGTACCAGCTATTTCCTCGTCTTGCAGATCGATTGTCGCACGGTGTAATGAATCAGAAGTAAATGTGATACGAGGCATCATATACGGAATGAAAGAAAGGCTCCGCCGAGGGGCTTTTCTTTTTTTTGGCGTGTATACATACAATTCTGGAATAAGATTTGGTACACGGGCTTTTTTCGCATATAATGAAAGGTAATGTGATGACAGGCTTCGGTAATATACAAGCAACTTATATGTTCAACTAAACTTTTACACAATAACGGAGAGGACAGAAATAACCTGAAGAAGCGAAGCTAAAAGCTTTCTGAAAGAAAGCTACATCGGAAGCATATGCTTCGCCTTTATCCCCGGATTTTTCCTTTTGAAAAAAAGGAATCAAAAAAATCTGGGGATAACAGTGATCGGAAGGTTGTTCTGTCCTCGTAGTGTCAGTGTAAATATTCATTAGTTGAACTTATATAACATCAAAATGAATAAATTAAAAGGATGGACATACATGACGAATCAAACATTTGCTTCAATTGGCGTGGAACAGGATCTGGAGGCCGTTTTGGCGAAACATGGCATTAACGAACCTTCACCTGTACAGGCTCAGACAATCCCGGTTATTTTGGAAGGCCGAGATGTCGTATCCAAATCCCAGACGGGAACAGGAAAAACGCTGGCATATCTGCTGCCACTGTTACAATCCATCAAAATGGATATCAAAGGTACGCAGAAACTCATTATTGCACCTACACAAGAGCTGGCGATGCAAATTGTACGTGAAGCGCAGCGTTATGCGGAAGAACGTAAGATTGGCGTATTGGGTCTAATTGGTGGCGCAGCGGCTAAACGTCAGATCGAGAAGCTGCGTGAGCATCCCCAATTGGTTGTGGGTACACCGGGACGACTGAAGGAATTGATTACACTCAAAAAACTGAAAATGCACAACGTTTCCACCATTGTCATTGATGAAGCGGACCAAGTGTTCCAACTTGGCGGCGTAAGTGACGTGAACTTTGTACTCAAGAGTGCATTGCGGGACCGCCAGCTGATCTTCCTGTCAGCAACCATTGATGAGCATACAGCTGGACTTGCAAAGCGTGAGATGAAAGAGCCTGTGCAGATCGGAATTGAACCGGATCGAGCTACGGCTGCGGGCCTTGAGCATTATTATTTTGTAGAAGAAAACCGTAACAAAATTGACATGCTGCGTCGTCTGGTTAGACAGTACAATCCGGATCGGGCAATCGTATTTGTGAATGCAACCGAAGATATTGGTGAAGTTGAAGCAAAAATGAATCATCTGGGCTTGTCCGCTGCTGCGCTGTATGGAGATGCTGACAAAGTGACCCGCAGTAACGTATTGTCTGCCTTCCGTAATGGCAAACTTCAGTTGCTGATTGCCAGCGAAGTGGCTGCCAGAGGACTGGATATCGAAGGTTTGCCAATGGTCATTAACTATGACCCTGCCTTTGACTCGGAGCACTATGTTCACCGTGCAGGTCGTACAGGCCGGATGGGACGCTCGGGTATCGTTTTGTCCATTGTGGATGAAACACAGATCTTTATTATGCGTAAATTCGCACGCGAACTCGGAATCGAACTGTCAGAACGTGTACTCTTTGGCGGTAAAGTACTGGAGGCTGACCCGCGTCCGGACACGCGGCCTGAGGGACATTCGTTCTCCAGAAAACCAGGACAATCCAGAGATCGCAAACCAGGTCAGGGCAATCGTAATGGGGGAACCAGAGCTACAATCTCCAATTCGCGTCCAGCAGGTAGCAAACCAACGGGTAATACTGGCCGCACGGAGCGCGACCAGGATCGTAAAAACAAAGGAGCACCCAAGTGGAGTAAAGATAAAACGCCACGCTCCGAAGAATAGAATCTGACGAAAGGGGTGCAGGGATAGATGGAAAACGTTCAATCGCCTGTTCTGCAAATCAGCGGGTTAAGCGGAGGTTATAGTGCCAAACGGCCGGTCCTTCACGGCATCGATCTGGAAGTTGGACGTGGAGAGATGGTCGGACTAATCGGCTTAAACGGTGCTGGCAAAAGCACAACCATGAAACACATCCTCGGCTTGATGACACCTCAACAGGGCGAAGTACGAGTGATGGGCAAGAAGCGGGACGAGGATGCGCAGATCTACCAATCGGCTATGGCATTTGTACCGGAATCACCCGAACTGTATGATGAGATGACAGTGATGGAGCACCTGGAGTTTACGGCAAGAGCGTACAATGTGTCGGAGGCTGATTTCAAACAACGTACGGAGAAACTGCTGGAACTGTTCCGTATGAATGAGAAAAGTACAAGTCTGTCGACTCACCTGTCCAAGGGGATGAGACAAAAGGTCATGATCATGTGTGCTTTTGTGGCAGGACCACCACTGTACATCATTGATGAGCCTTTCCTGGGACTGGACCCGCTGGGTATTCGCTCTTTGCTTGATTTTATGCTGGAGATGAAAGCTTCGGGATCATCCATCCTGCTCAGTTCACACATTCTGTCCACGATTGAAAATTACTGTGACCGTTTTATCGTTCTGCACCGTGGGCAGGTTATTGCTCAAGGGACGCTGAATGAACTGCGCTCCCAATTCGGGGAATCCGATGCCACGCTGGAGCACATGTTCTATTCCCTCGTACAAGGCAGGGATTGAGCATGGATCTCAAGCTGCTATGGAAGCAAAGACGCACAGGATTCTGGAACGGAATTCTTCCTTATCTGGGTTATGTGATCCAGAGCGGTGTAGCTATGGTCTTTTTATTTCTCGTCATTGCGTTCTCCGCCTGGTATACATCGTTTGTCCAGAACATTCCGGCGGAATTTCCGATTCGCTGGGTTGCATTGCTGCTGCTGGCACCGCTAGTGCTGTTTAGCAGTTATCGTACATATCTGCTTCCGGCAGATATTGTGTTCCTGCGACCACAGGAATACCGGATGCAGGAATATTTGAAGAACAGCTTTGCCCGGGGCATCATCTATAAAACTCTGGGCTTGCTGCTTGTATTTGTTACACTGTGGCCGCTCTATGTCAGAGCAGATCTGGATGCACGGCCATTTGGCTGGTTCATCGTATTCCTGTTGCTGTGGAAAGGGTTGTCCAGTTATGGAGCGTGGCAAGAGCTAAGAATGGTTCAGGTCGGGGCAGCAAGAGGATATCGTCTCTTGCGATGGGCTCTGGCAGTGCTGGCGGTTGGCGCATGGCTGTGGCAGCCACCGCAGCGCAGCGTCTGGTTCCTGCTGTTGCTGGCTGTTGTCTACATCGTCGCCTTGCGTATACCGGTGAAACATCGGGTAGCGTGGGAACGACTGATTCAGGTAGAGCAGGGTCAGGCTGGCAGGGTTATGCGGACGCTTGGCTGGTTTGTGGATGTACCTTCATCCGGACAGAAAGTAAGTTCGCGTCGCTGGCTTAGCAAATTGGGGAGTGGTCTTCCCTGGAATGCAGGGAAAGCTTACCGATATCTGATTACCAAAACGTTTATTCGAACCGAAGTGTTCTCAATCGTGTTACGCTTAATTGTACTGGGCATGTTACTATCCTGGTGGACAGCAGGCAGCTACTTTGGTGTCGGGGTGTATCTGTTCTTCCTGTTGCTTGCAGGTGTTCAGTTAGGTGCGCTGCGTCGCAGTCATAGTGAATCGTTCTGGATTATGATCTATCCAATCTCGGGTGAGAGTCGTCGTTCTCAGGTGTTAGGATTCATATTCCATCTGCACGCACTGGCTGCATTGCTCATGTGGCTGCCTATGCTGGCTGCCGGAGCAAGCGGACTGACTGTCACCGGAGTAGCGCTTATTTTGGGTATACTGGTGATTGTGATCATGCGGCGTTCGCAAGGTAACAAGTGGTTGAAGGAAGAAGAGGACGACTAAACGATCGGACACCTGACCAACTCGGATTATTACATTGGGCTCATCAGTGAGAGGTACAAAAGATAACAAAAGAAGGGTATGCCGGGCTGTGTCCCGGAATACCCTTCTTTGTGCTGTAATGGAATCATGCAATCAGATCACTTGGTTATCGCGTAAGTGTGTATTGGTACTAACAGAGGAACGATTTAGTGATAATCACGAGCAAGATGAACAGAACGAGAATGGCACCTGTGTTTGTAAATCCTCCGCCGTAACCGCCGCATCCATAACCGCCTCTTGTATCTTCAACTCCAGACATGGTCATTCCCCTTTCAAGTGGTTGTTTGGCACGCCCTTGCGTACATCGTATATTATGTGCCGTGGGGGTAGGCTGATTGGGCCGATGCCCGGTAAAGCCAGAAATTAAAGCTTTTGGGCTGATAAAACACAAAAGAACCCTTCGTATATTCAGTGACATGAAGCGTCGCCGTTATACAAAGGGTTCTTATAACATTCAGGGTACAGGTCTGTGTTAACTAAGTCGTCCGCAGATCCTGAACTCCACGATAGATGGTTTCATACAGATCTTCCAACCCGGATTCTTCAATACAGGAGAAGGCGATTCGAAGATCCGATTCACCCAGCGCGATTGTACCCACACCATATTTGTGCAGCAAATGGCTTCGAAGTTCTTCAGCGCCAACTTCTTTCAGCTTCAGGCACATGAAGTAACCGGAGTTGAACGGATAATAGTCCCATGCATCTCCATACTTGCCGCTATCGAGAATGGCTTTTACCTTATTGGCACGGCCTTTCATAATCTCGAACTTCTCCTGTTTCTGTGCTTCAAACTCCGGTGCTTTGAGCGCATCCAGTACAAAAGTCTGGGAAGGATGCGGGCCACTGGAGATCGTTGCCCGGATAATACCGAGTGTTTTTTGCTCCAATGCATGCAGAACGGCTGCATCTTCATGGGCATACGTAATGAATCCAACGCGGAAGCCCCATACAAACTCCTCCTTGGTTGCACCATCCACTTTTATGGTCAACACACGTGGATGAATGTTGGCAAGTTTGCCAAACAGGGATTCATGAATGGAATCTTCGAAGAACAGTCCAAAGTAGGCATCATCTGTTACAGCAACCACGTTAACGCCGGCTTCAGCTGCCTGAAGAATCGTGTTCACAATGGCATCTGCTTCTTCGGCTCCAGGCGTATAACCTGTAGGGTTATTCGGGAAGTTGAGCAGAACGATGGCTTTACCTTTGTCCTTTTGATCAAGCAAAGCCTGAAGCAGACCATCACTGTTGAAGTTCAACTGATCATCGAACAGGGGATAATGAACCAACTGGCCATGACGACGAATTCCGAAGGTCAGCTCGTAATTTTCCCAGTTTTTATCTGGATATATGACAGCGTCCCCTTCATCGGCGAACAGGTCGGCTACGATACTAAGTCCATGGGTTAATGCATTGGTTACAATCGGATTGCCAAACGTTTTGCCTTCCAGAGAAGGCGTTTCCTTCAGCATCTTGTCTCTCCAAACGGTCCGCAATTCAGGTTTGCCTGCAGGTGGAGCGTAAGGATACAGATCCTTTGGTTGGAATGCAGACAGCTTCTCCTGAATAACCTGAAGATGCATCGGCACACCACCCTCCAGGGCGATACCAATCGTGGCATTATGGGTCTTGGCCAAGCTTGCTGCTTCAGCAGATTGACTCAAAATCCCCTCTTTAGGAAAATAAATTTCTTTGCCAAGCTGTGACAGCATGGAGTAGACGTGACTGCTGCCTGTCTGAATACTTTCGTTCAACTGTTCAGCCAGTGGATTCATTCTTTTCATCCTTCCAAGTCTTTGTGATTCAACTGCCTAACATTATATCACCTTGACATGCCCCCGTCACGGAAATTACGCAATATGACAGTTATATCACTTTACCGCGTTGTTGCAGAGGGTTTTCGGGTGGGTTATCGTTGTATTCGACCTTGGAGTAATCCTCAAGAAATGAAACTTATTGCTGATGAAATGGACAGTATTTCCGCATCATTTCAGCAGTTTCGGCATCTCTTCCTTCATTGCGCTGTTCCAGTTCACCACTGATATGATCGAATCGTTCACTCGAGAGGTTTTGTCCAAATTTAAACTTGGCGCTGATCCGTTCAGGACTAATTCGGACTACGGCTACAGCTTTGAGGTTTCCTGTGTAACGCGAGTCAGTAGCGTCAATGGCTACATATCCGCCTTGCGGCTGGAGTTTCTCCATGAATCGTTGCAGTACCTTACCTTTGATGTCCAGATCTTTAACCGGTTCAGCCTGACCAAAGGCCATAACACTTTTGAAGAAAGAAGTCGCTGGACAAGCAAGCTCAGGATCACTGAAATAAGATGGAATCAGGGAGAACTCTTCAGCTACTGTGAAACTGACCAACGAATCCTGTTTGATCTGTTTCATCTTCTCGCCAGCCAGACTGCCGTGAAAATAAAAGCAACCGTCCATATATACGAAGTTCAGCGGTGTAACCCGTGGTTGTCCGTCCGGACTGACCGTTCCCAGAAACCCGAAGGAGCACTGATCCAGAAATGCGGTAATTTCCTGTTCTTCATCTACTGTGAATTCTTTCCGTCTCATGTGTATTCCCCCATCATTGAATGTATAATAGAACGCCATATCTTATGGATAACCATAGTTCATACATTGACAATGAAATAGATCCAATTTACATTCACTTTAGTAGGCCAATTAGTCAGGGATCACAGATGAAGACAAATGAAGAGAGGTGCATGATGGAATTGTGGCTGCCGATGGATACCTATGAACTTCAGCATCGATACAAGTATGAGGCATTGTACCATGCGTTACGTGATGCCATTCATGCAGGCACATTGGTGGGAGGCACGCGGCTTCCTTCCACCCGTGAGTTGGCAAAACAATATGAGATGTCACGTGGTTCGGTAGCTCAGGTATACGACATGCTGCTTGCGGATGGTTATGTCCATGCACATCGGGGAAGAGGTACATTTGTCACCGAAACATTATCCACTCAGGAAAATGAAAAACAGGAAGCCGTTCTCAAGTTGTCTCCCTGGGGCGAACGAGTACGGAGGTTGAATACACAACATGAAATCCTGCGGACTCAGATGTCTTCACCGAAGCCGTCCGTCATTAATTTTCAAATGCAGCGCATGCCTGCCGAACATTTCCCGTTAGGGGAGTGGAAGAGTGCACTCGCTGCGGTTCATCGTAGTGGTTGGCGAGAATCAAGCGGTGTAGCCGGTGATCCGGAGCTGCGTGAGGCCATCGCCTCCCATCTCAGATGGACACGTGGTATCCAGGCTGAACCATCTCAGATTGTATTGTTCAGTGGTTCAATGCAAGGCATCACCCTGCTATCTCAACTGCTGATTACGGAGAATACAGCAGTTGTATTGGAGAATCCGGGTTATCCAGGCATCGCCCATGCCGTCAAGTCCTGTGGTGGGCATATCATCTCGGCAGAGGTGGATACCGCAGGCATTATACCTCAGCCTTGGGAGGCACAGACGTTATTTGTCACCCCTACCCGGCAGTTTCCAACAGGGGCCGTGCTGGGATTGGACAGAAGACGTGCCTTGCTTGCTTGGGCCTCAAAGCGGAATGCGGTCATCATTGAAGATGATTATGACAGTGAATTCCGATGGGGTGGAAGACCAATTGAACCCCTCAAAGTGCTTGATCGTGAACAGCGCGTCATCTACGTTGGTTCATTCTCACAAACGATGGTGGCTTCGTTTCGACTTGGCTACGCCGTCCTGCCACCTGGTCTGGTAGAACCTCTGCTTGCCGCCAAGGCGTTGTATGAACCGGTACCTCCGGCACTGCTGGAGCAACGCGCACTGGCAAAGTTTATGACCAGAGGAGGTTACCTGAGACACTTACGGCGGTTAACCCGGTTATATGGGGAACGGCATGATTTTTTTGTCCGAGAGATGGAACTACAGTTGCCGGAAGCATTCAAGATGCAGCTTGGTGATGCAGGACTGCATATCTACGCTACCTGGAATGGGGATGTGGACAGTTATCAGCGATTTAAAAAGCTTGCTGAGGAGGATGGCGTATTGTTCCGTGATGCAGAGCGATATCGTTTGACTTCAGGTCATCCGGCGGCCTGTTTTGCTTTTGCACATCTGGAGAAAGAAGAGATGACAGAGGGAATCCGGCGAATGCGGCTAGCCTGGGAGAAGTGCACATTTTCGTTTCGGTGAATTCCGCTGTATAATGGGATAAGACATTTCGCTCCTTCCTGTAGGAGCAGAGATTATATATGAGCAAGTTGTATTTAATCATGCAAGATACTGAAATACATATGGCCTGGATTGAAGAAGTGAGATTCAGATCAGAATGATGCCATATGCAGAGAGATTAACTATCAAGGGGGAGTGGCGACATGCTGCAGGCATCGCCGTCATCATTTGTTATTTTGCCCGCTGTCGCCAAAATTGTCTGTGAACCGGGCTGGAAGTGGCAGAAACGGGAAAAACCGATG
Source organism: Paenibacillus sp. BGI2013 (assembly GCF_002843485.1). Taxonomy (NCBI): domain Bacteria; kingdom Bacillati; phylum Bacillota; class Bacilli; order Caryophanales; family Paenibacillaceae; genus Paenibacillus; species Paenibacillus sp. BGI2013. The sequence goes on from NZ_PJFA01000007.1 coordinate 165,974, forward strand.
CAAAACTATGATTTATTTTATGTATGGAGTGGTGAAGGAACGCTTGTACTGAATGACCAGTCGTATGAAGTTGGCAAGGGGAGTTGTTTTTTGTTCAGGCCAGGAGATCATCCTACTGCAACACATAATAAGCAAAAACCGTTGGTACTTACGTATATTCACTTTGATGTGGACGTGCCTGTTGCTGACGTTCCCCAGTCCTATCGCGAGGTACAGGAAACGGTAGAGTTTGAGCACTTGCTGGCACGTTATGTAAGACTGTTCTTATCGGATGTGTACGGACGTGATGAAGAGAGCCGATTGATTCTGAAACAATTGATGATTCATTTGCTTCGCGCTGATACGGAAGAACCTGTGGAGAAAAAGGTAAGCAACCAGTTGTCCGATGTCATCCAGGAGGTCGCCAATTATGTGCGTCAGCATCCCGGGATTACGCATCGGGTGGAAGATCTGGCTGCGCGGGCTGGCTTATCGCCCCGATACTTCTCGATTAAGTTCAAGGAACTGGTGGGATCATCGGTGCAATCTTATATTATCCGCATGCGTATTGAACGGGCGGAACATCTGCTGGTGCATACCGGCATGAATGTGACCGAAGTGGCGGATGCTCTGGGCTACCGGGATATTTTCTTCTTCAGTCGTCAGTTCAAGCAGTATACCGGCAAAAGCCCGTCCGAGATTCGTTAAAATTCTGATGAGAAAAAAAGGAAACCGTTTCAAGTCTGGAATGCAAGGGTAATTATCTAGCATTCCAGATGACCAAAAGGGGGAACTTGTGATGAACGGAAAACGTCGGGTCCGCAACCGGGGATGCTCTACGAAGGGATGCAATATTTTCCGGAACCGTCTGCGTCGCTTCAAACCGGCAGAGGACTTGCAAGATGTGTGGTTTTGAGGAGAACTCAGCAGACCAATAACGACGGAGCGAAGCTTCGTATTGCATGTATATATGGATGAATATGAATTCATAAAGAGGATGGCGCAATACCTGGTTACAGGTGGTGCGCCATCCTCTTTATTTGCGTATGGACTCATTAGTTCTTCGGTTTTAAACGACCAAGCAATGCACCCATTTTGACCGAATCGCCTGGCTGTAAGCCCGGGTTTGGTTCGAATGTGCCACTCTGCGTCAGCAGAACAACGGTGGAACCGAATTCAAAATAGGCCAGATCATCGCCTTGTGCCCAGGTACTTATGTCCGTATCAGCATATTGTATGCTACTCACGTTCATCGCACCTACTTTGACAACCGCCACTTCACCGTAATCATGTGCGATATACGTAATGAGTCGTTCGTTTCGACTAAGCACGGATCTCATATGGGTCAGGCCAAAGTCATTCACGGGATAAACTTTGCCTTTGATGTGTTCGCTCTCTATTTTGCGGCCGCTGACAGGTGCATGAATGCGGTGATAGTCGCGAGGGCTGAGATAGAGGACGAACCCGTACCCGTGCTTGTACTTCTCCAGATGGGGAGAATGGTTTAATAATTCAGCAAGTGTATAATTTTGTCCCTTAACATTCAGGAGTGTCCCTGCAGATATTGGACCGGCTGCCGTAATCTTGGCATCTACCGGGCTGATCAGTGCATGCTCTGAAAGTTCCAACGGGCGCATGCCCGGCTTTAATTTGCGGGTAAAGAAATCGTTCAGTGAACGGTATTCCTTCCAGTCTTTCTCGGCCTCCTGAACAGGGATGTCGTAGGTCCGGACAAAATAAGGGATAAATGCCTTACTTCCCCGGCTTTTGGAGAAGGCTCCCACGGTCCGGGAGATCCATTTGCGCGAAGAAAGCTCGGTCATTAATCGCAACAGCGTTTTTGCCATGAATATCCCCCTTAGGGTTAATGCGAACTTCAAGGCCGGCAAGACCGGCCGTTCTGCATAATATTGACACAGAATGCACACGAAATCAATATAGTCTCCTATCGTATGTCTGCGGTTGTCTCGGAATTCTTGAATTCTGTTCCAGCAGCAGACGCCCATAAGCCATCGGTTTGCTGTACGTTGCCTTCCAGTGTTCCGACATTCCCGCCTTGCGAAAACCGTAACGCTGATCCCGTCCATTGCATTCAATAAAATAGATCTGGCCGCTGCGCGTTATCCCGAGATCAAGACCCAGATCAGCCAGATGTGGCAGACTGGCCGACAGGTTCTGAGCAATCCGAAGTGCAACGAGTCCGATTCTGTATTCCAGCCGAGCCAACTCGAAGCCAGATTCTCCTAATCCAAGGGCCTCTGCGAGCTTCATGACTTTACCGCCCTGGGCGATATTGCTGACAAACGTATGGGCAGGAGCCGCTTTGGCAAACATGCCTGTTATTCCCCAAAGACCATCGCTGCCACGTTGTACAGATACCCGCAAATCTACCGGCCTGCCCTCATAACGTACCAGTGGGATACGCTCTTCAATGAGGTAGGCATGGCGAAAGATCCGCCTTAGGGTGGCGGAAGGAAGCTGTCCTTTGCTCAATCGGAAGGTAGCCCACCCTTTGCGTGCCGCCTTCGTCTCACAAGTTAGTTTCCACTGTCCATCTCGCTCAAAGACTCGCATAATCCCATGACCAATGCTACCGCTACATGGTTTGATGACGAGGTCATCATATTGTTCCATCATATAGACCAGAGACTCTGGCGTAGCTTTGACTGCACGGGGCAGGTGTTCTCGCAAGGCGAGGTCCTGATGAAGCATGTCATGAATGTGATCTTTACGGTACCGGTTGCGAACGTTGAATACCTGGATACCCTGCAACATCAGCTTGGTAATCTGATGCTGTTCCGTCCGGCGAAGCTGGAGTGAGCGGTTATGAATGACGGAGGGCAGTGGCATACGCTCGCGAACATATCTGCCTTCTTTTTTAACATAGGCAAGACATGTTTTTTGATCCGAATCGATATCTTCCAGCCTCAAAAAGCAGGGGGTTAATCCATAACTGGCCGCTGCCTGTTCATAATTCGCGAGTGATTCCTGACCGGTCCTTCCGGCCGGTATCCCCCGGTACATGCGTGAATCGAACATAATGCCGATCGTTTCTTGGAGCATGACCGTTCCTCCTTCGATGTTATCGCGACCATGGATCGTCCATTCATGGAATGCCGGCCTGTCACCGCATGGCTCAGACATCGCGATAACGCAGACCGGTGTGTAAGATGCATCGCCAAGCACTAGTGCTTGCTCAGGGCGTGTCTAAAACTCCGAAGGAAGCAGGTTTGCCGAATCTTCGTTCCAAGCAAGGAAGTTTTTCGCAGGCGTGCCGGGGCACGTCAAGGGAAAGTGACGTAGTAGGGGGCGAAAAGACGGTGAAAGATGCACTTCAGCGAGTTTTCAGACACGACCTAGATATAATATCCTATGACATAACTGGGACGGGGGCGTGGACAGCCGCCTTTCCTCTGCAGCCCTGACACGCCTATTTCCACGAAGATCATCGAACCTTCCTGTCTTGACGCCTGTACATCCGTACTCTGGAATCCGCAAAAGTCATAAATGAAGTGGCAGATGCCCATATGGAAGCATATGATGCCGGAGACGAACGTTAGAGGAAGGAGCAAGCTGCATGAGTAAAAATGGCAAAAAGAAGGTTCCAACGCCGAAACTGCGGCATGTGAGCCCGAAATACAAAGAATTGGAACTGACTGATCGCCGGGCAGACAAGATGAACTCAGGTTTCACTGTGAATAGGGAAGAACGTTTGAATACGAATAAAAGGGAATCAAGGGCTGTTCAGGAGTCGGAAGAATTCCTATTCGACTCAATGGAGCTACCTGCTTCAACAAACGAGCTGGAAGAGGTGGAGATCGAAGCCGAAATCAAGCCGGAACCCGTAGAGTCTGATAGCAAGGAAATCGAGACAGAAGATAGCTCGGATAAGCAAATTCAGGTTAGCAGCGTGGCTCCGCTTGTTCTGGAAGAAGAGGTGGATATCATCAAGCAAGAAACAACAAGCAAGGACCGGTTGCAGATCCTGAACCAGAACCAGATGCCGGGTCATACCGGACATTACATCTACACGGACGACTTGAGTGAATTTGCTGTTACGGAGAGCAAGTTGGCTCCTTTCTCTGTGGATGCCTCCAAGCTGAAACCGGATGCGGTCGGCAGTGAAGCATTGCAGGATTATGCGGTGACCAGCATTCACATTGCAGACGGGGCCATTGTTTCAGCGAAACTTGCGGAAGCGTCTGTATCTGAGGAGCACCTGATTGACGGTTCTGTGTCTGGTCACAAAATACGAAATGCTTCTATTGCCGGTGAGAAAATCAGAGATGGCAGTATTACTTCTCAGAAGCTTGGCAACCAGGCCATCGATTCGGCCAAAATTGCCGACGGCTCCATCAGCACAAGACATCTCAGCCGCATGCTGGTAACGGAAGAATTAATCAAGAATCATGCCGTAACTGGAGACAAGATCGCGATTAGCGGGGTGGATACAAGACATCTCACGGGGGGAGCTGTGAATACCTCCAAACTGGCTGACGATGCAGTGACTACATCCAAAATTCGGGAAGCTGCTGTCACAGGCAGCAAAATCGAAGAACACTCCATCGAGTCTCACCATATTCAGGCAGGTGCTGTTAAACAGACACATCTGGCAGAAGGGTCTGTCGGTCGTTCACAACTATTAAATGGAAGTATTGGAAGTGACCAGATAGAGGATGGATCCATACAAACAAGACATTTAGCTGAGGGTTCACTAACTGGAAGACATCTACTGGATGGTTCAATCGGTTCAAGCCAGATTCGAGCTCATTCCGTTGGCAAGGAGCAGATTGGCAATGGAGAAGTGGGCAGTGAGCATTTGACAGAAGGTGCAGTAACCAGTAGCAAACTGGCAGACCAGTCTGTTGGAACAGCAAAATTGCTGGAGCAGTCCATTACGGCATCCAAGATCTCTGATCAGAGCGTCATATCTTCCAAAATTGCGGATGAAGCCGTACAGGGTAAACATCTTGCCAAAGGGTCCATTCGTGCGGAACACATTGCGAATCGGGGAATTACGCCAGTACATGTGGACAATTCCGCAATTCACTCTATTCACATTGCAAGTGGAAGCATCGAGGCAGCTCATCTATCTGCCGGAAGTGTGTCCGGAGACGCTCTTGCAGACGACGTGGTGTGTGAGCGGCATCTTGCAGAGTCGGCCGTGGGTACGTATGAATTGCAGGATGGTGCCGTTACAGACGTTAAACTTGCGGATGGAAGTGTGACAACAGAAAAGCTTGGAACGGCATCGGTGAGTAGCAGAGCGCTTGCCCCGGGAAGTGTTATATCCTCGCATCTTGCGAGTGGTGGAGTCACAGGGACACATCTGGCTCCAGGCAGCGTGGGTTCCGAGGCCCTGAGACCTTATGCAGTGAAATCGGAACACTTGACAGAACATGCCGTAGGTGTACCTCATCTTCAGCCGGGTAGTGTTGAAACGGATGCGATTGCACGGGCCGCGGTCACAACAGACAAATTGGCTATTGATAGTGTAACTTCAGCCCAGCTGGCTGGCGGGTCCATTTTTCCGCCTCATCTAACAGATCATGCGGTTACCTCCCCCAAGCTTTCACCAGAGAGTGTTGCAACAGATAAACTGGCGGATTTTGCTGTCACATCAGCTAAACTGGCAGACGGCAGCGTGACTTCTTCCAAGATTATGGCAGAGAGTATTAACGCCAAACATATTCCAGCAGGAACCATTCGCGGATATCACTTGAAGCAGCATGCCGTTTCCCTGGAACATTTGTCGGAAGAAATACGCTCGCCGGAATTATTTGCTGATGGTAGTATTACCGGCAACAAACTTCAACATGGCTCCATAAGTGCGGACCATTTGACAGCAGAGTCGGTATCCGGGACAGAACTGCAACAGGCTGCTGTAGGTAGCGAGCACTTGCAGCCATCCGTTGTACAATCCGTCCATCTGGCTGAAGGCAGCGTGAAATCTGACCATTTGGGGACTCAAGTAGTGAGCTCACAGCATCTGAAGCCAGACATCATTCATGAGGAGCATATTGCTGAACAGGTGGTAACATCGCATCACTTGGCACCCGGATCTGTCGAAACAGACCATCTGGCACCTTTATCCATTACAGCGGCCCACCTTCAGCCAGGTTTGATCAGTGGTTTGCATCTTCAGGCAGAGTCGACAAGTGCTGTTCACCTGCAGCAAGGAGCTGTGCATTCCCGTCATATTCAAGATGGTGAAATTCTTCCTCATCATATCCATGAACGCAGCATCGGAACATCTCATCTGGAAGAAGAAGCGGTAAGTACAATTATTTTGCAGGATGAATCTGTAACACGCTCCAAACTAGCAACGGGTAGTGTGGATGGCAGCAAATTAGCTGCAGGAACCGTATCGGCTACTCACCTTGCCAATGAAAGTGTGCAAACCCATCATATCCAAGAAGGAGCAATCCTTGCTGATCATATTCAAGAGTGCAGTATTGGCTCAGTTCATCTGGATGAGCAGTCTGTAAGTGCAGTTCATTTGCAAAATGGATCTGTAACAAGTGCCAAACTGGCGGATGGCAGTATCAACGGCAGCAAATTGCTTGAAGGAACCGTATCGGGGGTTCATATTGCGTCCGAAAGTGTGCAAACCGGGCATATTCAGGCAGGGGCCATTCATGCTGACCATATTCAGGAGCGGAGCATCGGCACAACCCATCTGGAGGAGGAAGCAGTAAGTGCGATTCACCTGCAAAATGGGTCTGTCATCAGTACCAAACTGGCCGACGGCAGTGTAACGGGCAGCAAGTTGATCGAAGATGCGGTGTCGGGAATCCATATCGCATCGGAAAGTGTGCAATCCCGCCATATTCAGGAAGGAGCAATCTTTGCTGACCATATTCAGGAGCACAGCATTGGCATGCTTCACTTGGAACAGGAAGCAGTAAGTGCCATTCATCTGCAAAATGGATCTGTAACAAGTACCAAGTTGGCCGACGGCAGTGTAACCGGCAGCAAGTTGCTTGAAGGTGCAGTATCAGATATCCACATTGCAGACGATAGTGTGCAATCCAGTAAGATTCAGGCAGGAGCCATTCATGCTGATCATATTCAAGAGCGGAGCATCGGCACAGCACATTTGGAAGAGGAGTCTGTAAGTGCCATTCATTTGCAAAATGGATCTGTAACGAGTGCCAAACTGGCGGATGGCAGTATAACTGGCAGCAAGTTACTCGAAGGTACGGTATCCGGGGTTCATATCGCATCGGAAAGTGTGCAATCCAGGCATATTCAGGCAGGAGCTATTCATGCTGGTCATATTCAGGAGCGAAGCATAGGCACAGCCCATCTGGAAGAGGAAGCCGTAAGTGCGGTTCATCTGCAAAATGGGTCCGTAACAAGTGCCAAATTGGCTGACAGTAGCATTAGTGGCAGCAAATTGCTCGAAGATACTGTATTGGGGAGCCATATCGCGTCGGAAAGTGTGCAAACTCGCCATATCCAGGCAGGAGCGATCCTTGCTGATCATATTCAGGAGCACAGCATTGGTACGTTCCATCTGGAAGAGGAAGCAATAAGTGCGGTTCATCTGCAAAATGAATCTGTAACGAGTGCCAAACTGGCGGATGGCAGTGTGAGCAGCAACAAACTGCTTGAAGATGCGGTGTCGGATGTCCATATTGCCAATGGAAGTGTGCAATCGCGTCATATCCAAGAGAAAGCCATACATGCTGACCATATTCAAGAGCGAAGCATTGGAATCTCCCACCTCAAAGCCGAATCGGTAAGTTCGATTCATCTGCACAATGGTTCCATAACAAGTGCCAAAATGGCTGACGGCAGTGTAAACGGTAATAAATTGCTTGAAGGTGCGGTATCGGCTATCCACATAGCAGACAAAAGTGTGCAAACTCGTCATATCCAGGATGGAACCATTCTTGCTGATCATATTCAAGAACGCAGCATTCGCACAACTCATCTGGAAGAGGAAGCAGTAAGCGGGGTTCATCTGCAAAATGGGTCTGTCACCAGTGCCAAATTGGCCGATGGCAGCGTGAACGGCAGCAAACTGAGTGAGCAGAGTATTACCTCTAATCATTTGAATGCGGGGATTGTAGGTCCAGCGCATCTGAGCGAAGAGATATGGAATGCGATTCGTCAGTTCAGTGGAGAAACGCTGGAGCAACTGGCAGCTATCAAAAGACAAGAGGGATTGCTTCAACCAGAAAATGAGGTTGTACAGCAATCACAGCAGGTAATCGTCGAGGCATTACCGAGTGCTGGTCTGGAGCAACAACAAGAGCTGATATCCCAAACAGATCAGCTTGGCGAACCATCGGCAGCTTTGTTCACAACAGAGCCGGCAGTGCAGGCAGATCAGGAAGATCAGGCTCAGCAACCACAGCTTGAACAGTCACAGGAGATCGCTGGAACTACGGAGTTTATGTTAAGTGAACAATCGATTAAACAGGAGCATCTGTGTGATGATGCCGTGGGCAGCAGCCAGTTGCAATCGGGGGCAGTTCAGGCCAAACATCTGGCCTTCCAACCCGTTCGCAGCGTAAGCAAACAACCGGTTGTACAACAATTCGGGATGGAAGCTTTTGTACTGCCAGAGAGTGAAGTATGCACAGAGGTAACTGTTGTTTTTGAAGAATCATTTGCTTCAGAACATTATGTGATTGTGGGCATGAGCAATGATCGGGGATTCCAGATTTCCTTGCTCTCGCAGAGTGAGGATGAAGCGGTACTTGAAGTGTCACGTACAGCAGATTGCAAGCATACGTACGGATTGTTGTCATGGATTGCTGCGGGACCTTCGCAAGGATAGTGCAGGATTGTATCCGTAATAAACAAATGACAAAAGCGGTGTCCAGAGTTGTCCGGGACACCGCTTTTGATTGATATCAGCTTAATCCGTTCGGACGGTGAGGGGTGTCTGAACGTTTTGTTACCATTATGATGAGTACATTATAAGTTCAATTACAATAAAAATTAGATTTTACAGGCCTACAGCTTGATACGCTTTGGTAATAGCAGTAGCTTCAGCGGAAGTTGCTCCGTACAGATCTTTGGCTGCTTGAATGGTAGCTGTTTTGGCAGCGGCAAATTTGGACGTTGGTGTCAGGTAGTTCACCAGTGTGCTGTAGAAAATCTGGATCGCTTTATCCCGACCGATTCCGGTAACAGTCACACCATTATGTGTTCCGCCTTGAGCAGCAAGGAAATAGGCTTTATTGATGATACCACTGTTGATATGGACACCGCCGTTGTCCTGTGAGCCTGTGTAGCGATCGCTGTATTTGTCAGGTTGACCATACAATGTAGGGTTGGAGAGGGAGCGCAGCGCATCTCCTGGAGTGTTAGGTGTGTAGATATCATCACCGAGCAGCCAGTTTTTGCTTTGGATCGTATTACCGAAAATATCGGCAAAGGCTTCATTGAGTGCACCTGGTTCATTGCGATATTCCAGATTGGCTGTATATTCAATAACACCATGCGTCAATTCATGGCCCACAACATCCAGATCACCAGACAGGGATCGGAACATCGTTCCATCTCCGTCACCAAAGACAATCTGTGCCCCGTTCCAGAAGGCGTTATTGTAATTGGAGCCGTAGTGCACGGTTGATCTGATCAACAATCCGTTACCATTAATACCGTTACGGTTGAATTTGTTTTTGTAGAAATCATACGTAGCAGCCGCATGAGCGTGAGCATCTACACCTGCACGATCGGTCCATACATTATCCGAATCCGTGAGCAAGCTACCAGGCAGTGAGGAGCCATTGTTCGCCGTGTACGTTTGGATGCCATTGCCGCGAGTGGTGTCTTTCAGTTGGAAGGTGCTGCCGGATTGAGTGGTTGTCAGGGTTTTGGTATCACCGAGTACACCTGTACCTGTTCCAGTAGCGAAGTTAATGAGGTCAAACTGGGATACGATACTGCCATCCACTGCGTTAATGAAATATTTGGTCCGTAGAGGGGCAGGTTCCAGTACGTTTACTTCCGTAATGTAAACCAGATATGTCTGACCATCTTCTTCATGATGATAGATGTTCAATTCAGCTTGAGGTGTGATTTCCGCGGCACCAAGCTCTCCAATCCGGGAGGTTGCTTCTTCGGTTGCAATACGGATCGCGTCTTCTCCGCTGATCTCGGCTACACCATCATTCGGAATGGCCTGCTCTTCAATCGGTGGAAGATCGCCAAGTGCGGAGCTCACGGCTCCGGTTTTGTCCAGGTGGACCGTCTGTTCTGCACCATAAACCGGGATACCTTTAATATACTGTTTCAGGCGGAAGTGTCTTACGCCAGATGTATCTGTGTTTCTTTTGACAATTTTGAGCTGGGATTTCACATCGGAATTCAGAAATTGTTCCTGCTGTCCAAGATAATTAAAGATAGTGTCATCTGTTCCACTGTTCAATGGAATACCCTCCTCAGAGGCATAAGGGGCCTGAAGTGGAATGGATTGATCAGACACTGGAGCTGCAGTAGCAGAGGATACGGAAGCGAGCAAAAGAGCTCCTCCAAGAATTGTTGGCATAACTTTGGCAAATTTCATAGTAAACTCTCCCATTCTTAAACTTATTTTTGGTTGGAAAATGTTCATGCCAGTCTCGGTTGGAATTCCGTCTGCAACTTGGGCAGCGCGGAGCGTGGGGCTAGACCTGAAGCGTGGAATGAGACAAGAAACGATTGGAACAAAATCGGCTTGGCCTTAGCTCGGGAAGTGTTAAGCACGACACCAAACAAAAAGGATAACCGTTTATTCAGTTCAACCCGAAGGTTTAATCGTCTATTGTGTTCCTCTTTCAGAAAGCCGGGGGTTGTCCAATTGCGCAGGTAGAAGATACGTTCACGGAAAACTGGGGTGTTCAATCCGGGTTTGCGTAAATGACAAAGGCAGTGTGTTCTGAACGGCATCACTCCTCTCAAGAGTAGAATGTATCTGCTTAACAAGTTCTGTGAATGAGGTCATAATCTAATCAACCTAAGGTCAATAAATTGGTTTAAAAAATATAGGGGAACTTATGTTCACCACAAGGTTATTTTTGTAAATAAAACTGCTTGGAACGTATATTATCACAATGTAAAACTTTGGAAAAGATACAATTTTAGATTTTTGTTAAATTTGTGTCTGAAGTAGGGGAGAGGTAGCGTTTTTCACATAATTTGACGTATTTTGTCTAAAAGCAAGGCCTGTACCCTCGTGTTCACAGAGAGAACCTGCTTAGTGCAAGGACAAACGCCGTTTCCACTGCTCCACGAATACATAGAATAACGTGTACTCCCTTGGCATGCCGATGATCGAATGCGGGAGGTGAAACTGTTGCGCAAAACCCGTACCACAGCACGTTATGCAACCCGATCGAATGTGACACGAAGAAAAACAGTGCTGAAGAAACGAAGATGGAAGACTGGACACAAAAAGGGTACAAAGGCCTATACGTTCGTTATTCCATCCAAACAGCTGATGTCACAGGCTAAGGATGGAGTAGAGAATGGAGCGGAAAATGGCATGAGTGATGCTCCTTCACACAGGGATGTTTCTCAGCGACCGATGCTCTCGGTCATTATCCCTGCTATGAATGAGGAGAAAAGGATTGGTGCAGTTGTACGTGAAGCGCTGCGGATATGCCGTGATGCTGAAGTGCTTGTCGTTGTGAATGGTTCAACAGACGGTACAGCTAAAGCAGCCAAACGGGCTGGAGCACGCGTGCTCACGTATGCCGAAGCGCTGGGGCATGATGGAGGACGAAAAGTAGGCGCAGCGGAGGCGCGCGGTCAGGTATTGTTATTTACTGATGCAGATATCGCAATTCCCGCAGAGCATCTTGCACCTTACGTGAAGGCTGTGCTGAAGGGAACGGATGTGGCGCTTAACGACTACCATGGGCCGGTCACTCATCATCCCGTTCATCCCGTAGTGGAGGCCAAGCACATGTTGAACAGCATACTCGCAAGATCCGATCTCCGGGGGGCTTCCATGACAGCTATTCCACATGCAATAAGCCGAAAAGGACTTGAGGTCATGGGGATATCCTCACTGGAAGTTCCGCCACTCGCACAAGCGAAGGCAGTGATCGGCGGACTTCGGGTACGCGCTGTTCATCACGTACCTGTGGGTAGAATGAATGCAGTACGAATCAAGAAGCGAAGCGGACCTGATCCGCTAAGTCAAGTGGTACTGAATGATCATATGGCAGCAATCAAGTGGATTACGGATACGCTCGGTCCCCGCGGAGGTTATACCGATCTGCAACGTGTTCGCAACCTGGCGAGGTAAGCATGTCGCATCGGATGATGCAGCATGCTGGAGGTGAGGAAATGAAGGGACGTTCAGGGGTTGTCCGCCGCAGGCGGACAACAAGTAGACCAACGACAGCAGGAAGAACAGTAATGAACAAGCGTCATAGGAACAAGAAACATGTAGATATTCAAAAAAAAAGAAGAAGCCGAGCAAAGTCTGGCCCAGTAAATCTGAACTTGATGTGGAAAGTGGGGCAAGTTGCAGGAAGCGAGGCAAAGGCAAACAACACAGTATCAGAAGAACATGCACGTCTCGTATGGAATGCACACGCGGCGAACATTGCGGAGCTAAGCAACTTCGAGCTAGCTCTGAAGGCAGGTAAGGCATTTATGCAGGGTTATGCTCAGGCCTCGGGGCATTCATTCCAGATCGTGCCGCTACCTCTTCGTCATTCGGCTGCTGCTGTTGTCTGTGCCTGTAATGAGGAACACACACTGGGGCAGGTGTTATTGCAACTAAAGCGGTTGCCTCTGACGGATATTATTGTGGTACTGAATGGAACGACAGATGACAGTTTGAAGCAGGTACTAAGGCAGCCGGGACTTACAGTAATCTATGAACCGGATCGGGCAGGACATGATGTGGGCCGGGCACTTGGAGCCAAGATGACGGATGCGGAGACGGTACTTTTTGTGGATGGAGATATGGTCGTCTCGGCTGAACAGCTTGCACCCTTTCTGTTCGCGGTTGATCGAGGACAGGATGTGGCGTTGAATAATCTGACGTCTTTGCTGCCTGCGTTTGCAGGGCAGGATGAGGTAAGCCGGATCAAAGCATATCTGAACCGAACATTAGGCAGGGCAGATCTTGGTTCCAATTCCATGACAGCCGTGCCTCATGCATTATCTCGTCGTATGATTCAGACCGTGAAGCCAGCATCACTGGCCGTTCCACCTAAGGCACAAAGTCTAGCTATTCAGCATGGAATGAACGTCTCGGCACCAAGTCAGGTGGATGTTATTCGTTCCAATCGGTTGCGTCCTGGTAACACGGGAAGTGGGAATGATGTCGCCAAATTGATCATCGGGGATCATCTGGAGGCACTGGCTACATTGCTGGGTACAGGTTGGAATCCAGCCCAGGCACATACACTCTCCCGTGTAGAAGTGGCCTACAGGAGGAACGCCTAATGACACTGACGAGTATGATTATCCCAACTTACAATGGTCTGGATCTGATCAGGCCCTGCATCGATGCCATACGTCAATACTCGGGCGCTCCTGCGTCATATGAAATTATCGTGGTAGATAACGGTTCGACGGATGGAACGGCTGAATATTGTGCGCTGGAGCGAATTCGATTTGTAAGGTTCCCGGACAACCGGGGGTTTCCGGCAGCGTGTAACGCTGGACTTCGTGCAGCTTGCGGGGATGAGCTGTTGCTGTTGAACAATGATGTTACGGTCACGCCCCGTTGGCTGGAGAACCTGCGAACGGCTCTGTACAGTGACGCAAGTATTGGGATCACGGGGCCTGTTACGAATTATGCAAGCGGCATCCAGCAGATTAAACTGCAGTTTCGGGATATGGAACATTTTCAGGAGTTGGCCAATTCCAATAATGTTGTGGATTCTTCAAGGTGGAAGGAAGTACGCCGGATCGTCGGTCTGTGCATGCTGATGAAACGAGATGTGGTGGAATCGGTTGGACTGCTTGACGAGGCATATTCTCCGGGACACTATGAGGATGACGATTATTGTTATAGAGCAAGATTGCAGGGATACCGCCTGCTGGTATGTGGAGATGTTCTCGTGCATCATCAGGGAAGTGCCAGCTTCCAGAAGACAGATCCGGTAGCGTGGAAACAGCTGCTTGAGCGTAATCGTTCGATTTTTATGAACAAATGGCATGTCGATCCGCTTGAATATATGGACATATCCGATGAAGGAGGGAACGTGGAATGAAAGGTGTAATTCTTGCCGGCGGAACAGGAACTAGACTGTATCCGCTGACCCGGCTCATTAACAAACATCTGCTTCCAGTCGGTAAACATCCGATGATTATGTATGGCATCGACAGGCTCCGCCAGGCAGGCATTGATGAACTATTGATTGTGATCAACAAACATTCCGCCGGGTTATACACAGAGTATCTTGGTGGCGGAGCAGATCATGGGGTCAAGTTGACTTATCGCATTCAGGAAAAGGCAGGCGGGATTGCGGAAGCATTGGATCTGGCAACTTCTTTTATTCTTCCTGGCGAAAAATTCGTTGTGCTTCTCGGTGATAATCTCTTCAGCGATGATCTGAAGCCTTATGTGGACCGTTACATGCAGCAACCTGCTGGTACAGCGCGAGTTCTACTCAAAGAGGTGGATGATGCACGACGTTACGGGGTGCCTGTTTTTGATCCAAAGCATCCTGAGCGAATCTCGTACATTGAGGAGAAGCCAAGCCAGCCGAAAACCTCTTATTGTGTGACGGGCATATACATGTATGATGATCATGTATTTAACCTGATTCGCAACATTGCGCCGTCTGCGCGCGGAGAACTTGAAATTACGGATGTGAATAATCACTACGCGTCTGCTGGCGGACTGGAATACGACATTTTGCAGAAATACTGGAGTGATGCAGGTACATTTGAATCGCTCCAGGAAGCAGCTGTCCGTATGAAAGGACAATTGCCCTAAAATATATGCGACTGATGCTGCCGCTGTGCGGTGCCCCATGCGAGCAGAACACTCTGCGCCGGAGCTGGAAGGATGCTCCGGCGCTTTGCGCAGCGACAATCCTCGTGCATGCCAAAGGAGGGAATGGCGTGAGAGTAGTGACACGCACCGGGGCCGCTAGGGCCTCCGTGTCGGGTAAACCCCGGGGCATCCACCCGGCCGTATTTATGGGCAGTGGCACTCCGGCAGCAGCAGGTACAGGGTCTGCTGGAGTCAAAGGTGTGAAGTCAGGGAAACGGAGTACCCTGACCAAAGCGGGTACATCTGCCGGCGCATCGCATAAGGCTGCTGCAAGGAAAGCCAGCAGCACAGGCAGTGTTGTTGGCAGAGTAGGCAAAGCTGGCTCTGCGGGCGCGAGCAGAGCGGCAAGAGCCAGCCGCACCGGCAAAGGCAAAGCCGGCCTGCGCCAGGCCACTGCTGGGCGCAGGCCGGCATCCGCGCGGGGCCGGCGTGCCGCTGCCCGCGCCAAGCAGCGCACGGCGATGCGCCGTGCGCCCTTGCCAGCACCGCAAGCCAGCACGCCACAGGCGATGCCTGCCAGCGGTGCTGGCCCCGCCCCGCGCCAGGCGACACACCCGAAGGGTGTCGCCCCCGCGGGGCGGGGAGGCGCTGCCGGCGCGAAGGCGGGCAGCGCGAAGGGCTTGCCGCCTCCGCCCGCGGAGCACGCAGTGCAGGCGGAGGCCGTGCCCGGCGGCTACGCCGAGGGCTACCGCGACGGCGTATTCGCCGGCGGGGAGGCGCTGGTGGCGCAGCACATCCCGCCGGATCACATTCTGCCTGCCGTGGCGGCGGCAGATCTGATCGCGGCGGGATTCCGCCAATATGCGCCCAGCCTGGCCCGGCTGTCCAGCCCTCATGAGATGGCTGGACACATCACGGCGGCGCTGGATGCGCAGCGCCCCTTGTCTGTCGTTCGCCTCGGAGATGGCGAACTGCTCACGCTGGCAGCCGATACGGTGCTGCCAGGCCACGAAGTGCAGGAGCTGGCACCGTTTCTGCCCTATGCAGGGGTGCCATGCTCAACCCCCGACATCCGCGCGATGCTTGCGGAAGCCATACAGGCCGCCGACTGGGTTGGCGTGCCGATCTCGCGGGCACCGACATTCCAGGGGCTGTTGTTCCCGGTATTGCGCCACTTCGGGATCGACTGGTCCCGGCTGAAATTGACCAGCTCCACGATCAATTACAGTCTGCATCAGTCCGGCCTGGTGTTGCCCTTGCTGCAAGGTCGGCGGGTTCTGCTCATAGGCAGCCAGGCACCAGAGCTTGCGGCACTGCTGCATAACCGGGGGATTCATGTCACAGGCATCATTGGTTCTGTGGCGGGAGTTATGGATATTCCGAGGGTGATGCAGCAAACCTCAGAACATGCTTTTGATATCGCTTTGGTGGCGGCAGGAATTCCGGCGGTCATTCTGTGTCGGCGAATTGCAGGTGAACTCGGCAAGGTCGCTCTGGATTTTGGACATTTGGCTGACAAACTGGTAACAGGAGAACTTCAACTCTAGTGGACCGTCCGGGGGCTGGTCATGTGCGTGTTTGCCTCACGGACAAGTGGAAATGGAGGGAGCAACATGAGCACACCCGATCAACAGCGCGGGGAAAAACGTCATAGCCGCAACAACAAGGTTAAGGCTCGAAACGTCATCCGTCGAAAGGGCCACAGTCATCACAACATCACTCCAAATATCAGCACTCACAGTGACAACAGCCGCGGTGAAAACAACCGGAATCGCAGCATAAGCAGCGAAAAAAAAGCGGCCCGCCGTGCCACACAGCACGATGTCTCGCGATCTGACATGGCAGTCCTGCATGCAGCAGGTCGTCGCTCTATACGGAAATCCAGACGTAAAGGCAAAAGCAGGCGCACACCCAAAGGTGCCAGGCTCTACAAACAGGGGTATACCAGAGGATACAAAGAAGGTGTTCGCCAGGGACAGAGCTCGTTTGGTCTTGTATTTGAAGGGGTCAGCATCATTATTCCCACGTACAATCAGCGGGAGTATGTGCTGAAGTGTGTGTCCAGTATCGAGAAGCATACCCCTGCTCCCTACGAAATCATCGTCGTGGATAATGCCTCCAAGGATGGAACTGCCGAGGCCATGCTTCGCAAAGGCGGCATGGTGAGGGTGGCTGCCCTGGATAAGAACCGGGGGTTTGCCGGAGGTGTCAATCATGGGCTGATGATGGCGAGAGGACGACATATCATCGTGCTGAACAACGATACGCTCGTTACTCCGGGCTGGCTGGATAACATGATGACTTGTCTTGCCAGTGATCCGAAGATTGGTGTGGTGGGCCCGGTGACCAACTATATTGGCGGGGATCAGCAGATTCAGGTTCCGTACCGTGAGGTAGAAGAGATGTGGTCTTTTGCCGCCACACATAATCGTCCGGATGCAGACAAACATCGAATAACCGATCGCTTGGTCGGATTCTGCTGGTTGTTCTCACGGGAGCTGCTGGAACGGGTAGGTTATCTTGACGAAGGGTACGCGGTGGGCAATTTCGAAGATGATGACTGGATCATCCGAGTGAAGCTGGCAGGATACCAACTTGCGGTAGCCGGGGATGCTTTTATCCACCACTTCGGAAGTGTCAGTATGAAAGCCTTGGGTGAGCAAGACTTTGCTGTAGTGAATAAGGATAACGAGCAGTTTTATAGCCAAAAGTGGGGAGATCCCCATGCGCTGGTTGCCGAAACCTCCCGCTTGGCTAGACAACAAACCTCTGGTACCCCATCCGATCAACAAGAGGAGGGTGACACAAACCCAATGGATCCGCGTCAGCGAATCTCAACGCAGGGCAGCCAAGATCCAGCATTACAGTTCAGACACAGTTATGACTTCTACCCGGAAGGTTCGTTCCTGTCCGATGCCAAAGGAGATGTCTATACTTTAACCGGCGGTCGGCGGCGGAAGCTGAATATCCCTGTACCGCGTGGAATATCTCCTGTTCAGGTTGCCAAACCGGACCTGCTCGCCATTCCTGCCGGAGAAGCACTGATATCAGCGGGGGACGTGCAAGGATGGCCGAGGGAATCACAACAGGTGCATACGACAGCGGTTCATGGTTCTCACAATGGCTGGGCAGAAGGAAGTATTGTTGCTGCAGTGGATGCACCCGAGATTCGATATCAGATCAGCGGAGACAAGCGGAGACGATTTGTATCGGTCTATGCGGCAGAACGTTGGGGTGTACATTCTGGGCATATTATCAGCGTGTCTGCGGACCAACTTAATTCGATGGAAGAAGGCTGGCCCATTATCGCCCCACCTCAGCTCTTGAACCCCGATCTGTAATGTCAGGCGATCTGTTTATGCGAATCAGCAGCATGATGCGGAATGGAAAATGTAGCGGTACCCTGTGTAATCGCTCTGATTCATTCCGCATCCGAATATTACATATGAGTTGGTAGCTAGACTACTGAAGCAGTGCGATTCATTCCTGTAAAATAAGCCATCTTTCAAATTTATAATTTAATCTTTCTATTTGGTTATAGGTTTATTCTATTAGCAGATCCATTGACGCCTGAAGGGTGCAGGAGTACATTTATAGCCATAATTCTTATTTAACAGATGGGAATTGAAGGTCTAGGGCGTTCATATTCAATCGCCCAGATCTTGATCTTAAAACTAATCAGGAGGTATGTCGATGTCATCATCAACCAAAAAAGTCGTGCTGTGGAGCAAAACAGGCTGTCATTTCTGCGGGGAAGTAAAAGCATTTCTGACAGAGCGAAACCAGCCTTTTGAGAACATTGAAGTGCAGGGTAATGACGTGCTGCGTGATGTGCTTGAAGCAAAATATGGCATTCGGCATGTACCTGTCATTGAAGTGGGAGGGGACGGCAAGTTTGAAGCCTTGCTGGAACCTGATCTGGAGAAGCTGGCTGAACTTCTGGCACGAGCGGACGAAGCGGCAGCAGTCTAACGGGAGTTGATATATACCTTTGGAGCAAGCCGTTCCGGCTGCTGCATGATGCAAGATCGCATTTGTACAGCAGCTGGAACGTTCAAAAGCTATGGCTCACTTGGGATGTAAATGGTCATATTTACATCTTCAATGTTCATATAGAAAAAATCTATTAGTCGCGCTGTTGACCCTTTTACGGGGCAGTGATAAGATTTGTGAAATTAAAACAAACCAAACTCATAGGAATAGTTAACTTTTAAGTTATTTCGCTTACGTAATCAGTTCAGTTGGCCCTTGATCATTCTTTTGAAGATTCTAATCCAAGGAAGGCGGAGTGCATATGACAGCGAAACGCAGTTTGAAATTTGGAGCCATTATTCATGGGGTTGGAGGAAGCAACACCACATGGAGACACCCGGAGGTTCTGTCGGATGCCAGCGTTAACTTTGGATTCTACAAACGTCAGGCACTGAAAGCGGAGGAAGGCAAGTTCGATCTGGTCTTTATCGCAGACGGTCTGTATATTACCGAGAAATCCATTCCGCATTTCCTCAATCGCTTCGAACCAATCAGTATCCTCTCCGCTTTGGCTGCCGTTACTTCACATATTGGACTGGTAGGCACCCTCTCGACATCCTATAGTGATCCGTTCACCGTAGCCAGACAGTTCGGTTCCCTCGATCAGATCAGTGATGGCCGTGCAGGCTGGAACGTCGTGACTTCTCCGCTGGAAGGTACAGCGAAGAACTATAGTAAGAGCAGTCACCCTTCGCATCCGGAACGTTATCGCATTGCCGCGGAATATTTACAGGTAACCAAAGGGTTGTGGGACTCTTGGGAAGATGATGCCTTTGTAAGAGACAAAGAGAGCGGCGTATTCTTCGATCCATCCAAGCTGCACACGCTTAATCATGAAGGAGAGTTTTTCTCCGTACAAGGTCCGCTCAATATTGCCCGTTCACGGCAAGGACAGCCGGTGATTTTCCAGGCAGGTTCATCGGAAGATGGCAAAACGCTGGCGGCGCAAGAAGCGGATGCTGTCTTTACCGGACACGATACGATTGAAGATGCACAGGCATTTTATAAGGATGTGAAAACACGAGCGGCTTCCTATGGACGTTCTTCACAGGATATTGTTATTCTGCCAGGCATCAATCCTATTGTTGGACGGACGGAAGAGGAAGCGGAACAGAAATATCAGGAGATCGCAAGTCTGGTTACCATTGATAAAGCGCTGGATTATCTGGGACGTTTCTTCGAACATCATGATTTCTCCCAATATCCACTGGATGAACCGTTCCCGGAGCTGAATGGCATTGGAAGCAACAGTTTCCGCAGTGGAACTGACAAGATCAAGAAGGATGCCAAAGAGCAAGGATTGACGTTGCGTGAAGTGGCTCTGCGGGCAGCAACACCGCGCAGCAAATTCCTGGGCACACCGGAGCAGGTTGCTGACAAGATTCAGGAATGGTTCGAGACGGAAGCGGCGGATGGTTTCATTATTGCTTCGGAGCTGCCAAGTGGATTGTCTGATTTTGTGGAACTGGTTGTTCCGATTCTGCAAGAACGCGGTCTGTATCGTACGGACTATGAACACGATACATTGCGAGGTAACCTTGGGGTACAGATTCCGGTTAACCGTTATACGGCTGCGAAGAAGCAAGTTGTATCTGATTTGGCATAACGGAGATGAACCCTATTCAATTTACACTACGTTTCGTACTACTTTAAAACCGACTTAACTCATAGGATATATAGAGTATTGGTATAAACATCAATTAATGACACCTGTATACACAGAGGGGGAAGCGATATGAACAGGTCTATCTCATGGATGAAATATATGGCATTGGCAGCAGTATTGGTGATGGTATTATCCGGTTGCGGAGCGGCGGGAGGCAGCACGAACAGTACGGCGCAGGCATCAGGCGGGGGGCAGGCCGGGCAAGCTGAAGGAGGCAACCTGACTTTTGCACTCGCGACTTCACCGGATACGCTTGACCCTCATCGTAGTGGGCTTGCCGTAACGGTGCGTGCCATCCGGACGATCTACGATAATCTGGTCGTGCAGCTGCCTGATGGTTCCATCAAACCTTGGCTTGCCACGGAATGGAGCGTATCCGAGGACGGCAAGAGTTATACATTCAAGCTGCGTGAGGGCGTGAAGTTCCATGATGGTACACCGTTTAATGCGGAAGCCGTGAAATACAATCTGGACCGGGTGATCGACCCGGCCACCAAAGCTGCCAATTCTCTAGCCCTGATTAGACCTTATAGCTCCTCCGAAGTCATTGATGAATATACCATCAAGGTAAATCTGGAATCACCATCGCAAGCTTTTCTCGGTAACTTGAGCCAGGCACTTCTGGGGATCGTATCCCCTACGGCTGCCCAAAAATATGGCGACCAGCTGGGTAAAAATCCGGTGGGCACAGGCCCGTATACCTTTGTGAAATGGGATGAAAATGCGGATATCGTCGTTGCCAAAAACAAGGATTACAACTGGGGACCTGAGACGGTTGAAAATAAAGCCGCACCCCATGTGGATACGATCACATTCAAGATTGTACCGGAAGAAGCGACGCGCATCGGAAGTGTACAGAGTAGTCAGGTACTCGCTGCCGAGACGGTTCCCCCGCAAAATGTTGCTGCATTGAAAAACGATCCGAACCAGCAACTGTTGCAGGCCAACACGGTTGGGTTGCCATATACACTCTTTTTCAATCTGCGCAAAGCGCCTTGGGATGATGTGAAAGTAAGGCAGGCGGTACAATCCGCCGTAGATGTGGAATCGATTGTCAAAACATTGTATCTGGGCAACTACGAACGTGCATGGTCCGCACTGTCTCCTGGAATCCTGGGTTATGATGCATCGCTGGAAGGTAGCATTAACCCGGACATCAACAAAGCCAATCAGCTGCTCGATGAACAAGGCTGGGTGAAAGGCGCTGACGGTATTCGTGCCAAAGACGGCCAGAAACTGATCCTGCGTTATGTCGATGGTTCGCCCAATCGGGAGAAACGCAATGACATTGCCGCCATTATCCAGCAACAGTTGAAACAGGTTGGCATTGCTGTTGAAGTCGAGATTACAAAAGACGTAGCAACGGTCATCTATCAGAACTGGGATTATGATCTCTATGGCAACAGTCAGGTCAATTCTGATCCTAATGCCTTGTACGCTTTCTATCATACGAGTGCAGAGGGCGAGCGCCCGACATTGTCCGGTTTGTCTGATCCAAAGATCGATGAATTGCTGGAGCAGGGAGCGGTCGAGACGGATCCTGATAAACGTGTTCAGATCTACAATCAAATCCAGCAATACCTGATTGAGCAAGCGGTAATTCTGCCGATCTATGTATTCCCGTATACCGTCGCTGCATCCAAAAAGGTCGAAGGCATCAAGTTTGATTCATTAGGTTATCCACTCTTTAACGACGTCCGCATTCAGCCCTAACAGAGGTTGTTCAAAAAGTCCACTTTTGATTACGAGTCATGCCTAATGGCATGATCAGCATCGAATATGAAATTCAGCCGAAATAAGCGGGGGGCTTACGAAGGATGTTTCCTTCGGAAACATTTCAGTTGCTCACGTAGTTTCCTACGCTCCGCTACTCCATTTCTAGCTTCATTCCATCTTCTCGGTACTGAAAACTGGTCTTTTTGAACACGTACTATAGGAACGACCAATCCAGATTCAGGAAGGAGATATCCCGGTATGGTTCAAACGATACTGTCACGACTCGCAACATCGCTTCTGGTTATTTTCGGAGCTTCGGTGCTGGTGTACTGCATCATGTATCTTCTGCCGGGTGATCCGGTTCTGCTCATGCTGGACCCGTCCTCGGCTACCCCGGAGATGATCGAGAATCTGCGGGTTCAACTTGGATTGGATCAACCGTTTTATATCCAGTTTGCGAACTATTTTGGTGATATGCTGCGTGGGGATTTCGGTAAATCAATGATCAATTCCGATCCGGTTTTGCCGAAAATACTGGAACATTTTCCAGCCACACTGGCTTTGACCGCACTCAGCTCAATCATTGCCATCACGATTGGAATTACACTTGGTGTATTGTCTGCGATTCATCGCAATGGCGTGATTGATTTCGTCGCCCGGCTCGTTGGACTGTTCGGCATTTCCATGCCAACCTTCTGGACGGGGATACTGCTCATCCTGTTATTTTCAGTACAGCTTGGCTGGTTCCCGGCGATGGGTTCCGACGGATTCAGCTCACTGGTTCTTCCGGCTGCCACACTGGGTCTTGTGGGTGCAGGATTTATTGTACGGATGGTGCGTAACAGCATGCTGGAAGTGATCAATGAACCATTTATTGTGGCGTTACGGGCCAAAGGACTTTCGGAACGTGCCATCATGTATGGTCATGCACTGCGTAATGCGCTTATTCCTGCAGTAACGGTAATCGGCATGCTGATCGGTGATCTGCTTGCGGGAACCGTTGTGGTGGAGACCGTCTTCTCTAGACAGGGGATCGGCCGAATTATTGCGGATGCGCTAATGGCCAAGGATCTGCCAGTGGTGCAAGGCGTTGTTTTCTTTACATCCATTATCTATGTGGTCTTGAACCTGCTGGTGGATATCTCGTATTCGTACATTGATCCCCGGGTTCGGCGTGCAGTCCGCACATGATGACAGCTGGAACAGTCAGAAGTGTCCTGACGCGGAGTATGAAAGGAGGAGTTGTTGCTCATGAGCATGAAACCTTTGGCTGGTGACAAAAAAGCATGGGCCGGCAGTATAGGACGTATCCATCTGTGGAATCGCCGCCCTTGGCGTTATCGCGTCTCATTCGCGGTATCCCGATTATTCTTTTATGTAGCATTGCTGGTGGTAGTGTTTACCGTGGCATGTGCGATTGTACCGGGCTGGATTGCGCCCTATGATCCAACTCAGATGATGACGGATGCCATTCTGCAGGCTCCTTCTGCTGCGCATCTGTTCGGGACGGACTATTTTGGCAGGGATATCTTCAGTGTAGTTGTGCATGGAAGCAGGGATTCGCTGCTCATTGGATTTGCTTCGGTGCTTGTGGGCGGTATTGTTGGTAGTGCTCTTGGTATTATCTCCGGTTATGCCGGAGGAATTGTTGATACTATCACGATGCGGGCTGTCGATATTCTGATGGCTGTACCCGGCGTGCTCTTGGCACTGTCTGTTGCAGCTGCTCTCGGGCCAGGATTGATGAACATTGCACTGGCTGTTGCGGTTTCCTCCATTCCGGGTTACGCACGGGTGATGCGTGGGCAGGTCATATCAGTTAAAGGTCTGCCTTTTATTACAGCGACACGTTCACTGGGCGGTTCCAATGCACGTATTTTCTGGAAACATGTACTGCCACATTCGTTGTCACCCTTGCTGGTCATGGCTACGCTTGGTGTAGGGACATCAATTCTTACGGGTTCCGGACTCAGTTTTCTGGGACTTGGGGTGTTGAAGGAAATACCGGATTGGGGCGCATTGCTCTCACAAGGTAGAGGGTATCTGACGGTTGCCTGGTGGATCTGTACGTTCCCGGGTCTGGCGATCACGTTGTTTGTACTGGCGGTTAATCTGATTGGAGACGATATTCGCGATCGGCTGGACCCCAAAGTAAAAGGAGCGGCTTGACCGCTATTCCAAAATATAAGAATTTATAAGTTTCACCCTATCCATTTTTATATTTCACTGCGAAACGGTAGCTGTGCCACCAGAGGACGGCGACAGCCGTTTACGCTTGAGGAGGAGAAATTCATGTCACATGTTGTCATTATTGCCGGATCACCTTCCAAACGTTCGCGATTGACAGGTCTGACGGATTACAGCAGCCAAAAATTAACGGAGGCAGGCATCACCGTTGAAGTCATTCACGTTGTGGATCTGCCCGCTGAGGATCTGGTGCAAGCCCGGTTTGACAGCTCATTCATTCGTGATGCACTTGCTGTCGTGGAAGCGGCGGATGCAGTTATTGTGGCAACACCGGTATACAAGGCATCGTACTCGGGAGTGCTCAAGCTGTTCCTGGATCTGATTCCGCAAGAAGGGTTGCGGGGCAAGTTGACACTTCCGCTCGTTATCGGTGGCTCTATAGCTCATCTACTCGCGATTGATTATGCATTGAAGCCTGTTCTGGCAGCCCTTGGTGGAAGACATATCTTGGGTGGCGTGTATGCTGTGGATCAGGGAATTGAACGATTGGATGATGGAAAATTTGTACTCTCGGCAGATGTGACTACACGTTTAGATCGCTCGCTGGATGAATTGATATTGACACTGGAAAAGGATGGGATTACGATATCATAAAACCAAGTAAGTGTATTGGATAAATCAATATAAGATCAAACGTCTGCGGACGTGGATACGGAGGCGCTCATGAATATCGAGAATATTGAAGCATTTGTATATATCAATCATTATGGAAGCTTCAATAAGGCTGCCGAAGTACTCTTCTTGTCCCAACCTTCGGTCACAGCTCGCATTCAGTCACTGGAAAGGGAGCTGGGCTGCAAGTTGTTTGATCGGCTTGGCAAACAAATTGTGCTGACAGATGAAGGTCGGAAATTCCTGCCATATGCGCAGCAAGTGCTGCAAGTGATTCAGAAGGGCAAGCAGAAGATTCAGCAACGGCGATCAACACCGGATGCGCTTCGACTTGGTAGTACAGTATCGGTATCCAACTATGTCATTCCTGATTTTCTACCCAAGATCAAGGAAGCTTACCCCGAAATTAACATCAAATTGACGACAGCAACGACGGATCAGCTGATTGCCAAACTGCTTGGTCAGGAGATCGATCTTGCCTTTGTACGCAAGGTCATGCATCCTGCGATCCGTACGGTTGCTTTTTATGAAGATCCGATTCAGCTCTATGTGTACAAAGGGCATCCATTCATTGAGAGCGGGCATGTCAGCATGGAAGCCATCCGGAATGAGCAACTGGTCTTTTTTGAATGTGGTTCACTGGACTGGCTTCGCATTCACCGGGCTTTCGACTCGCTGGAACACCCGCCGAATATTACATACCATGTCGATAATTCGGAGACAGCGAAGAAACTGGTTATGCAAGGGGCAGGCATTGCTTTTCTCCCGGGACTTACGGTGAAGAAGGAAGTGCAGAATCAGGAGTTGTTCCCCATTCAGGTACATGAGGTAGCAGGTGTATCGTTGCAGATCAGCGTCGTTACTTTAAAAGAAGAATATTCGCCATTGGCAGAGCCCTTCGGGGAACTGCTTCGGAAGTTATAGATTGTTTGTAAGATTCAACAACAGCGGTTCAGCACAATCAAGGAGGAGAAGGATATGAGTATTCGTGTTGGCATTTTGGATCAGACTCCCATCTATGAAGGGGAAACGGCGGTGGATGCTTTTCGGCATACGATTGAGCTGGCACAGCGGGCAGAACAGCTTGGATTCCATCGATTCTGGGTGTCGGAGCACCATGATTCAGGGCATGTTGCAGGTTCCTCCCCGGAGGTACTCATCTCCCACTTGCTTGCGCATACAAAGCGGATTCGGCTGGGGTCTGGCGGAGTAATGCTCCAGCATTATAGTCCATACAAAGTCGCCGAGAATTTCAATATCCTCGCAGCGCTCGGACCCGGAAGAGTTGACCTGGGAATCGGTCGTGCACCAGGTGGATTACCCCGTTCAACACAGGCGTTACAGGAAGGTATTCAGGAAGCTGCATCTCTGCAAGAGAAAATTGTTCAGGTGAAACGATACATCCACAATGAGCCGCTTGAAGATCCATCACATCCACTTGCAGGTCTCAGCGCTTCGCCTGTGTCGGACATTCCAGCGGAACTGTACGTACTTGGAGCCAGTGTTGATAGTGCAAGCATGGCTGCGGAACTGGGACTCCCATATGTCTTTTCACTGTTCATTAACAGTAATATAGAGGTAGCGCTTCAAGCGATCCGTGTATATCGTGAACAATTTGATCGTTCCCAGGGACGGGAGCCTTACGCTGCATTAGCCATATCGTTAATTGTGGCCGAGAGTGAGGAAGAAGCGGAAGGACTTGCGAGTGAGCATATGCTGGTGAAGATTCATCTGGAGAGTGGAAAGGTGCTGACCGTTGGTTCTGTGGAGCAGGCGGAAGAATTCGGCTGTCAATCAAACGAAACCTATCGGATCGAGATTTTGGAGCCAAGTGTGACCCGGGGTACGAAGGAAAGCGTAGGTCAGGCACTGCTGAAGTTCCAGCAGGAGTTTGCTGTGGAAGAGTTCATTGTGACTACAGCTACACGGGACTTTACCAAGCGAATTCGTTCATTCGAATTGTTGCGTGAGATTCTGGCAGAGCAGGGACTCAGTGAATTTGCACTGGAATCCAAGGAACAGGAAGCTGCAATCGGATAGAATTAGGTAGTTAATATAGCAGTAAATATATACGAATGGGAGGCCATGTGATGAAAAGTGATCTGGAACAGCCCAAGCAGCATTCTGAGCAACAAGTACAGGGCCCCGAGCATGAACTTCATGGTGAACGGGCGGAAGAATTTGCGGAACGTTTAATCACCATTCGGCGACATCTGCATCGTAACCCGGAATTGTCCGGCGAGGAAAAGGAGACGACAGCTGCCATTCGCAGTTGGCTGGAAGAGGAAGGCGTCCGTATTGCAGACGAATATGCGCTGCGGACAGGGCTTGTCGCTGAAGTGGGTCAAGGGGACGGTCCTGTTGTCGCCCTAAGAGCAGATATTGATGCGCTGCCCATTCAGGAAGAGACAAAGCTGGAATTTGCCTCCCAGGTAGATGGAAAGATGCACGCATGCGGACATGACGCACACACGGCAATTCTGATTGGTGCTGCACGATTACTGAAACAGCGTGAGTCCATTCTACCGGGAAAAGTACGGTTGATATTCCAGCCATCGGAGGAAAAAGCAACGGGTGCTCGGCAAGTGATCCAGAGCGGCGCATTATCCGATGTTCGGGCCGTATTTGGTTTGCATAACAAGCCTGATCTCCAGGTAGGTACGGTGGGCATTCGGGAAGGCGCATTGATGGCAGCAGCAGACGGTTTTGTTGTCAAAGTGGAAGGTGTAGGCACCCATGCAGCTGTGCCTGAAGCCGGCATTGATCCAATTGTGGTTGCCGCACATATTGTTACGGCATTACAGGCCATTGTGAGTCGCAATGTGGGAGCACAGGAGAGTGCTGTAATCAGTGTCACCAAGCTCCACAGCGGCACAGCCTGGAACGTTATTCCGGATGAAGCGATCCTCGATGGCACAGTGCGTACCTTTGATGAGAAAGTGCGTGCACGAATTCGCGAGCGTTTCAATCAGGTAGTCGCCGGTGTGGCCGCAGCCTATGGCACACGGGCTACGGTTCGCTGGATTCAGGGACCACCTGCCGTGGTCAACGATGAAGCTCTGGCATCTGCGGCGGAGCAAGTTGCAAGTCAGATTGGGCTGAATAGCATCAGACCGCTGCCTTCTCCGGCAGGAGAGGACTTCTCTTTTTATCAAAAAGAAGTTCCCGGCCTGTTCCTCTTCCTGGGCACCTCTGGCCCGCATGAGTGGCATCACCCTGGCTTTGATGTGGATGAACGGGCTCTGTCGCTGGGAGCACATCTTCTGGCTGCACTGGCTGAGAAAGCACTGCACAATGTGCAAGCACATCAAGCGTGATGAGTACAGTGAATCACGGGATCATATCCAGATCGAAACGGTTCCGTTCTGCGGCAACCGTTTTTCGTATTCCCTTTTTAAGTGAGAGCGAGGTAGGAACGACGATTCGTTGAATCTTATCAGATGGTGTAATTATGGCTAGGGCTGGCGCAGAAGCGCCAGCTCTGTTTGCGTTTTCTTACAGGAGGTGCAGCTAAAGGTATTATGAAATTTTATTTTTTTAAATGGAAATATTTGTTGACGCTCCCCAAAAAGATGTGCTATATTTTTCTCGACCTTTAATCGTAATAATTACTATTAGATAAAAAGAAGAACAGGAGTAGTCGCTGCGATGAAACAGGAGATCGATTTTATCAAGTTCAGTCCCACCCAAAACATGACGATTCTGGTTAAAACGGATCATGCAGCAGAGAAATACAATCATATTGCAACTCGTCTAATGTCGTATGATAACGTTTACGCTGAACAAGTGGGATTCATTGAACCAACGAGGAGACCGGAAGCTGTGGCCCGCCTGGAAATGGCCGGAGGAGAGTTCTGTGGCAATGCCTGTATGGCACTTGCAGCACACCAAGCATCTGAAGCAGGACTGGCACAAAAGGAATCTATGGACATCATGCTGGAGGTTTCCGGAACCGATCAATTGATCATGTGCCATGTGAAGAAGCAGCAGAACGAATATGACTGCCAGGTAACTATGCCGATACCAAAGCAGATCGAACAACGAACAATCCGATACGAAGGCATCGAACTCGATATGGTGATCATCCGGTACGCTGAGTTCATCCATATCGTGATTGAAGTCGATGACTTCGACGATACGATGAAGAAGAGGGCACAGACCCTTGCAAGATTACTGGGACTAACCCTAGGGGATAAGCTGATTGGTATCTTGTTATATCAATCACACTTGGAAGAAATGGCCCCACTCATCTATGTTCCGGAGCTGGATAGTCTGATCTGGGAGAGAGGGTGTGGCTCGGGTACGGCCTCCGTGGGAGCGTATCTCGCATGGAGCCAGCAGAGGCAGATTACGCAGTACATCAAGCAGCCTGGTGGTGCGATCAAAGTGGTAGCCCAGTGGGATGGCACAGAACTTGAGAGTATTACGATTGAGGGATCTGTTGGCATCGTGGCTCAGGGCAAAGCCTTCATAGATGCTCCAGCAGAATGGAGCGTTGTAAACGCATGAGGTACATGATACATGATCGAGACAACGTATAGGGGGAAAAGAAATGATCACATTGGTCCATTTTCAGACATGTTTGAGTGAATTTGCAGAGAAATTCGATAAGCTCGCGAGCAAGTATGATCATACGATTCAGCATAGTGCAGAGCTGGAGGCTGTGATCAATGACTATTCCCGCTTTGTGACTGATCAGGACAATAAGGCAACCTGGGAACAGTTGGAGCATTCGGAGCTGGAAGAACTGGATTCGCTTGTGTGGGCGTTAAGAAATAAATCCGCCCAGTGTGTGGCGATCATGGAGAAATATCGTGCATTAAAGTTAGAGAACGGGGATGTGCAGATTGCCGATTATTTCAAAAACATAGAAGAGTGTATCGATAAAGAATTCGGCAGCTTCCATGTCACCTCCGATTCCAACGTATTGTTGGTAGGCTCCGGTTCATTCCCAATGACACCATTACTCATCGCCAAGCGAACAGGTGCACAGGTTGTCGGGATCGATATTGATGAAGAGTCCATTACACTCGGGCGAAAAGTGGTGGAGACACTGGGCACGGGTTTGAAGATTCGTTTGGAGTCAACATTGCTGGAAAATCTGGAGTATACCAAGGAAGCAACCCATATCATTTTCAGCTCTACGGTGGCCCCTAAATATGAGCTGCTTGATCAACTGCATGCCCTGACGAATGCACAGGTGGTTGTAGCCATGAGATACGGTGATCAGTTGAAGTCCTTGTTCAATTATCCCATGATAGAGACGGACAGCAGCAAATGGAAGCTGGTGGATACGATCCTGCGCCCGGATGATGTGTTTGATATTGCGTTGTATCAAAAAGCATAGGTATGCAATTGCATCCAAGTGCGTCCAAATGGATTACAGATTGAACATTGAATTAAGGAGGCTTATATGAGCAATCTTCAGCGAATCCTGATACTCGGAACCGGACCTGCATCCATTCAGCTTGCGGTAACGCTCAAAGATCATCTCAACTGCTGTATAGGCATTACGGGGAGACAATCGGTTCGTTCAGCGTCCGTATTCTCAGCCCTCGAACAGAGCAAGGGGCGTATTCAGGTCAGCATTCAAAATGAGAAACATCAATCGCTCGCAGGTGAGTGTTACGTTGATCATGTGTTCAAGGGATATGACACCATTGATGGTAAATGGGATACACTCATTTTGGCGGTTACCACCGATGCGTATATCGATGTACTGGAACAAATGAATGATGAATTCATCAAACAACTGAAATGTGTTATTTTGATTTCTCCAACGTTCGGGTCGAATCGACTCGTGACCCATTATATGAGAGAGCGGAATGCAGCGACGGAAGTGATCAGTTTCTCTACCTACCTCGGAGATACCCGTTGGATGCACGAACATCCGTCCAATCATGTGATCACAACAGGGGTCAAGAAAAAGGTGTATATCGGTTCAACTCGTTACCCGTCTGAACAGGTTAGTAAGCTACGCCAAGGTTATGAGCGTTTGGGTGTTGCGCTGGAAGTGATGCGATCCCCACTGGAGGCGGAAACGAGAAATATCTCGTTGTACGTACATCCACCCTTGTTCATGAATGACTTCTCATTAGAATCCATCTTCGGAGCTCCAGATACTCAGAAATACGTATACAAGATGTATCCTGAAGGTCCGATTACACAAATTTTGATACGGGAAATGCGGGCACAGTGGCAGGAGATTATGAATATTACGAACCGACTTGATATTCAGGGAGTCAACCTGCTTCAGTTCATGACGGATGACAACTATCCGGTTCGATTAGAGAGTATATCACGCCAGGATATCGAGAATTTCAATCAGCTGCAGGTCATTCATCAAGAGTATTTATTGTACATACGATACACCTCATTATTGATTGATCCATTCTCGGAACCCAATTCGGAAGGGAAATATTTCGACTTTTCAGCAGTCCCATTCCGTCAAACGTTCATGAACCGCGAAGGGGAACTGGACATTCCCCGTATGCCCAAGGAAGATTACTACCGCATCAAAATCATTCAGGGCATAGCCGGACATCTCGATGTGAGCTGTCCAACCATTGATCAATTTATCGCCAGATATGAAGCTAAGCTTCAGGAAGTGGCTGACGCACACCCGGATCAGCGCTTGTCCAGCGCCTTTTCAATCCAATCCTTTGAAGAGGATATCCGCATGATCTGCACCGGACTTTGACTTTGAGTAATAGGGTTAATTACATCTCAAATTAATCAAGTTGAACCTGATGTTTACATCATAACGGAGAGTGCAGAACCAATCTGAAGAAGCGAAGCGTTCGCATTTATCACCGGATTTTCTCTTTGGAAAAGAGAATCAAAAAAATCTGGGGATAACAGCGATCGGAAGATGGTACTGCAATCGGAGTGGTCTGATGTAACCTACAAGGTCTGCTTGTAACTTAATCATCAGGAGGAAATGTTGTGAAAAAGGGTCTTACTTTTACGTTCATACTATTGCTGGTGTCTGCCATTGCGCTGCTCGCCGGATGCGGACAGAGCACAAAAGAGAAAGAGAGCGCCCAAACGGAGCCTGTTAATAGCCAGGTACAAACAGAACTTATCTATGCTTCTGCCAAAGATATTAATGATATGAACCCACATCTGTATACAGGCTCCATGCCTGCACAAGGAATGGTATATGAGTCTCTGGTGGAAAACACGCCTGACGGAATCAAGCCATTGCTGGCGGAATCATGGGATATTTCCGAGGATGGCAAGACCTATACCTTTCATCTGCGACAAGATGTGAAATTCCATGATGGAGAGCCGTTCAACGCAGAGGCGGTTAAACAAAATATCGATGAAGTACAGGCGAATGCCGAAAAACATGCCTGGATCAAGCTGTCTACCAAAATCACAAGTGTAACGGTTATCGATGAACACACGGTGGAGCTGACGCTGTCGGAAGCCTATTATCCCGCACTGGTGGAATTGTCCATGACAAGACCTTACGTCTTCATATCACCCAAGGATTTCAATGATGGCGGAACCAAAGACGGAGTGAGTGGTTTCCACGGCACAGGACCTTACAAGCTTACAGCTCATAAAGTCGAAGAGAATGCCACGTTTGAAGCCAATGAAGACTATTGGGGTGGTGCACCTGCAATCAAGAAAATCACATCCAAGGTTCTTCCCGCAGGTGAAACGACATTCCTGGCATTGCAAAAAGGAGAGATCAACTTTGTGTTCACCGATGACCGGGGAGCAGATAGTATCGATGTCGAAGCCATGGACCAATTGGCTGAATCCGGTGGTTATCAAGTGGTTCGAAGTGAAGCGATGAATACCAATATGATCGTAGCCAATAGCAGTCGCGAGAATAGTCCAGTTCAGGAAACGGCAGTGCGGGAAGCGTTATGGGTTGGCATTGATCGGGAAACGATCAGTAAAGATATTTTCAACGGAACGCAGACTGTAGCGGACACGCTATTTTCAGCCAATGTCAATTACGCCAAGGTGGATCTTAAGAAACGGGAGTATGATCCGGAATTAGCTAAAAATCTTCTGGACCAAGCAGGCTGGACATTGGCAGACGGTAAAGTGGTGAGAACGAAGAACGGTCAGCCTTTAGCCACGAATCTCTACTATGACAGCAACTCGTCTTCACAGAAAATACAGGCCGAATTGATCCAGTATTCCATGAAAGAATTGGGTGTTCAGCTTGAAATCGTGGGCGAAGAATCCACTTCCATTGCGAATCGGAGAGCCACCGGGGAATATGATCTGCTCTTTAATCAAACCTGGGGACTGGCTTATGATCCACAGAGTACCATTGCTGCATTTACATCAGATTCGGCATACAAGCATACAACAAGCGGAATTGCCCAAGCAGATGAATTGTACAAAAAAATTGATGCGGTTATGTTCTCCACGGATGAGGCTTCACGCCGATCCCTATATGCCGACATTATGAAGATTGTCCATGATGAAGCAGTCTTCATCCCGATTACCAACGGACGTGTTACCGTAGTCGCTCCCGAGAATCTTAATGGAATCTCATTCAAGCAGACCCAATATGAACTACCTTTTGAAAAAATGAATTTTAAATAGAGCGGAGATGGATATGGGAAGTTATATCATCAAAAGGATTCTGTTAACCATCCCTTTACTGATTATCATTTCATTTATAACGTTTGTCCTGATTAATCTATCTCCCTTGGACCCGGCGGTTGTCGTGTTACAGGCACAGGAAGTTCCGCAGATTACAGATGAACTGATCGCGCAAACGAATAAAGCGCTGGGGTTCGATCAGCCGTTTATGATACAGTATGCGAACTGGATTATGGCTGTTGTGCAGTTGGATTTTGGCAACTCTTATGTATCTGGTGAACCCGTATGGTCATTGATGGGGCCTGCTTTTATGAACACATTGAAGTTAACACTTGTCTCATCGGTATTCATTATTGCGCTGTCCATCCTGCTGGGTGTGATCTGTGCCATGAGAGAAGGCAAGCTGCTGGATCGATCGGTCAGAGGCGTATCCTTTTTCCTTACCGCCATGCCATCCTACTGGCTTGCAGCCATGATGATCTGGTATTTTTCCGTCAAGCTGGATCTGCTACCTACCAGCGGCATGGACTCGTATCGAAGCTACATTCTACCGGTGATTGTAATCACGGTGAGTTATACGGGCATTTACTTCCGAACGGTTCGAAGTTCCATGCTGAGCAATATGAATGAGGACTATGTGTTATATGCACGGGCAAGTGGTCTGAGCGAGAAGAAAGTCACCCTGCATATTCTGAGAAATTCATTACAGGTGGCTGTGTCTATCTTTTGTATGGCGATCCCGATCGTGTTGGGCAGTACGGTGGTCATCGAAAATGTATTTGCCTGGCCGGGGCTCGGGAGGCTCAGCGTGAAATCCATTTTAAGCAGGGATTTTCCGATTATTCAGGCGTATGTTCTGATGTTGGCTGTCACCTTTGTCTTGTTTAACACGTTATCCGACATCATTAATGCGGCGATGAATCCCCGTTTGAGAAAGGAATTCTGATGCGAATATTGAAAAATCTGTGCAAAGACAAGCTTGCGTTGACCTCTTTGGTAGTAATTATGGTCACGATTATGGCGGGCGTACTGGCTCCGCTTATTGCGCCGCATGATCCTGGACAAGTGAACATGAAGCTTCGTTATGCCTCCTCATCCTGGGAGTATCTATTAGGCAATGATCATCTGGGCAGATGTGTATTATCCCGGCTTATCTATGGTATCCGTCCAAGTGTCTTATGGGTTCTGGTTGCGCTCAGTCTATCTGTTCTAATCGGGGCTATTGTTGGATTCATCGCAGGTTACTTCAAGGGAAAAGTGGATGCATGGATCATGAGAGTCTGTGATATCATGCTGTCTTTTCCCGGATACGTGATGACACTGGCGGTGGTTGGCATTTTGGGTGCAGGACTGGAGAATATACTGATTGCCTTTGTGTGGATGAAATGGGCCTGGTTTGCCCGTGTTATTCGCACATCTGTGATGCAATTCTCTGATATGGATTATGTAAAATTCGCCAAAGCCTCCGGCACACCCAATCTGAGAATTATAACCAAACATATTGTTCCGGTTACCTTTGCCGATATTGCCGTCATTGCGAGTGGTTCCATGTGTTCAATGATGTTGCAGATCTCCGGCCTTTCCTTTCTGGGGCTTGGCATTCAGGCTCCGCATGCGGAGTGGGGGATGATGCTCAATGAGGCGAGGGAAGTCATGTTCTCCCGACCTGAATTGATGTTGGCACCGGGTCTGGCCATTGTGGTGGTCGTGTCTGCTTTTAATTTTCTATCGGATGCGCTTCAAGTGGCTCTGGACCCCAAATTGATGACCTCTCAAGGTAAGTCTGACAAGTCTTACGAAAGTGAGGTGAGAAAGGCCACTTATGAATATAGTCGAGGTTGAACATTTGAAAGTATGGGATACCAATACAGGTAAAGTGATCATTCATGACAGTTCATTCGAAGTTAAGCAGGGAAGCTGCATGGCCATCGTAGGGGAAAGTGGTAGTGGGAAGTCCGTTACGTGCAGGGCTATCATGCGACTGAACAAGCCATGGATTCGTCAATCAGGCAGGCTGTTATTTCAGGGCGAAGACCTGAACCAGCTTTCGGAACCGGAGATGCGGCGTAAGCGGGGCAAGCATCTGTGTATGATTTTGCAAAATGGCATGAGTGCATTTGATCCTTCCTGTGTCATTGGTGTTCATATTCGGGAGACGCTTCAGCAACATTTTGGCCGGAACACCCGCGAGATTGAACGGAAAATCATCAATGCCATGGAAAGCGTCATGCTCAGACATCCGCGCGAGATTCTGAATCAATATCCACAT
The DNA here is from genome assembly GCF_002843485.1 of Paenibacillus sp. BGI2013. NCBI lineage: Bacteria > Bacillati > Bacillota > Bacilli > Caryophanales > Paenibacillaceae > Paenibacillus > Paenibacillus sp. BGI2013. The sequence continues at coordinate 201,977 of NZ_PJFA01000007.1, forward strand.
CAGCTGTCCGGTGGAATGCTGCAACGAATCATGATTGCACTGGCATTGGTGCTTGAGCCTGATCTGATTATTGCGGATGAGCCGACAACAGCACTTGATACGATCTCTCAATATGAAGTGGTGGAGCAATTGATTCAATTACGCGAACGCATGGGCTGTTCCATGATGTTCATCTCCCATGATCTCGGCGTTGTCCAGAAGATTGCAGATGACGTGATGGTCATGAAAGACGGAATCATCGTAGAGCGCGGCAGCATGCATTCTGTTTTGACAGAGCCGGAGCATGCTTATACGCAGTATCTGGTCTCTACCCGGTTGGAGCTGAGCAATCATTTTAAGGCGTTGATGCAGGAGGACTTATAGATGCTAAAGGTGGAGGGTATCGAAAAATCATATAACCAAGGCGGACTGTTCTCCAAGCACAGACAACAGGTATTGAAACAGGTTACCTTTGAATGCCAACAGGGTGAATGTCTGGGTATCATCGGTGAAAGCGGAAGCGGTAAATCGACGTTGGGCCGTCTGATTCTGGGCATTGAACGCCCAGATATTGGAACGATCTTGCTGGATGGTCAGGACGTACAGAATCGGCGTGTACGGATGGGTAATCTCAGCGCCGTTTTTCAAAATTATACATCCTCCATCAATCCATTTCTTACTGTGGAAGCTGCCATTATGGAACCGATGCAAGCACAGCAAAAGCTGCGAAAGGATCAGGGTAACTCAGAGAAGGTGGATCTGTTGCTGAACCAAGTTGGACTGGACCCTTCTTATAGATCCAAATATCCGCATGAACTATCCGGCGGGGAGGCTCAGAGAGTGTGCATTGCGAGGGCCATCTCTACCGCCCCTAAATGCATTGTGTTTGATGAAGCGATCAGCTCACTGGACGTGTCTGTTCAGATTCAGGTGCTGAAATTGTTGAAAGAGCTGAAAGAAATCTACAAGCTGAGCTATGTCTTTATCACGCATGATATACAGGCGGCAGCCTATATCTGTGACAGGGTGATCATTTTCAGAGAGGGACAGGTTGTAGAGATCGTTCCGACCAAGCAACTTAAGGACGTACAGTCAGACTATGCGAAGCGATTATTGAAGCATTTAATACCATTTTAGGGGGAGCATCCATTGTGAGTGGAGCGATGTCTTGGCCTTTTCTGCGCTTGTACATACTGGTTCTTCTATATTTCAGTGCCAATGCCATTCTTAACGTGATCATCCCATTACAAGGGGAGTCCTTGGGCGCGAGCGGTACAACGATTGGACTGATCATGGGCGCTTATATGTTCACAACGATGTTTTTCAGACCCTGGGCAGGTCGGATTATTCAAAAGCACGGTCCGATCAAAATATTGCGTTTGATTCTGATCATCAATGGATTTGCCCTGATTTTATATACCTTTACGGGACTCGAGGGTTATTTGGTTGCTCGTATTTTGCAGGGGGTATCGACAGCGTTTTTCTCCATGGCCTTGCAGATTGGCATTATTGATGCACTTCCGGAGAAAGATCGGTCACAGGGAATTTCGTATTATTCGTTGTTCAGTTACATACCGGGGATCGTGGGGCCTGTTATCGCGTTAGGAATCTGGCAGACGGGTGGTATGGATTATTTTACAGTGGTTCTGATCGGCATTGCCGTCTGTACGGGTGTCTTCGGATATACCGCCAAAATGGAACCAAACAAGGAGCAACCTGCTGAGAATCTTTCGGAGCAGAACGTGAGTATGTGGGAATCCTTTGCTCAGTTGGTGAAGAATCCGTTGCTGTTTCGATGCAGTGTATTGATGCTTGCTGCTTCCGTTGTATTTGGTGCAATTACGACCTTTATTCCGCTGTATGCGAGCCAAGTACCAAATGGGAATGCGGGTGTGTATCTGATGCTTCAGGCCGGGACAGTTGTGCTGGCTCGAATCATGCTCCGGAAAAGGATTCCTTCTGATGGGAGATGGCATTCTCCTTTTATCATGGGTACCCTGTTTCTTTTGGCCGTTGCTGCCCAATGTGTGAGTTTTTCGGTGACAGGAGGCGTAGTCTTTTTCTATGTCGGGGCTATATTCATGGGCATTGCTCAAGCCATTCTGTATCCGACGCTCACGACCTATTTGTCTTTTGTGTTGCCTAAGCTGAACCGGAATGTCCTGATCGGGTTATTTATCGCGATGGCTGATCTGGGTATTTCTCTGGGTGGTGTGATTATGGGACCCGTCGCTGACTTCTCTTCCTATTCATTTATGTACATGATCTGTGCTATCCTAGGAGCGGTAATGATCGTTTTTGCCTATGAACGGCGAAGACCCGTGACAGGTACATCTGTGAGTTGACTGCCAGGAGAGAAAGTGGTGAAGAACGTTTGAAGTCTTCGATGAATGCAACATCCAATGGAAAATTAAATCCGGTATCCTTTTCGTTTATCCGGTTTTATATGCTGGCCTTTTTATTTTTTGCGGCAAATTCAGCTTTGACGATTATTCTGCCTTTGAGAAGCGAAGCCGCTGGATTAAATCAGGCTGAGATTGGTCTGATGATGGGGGCATATATGTTCACCTGTATGCTCTTGAGACCTTTTGCAGCGCAGTTGCTGGGTAAGCATGGGCCACTTCGAGTGATGCAATGGCTATTGCTTTTGCATGCGGGAACGCTGCTGTTATTTGTTGTTTTTGGTGTGGAGACGTATCTGTGGTTGCGGGCCCTGCAAGGGGTAGCTACGGCCTTTTTCTCCATGACGATGCAGGCAGGCATTGTGGAAAAGCTGGAGGACAAAGACCGGGCACAAGGGCTGTCCATGTACACCCTGTTTACGATGGTTCCTTCTCTGGTCATTCCGATCCTCGCCATACAAATCTGGGAAAATGCCAGTGATCTGGCGTTTACGCTGCTGATGATCGGACTGGCGGCGCTGCCACTTCTGATTGGATATAATGTGGATTTGCCGCGGAGTACCGTGCAGAACAAATCGTACACCTTGGGCGACATGTTTCGTTCATTCGGCGGCATCTGGCGCAGTACGCCACTGCTGATTAGCAGTGTGGTGATGTTGTTTGCGTCCTGCGTCTTTGGGGCGACAGCGACCTTTCTTCCCCTGTATATGGTATCCACCGGAATGGCGAGTGCAGGGGTATTTCTGACGATACAGGGATTGGTTGTGATCCTGTGCAGGTTTATTTTGCGTAAAAAAATTCCGTCCGACGGTAGCTGGAATACCTGGCTGATGGCAGGGTTAATGCTGTGTGCAGCACTGGGAACCCAGTTACTCAGCTTAATGGAGATCATCGGGCCATTGGTGTATCTCTCCGCGGTGTTCAGCGGTTTTGCCCTGGCACTGTTGTACCCGACATTAACCACATATCTGTCCTTTGTGCTGCCTGCGGATTCCAGATATGTACTCATGGGGATCTTCATGTCCTCGTATGACCTCGGATTCTCTCTGGGTGGACTGGCGATGGGGCTCATTGTGCAAGTGAGTTCGTATTCGACCATGTTTATGATCTGCACGTTGCTCTCTGTTTCAGCGATGGTACTGGTGTTGGTGTTCAGGCAACGGATGGAAGCGGGCAATAAGGCCAGACCTGGGGTGACTATATAAATTGAACTAAAGAACATTTACAGAGGAGGTTTATGACTCACTTCTTGCCAAAACGTATCCTCAGGATGCGAAAGTGCAAGGGCTGGTCGTCAGCCTTTTTTTGTATTTTTGCAGGTTGAAATCAAAAATAGTTTGACAATGACCGTCTAACAGGATTATAGTCATTGTTGTTAATCGTAATAATTACTATTAAAGTCTGAATTACACAGACTGCACATATAAGGAGTAGACTTCTATGACACAAAAGCAAGTTCCGGTAACCGTACTAAGTGGTTACCTCGGTTCAGGGAAAACGACGGTTTTGAATCATGTGTTAAACAACAGACAGGGGCTCAAAGTTGCGGTGATCGTCAACGACATGAGTGAGGTCAATATTGATGCAGCGCTGGTCAAGGGGGAGGCAACCTTGTCTCGAACCGAAGAGAAGTTGGTGGAGCTGTCCAACGGCTGTATCTGCTGCACCTTGCGGGATGATCTGATGCAAGAGATTGAGAAGCTGGTGAACGAAGGCAAGTATGACTATATTTTGATCGAATCCACCGGCATCAGTGAACCTGTTCCAGTTGCACAGACCTTTACATATGCCGATGAGGAGTCGGGTATTGACCTGACTAGTCTGGCCCGATTGGATTGTCTGGTAACGGTGGTGGATGCCAATCGATTCTGGCATGATTTTGGATCAGGACAGAGTCTTCTGGATCGTAATCAGGCGACCGGAGATGAGGACACCCGTGACGTCGTAGACTTGTTGATCGATCAGATCGAAACCTGTGATGTGCTGCTGCTGAACAAATGTGATCTGATCGATGACACCGAGCTGAACAAGCTCGAAGGTATCATCCGGAAGCTACAGCCTAACGCCAAGATCATTCGGACCGAGAACGGACAGGTGAATCCGTCCGAGATTCTGAATACAGGCCGCTTTGATTTTGAGAAAGTGAGCATGTCCGCTGGGTGGATTCAGGAATTGGAGAAGGAGTCTCATACCCCAGAGACTGAGGAATATGGCATTGGTTCCTTTGTATATCGCCGCAGAAAGCCGTTCCATCCTTCCCGTCTGGCTGAATTCATGAGTTACTGGCCGGAAGAAGTGGTACGTGCCAAAGGTTTGGTATGGCTCGCGGCCGAGGGGGATGTTGCGGCAAGCCTCAGTCAGGCAGGACCATCCATTCAGTTCGGTCCTGCGGGACATTGGGTCGCGGCGTTGCCGGAAGCGGACAAGGAAGAAATTTTACGTAACGAGCCGGATGTTCTGGAGAAATGGGATGCCCAGTGGGGAGATCGTCAGACGGAGCTTGTCATGATTGGGATCGAAATGGAACGTGCAAGCATTGAAGATGAGCTGGACCAGTGCCTGCTCAGTGATGAAGAAATGCTGGGAGACTGGGGCCATTTCGACAATCCACTGCCATGGCCTGTGGAAGCCGTATAACTCGGAGGTTGATGTTCTAAACATAAATTTAATGGATAAAGGAGCTGTATTTCATGGCTAAAAAATCAAAAGTGGTACGTGAGAAGCAACGTCAGGCGATCGTGGCAAAATATGCGGACCTGCGCCGGGAACTGAAGGAGAAAGGGGATTACGAGGCATTGCAGAAATTGCCGCGTAATGCATCTCCGACCAGACTAAAGAATCGTTGTGAAGTGACAGGTCGCCCGCGGGGTTATCTACGCAAGTTCAAGGTATCTCGGATTAAGTTCAGAGAACTGGCTCATCAAGGACAGATTCCTGGTGTAACAAAATCCAGCTGGTAAAATGATCAAGGGATGTAGCTGACCACCATTGCATGAAGGCAGGTTGTTGTGTGCTTGGAGCTGCATGTGGTGCGTAGAACAGAGGTGGTATTTTGCTGAAAGGATGTACATACTTCATGCTGGACTTGTTTACGTTACGAAGAATTCAGTCCGTAATGAACGGATATATTCACGAGAAGGTACCCGCGCCACTACTTACGATGGTGAAGTTGACATATGAGATGAATGATAATGAATTGATCTTGACCGAAGAAAGACCCGCCGAGGAACGGTATCAATGGGATAAGCTGCATATTGCCCGATTTTACTGGGAAGAAAATCAGTGGAAAGTGTATGCCAGAGATGAACAGAGCAGCTGGAATCCGGTAGATGTTATTACACCTTGTTCTGATTTTGAGAATGTGCTCGAGCAGGTGGAACGGGATGAGGCTGGACTGTTCTGGCGTACGTGAGCGAGATCGGTTAAGAGTATATTTCATTCGTGAAAATTAATGTTAACTCAGACAAATATGGCGTATATGCAACCGAGTTCGAAGCTAGCGAAACAGTGGCTAGCATCGGGCTTTTTTTGTGTCCAAAAATCATTGAAGCAAAGAGGGGGGGGCGATCTTTTGGTCTGCCTTCCTTAATGGGCAAAAGAATAAATAAAATCTGTTTTACAATAAAAATTTATTGTAAAACGATAAATATTATGATAAATTCATATCACTTAAAACAAGTGAGGTGCTTTTTGTGAAGCGAGGTACAACCATCTTTTTAAAATTGGCTGTGTTGCTTATTGGTGTTCCCATTCTTGCCTTATGTATATTCGGCATACCCTGGTTAGCAAACAATCCGGTGAATCCGAATTATGCAGGTGCACTATACCCCATAGTGATTATTATGTATGTGTCAGTTATTCCGTTTATTGTTGCACTGTACCAGGCATTTCGTCTGCTGAGCTACATCGACAAAAATGAAGCCTTCTCTCTAATGTCAGTGAAATCCTTAAAAACAATAAAATATTGTGCTATTGTAATCAGTAGTCTCTATTTTGTGATGTTGCCATTTGTTTATGTTGTAGCAGAGAAAGATGATGCCCCAGGCCTCATTCTTATGGGAATGGTTCCTATTTTTGCTTCATTGGTCATTGCAGTATTTTCCGCGGTGCTCCAAAGATTGTTACAGGAAGCGATTGATATCAAATCAGAAAATGACCTAGTGGTCTGAGGTGAATATATGGCCATTATAATCAATATTGATGTGATGTTGGCAAAGCGGAAAATGACGGTTACCGAGCTTGCAGAGAGAGTTGAGATCACAATCGCCAATATTTCCATATTAAAAACAGGAAAAGCAAAAGCGATCCGTTTATCCACTCTGGATGCGATCTGTAAAGCACTGGATTGTCAGCCTGGAGATATATTGGAATATAAGGCTGATGAGGACGAAGATACAAATGAGCATCTATGAAAAATGATCAAAGAAGACTCTGCATGTTGTATGCAGAGTCTTCTTTTACGTCAGCGCTTGATCAAGAAATACGTGCCGTACCTATAACGAATGATTGTGCATCATTCGAAATTGCATAGGCGTTACGTTTTCTTGGGTTTTAAAACATCGGATGAAGTAGCTTGATTGAGAGAACCCTGTTTCCAGCGTAATTTGTTTAATGGAAAGATTGGTTGTTGCGAGCAGCTGTTTCGCATGTAGTAGCCTGGATTCCATCAGGAATTCAGGGAAGGAGATTCCAAACGTCTGACTGAACTTGCGGCTAAAGTATGTTGTACTGTATCCGGCAATCCCGGCAGCGTGCTCTAGTGTAATGTGCTCGTTACTATGGGAACGAATATAATTCCCTGCTTCACGAATTCGCTCGGAAGTGTGATTTAAAGAAACATTGATTTGACTCGCTGCGGATTGCAATCGGGTCAGAAGTTCATATAGAGTAGCTGCCACACTGTGCTCATCCTCCACCTGATAGCCTCTTCCGAGCTCCAGCAATCGATCCATGAGCGCGGTAACCACCGGAAAGTTGGAACATTGAAACAGCCAGGGCTCGTCAACGCCTTTTCCATTTAACAGTTCTTCGAGACGAATACCGTAGAAGTGAATCCAACGAATACTCCAAGGGTCATCCAAATCTGAATAGTAGGTTTGTCTGAGACCGGGACCGTAGAGGAATCCCTGCCCTCGTGTTAGCTCATAACGAGTGGTTCCCGTGTCCAGGAATCCTTTACCTTCAAGTACAAGGTGCAAATTATAGCAATGATCCAAGTTGATATCTTTCGTTCGATATTCCCGATTCACATAATGTTTCGGAAAGTCACTGTACCCTCCAATAAAATCGGGAAAGCATACATGTCTGGGGAAAACCGGCTTGGGGAGAAAGATGTGTTCTTTCACGTGCATCCTCCATTTAAACGCAATATTTTTATGTAGTGAACTGAAATAGATTCAGCCTACTGTCATTTGAATCTTGGACAATGACAATATTTTATTATAAGTCGCATAATCTTGTCATTTATTATATGTGAAGGTTCCAATAGAATGGAGGCAATATGGCAGGTTAAGGGGGCAATTAAAGGTGGCAAAATCAATCCAAATGGATGAATTAAAAATGGGGGTCTGTTATTACCCTGAGCACTGGTCGGAAGCGTTGTGGGAGGACGATTTCCGTAGAATGAAAGAGATGAATATCACAGTTATTCGGATGGCTGAATTTGCATGGTCCATCTTTGAACCGGAAGAAGACCAGTTCGATTTTAGTTTTTTTCAGAAGGCACTGGATCTGGCGCATCAATATGGTTTAAGTGTTATTTTGGGAACACCGACTGCAACTCCACCAGCGTGGTTAACATCCAAATATCCTGAAGTATTAAACGCAAATAAGGACGGGGTATTGTATCAACACGGCATGCGGCGTCATACCAACTACAGCAGCCCAATCTTCAGACAGCAATGTGAAAAAATCGTGCGCAATATGGTGATTGCCTATAAAGATCATCCGGCTCTCATTGGATGGCAGATCGATAATGAATTCAATTGTCATATGGATGTTTTCTATGCTGAGGCGGACCATGTCGCCTTCCGTGAATGGTTAAAGGATCGTTATGAATCGTTAGAGAATCTGAACCAAGCATGGGGAACCGTTTTCTGGAGTCAGACCTATACTGACTGGGAGCAAGTTCACCTTACCCGAAATATGGTCAGTTCATCGCCCAATCCTCACCTGGCACTAGATGAAAAGAGATTCATCTCCGCCAATACCATTTCATTTGCCAAGCTTCAGGTGGACATCATTCGGGAACTGGACCCGGAACATTGGATCACAACAAACGGTACGTTTGGACACTTGGATAATCATGAAATGACAGAGGAGCTATTGGATTTCTTCTCCTATGATTCGTATCCGCAGTTTGCCACGATCTTCCCAGGGACAGACGATAACTCATTACAAGATCGGGCCTGGAGCATGAAACTGTCGAACGTACGTAACATGTCACCGAACTTCTGCGTCATGGAACAACAGTCTGGGCCAGGAGGCTGGGTCGACAGTATAGGCATGGGTACGCCAAGACCGGGACAGATCCGATTATGGTCGTATCAATCTGTTCTTCACGGAACAGATCTACTCGTCTACTTCCGCTGGCGGACGGCAACATTTGGCACGGAGATGTACTGGCATGGCATCAATGATTACCATAATCAACCCAACAGAAGAGTACGCGAGGTTGCACAAGTAGGGGAAGAGTTTGCCAAGATCGGGCGTGTTATTGCGGGCACTACATATCAAGCCGATGTTGCGATCCTACAGGATTACGATAACCTGTGGGACGGAGAGTTGGACGAATGGCACGGCCCGCTTCAGCAACAGAGTGTTCGCTCCTGGTATAAACAGCTCCAGTATCGTCATATTCCGACGGACATGGTTACACTGCAACCAACGACAACACTGGAAGAGTTATCCGATTATAAGGTGATCATCTATGCTCATCCGGCCATCATGACAGACGAGACAGCAGAACTTCTGCAAGCCTATGTCAGTCAAGGAGGCACTCTGTTTTTCGGTGCGCGCACTGGATATAAGGATCTCAGGGGGCATTGTTATATGAGACCGTTCCCTGGGGCTGTCGCTGAGTTGTGTGGTGTAACCGTAGAGGACTTTACCTTAATCAAAGGAACCATTCCAGCAGCCAAACTGCAATGGAATGGGGCGAGTGAGCGACTTCAGGAGGGAACGTCAACGGCCGGATTTAACGAAGTTCTTTATGTAGAGCATGCTGACGTGCAGGTCATGGCTGAGTATACATCTGAATATTATGCAGGTAGTCCTGCATTGACCAAACGTACGGTAGGTCAGGGGCAAGTATGGTATTATGGAGCGGCTTACAATGAACCGGTCGTAGATGCTCTCCTGGAAGAAATAGAGCTATCTTCACCTGTGGGTGACCTGGTAGAGGTACCGTCCGAAGTTGAGCTTGGTATCCGTTCCGGTAAGGATAAAGCTTATGTATTTTTACTCAACTACTCGGATCAACAAGTCCCCATTAAACTTAAGAAGCAAGCAAGAGAGTTACTGTCAGGTACAACACTTCAGAATGAGATCAACATGCCCGCGTATGGTGTATTCATCCTGGAGATCGATTTGCCACATTAAAAAATTCAATCATCCATATCATGCATTATTTATAGAATGAAACACCAAAAGCGCCTTGCAGCCATTGCAAGGCGTTTTGTATATGCATGATGTAATGTTAAATACACATTAAGTATGGGCTGTTATTGTCTACATTTCGTTTAACTATGCTTCGTACAAAATCTCACCTGTCCGGGATACGTCATATCCCTCGAATGATTGCAGTTCCTGCCTGAACTCCGGCGATTGGAGAATTCGCAGTACAGATTCTGTCCAAGCTTCATTACCTTGCTTCCTCAGCATGACCAGATCATAGCGCTCCTGAGTGAGCGGAACAAAATCAACCTGACCCACAAGTCGTGCAGCTTTTTCAATGCCAACTCCGACATCAGCTTCACCTGAACTGACTTTGGCAGCCACGCCCATATGACTGGTTTCCTCGGTTTCATATCCGATCAGACCTGCGGCAGGAATTCCATGCAGTCGAAGTTGCTCATCCAGCAATACTCTCGCGCCAGAACCTATCTCCCGATTGGCTAGTCTCAGTTCAGGCTTGCTCAGATCGGTCCAATTCTGCAAGTTCTGTGGATTGCCACGCTGTACATATAGTCCGGCAGGTCGTGATAGCAAGTTCACCACAACATAAGATCGTCCTGTCAGAATTTTGCGAATATACGGCAGATTATACTCACCGGTATCTCCGTCGAGCAGATGCGTGCTGACCAGATCGGACTCACCGCGATACATCGAGATAAGCCCATCCAGACTGCCCATGAACGAACGTAGCGGACGAATGTCCCGAGTTTGTTTTTCCATATGGCGCATTAGAATATCCAGACTGACATCCTGACCTGTTATGACCAGATGCCGTGGTACAGCAGTCATTGCATGAGCAGAACTCGCTGGAGTAATCGCATGCGTAGACCCAACGGGTGTAGTCGATTGTAAGGAAGTTCCCTGAAAATCACCCTGACCTGGCTGGGTCCCTGATGCCGAGGTCTGATGAGGAGTCGGGATACGCTGCCCTGAGGACTGAAGTTGCTTGGAGCGACGTTTATATGCCTCCAGATCGGTTGCATCAATTCGCATTTGTTTACCCACACGGTATGCGACGAGGTCTCCTTTTTTGATCAGGTCATAGACCGTCAGTTTCGATATTTTGAGTAGCTTGGATATTTCTTCGGTTGTGTAGGATTGCTCCTCCGTCATAAGTGAAGATCCTCCTTCAAAGGTATAGAGCAATTATGGTTTTATTATGAATGTTTCTTGTACTATATCATTAATTGAGGGATGCCATAAACTTGAGAACACGCAATAAACGCATAGGACAGATAACAAAAATCAAATGTGATCTTAATCACCTTCCCATTTTTTTTGTCTTGTGTATAATTAGATATAATCAATTATAACTAGTTATATCTAAAGATAACGTTGGGAGAGAAATGAATGAGAAAGAGAATCGGATATGTGTTGGGAAGTATGTCACTGGGACTGGCTCTTGTATTGGCTGGTTGCGGCGCAAACACGGGCACTACGGATACATCCACAAGTGCAGAACAAACGACCTCAACGCCAGCGGCATCAGGTGAAAGTTCATCAGCAGGCAATAACGATCCTCAGGAAACGGTAGATCTGACGATCTCTGCGGCGGCCAGTCTGACCGATGCAATGAAAGAGATTGAAACCAATTATGAGCTAGCTAATCCTTATATAGAACTTAATTTTAACTTTGGCGCCTCGGGTGCCTTGCAACAGCAGATTGAACAGGGTGCCCCGGCTGATGTCTTTGTATCGGCGGCAACGAAAAATATGAATGCGCTAGTGGATGAAAACCTGATTGCATCGGGCGATCAGAAGAATCTGCTACAGAATTCACTGGTGGCCATAGTGCCAGCAGATGGGACCCACACAGTAACCAGTGAAACGGATCTCACCAGCGACTCCATCAAGACGGTAGCCATTGGGATTCCGGAAAGTGTTCCTGCGGGAACCTATGCCAAGGAAGCTCTGACCAATGCCAAGCTGTGGGATGAACTGGAAAGTAAGCTTGTGCAGGGGAAAGACGTTAGACAGGTTCTTCAATATGTAGAGACGGGTAATGCAGATGCAGGATTTGTATATAAAACGGATGCTCTTACTTCGGATCAGGTGAAAATTGCGTTTGAGGTGGACAAGAACAGCTACACACCAGCCAATTATCCAATAGGCATTATTGAAGGAACCAAACACCGTACAGAGGCCGAACAATTTTATGCGTATTTACAAACCCCTGAAGTGCTCGATATCTTCGCGAAATACGGATTCACAATTCCGGAATGAATGTGAACGCCATAGACTGGTCCGTATTCTGGTCACCGGTGCGCCTATCGCTTCAGGTAGCGTTATTATCCAGCGTAGTGGCCACTGTGCTCGGAATTGCGATAGCCTGGAAGATGTCACGTTCTTCATTTCGGGGAAAGATTCTGCTGGAAACGGCATTTATGCTGCCGCTAGTCCTTCCTCCGACGGTGGTTGGATTTCTGTTACTTGTCATATTGGGGCGTAAAAGTCTGTTTGGACAATGGATTGAAGCCATATTCTCCGCACCGGTTATTTTCACCTGGTGGGCTGCGGTGATTGCTTCGGTGGTGGTTGCTTTTCCACTGGTGTATCAGACGATGAAATCGGGATTCAGTGGTGTGGATCGTGATCTGGAGGATGCGGGTCGTTCGATTGGGGCGAATGAGTGGCAGGTCTTTCGTTACATTTCCTTGCCGCTCGCAGGCAGAGCATTGATGACCGCCTTCATCCTGGGCTTTGCCCGGGCACTCGGTGAATTCGGAGCCACACTTATGATTGCAGGCAATATTCCGGGCAAAACACAAACGGTACCCACGGCAATCTATGTCGCTGTGGATTCGGGCAATCAGACCATGGCTTGGGCATGGACTGTTTCCATTATTATCATCTCATTTCTCATGTTACTGATGACCAGACAGCAGCGAGATGGAAAAAATGACTAATTTGATATGTGTTAATATTATATATAAAATGATGAAAAACCCGTTTTGAGGAAAAAACTTTTTTCCTCAAAACGGGTTTTTATTACCAATTTCATATGTACCAATATCAATATCCTGCCAAATTGGTCTTTATGGAAATGTAAAGCTGTTTTAACATAAAAAAATAAAAATTTTCCCGAAATTTAATCGTTCAGTACTCGCTTTCAGTGGGCTTGTTCCTGTAAGATAGAAGTAATGGATTCCAGCCAAGTACTGAAATAAGGAGAGACGACGATGAACACTAAATCTGATTGCGGCGTTTCGTTGCAAATTGATGACTATCTGGATCTTTTGCATTTTGCCATCCAAATTCAGGATCAGGAATGGCAACAATCCCTTATCCGCCAACTCAAAATATTTCAGACGGCGACGGAGCAGCAACGCACACCTGAAGAGGAACTATGGACACGGTTTGATTACATCAACAGCAAACTGACAGGTCTGTGCCACCAGATTCATGCCGCTCATTCCATGGACGAACGCAAGAAGTTCGAGGAACGGATCGGTCTCTTACAATTACAGCGAGTGGAAGTTGCACGTAAAATTAAATGGGCGAGTCGCAGATAGATGAGTAGTGTACACACCAAGTGATGCACCGCCAAAATGGTATAACCAGTGAGAGTCATACAAGAAGAAGCCATCCGCCAATCGATATGGGGGATGGCTTTTTCTTGTACTATAGAGAAGTCCTATAACCATATCAGGATGTCCTATTAGTTTAGTTATTGCCCTAAGATGACTTGTAATGATATTCTTTGTTCAACCTAATTCCGACTATACAAGTAAGAATGGTTTGTTAATAGGAAGAGGAATGGGAGTACACATCATATTTGCTGTGATAACAGCCTGTGGAGGAGATTGGGAATGGTTAAAAAACGGGGGATTCAAAAATTCCGGACAGCACTGCTGTTCATTACAATGCTGGCGGTACTGGCTGGATGCAGCACAGGAACTGCAAGTAATGATTCAGAATCTGCTTCGGCAGCAGGCGACACCAAAGTGAAAAAGATCATTGTAGGAACAGGTACACAGTTTCCAAATGTCTGCTTCATTGATGAGAATGGCAAGTTAACAGGTTATGATGTGGAACTGATCCGGGAGATCGACAAACGTTTGCCTGAATATGAATTCGAATTCAGCACGATGGATTTTAAAAATCTGTTGCTGAGTCTGGAAACAAAAAAAATTGACCTGATCGCTCACCAGATGGAAGTGAATGATGAGAGACAGGCCAAGTTCCTGTTTAATGATGAAGCCTATAATATTTTTCCAAATAAAATTGTCGTAAGTCAGAAAAATGAGGAAGTAAAATCGATTGAGGATCTCAAAGGGAAAAAACTGATTGTTGGTGCTACAAGTAATGCGGCTGTACTTGCTGAGAAATGGAATGCAGCGAACGGCAACGGGATTGATATCGTTTATTCCGGAGCGGGTGAGGATACCATTACCCAGATCAAAACAGGCCGGGTGGATGCCACCATCAGCACGCAGTTTGCCATTGATTATCAGAATAAGGCGGTTGATGCTCAGCTGAAAACGGTAGGAGATGCCCTCTCCAACTCCAAAGTATACTTCATTCTGAACAAAGATGAGCAGGAGCTCAAAACCAAAGTGGACGAAGCGCTCAAAGCGATCAAAGAAGATGGAACGTTAGGCAAACTGAGCAAAGAGTGGCTTGGAGCTGACTATACGGTTGAAGAGTAGTCTGAGAAAGGTGTGCAGCGGTAATGGGAAAATCATTTGATCTGTCATTGGTTCTGGATTTCATCCCGGAACTGCTACGATATTTGCATATAACACTGATTGTACTAGGTGGTTCCATCGTGCTCGGACTGGTGGGCGGCGTGCTTCTGGCCGTTCCCCGGCTGTATCGGATTCCGGTACTAAGCCAGTTGGCCACCCTGTACGTCTCATTCATGAGGGGCACACCGATCCTGATCAAATTGTTCCTGGTGTATTACGGACTTCCCGAGTTGCTCAAACCCATTGGCATCGACCTGTCGAGAACCGACCCGTTGTTATTTGTCATTGTGACCTATGCGCTTAGTGATGCGGCATCCTTTGCCGAGATCTTTCGCGGAGCGGTGCGCAGTGTGGATAAAGGTCAGACGGAAGCAGCCTATGCTGCGGGTATGACCACATTCCAGTCTTTTCGGCGGATTGTTGTTCCGCAGGCACTGATTGTTGCTTTTCCGAACATGGCTAACACGTTAATCGGTTCATTAAAGGATACTTCTTTGGCCTTCTCCATTGGTGTCATGGATATGGTGGGCAGAGGGCAGACGTTAATTTCGGCTACATCGCATGCACTTGAAGTGTATATCAGTCTGTCTGTGGTCTATTATGTCATTGTTATTGTGCTTGAAAAAGGATTTGCCTTTGCAGAACGCAGACTCCAGCGTCATGAACGCAAAAGAGTCGTACACAAACCGGCAATTCGAGCCAAACGCCTGAAACGAATAGCGGGGTGAGCATATGTCGATTGATCTCCAGTTTATCTATACATCTTTTTTTCAAATCCTGAAGGCATTGCCACTGACACTTGTCATTACGATTGTTCCGTTGATTGCAGGCTTCGGAATCGGTCTGGCTACAGCTCTGATCCGTATCTATCGCGTGCGGTGGATTCACCGCATTGCTGACTTCTACGTTTCATTCCTGCGTGGAACACCGATGTTGATGCATCTATTCCTCATCTATTACGGTATTCCGATGATTATCGATAAGCTGGCGGAACGTTACGGTTGGGCTTTCCAATCCTCGTCGATTCCAATTCTCGTATTTGTACTGATTGCTTTCTCACTCACTGCGGGCGCTTATATGTCCGAGATTATCCGTTCAGGCATTCTTGCTGTGGATATCGGCCAGATGGAGGCGGCTCACGCTGTAGGTATGAGCACATTCCAGGCTTTAAGACGTATCATCATCCCTCAAGCGATCGGGGCGGTATTGCCTAACCTGTGCAGTATGTTTGTTGGGTTCCTGCATGGATCAACACTCGCTTTTACCGTGTCTCAGATGGACATCCTCGGTAAAGCGGATGTGGTGGCATCCGTCAGTCTGAAGTTTCTGGAGGCCTTTATCGCCGCAGCGTTCATCTATTGGGGGCTGACCATCATTGCCGAGCGGATCACTGCTCTGCTTGAACGTCGGGTTGCCGTGTACAGCAAAGGAGGCGTGTCATGATTACACTAACCAACATACACAAAACTTTTGGCAAGCAGGAAGTATTGAAGGGAATTGATCTGACCGTGGAACAGGGCGATGTCGTAGCGATCCTTGGACCGAGTGGATCAGGCAAAACAACGCTGCTGCGCTGCGTCAATTTTCTGGAACGTGCCGATGAGGGCGAGGTTCAGATCAGTGGATTAACCGTCGATTGCAAGCATGCACGCAAACATGACATTGTGCAGTTGAGACAAAAAACGGCGATGGTGTTCCAGCATTATAATCTGTTCAAACACAAGACGGTGCTGGATAACGTCACGGAGGGATTAATTATTGCCCAGAAAATGTCCAAAGCCGATGCCCGCACGCGTGCCTTGCGCGTGCTTGAACAAGTCGGACTGTCTGCCAAAATCAATGAGTATCCAAGTATGTTGTCAGGTGGACAACAGCAACGGGTGGGCATCGCCAGAGCATTGGCACTGAATCCCGAAGTGATTTTGTTTGATGAACCGACCTCGGCGCTGGACCCCGAGCTTGTGGGAGAAGTGTTGTCTGTCATCCGCTCCATTGCTCAAGAGGGGATTACCATGATTGTAGTCACCCATGAAATGGGGTTTGCCCGTGAGGTGGCAAATCGGGTTGTTTTCATGGATGGAGGTTCCGTTGTGGAGGAAGGGACCCCGGAGGAGGTGTTTGTACGTCCCAAGCAGGAACGTACTCGCCAATTCCTCAGTCGATATTCTTCCGACTGGAGTTATGTCATCTGACGATATAGGCGCAAGCTGTAGTAACTGACGATCCCGGCCCGGCATATGCTGTAACAGGCAAATGCTGATAGGCCGGGTTTTTCTATGGGTGAAGCAGGCCGTGACGGTAAGGAGGAGGACCATGCAGAGCAAAATCGATGAAATCATCACACATATTGCACACTCTCACCAGCAGATCGCACGTGTGCTGGATGCCAAACGCCAAGTCGCTGTACGCATGTCTGAAATCATCAATCATTTGCCAGATATCGAACCGGAGTTGGACGGCGTTGACGGTCTGCTGGATAGCTCTGGGCAAATCAACAAAAGCATTATCTCTTACTTGGGGGGCCTTGCAGATCTGGAAGAGGCTGTAGCCGAAACGCTGACCCAAGTCATGCGGGAGATCGCGGTTCAAGAGGAAGAATAAGCCCGGAAGGCGGGTGAAGGAACATGAGTAGAGAACAGAGCCTCATTCTGATGCTGGACGCAGCAGCCAAAATGCAGTGGAATATTGCCCTGATCCTGGAGGCAAAAGCGATTGAGGCCGAGAAGGTACGGAACTGGACGCTGAATCATTTGAATGGGGATACCTTTCTGACGCATGGGGATCAGGTAGGCGAGCCGCTTAAAATGCATGATCAGCTGGTGGAATTACTGGAAGGATTAACCCGGATGGAGACCGGACTGTGCAACAATCTCAAAGCGGTGATGGTGCAGAACGATAGCGAAGATGGCGGCGGTATGGACGGTGGCATGTTTGGCGGCATGGATCTGGGAGACATGGGAAAATGAGTCTGATGCGGCGTGAGCAGGAAGCCAAACTGGCGCTCATTGAATCCATTGCACACAGTCAGCAGGCGCTGGCACGCATTCTGGACAGTGTAGCCAGTGTAACCGCTCATTCGGAAGTATCCGCCCGCAGTCTGGCCGAAAACATTCGTTTGCTGAGTCGCTATCAGGCAGAAATGTCTCGTATGGTTACGGGAATCAGGCTGGCCCGAATCCAGCATGGGGAGCCTGGCTTGCCGTGGCTCAAAGACCCCGGGTGTGCAATTCGTATCGTTCGGGACATACAGGAGGAATGTTGACATGTTAAAGAAGAAGAAGAAAATACGACTGAGAACCAAAAGAGCTTTGTTAATCCGTGGAGCCCGTCTGCGCAAAATTCGCAAACTGCGTGCGCTCAGAGCCAAACGTGTTCTTCACAAACGTCCACTTAAAGGACGCAGTGCGTGGCTCAAAAAAAAGAAACGTGCGGTACGGCGGCACCGGAGTCCAAAGCCCGTACAACCAGTCGTCCCGGCTACCCCTACCGATCCGAACCCGGACGGTGCGTACAGCCAGGGATACAACGAGGCGTACAACGAGGGATTCAACGCGGGTTTCGCCAAGGGATTCGAGGACGGACATCAGCTGGCTTACAAAGCACAGTAACCGAGTAGATAGGATTATTACTGTATGGAATGATACCTGTATACAGTTAGCCCGGGGGACAAATCCCTCCGGGTTATTTGCATCGCCGCAAAAGCGGACATGCCCGTACAGGCGGATGTGGAGGGCATGCGCCAATTTTGCGCCTTGCAGGACACCCGTCCATGATGCATCTGACCCCGAGGCATATCCTTTAGAGGGAAGACCAATCTCGGGGAGAGTCTGGAAGTGAGATCTCCTGAAGGAAGACAGGGTGAATAATGTGGCAAAACGAAGGCACCGTCCGCTGACCGAAGCGGAAACGGCTTACCGCGGCGGATATGCAGAAGGCCGCAGATTTGGCGGCTGTCAAGCCATGATGGAGCGGGTGCAGATGTTTGAACCGACCCTGCGGGACATGAAGGTGTTATATATCCCGCAAGGATTCGACGCCATCGATGAAGGTGTCACCTTGGCTCTGCAGCAATCTGTACGTGAATGCGTTGTTGGATCGCCAGCAGCGATGTTGCAGGAAGCCAGTCAGCATCGGCCCGATGTTGTGCTCGTCATGAATGGTCTGCATGTATTCCCCGCAGATCATGTAGAGCAGGTGAATGGCATACGTGCACTCGGTATCCGAACTGCCGTGTGGTTTGTGGATGATCCGTATTTCACCGAAGATACAACGTCCCTTTGCCAGCACTATGATGTCGTGTTTACGCATGAAGAGGCCGCGGTGCCCTTCTATCTGGGACATGGAGCGAACCAGGTCATCTATATGCCACTCGCGGTGAATCCAGGCATGTTTCAACCGCGGCGCGCGGCACCGCAGCATCAGCACGACATTTGTTTTATCGGTACCGGATTCTGGAACCGGATTGCCTTGTTTGATGAGCTGGCCCCTTTTCTAGCGGACAAAAAGGTATTCATTGCGGGTAGCCAGTGGAATCGGTTGACACGCTATGATGTACTAGGCCGTTTCATCCACGAAGGATGGATTGCTCCTGGAGAGACAGTAGATTATTACAATGGCGCCAAGATTGTCATTAACATTCACCGGACTTGCGAGAATGGGGAAGACAATCGTAATACACATCATCTTAAAGGTCACTCGATTAATCCACGCACGTATGAGATCAGCGCCTGCGGCACAATGCAGATTACGGATGCACGTGCAGATTTACCCCGTTATTATAAGCCGGGATATGACATCGAGACGTTCACCAACGCAGCAGAACTTCAGCGCAAGATCCACTATTATCTGAAGCATGAAGAAGAACGACAGGCGATGGCGTGGCGTGGACTTCTCACCACGATGAACCAGCATACATTCACTCGCCGGATCGGTCAGTTGCTGGAACATTTGTAATTCCCGTCTGAAGTGCAGCATCAACAAGAATCCTATCCCAAAAAATAAAGGAGTGGCGGTATGTCTCTCAAACACCGTAAAACTAAAAAGATTCATGCACCCGTACTAAGCCTGGCTGATCAAGCACGCAAAAATGGGCAACATGCCGGATATGACGCAGGTAAGGAAGAAGGATATCTGCGCGGTCGCGCCAACTATATTGTGAATTGTGCACAGGAACCGTTGCCTTTCCGACAGCTTCACGTGCTGTATGTATCCTCGGGTAAAGGCTTCCCTTACTCCCCGTTGGATGAGGCCATTATGGCCACGCTACAGGGTATGGTAGCTCAAGTAACCCTCTCTGATCCGCGTCAACCGATTTCTGAAATTGCGCTGCAGACGCGTCCTGATCTTGTGCTTGTGCTGGATGGAATGGATATCCCCATCGAGCATATCGATGCGATTCGCCAAGCGGGCATTCAGACGGCGATCTGGCTCACGGATGACCCGTACTATACAGATATGACGCTGGATATTGTGACACATTTTGACCATGTCTTCACGTTGGAACTGAACTGTATCGATCTATATCGACAAATCGGCTGCGCGTCCGTTCACTACCTCCCTTTTGCCGCATTTACTAATCATTACTTTCCGATTACAACTCCTTCCCCGTTAAAACGGGATGTCAGCTTTATCGGCTCGGCCTACTGGAACCGGGTATACTTCTTCAATCCGATCATGCCTCAGTTGATGTCACACAATACGGTATTTAACGGAATCTGGTGGGACCGTCTGCCTGACTATACTGCCTATGGCGAGAAGATTGAGCTCGGGCGCTGGATGAGTCCGCCGGAGACCAATGATGTGTACAATGGCACCAAAATTGTCATCAACCTGCATCGATCCCACGAAGATGATTCCGTCAATAATAATCACCTCAAAATCGCGCCAGCTTCACCGAACCCGAGAACGTTTGAAATTGCCGCGTCCACGACGCTACAGCTGACCGACGCCCGGGATGACATTGCGCGTTTCTACAAACCGGGTGTGGAGATTGAGACATATTCCTCGCCGCAGGAGTTACTCGACAAAGTGGAATATTATCTTACTCATGAAAAGGAACGTCGTGAGATTGCACTTCGTGGACTTGAACGTACACTGAAAGACCACACGTATGGCAAAAGAATTAATGAAATGTTAACCATCATATTCCCTTAATTCTGGCCGGGAGGAGGTGTGCACAGTACCCTGTATCGGATAATCGTGTACAGGGTCCGTGCGGCCATGGCAACGAAACCAAAGATGATGTTATTTTCACATGTGTGTAATACTCGCAGCATTACAGGCGCCGAGAAGCTGCTGCTTCATTTTATGAGAGAGATCGGTACGATCTTTGAATGTGTGCTCGTAGCCCCTCAGGAGGGGAAGCTTGCGGGGCTTGCGCGAAGATTCGGTATTCAGGTCAAAATATGCACTCTGCCGATGCTTCACGGTGTGTACACACCTTACCTGGGCATTGCAGATGATGCGGAGCATCTTCGCCATACACCAGCGTATCAGGAAGCAGTCTCCCTCATACGGGAGACTGCTCCCGATATGGTGTTAACGAACACCTGCGTTAATGTGATGCCGGCTGTAGCGGCAAAGTCCCTTCAGATTCCGGTCATCTGGAAAATTACCGAGATCATTCATACAAATGAACATACAAACGAGGCAATCCAGATGATTGGGCGTTACGCGGATTGGATTATCGGTATATCCGAGACAGCGGTAGCCCCATTCCACGAAGCCGGCATAGGTGACAAAGTGACCATTATCTCCCCAACTTGGGAACCCGCGCTACCAGCACCGGACCGCTGGGTTCATCTGCGCGAACGCAAGCGTAAGGAGCTTGGTTTCAAATCATCACAGACCTGTATCGGTTATATTTCTTCATTTATATATGATGCCAAAGGGTTGAAACCTTTTGTAGATATGGCCTTGAGGATCTGTGAAACACATTCGCGCTGTCGTTTCTGGATCATCGGGGCACCATCGGATAAAAAGTATTACGACGAGTGTGTATCACGGGTGAAAAAATCTGGGTATTCACGCCGGTTTACCTTCACCACATTTGAAGAGAACGTATCTCTGGCGTATACCGCGATGGATATCCTGGTCATCCCAAGCATGGTCAAAGAAGGATTTGGCATGACCGCACTGGAGGGTCTCTATTTTGCCAAACCGGTCATCGCTTTTGCTCAGGGTGGACTGAAGGAGTTAATGGAATCTGTAGGCAGTGATGCATTTCTGGCCCCTCCGGGTGATACCGAAGCGCTTGTCACCTTGGCGACAACCTTGCTGAATGATGCAGAGCTGGCCTCAAATACGGGGTGGCGCAATCGGACAGAAGCGGAAAGGCTCTACGGCGTTGAAACCTACCGAACGAAACTGCATACGATGGTGACACAGTGGTTATTGCGTTTTCCCGGATGGTTTGCTTATATCCAACCTCCGAATGGACCTGTGTATACCCATGGGGAGGGAGGACTGCGCACTGTACTGGTTCTGGAGCCAACTACGGTTCGGGCACTATTATTCCCACTGACCGTCATACAGGCGTTGCCACATTCCTCATTACCTCCAATCGCATTGGGTCACGATGCTCCTGTTGCCTCAGGTACTGTCCCGGCTGCAAAGCCGATTCAACAGAGGGGCAAAACGCGGAAACGTCGTCGCAAGCCACTTGCACCTCATTCACGCCGAGACCGTGAGGGGCTGAAACGTACTTCCGGAACTGGCAGACGTAAGGGGAGAACCCGTACAACCAAGGGACCGCGTCCACATATGGGGAAATCGGCTAGTCGCAGACGCAAATCTGCCAAAGCGGGACGTAGCCGAGCAGGGCGCAAGGGTTCCAATACAAGATGAAGGCAGGGATTACGATGAAGATCATGACGGTGCTGGGTACGAGACCTGAGATCATACGGCTCAGCCTGATCATCTCCAAGCTGGACCAGTACGCGTCCAAACATATTCTGGTGCATACGGGACAGAACTTCACGGAAAGTCTCAGCGGTCTCTTTTTCAAGGAAATGGGCCTGCGCGCACCGGATTACGTTCTTCAGGATGAAGCGGCCACTCTGGGACGACAGCTATCCTCGATGTTTACGCAGATGGAAGATCTGATATTGCAGGAGAAACCCGATAAATTGCTGCTGCTCGGCGATACCAATAGCGCATTATGTGCAGTATTGGCTGAGCGCATGGGTGTTCCTGTTATTCATATGGAAGCAGGCAATCGTTGCTTTGACCTGGATGTGCCTGAGGAGAAAAATCGTAAGGTTATTGATGCCATCTCCACCGTTAATATGCCTTACACGGAACAGAGCAAGAAACATTTGGTCAGCGAAGGGGTACCAAGCAGGCGCATCGTGCTAACGGGCAATCCCATCTATGAAGTCATGCAACACTACGACGCGCAAGTAAGTTCCAGCAAAATACTGAAGAAGCTCAAGCTGAAGTCTGGGCAATACTTCCTGGTTACTGCCCATCGAGCTGAGAATGTGGATCATGCCCCTCATTTGCTGGAGATTATGAAAGGACTGAACCAGGTCGCAGAGGAACACGGGTTGCGTGTGATCTGCAGTATTCATCCGCGTACAGCAATCCGGATTGCGGAGCATCTGCATCTGGAGATGAACCCGCTGGTGGAGTTTCACGAGCCGTTTGGATTCTTCGACTTTGTAATGCTTGAACGTCATGCACGCTGTGCACTTACGGATAGCGGTACCGTGCAGGAGGAGTGTTGCATTATGGGCGTGCCGACCGTAACGATGCGTCGAACTACCGAGCGGCCGGAAACGGTCGATTGCGGCAGCAATGTAGTCTCCGGTCTGGATGCCGCGCGCATCGCAGATTGCGTGAAAGTCATGACAAAGATGTCTAGCGACTGGGATTGCCCGCAAGGTTACAAAGCCACAGATGTATCCAGTAAAGTGGTTAAATTTCTGCTTGGAGGGAAAATGCATGTTTGAAAATAAGCGTATACTCGTGACTGGTGGTACGGGATCATGGGGTTATGAACTTGTGGCTCAACTACTGCCCCAGCAGCCCAAAGAAATTATTGTATATTCCCGGAACGAGTCTAGCCAAGTCGCTATGAGTCGTGAATTTGAAGACCCACGTCTTCATTTCCGGATTGGAGATATTCGTGACAAGGACGCCTTGACGGCGGCTTGCCAGCATGTGGACTATGTATTTCATCTGGCTGCGCTCAAGCATGTTCCGGTGTGTGAAGACCAACCGTACGAAGCACTCAAAACCAATGTGATTGGTACACAGAACGTAATTGAGGCCGCTATTGAGAACAAGGTGGAAAAAGTAATCTATATCTCGACTGACAAGGCTGCCAATCCGTCCAACTTCTATGGCATGACAAAAGCGATCGGCGAGAAATTAATTGTATATGCAAACTTGTTACACAGCGATACCAAGTTTGTTACGGTACGGGGTGGAAATGTACTGGGAACAAACGGAAGTGTAGTACATCTGTTCAAGAATCAGATCCGCCAGAAAGGGCAGGTCTCCATCACGGATATGAGTATGACTCGATTCTTTCTTACGCTGAAGGACGCAATTACCTTGCTGTTCAAAGCTTCGGTGGAAAGTGTCGGTGGAGAGATCTTTGTCATGACGATGCCTACCTGCAAAATCGTTGATCTCGCGGAAGTACTGATTGAGGATTCCGGTGTGGAGAATGTGAGCATTGTAGAACGGGGCATTCGTCCAGGGGAGAAAATCCATGAAATATTGATGAGTGAATTCGAGAGCATGACCACCGTTGTCTACGATGAGCAGTACCTGGTAATTCTTCCTACCCTGGGCATACCGGGCCTGCGTGAACATTATACCAATTGTCCTCCGGTCTCCTTTAACAGTTTCAGTTCTGAACACCAACTCATGACCAAAGAGGAGATTCGTGAAATTCTGAAACGCGGAGGATTCTTGTCATGAAACTGCTGATACTTGGTGGAAACGGAATGGCCGGCCATATTTTGGTCGACTATTTCCGCCGTCAAGGTGTACACAGCGTCTTCTACACATCTCGGGATGTAACAGACCCCAATGGTCTGCTCCTGGATGTGAACGACAGCTTCATGGTTGATCGATTGGTAGAAGCTGTGCACCCGGATGTGATTATTAATGCTGTAGGTGTGTTGAACAACTTCGCAGATGAGGACAAAATTACTGCATATCATATTAATGGTTTCCTGCCACATCGTCTGCGGCGGGTTGCAGATACGATTGGTGCACGCCTGATTCATATCAGCACGGACTGTGTGTTCAGTGGAGAACGGGGAGCATACCGGGAAGATGATGTTACGGATGGGACTTCAGCTTACGCTATCACCAAAGCACTTGGCGAAGTTCAGGATGAAGGTCATCTGACGATCCGTACGTCCATCATTGGACCCGAGATTCGCCAGGGCGGCATTGGTCTGATGCAATGGTTTATGTCCAGCACAGGTGAAGTTGGGGGGTATACCCGCGTATTTTGGAACGGTGTGACCACCCTTGAGCTGGCCAAATGGGTAGACCATTACCTGGCCTCATCGGTTAGTGGTCTGATCCACTTAGCTCATCCGGCACCTGTCAGCAAGCATGACCTGCTTGTATTGTTCAAGCAGACCTGGGATAAGCAGGATGTGACGATTGTGCGTGATGACAGTGTAGTGCAGGACCGTACGCTGGTGTCCACTCGCGAGGATGTGAAGACAGACCTGCCGGATTATTCTACAATGCTGAAGGAGTTGGCATTATGGATGGAGCAGAGCTGAGAGGCAAAAAAGTGCTGATTACAGGCGCTTCCGGTTTTACCGGGCGACATGCCGTATCTTATTTTCGGGAAGCGGGTGCAGTGGTTGCAGCGGTAGTCCGGAGGCCGGATGTGTATTCATTCGGTAAAGGTGCACAAGTCCATGTCTGTGATCTGAACGATAAACAGCAAGTACGTCATCTGATCGGCGAGGTGCAGCCCGACTATGTGCTGCATCTCGCTGGCAAAAATTCAGTGCCTGATTCGTGGTCTGATCCACTACTGGTCCTGGAGACCAATGTGATGGCCGTGCTGTATCTGCTGGATGCGCTTCGCAGTTGTCCGACAGCACGAACCGTTATTGTAGGATCGCGGTTAAAATATACGCCGGAACCTGGCCAGATTCCCCAGCCTCCGCATCCATACAGTCTCAGTAAAGCGCTGGAAGAGATGGTGTCCTTGTCGTGGATGTCGCTCTTCGGACAACAGATCATGCTGGCGGAGCCAGGCAATCTGATTGGTGCGGGTCCTTCCACAGGCATCTGTTCACTGCTTGCACGCCATGTTGTTGCCTGTGAGCAGGCGGGCAAAACCGAGGCATTCCGTCTGTCCGGACGGGACAATACCCGTGACTTTCTGGATGTGCGGGATGCCGTCAGAGCGTATGCGACCCTCCTGGTACACGGGTCCAGCGGTACAGTATACTCGGTGGTGTCTGGAGTTGAGCGCAGTCTTGGTGAAATTGCAGATCTGCTGTTATCCATGACAGAAGCGGAAGTTCCTGTTCGCTGGGATGGGGCATCTTCTGGTCCGGATGGTTCGGGGAAACAGGAGGAATTATCACTGCTGCGCAAGCTTGGCTGGCAGCCGATGATTCCATTTGCCACATCACTTCAGGATATCCTGAGTGATGTTCGTGTCCAGCAAGGGAGGACGACAAGTTGAATCCGAGAGTATCCATTGTCATTCCATTCTACAACTGCCCTTATGTGCCTCAGGCGATTCAAAGTGCGCTGAACCAGACGTATCCTGATGTGGAGATCGTTGTTGTGAATGACGGTTCAACCCGGCATGCAGAGTTGCTTCAACCCTATCTTCCTTATATTAATGTGCTCGGCAAAAGCAATGGCGGGACGGCTTCGGCACTTAATCATGGCATCCGCCATGCCTCTGGTGATTATGTAGCCTGGCTCAGTTCGGATGATTATCTGTACCCGGATAAAATTCGTTACCAGCTGGAGTTTATGCAGCGTGAGAATGTGCTCGTCTCCCATACGAACTTTCATTATATCAACGAGCATTCGGCAGTTACCAAAATGCATGGTGGGCCTGAACCGATGTCGGATATGGATTTACTAAGACGGTTTGTTAACGGCAATCCAGTGAATGGCTGCACGGTCATGATTCGCAAGGATCTCTTTAGTGGAGTGGGGCTGTTCGATGAACTTCTTCCCTACACCCATGATCTGGATCTCTGGATGCGGATTGTACTGAACGGTCATCGGTTCCCATACCTGAATGAACCGCTTACTGCCTATCGGTGGCATGGTGGAATGGGATCGGTACGTCATGCGGATGTCATCGGCAGAGAGGCATCCATGGTATGGTCCAGATATCGGGAACCGCTGTTGCAGCGAATAGCGACGCTTGGTGGGTAGCGTAGGGAGGGCAGTTAAGAAAGCCAAAAGATGGCTGATTAACGCCCTCTTTGCGCAGCATTTTACCTAAGACAGTAAGAGGAGGGGAAGACCCGAATGGAGCCAAAAGTATCGATCGTCATTCCTTTTTACAATTGTGCTTATATCGAGCAGGCTGTTCACAGTGCCATTCACCAGACGTATCCGCATATCGAAGTCATCGTGGTGGATGATGGGTCAACCGAGCACGTGGAGCGGCTACAGCCATTCATGGATTCCATCCACTATATTCGCAAAGAAAACGGTGGAACCGCGACAGCATTAAATGAGGGCATCAAACATGCAACAGGGGATTACTTTGTCTGGCTCAGCTCAGATGATGTGATGCTGCTGGACCGGGTGGAGAAACAACTGAAGTTTATGCGCGAGGTTAAGGCTTCATTCTGCCATGGTGCCTACCATTATGTGAATGAGAAGAGTGAATGGTTGGATACGGTGCATCCGGAAGTGGGAAGTCGTCTGGAGATGTTGCAGGTACTGCTGGAAGGTTGTCCGATCAACGGCTGTACTGTCATGTTAGAGATGGAAGCATTTGAGCGGTTTGGACTGTTCGACACTGATTTTCGCTACACCCATGACTATGAGATGTGGATGAGGCTGTTTCCAATGTATGAGCTGTTCTACTACAATGAACCTCTGATGTGTTACCGATTGCATGAGTCAATGGGAACCAAACGTCACTTCAAGGCACTGGTTGCCGAGATGGAAAAAGTTCAAGAGAAGCATCGGCCTATTCTGTTTAACTTACTTCAGGTTGGCGGGTACTGGAAGTAGATGGATTTGGCAACGATGGCTGAATGGAATAGGTATTAAATGGACAGGAGAGCACCCTTATGAAACACTTTTTAAGTGTTATAAGTGGAAGCTCTTTTTTTGCTTTATGGGCAGATACGTGGACACAAAGGGTGATCGATTGCTGAAGTCTCTGTATAATGAAATGATTCATACACGGAAGGGACTGGACTATGCGCAGATATCAATATCTTAAACCCAACTATTAATAAACTAATGGAGGTAAGAGTATTGATTACAGAGTTATACACAGAACG
Organism: Paenibacillus sp. BGI2013; assembly: GCF_002843485.1. Taxonomy (NCBI): domain Bacteria; kingdom Bacillati; phylum Bacillota; class Bacilli; order Caryophanales; family Paenibacillaceae; genus Paenibacillus; species Paenibacillus sp. BGI2013. The sequence goes on from NZ_PJFA01000007.1 coordinate 230,198, forward strand.
GTTATATTTGCGAAAAATGAACGTATTGGATGCGGCCAGCTTGTTTAAAATTTGGTCTGATCCGGATGTAACTAGATTTATGAATATCACTCATTTTACGGATGAAAATCAAGCTATAGCCATGATTAATCTTCTGAATGATCTTGCTCAGGAAAACAAGGCCATTCGGTTCTCTATCCTTGTGCAAGAGTCCAACGAAATCATAGGTTCATGTGGTTATAATGCACTGGATTTTGACAATCTCAAAGCAGAAATTGGGTATGACATTGCCAGATCACACTGGGGGAAAGGATATGCTACGGAAGCGATCTCTTCTTTATTAGCTCATGCATTCTCGACTATGAAGCTGAATCGTATTGAGGCAAAGGTTGACCCCGATAATGTGAATTCTATCAAGCTATTGCAAAAGCTCAATTTCACATACGAAGGCACCCTCAGAGCATACGAGAGGGTAGGTGAAACGTTCAGTGATCTGAATATGTATTCCAAGTTGGCGACAGATTAGAGAGATCTGTAATAGCGTGTTCTCGGTCCGTTAGAACACATTTGAAGCGAACAAGGGGTGTCCTCAGTCATTCATATGACAGATGGGACACCCCTTGTTTGATATTTTCGGCATGTTATATGAAGACGGCATATCATCCGACGTCTCAATCTTTTGAATTCATGATTGCCATCGATGCAGGATCGGGAAATACATATCCTTTAGGCAGCTTCTTCATCAATTCATTCATTACAGCGTAGTCCACGTCGATGTGAGGTGTGGAAACTGGAGTCGAAAACCAGCGGTTGTATAGATCACTCGGTACAAGTAACGTCATATCGTATGTCCTCCTCTGTAGATGGCTTCTTGGTAGACTTGAAATGTACGAAATCCCATCACTTCCAGTGAACGATGTTGTTCAGCCCAAGCTTTCGCCGCCGCCCCCACTGTTCTTCGGGTAACATCATCCTCAAGTAGTGCATCCAACAGTTCACGGAGCGAGTCGACATCCTGCGGAGGAACAACCCATCCCGTACGTCCAGGTTCAACCATCTCGGGCATGCCGGCTGTGCCACTGACGATAACAGGTACACCCGCCAGTTGCGCTTCAGTAACGGAGAACGGCTGGGTGTCCTGCAGACTGGGCTGGACATAGATATCTGCATGGCGCAGGAAGGAAGGAATATTGTCCAGCTTGCCCCAGAACACAACATCAGCTCCAATCCCCGCTGACGCGGCCTGTGACCGCAATTCATCAGTTAAATTGCCTTCTCCTGCGATCCAGCAGACCCAATCGGAACGTTTATTTTTCAGACTGGCTAAGGCCTTGATTAACACATGAACGCCCTTGATGTATTCAAGTCGTCCGGTAAAGGCAATGACTTTCTTGCCCGCAGGTGGTCGCTGGCGGAACTTTACAGCTGCTGAGGCACGGTAGGCTGGGAGATCTACAGCATAGGGAATCTGTCTGAACTTTGATTCAGGAACGGCAAGCTCTGTAAGCGTACTCTTGATCCAGTGGCTTGACACGAGAATGAGCTCGGACTGTGCTGCACTTCGCTCTTCCAATGAGAGAAAATAACGTCCACGCTTGGATTGCAAATATGAAGGGAGAGTAAGTTGTGGGTTGGAATTTTGAGCATCGTAAAAGGCTTCGCGTGCAAGAGCGCCATGATAGCTTGTAACCAGTGGGATATTGCGGTTCAAGATGCGTTTTATGGCTACGGCAGCTACCGGATCTTGCGCATGAATAACGTCATAGTGGTCCACCCCCAGATAAGCGGCTGCCATCTCGAAGGCATATCTATTCAGTTCATAATAAGCGAGAAGAGGATCGGCAGTGAATTGTGGCAGATCAGTCGGATTGAGTTTGGCTTGCAGCATGGGCCACACCTTATCCTTGGAGAAAGCGCGGTTCAGATTACGAACATATACTTCGTTATTGGCACCATTTGTGCCCATGATATCAACCTCTACACCAAGTGCGATTAACCTGTCGGCCAGTTGTTTAACATATGTCCATATGCCTCCCATATGTGTAAGCTCCCAATACGTAACGAGCAGAACTTTCATAGCTACCTCCTTGTCACGGCCTGCACCGGCCGAGCTTCTATCCTTTTATTCTATGAAAAAAGAGGACCGGAAGGTCGGGCATTTCCGTGTAATTGGTCGAAAATGGGTGAATGCAAATGGCAATGGACGAGAGGAAGCATATCCTATGTACAGGAAGGTTCGTGTGCTCCGAAGGAGGGATCTACAGTGGCGGTATATTTACTTGAGATTCATGAGAATCTGTTACAGACATTTGTTCCCGTCAAGTACATGGATGTGGAGTTGGCCTATGTGGGCGGCGAGGAAGGGACGGATGTATTTGTTGGTGGAGCCAGTATTCACGGAGAACTGTATCGACACCTTTTTCACCTAACGTCAAATTCGGGGGGAGCGGGCGGTAATCAGGTCATTCATAATCTGGATGTGTCATCCGAGCCTTATGAACTGAGAATCATCAGCAACACTTCTTCACCGAAGCATCTGGTTATTCGAATATATTGCAGAAGTATTCACGGTCAGACATTGGGCATACTGTCAGAATATCAGATGATGAAGCTTGCAGATTGATATGGACATCATTGCATAATCATGATTAACCAACGTGTGGAGCAGGGAAGGTGCCTGTTCCATTTTTTTGTGGTGCATCCATAGTAGAATTGTCTGAAAAAATAGCTTGACAGCAAAGGTATTTTCATTAGAATTAGATCAGTATTAAACGAAAGTTTAAAACGACGATTTAAAACGATAGTTTGAAATTAGTCGTCAATATAGGCTGAGTGAGACGCATTGATAAGCCTGCGATCTACTGGCTGGAAAAGAGTGTGGAGAACGTGAAAGAACAAACAGCAGTACCCCAGGAGCCGGCAGAGTTTTCGCTTAAAGCCATTATACTGCCACTCCTGGCAATTATCGTCGGAATGATTATGGTTATTCTGGACAGCACGGTGGTGAACGTGGCCATTCCAAATCTGGTTCAATATTTTGAGACGGATCTTAAAACGATCCAATGGACGGTTACGGGTTACACTCTGGCTTTGTCTGCGGTTATTCCACTGGCTGGCTGGTTAACGGACCGCTTTGGTGCCAAAAGAGTATTTTTGTTCACGATTGCCATGTTTACCTTGGGTTCTGTATTATGCTCGATTGCCCAATCACCTGAGCAATTGATCATTTACCGTATCATTCAAGGCCTTGGTGGAGGCATGGTTGCTCCTATTGGTATGGCGATGGTCTTTCGTCTGGCTCCGCCTGAGCGAAGAGGTTCCATCATGGGGATGCTGGGAATTCCGATGTTGCTTGCCCCCGCATTGGGTCCGGTGTTGTCCGGGTGGTTTATTGAATCACTGAGCTGGCACTGGATCTTCCTGATTAACTTGCCCATTGGTATTGCAGCTTTCATTCTATGTATCAAGTTTTTGCCGGATACAGATCGTGGACGCACACCTGCACTGGATCTGCTCGGCATGATTCTGGCGCCAATTGCGTTCTCGATGCTCGCTTACGGTGTGAGTGAGGGTGGAACGAGCTGGACGTCTGCAACAACTTTGACGGGTGTCATTGTGGGTGGTGTAGCGCTCATTTTGTTCATTATTGTGGAGCTTCGTCATCAAAATCCATTGCTCGAACTCCGGGTATTCAAATCATCTGATTTCTCACGGGGAATTATTCTCGCATGGGTGTCACAAGTGGCGCTGTTCGGTGCGATGATCCTGATCCCGCTTTATTTGCAGCAGATTAAAGGGTATACTGCACTGGAAACAGGATTGATTCTACTGCCACAGGCGTTGGCTTCCGGAGTGGGTATGCCGCTTGGTGGTCGATTGTTTGATAAAATCGGTGCTAGACCTCTGGCCTTTGTGGGTCTGGGTATTATCTCGGGAGCATTGTTTATTCTGTCCTCCATTACGGCAGAGACAGGTCTTGGCCTGATTATAACGGCTCTGGTCATGATGGGTCTGGGTATGGGCTTGTCCATGATGCCACTCAATACGCATGTATTAAATGCTGCTCCGCGTAAGTTGGTTGGACGGGTGACACCGCTCACGGCCGCTGCACAGCAAGTGGTCGTGTCCTTTGCGGTTGCAGGGCTTACAGGCTTCCTGACTTCAAGAATCGCAGACAATACAACGAGTACAGAGCCGACCGCTATCGTTCATGGTTTGGTAGCTGGTTTCAATGATACGTTTTTCCTTGCCGCTTGTATTGCATTGTTCGGATGTTTGCTCAGTCTGATTCTGCGCAAACCTAAGCCGATGCCGGAAGAAGAACTTCAAAATGGCGATAAGCCTGATCCCGCGATGATGATGGGACACTAAGACTCTGTAAAAACCATACTAAGGCAGTTCAGAGAAATTTTGCTGAACTGCCTTTTTTGCTATGCTCAATGGAAAATTCGTAGTGCTGTCATCATTTCACGGAAAGAAATGGCATATCGATCTGGTGAAAAAGACAAGCTCATATGCTGTCTGCCCTGAATGCGAATATACTCACGCAGTTTCTTGTTATTCATAAGGTCCCTTGCTTCGGCTACAGCGGCCTCTACATTTCCAATTGGATAAAACTTACCAGTCTTATTATGTGTGATAAATGAACGCACACCATCCGAATCCGTGCTGAGCACCGGGCAGCCACAAGAGATGGCTTCAGCGACGGCATAACCGAATCCTTCAAGCAGGGAAGTGGATAACATGATGCCCCCTGAAGCGGCAATCATGGAATAATATGCAGGCATCTGAGAATGAGGAACATTGATAAAGATGCCAATCCGATCCTCTAGCCCGTATTCTGCCAGCATGTGCCGGAACATGACTTCATCTTCTGGATTAGCCAAAGTTGGATCGTGGAATAACCATAGTCTGGCTTCCGGATTTTTTTTGACGATTTCACTCGATATGATTAGATATTCACGCCAGTTTTTGTTGTGTTCAAGTCGTCCTACCCAAGCCAGCACCGGATAGGGTGGGGTATCCACCAAGATTGGTGCGAAGGTGTCTGTATCCAGCATATTGGGAATAACAAACCGATGAAGCCAGGGACAGATATGAATGAACATATCCAGCAGGTGGTCTGTGGGAGGTATAACGGCAGCATCACAATGAGCTTGGAGGTATGGGACACCCATCTGTATCGTTTCCAGAGCTTGATCGCGCGCTCCGAGTCCCTGCGCTTCAAAAATAATCCGTCCGGTATAACCAAGTCCTCTCAAGCGGCCGGGCATAGCGATGTCTGAAGTGGCAATGATGGCATCATAATGATGAGTATGGATGATATGATGGATATCCTCGTCACTGGACGCGGTGAAAATGGGTGTATCACTGTTGTTCTGCAATCCCGAGCCTGTGCTGAGATACAATAGGTGCGCTTCAATGCCATGGCGTTTCAGAACAGCGGTGCGCAGTCGATTTAACGTATCCACGCCACCGCTCGGAACATAAAACGTGAATAATACTTTCACACGATTCACCCTCTGACTTTTGGTCAGGAGCACATTCTCCTGTACTCTATGTTACGTTGGCTTTAAGCGCAGGGTGTGGGTGTTGGTCAGAATGTTCACATTTTGGACAAATATTTTTAAGCTGCCTTTTAAGTGTCATTAAGCTGAGGCTAGGATAGCTCACGTAATATACAAGGAACTTCCCGTGCCCATCATCTATTACATAAGTTCAACATAACATTTACACGATAACGGAGAGGGCAGAAATAACTTGAAGAAGCGAAGCGTTCACCTTTATCAGCGGATTTTTCCTTCTGAAATGAAGGAATCAAAAAAATCTGGGGATAACAGTGATCGGAAGGTTATTCTGTCATCGGAGTGCAAGTGTAATATTTTCAGTTGAATTTATATAACGAACGATGGTGCACGGGTATTTTAACGGGAAAGGATGAATGATGTGCTCGAAGTGAAACAGGTCAGCAAAGTCTACGAAGGACAACGCGGCGTACATCAACTGGATTTCACCATGGAACGTGGTGAGATTGTTGGCTTTCTGGGACCCAATGGTGCCGGAAAAACAACAACGATGCGTATGATTACGGGTTATGTGCATCCAACCGCGGGTTCCATTATGGTGGATGGAATGTCGGTGCATGAGCAGGGTCAGCGTGTTCGTTCCAAGATTGGGTATCTGCCTGAAACTCCGCCACTCTATCCGGATATGACCGTGCAGTCCTATCTTAAATTCGTAGCCAATTTGCGAGATGTCCCGGCACGTGAGGTTAAGCTACGGGTCAGTGAGATGGTTAGCAGACTTGGACTTCAGGGTCGGGAAAGGCAAATGGTACGTGGGTTATCCAAAGGATACAAGCAACGCCTCGGGCTAGCAGGAGCCATTATTCACAAGCCGGATCTGCTGGTTCTGGATGAGCCAACATCGGGCCTTGATCCAAATCAGATTATTGAGATCAGAGATCTGATTCGAGAACTGGGGGAGAACCATACGGTGCTGCTCAGTACGCATATTTTGCCTGAAGTGAGCACGCTCTGTAATCGAATGTTGATCATCAATCAGGGACAGCTCGTGCTGGATGGTTCACCTCAGCATTTCGGATCAGCAATGGGGGATCAGTTCAAAGTGTCGATTGAAGTGAAGGCCACTGCGGAGCAATTACATAATGTGCTGACACCATGGGAGAAGGTGCGGAGTGAAGTCATTCAAGCGTCGGATGCGAATATTGCCAAAGATACTTCACTTAATTCAGATTCGGCGAATACGGTTAAAATGCTGCTTACTGGAGAAAACTCGGAAGATTTCCGGGAGGAGCTGTTCTACCTTTTGTCAGGTGCAGGATTACCGATACTGGAGATGAAAAAGGAGAACCTGAGTTTGGAGCAAATCTTCCTGAAGCTGACCACAACCGAGGCAACAGACACAGACGCAAATTCGGCAGATGTGGATAAGGTTGTTGGGGCAGAGATGGATCAGGACGTAACTTCGGACATCGACTCTTCGAGTATATCGGGAACATCAGTTAGTACAGCAGCCGATGCTTCGCCCCAAGCTCGCAAAGGGGAGGACTCCAAATGAGACGAATGATGGCGGTATGTAATAAAGAGCTGCAAGCTTATTTTCTGTCACCAACGTCCTATTTTGCTTTTGCCGTATATGTACTGATGACCAGTCTGCTGTTCTATTCAAGCTTTGTATATTACCAGCCGAGTATTGTTGATTATCGTCTCGTGTTGGGCGATACGTTGTCCATGCTGCTATTTGTCGTGCCATTGTTAACGATGCGACTGGTTGCAGAGGAATTTAGACAAGGAACGGATGAATTGTTGCTGACTTCTCCGGCACGAGTAACAGAAATTATTTTTGGCAAATATCTTGCTTCTCTGGCCATTCTGGTCGTGCTCATCCTGTGCAGTCTCGTGTACCCTTTCATCATGTCGTTCTATGGGACATTGGATATGACGACGGTATGGATGTCTGCGCTGGGGTTATTTTTCCTGGGCGGAAGCATGATGGCGATTGGACTGTTCGCTTCTACATTATCCCAGCATCAGATGGTGTCTGCAGTGGCGGGTTTTATTATTTTGCTCGTTTTGTGGATGCTTGATTCATTCGCAGGCAATACAGGTTCTGTTTTACAGCAGTGGCTGGACCCGTTTGCTCTGACCAACCGGTTCGACAGCTTCATGAAAGGTGTGCTTAGTGGGCCGGATATCTTGTATTATGTCACCCTTTCGGGTGTGTTTCTGCTGTTAAGCATTCAAATTGTGGAACGGAAGCGGTGGAGGTGAGAAGATGAAAAAATGGTTAAGTCATACCAACAGTACCGTGCTGTCCGTAGCGGTGATTGGCATCTTTATTTTGCTAACACTGTTCCTGAATTCACTTGGCGGCTTCCAGCTGGATCTGACCTCGAACAAACAATACACGTTATCTGACCAGTCTCTTACTGCGATCAAAAATGTGAAGGATGACGTCAACATTCTGGTGTTAACGGTCGAAAATGCCAACAACACCGTCTTGAACCGTGAGGTCACGGATATGGTTGAGGAATACACGAAACGCAATAGCAAGTTGAAGCTAAAACAGTATAATCTGACGCAGGAACCTGCGCTTGCATCCAAATACGGCATAACAGGCAGCTCCATTGTGCTGGAGCAGGGAGATCAACACAAAGTGATTGATATCGCCAGTCTGTTCACCGCGACAGGGGACGGAAGTGACGGATCATATCAATTCACAGGTGAGGAAAAACTTACGCAGGCGCTCATGAATATGTCATCCACGGAGATGAACAAAATGGTCTTTTTGACTGGGCATGAAGAGCTGAGTCTCGCTCAGATGACTACGCTGCAGTCCTCCTTGGAACAAAATAATCTGCAGACGGAAGAGTTGCAGCTGAATCAAGCTGGTAAGGTTCCAGAAGATGCAGATGTGCTCGCCATTATTGGTCCACAACGTGATCTCAGTGATACGGAAATGAAAGCCATTCGCACATATCTGAGTAATGGAGGCAAGCTGTTATTATCCCTCGGATTTGTAGAAGATATGAAATCCAGTTGGAAAAACATCGATGCCCTCATGGCTGACTATGGTGTCGTTGATGAGCATGCGGTCATGGTGGATAATCAGCAAGCCAGTACGATGGGGCCACTCTGGGTGGTGCCGGAGTATGGTACACATGCAATTACGGACAAACTCGCTGCGAGCCAATTGTATCCGATGTTGTCGCTGTCGATTGCGTTGACCAGCAAAGAACAGGATAAATATACCCTTTCACCGTTAATTCATTCTTCGAATGACAGTTATGGGGAGACGAATATCGGCGGCTTATTGCAGAATGAAACAACCAATGATGCCGAAGAGGACATTCAGGGACCCGTTGAATTAGGATATGCAGCCGATACGACGGATGGTAAACCGAAGGCAGTTATTCTGGGTTCGTCCATTTTCATGCAGGATTCGGAAATTGCGAATGGTGGCAATCGGGACTTTATTTTGAATACGGTAAACTATTTGAGTGAGAAAGAAAATGGATTGACGATTCGTCCACGGGTGCAAGCCGGGTATGAGATGGCATACCTGAATGGCGAACAAGCCAGAACGATTTTCTTCGTGGCTATTGTAGCATTCCCACTCATCTTTGTTATCATTGGTGTACTCTTATGGTGGAGGCGCAGACGAGTATGAGAAAATGGGTCCCAACGATTCTGGTGGTCATCGTACTAATTGTGGGCTGGGTGTACGCGGCCAGTCAAAATTATTTTCGGGAAGAAGAAGCGGTTCAAGCCAAGTTGCTTGGTATTCAATCCGGGGATGTTCAATCTATTACAATACATGACACAACGGAGGAGACATCCGATGTAGCAGCAACTTCGACTTTAACGCTTGAAAATGGCGTATGGCAGATGGTTGAGCCAAAAGCCTATCCTCTGAACGGTTACAGTGTAAGCAGCTGGCTGGATGCTCTGAGTGATGCAAATCAGGAACTGGTGGTGGAAGAAGCGCCGAAGGATCTGAATAAGTACGGATTAGGAACAGATGCTAGACGTATGGATATCAAACTCAAAGATAATCGGGAGATCAAACTGGCTATTGGTGGCCAGCTTCCAGCAGATGATGCACGTTATGTGCGTGTTGATTCGGGCCCTGTGGTTGCAGTGCAGACAGAGGCGATTACCAGCATAGCTTTGTCTCGTCGTGATTTGTTGGACACTACACCTTTCAATATGGATGAGACAAATGTTGGGTCTCTGGAGTGGGAGGGTGAGGCAGCTACCTGGATGTTAAAAACGACATTGGAGAACGATGCGGCAGAACAGACCTGGACACTGAATGGAAAAACGATTGAAGCCACAGATGCCGTATCTCTTATCGGCAAAATCAAAAACCTTTCGACAGCAGATGATGTGCGCAAAGCGTCTGAGCTGAAGAATTCGGTTCCCCGATTCACCCTGTCTGTTGAACAGACGGTCAATGGGCAACAAGTTCGAGATGTGTATCGGGGACTTACGGTGCCATCCGAACCTGATCAGATCTGGGTCATTACACCGGATGGTCAATGGGCATATGGCATGGATGCGACAAGTCTAACGGAAGCCGAGAAATTCCCGGATACAATTAAAGCATCCACAACTTCTTCAGAAGAGTCATCGAGTTCTCCAAAGGACGAAACGACTTCCTCATCAACAGACGGGAAATGAGCGGGGCGGAGGATAAGTGATATTATTGCGTTGAGATGCAAATATTATTTCCAGGCAGTGCTGCGAACTAGCAGCACTGTTTTTTTTTTTTATTGGTGAAGCCCTTGAAGCCCTCACTGTCCAGAGATCAAAACCCAAAGATCAATAAATAAAGACCAAAACCAGAATACCTGAATCTACAGGGTAAGGTACCATATCCTTTCAGCATATCGGCACGTACAGAAGCGCATCCTATCTTTGTGACCAAAACCAACAAACATTGGAGGATGAGTACATGCCAGCAGTCAAAAAGGCAACAGCTATTACGTTATCATTATCTACTGCAATCTTTGTAATGGCCGGTTTGACAGGTTGTGGCACGAATCGGGATACCAACAATATGCATACGCAAAGTGTTCGTCAGCAAGCCAACGGCATTAACCGTTATGGTGTGGAAACAAATGGAATGGATGGCATCCGTGCGAAAAGTTATCGCATGCATAATGTCACTGACCTGAAATCCAGTGAAGAGCTGGCAAAACGCATCACGGAGATGAAGGAAGTAAAATCCGCCCGTGTCATGTTAACGGATCGTAATGCTTATGTGGCTGTTCGTTTGGCAGATGGTCATGCAGGCAAGTTGGAAAGCAAGTCCAATGGTCGTACGAGCATGCTGAATGGAACGATGCGTAATCATGCCAGTGATACCATGCGTGGAGGCAACATGAATCACGATATGGGTGGTATGCGTGTGAATGGTGGTACGGGCACAATGTCTCCGTACAGCACTAGTGGAATTGCTCCAGGACTGAACACAAATTCGGCAACGGATCGCAGCCATATGGGGAATGACCGCAGCATCTATGGAACCATGGGCACAGGCGCCGTTGGTATGATGCGTGGTCTGACAAACAGCGGCAAAGCACGTGGGACGGACGATGGGCATTATGGTATGAAAAGTGAAGGACAACGTGTAGATAGCACGGACGATAACACATCAGCTGAGATTAAGGGTAAGATTTCAGCCAAAATCAAACAGTTTGCACCGAACATCGAGAATGTATATGTATCAGCCAATCCGGATTTTGTGGAGCATGTCGAGAACTATGCCACAGATATTCGTAACGGTAAGCCCGTTAGTGGCATGATTGATACGTTCCAATCGATGGTGGAGCGCATTTTCCCAACGAACGGAACAGATACGAATAACCGTGATGGCATCCTTGACGATGGCCTGATGAACCGTAATCACAACGGTGGTGTCATGAATCGAATGAATCGGTAGTTTTTTGACATGAACAAGTGTGCCTTTGCGCAGATGGTAACATCTGCTGCAGGGGCATGTTTGTCTTACATAATCTCAAATATATAGACAACTGCTCACGTTCTCTTTGGACAATGAATCACATGTTTACTGCCCATTTTTCTTATAAAACTGAACCAACGCCCTTGACCTGACATAAGATGAGTTGACTGTATCCCCTTAACCTTGTTACACCAACACAACCCGAGCAAGGAGGGGTGAACATTGAAGGGTATCGATCATAAAAGCAAATTTTTGTTGACCCACCGTGAACGCGAAGTATTCGAATTACTGGTTCAAGACAAAACAACGCGTGACATCGCAGGGCAGTTATTCATCAGCGAGAAAACGGTGCGTAACCATATTTCGAATGTGATGCAGAAACTCAATGTTAAGGGTCGTTCGCAGGCAGTTGTCGAGCTGATTAAGCTTGGAGAACTGAAGATTTAGTTGCGAATTACAGTTAGGATTAAGTAGCAGCATGAAAGCCTTTCTCTATTCTTTGTTATGAAGAATGGGGCAAGGCTTTTTTGCTGCTGATTTATAGTTTATTACATCAGATGATCCGCTGCTCCGGGATTGAGTCACCCAACCATGGTGTACAAAAATAAGCCACGCAACGACAACCATCAAAGGTTATCATTACATGGCTTATGTTGAAAATTGGACATTCATTAATTCAAAGTCATTTTTGCATGAGGCTCCTGAGAAAAATTCTTCTACAACCTCAACATCGCTTCTGCTCGTATGAAATACATATAACTCGCGTGTCGGATGGAGCTTGTGCAGTTCTTTATAACCGCTCCAGGCTTCTTGAGGATTATCATAGTTTTGAATAACCGCTATATCCTCTAGTTGACGGACACGGTTGCTGGAACTTGCCTTGATTGCTTCCACAAGCACAAAACGATCTGGGTGTAATTCAGTAATCTCTCCCCATTTCATCGGTGTCACCTCGCTTGGATAGTCGTATTTTTATTATAGCATAGTTGTTTAAGGGTGTAAGAAGTAAGCACGTTATTTGTAATTATGTGGTACCTTGTAGTTATTGAGAGACCTATATAGCAACAGGGCGGGGATATGAATATCTCGTTAAAGTTTTTGGGCCCAATTAATTTATGGTTTGAACAGACAATTGAATCTTAAACTGTATTAGCATGAAAGGATGAGCTGAGTGGACCGTTTTTTAAATGAATTTGAAAACCAATTTCGAGCGGGGTTTCTACCCGATCTGGAACAAACGCTGTCTAAAGTGCAGGATGAGAAAGTATATGCTTGTGCCTTTGGAACAGACAGTGATTGGGTTACCCTGTTTTTGGCGGTAAATACAGAGGAATCCCTGGCTGGGCATATTTCGAGTATGAATGAGCAAGGGCTGTGTGATAGCGAGCAGGACGAGATCTATTACAGATGGGGCTGCTCCGAATATCAATATGGCGAGGAGACACACTTTAACCATATCAGTCGATTGTTGTATGCAACAGAGGATGTCCAGAAGTATAAAGATGAGATCATTCGAATCATTGCCAAAGTTGTGAATGAGACAGCAGATGAAGTTTTTGCCCGATATGGTCAAACCAAAGCAGACATTACGTTCTTCGTTTCTCTCACAGATGACGATTTGGCGGAGGAGATTGAGAATCAATCGGTTCATCACATGACTGTCCCCAGCTTAGCTAGCAAGTTCTTAAAACGATATGATGGCATCAATTAGAACGAGCTAACTTGAATCAAAATGAATTGAATCGTTGTACCCCGAAAGTCTTTCCTATTCTTTCATTCAAAGAAGGGAAGAGGCTTTTTTGTTTTACGTGAAAAAATGAAACAACCGCTCCATAATAGTTTATCACTTATAGATTCCTATTCATTTGAATGAACTTCCTCCATCTTTTCTTCGAAAATGGCTGATAAAATAGCTGCTCCAGCTGCTCAAACTGGGCTTCGTTTAGATGAAGATGGAGTGCTCTTTTCGCAATTTTGGCAGCAGGCTGGGAAGAAGATTTTCGGCCTCCGGCTTTTCGTTTGATCGGAATATGAAATTGCAGCATGTCTTCAAGTTGATTCCAGCCTTCCCAACTCAGCCGACCTCCGCGTTTCCAGTCAATAGCATAGAGGGTATAATAGGCGCGTCCTTCTGTTTGTTTGGTGGCAATAATCCAGGTGGAAGGAATGAACTTTCTCCGTTGTCTTCGATTCATTGAATTGCTCCTTCTTTTGATATTGCAAAAGCCATGGGAAATTCCTCTTGATTTGCAGGATCGTCTTGATTAGAATAAACTTATAAAAATGATTTTCTTAATTTATTAAAAATAAATAAAAATAATTTTCATAAAGTGAGGTCCTCATGGCAGCCATATTACGTGCGTTGCAGCAAGAACTGAATAACCTTCCGTCTCAGGAGCGACGTATTGCCGAAGTCATTATGCAATCTCCATCGGACATTCCAGGTTGGACGATTAGTCATCTGGCAGAGCAGAGTGGCACAAGTGCGGCGACGGTAACCCGCTTTTGCAAGTCGTTTCATTTCAAAGGTTTTCCCGATTTCAAAATGAAACTCGCCGCAGAATTGTCCCACGCATCTGATGAAACGGCGTATCAGGATATTGTAGCGGGCAATTCCCTATCCAAAATTGTTGAAGCTATCGAAGCCAACCACCTCGCGTCTATTGCAGATACCACCCGTTTGCTGGATTTGGGCAGATTGGAGCAAGCCGTTCAATTATTGTGCCAGGCTCGCCGCATCGACCTGTACGGTGTGGCCACCTCTTCGATTGTTACACAGGATTTCTATCAGAAACTTGTGCGGATCGGCAAGAGCTGTACGGCTTTCTCCGACTCACACATGCAGATTACATCCGCATCTTCGCTCGCCGAGGGAGATGTGGCGATGGCCGTATCCTATTCGGGCGAAACACCAGAAACCATCGATGCCCTGCATTGTGCCAAACAGGCCGGAGCTTCTACGATTTCACTGACTTCCTACGGAAGTAACACACTCGCAACGGTAGCGGATATCCCATTGTTCACCTCTTCTCTGGAAGAAGGCATGAGGCGTGGAGATATGGCTTCCCGTATTGCACTCCTGCATGTGGTCGATATTTTGTTCACAGGCATGGTAAGTGCCGACTTCGACCGTTTTATCCCCAGACTGGAACAATCCTATCACAATGTGCAATCTTATCGAGTCCAACACAACGGAGGTGCCTGACAGATGAAGATGAATATACGCATTTTTGAAAATGAAGAAGATTTGAACGCCACAGGTGCTGGCCTCATTGCCAGCTTGTTGCAGACCAAACCACGGGCTGTATTGGGGCTTGCTACAGGAAGTTCTCCTGTAGGCATATATAAACAGCTTATCACGTTATATCAGAAGGGGCTTGTCAGCTTTTCACAGGCTTCTTCTTTTAATCTCGATGAGTATGTTGGACTTCCAACAGAACATCGTGAAAGTTACCGTAGTTTCATGAACGAACAATTATTCAATCATATCGATGTAGATATTGCTAGAACGCAAGTGCCTGATGGTCAGGCTGCAGATCTGGAACAGGAATGTAATTCCTATGAACAACGGCTGGACGATCGTGGACCGGTAGACCTTCAACTGTTGGGTATTGGACATAATGGTCATATTGGCTTCAATGAACCGGGAACTGAACTTACAGGACGAACACATGTCGTGGATTTGAAAGAAGAGACGAGAAAGGCAAACGCACGCTTCTTTGACAGCATTGATGAAGTTCCGGCTCAGGCGATTACAATGGGTGTCGGTACCATTTTGAAAGCCAAACAGATTCTGCTCATTGCCCGTGGCGAGGAAAAAGCCGAGATTATTCGCGAAGCTTTTATGGGCCCAATCACAACGGCCTGTCCTGCATCGCTTTTGCAATGTCATCCAAATGTGGTGGTGTTGCTGGACCGTGCGGCAGGGAGGCTGGTGAGATGACCGAGGAGAATAGCCATGTTAGCTGGGGCCAGCGTGATGAAAATATTTCTCTTCTTCGGGGCAAGCTGCTCCTTGCAGATGAAATACTGGAAGACGGTGTAATAGCCTGGAGGGATGGGGAAATCCTTTATGCCGGGATACCGGAAGGTCTTCCTGAACGGATTCGAAGCGAGGCTTTTCCGCTGTCAGTACCGGAATGTGGTCTCATTGTGCCTGGATTCATTGATATCCATGTGCATGGTGGGAACGGAGAAGACTTTATGGACGCAAGCCCGGAGGTGCTGGACAAGATCTCTTCTTTTCATAGTACGCAGGGAACAACAGCGATGCTTGCAACTTCCATGACGGCTCCGAAAGAGCGACTGGATAACGTACTTGCTGAAGTGGACCGCTATCGTTCGAGTGAAATGCCCTATGCACAGCTTGAGGGTGTGCACCTGGAAGGTCCGTTTTTTAGTCCGAAATGGCCTGGAGCGCAAAATCCGGAACACATCATTCTGCCTGATGTATCTTGGCTCGAAGCATGGGAGAAGCAATATCCTGGCCTGATCCGTCAAGTTACGTTGGCACCGGAACGTGAAGGCGCGTTGGAAGTCATTTCATGGCTGCGAGAACAACGGATTACAGCGGCACTCGGCCATACAGATGCGACCTATGAAGAGGTGGAGCGGGCAGTGGAAGCCGGACTGCATCATGCGGTACATACATTCAATGCCATGACACCGTTGCATCATCGGCTACCCGGGGCTGCCGGAGCCGTGCTGAGTGATCCGCGCATCAGTGCTGAGGTGATTGCCGATGGTATTCACGTACACCCTGCGGCGATCTCGATCCTCGCTCAGCTGAAGCAACATGATGATCAACTCGTGTTGATTACAGATGCCATGTCTGCTACGGGATTGGATGATGGGGAGTACAAAATCGGCGACCTGCCCGTAATTGTGAAGCATGGCGAGGCCAGACTGAAGGACGGCGGCGCACTGGCGGGAAGTACGTTGACAATGATTCGCGGTTTCCGTTACCTGATACAGGAAGTGGGCTTGAGTCTGAACGCTGCATCACGTGCAGCAAGTCTGACCCCGGCACGCCTGCTGGGCATTGATCATCGGACAGGTTCCCTGGCTCAAGGCAAGCAGGCAGATATCGTTTTGCTGAATGCGGAGCTGGATATTGAGGGTGTGTGGGTGAAGGGAAGGTCAATAATATAACATTTATTGTGATATTATTTTGTTCTAGTGGTTTAGCAATAAAAAGTTAAGTACAAATAATATTAATAACATTTAAAAAAGAGACAGGAAGTCTCTTTTTTTTTTAACTTTTGTTCCAACTCTAGATGAATTTTCTGAATTCATCTTTTCTATTCCTGAAATAAAAATCCTGATAGGATAAATAAGTTGAATTAAAAATCTACATATAGTATATTCTTATTGTATTTTATACTATATTTAGATCGTGAGGGGAACTGATGTCAATATTCGAGGCGGTTTTTAGAGATGCATATGCAGATACAGAGGAACTAATATTTGTCGATTCGATTGAAAAACACAAAGAATTTAATAGAGTAAGAAGTAGTATTTTTTGTACATATGAGAACTGTGAAGCCCAGTTAGAATATGTGCCTCAGGGAAAACGCAAAGCTCATTTTAAGACATGGCCCAAGCAGGACCATACTCCAGATTGTATTGATTATTTTGAACGAGAGAAGAAAGCTAGAGGGCAAAAGAACTCAGCTACCACAACCATGGCGCTTTCAGATAAGCATATTGCCGATGTGCTTAATGATATGAAGCGTAAACGGAAAAGCCAAGAAGATGATTTCAATGGGCAAAGTAGAAAAACAAAGAAAAATAAAAAAAATAAAACTGTTGATCCATCACAACCTTCAACCAATGGAGTTAACATTGTGCCAACTACAGGATTAGGAGCAGATATGCAGGAAGGCGAAGTTAAGGGCAAGTCGCCATCTGTTAGGAGAAGAACTTTGTTACTCCTTAACGATGATGATATCGGGTTTACAAGGGCAATTCCTGATGGATTAATTGAGTCTATTGATATTAATACAGACAGGGTGGTTATCGCAATAAGTAGTGGTAGTAAATCTTGTAATATTTATTTTGAAGAGTTTTTCTTTTCATCGGCTCCTGCTAATTTTATCGAAAGATTCAAAGATCTGGAGAAGATAGTTGATTTGAATATAAAATTAAATTTAAGTTGTGTTGGTGAAGTAGTTCGAAGAAATAATGAATTACATTTACTTGTAAACAAGCATATAGCTTTTAGAGTAGAAGATTTATATTTAACAATTTTTTTAGATAATTATAATCGCGGTCAATAATGGTAAACTTCGAGTTTAGGATCTTTTGAGGATATTCAGTAGTAAGCTGAGTTCCAACAATTACTGTCCCACAGGCAACACCCTGCACAATATGTTAAAATAGATCTCAAAAAGACGGGATCTGCGGATCACGCATAACGGAGGCGTGAAACATGGAACGTAACGCTATGCTCGAACATGATCCGTTCATCACAGTGTTGGCGGAGAAGTTGCACATACACGGATATTATGCCTTTTATGGCGAGCATTACAATGAGACCGATATGGAGCTGTACCGCAGGCATCTGTTCACATCATTCAGCAACATCGTATGGGTAGAGCTGGATTCACGCAAAAAGTATATGATTGTCGATCATCGTGGACGCAACACAGTCATGAAACTGATCGAGGGTATGCTGAATACACGTAGAACGCTGCGAGCAAATCAGGCAATGGCAGGTACGGACACCTCTGGAGTCCAGCAGGAGATCGCACATTTATCCAAGCTAGTGCACATGCTGAAGTTCACAACATTCCGCACTTAAGCGAAGTGTGATATGTAGGCTGTAATAAGCAGCGTGAGTAGTGCTAACGAATCTGTGAAGCCTTATTCCAATGATTTGGCAGTCATAGAAAATGTAACGAATCTCAGACACGCTATTTAATGCAATTTAACGATATTTCGTTACTTAAACATGTCTAAAGCGCAAATAAGATGTCTACGATTCGTTAGATTTTCAAACCTGCGAAATTTCAAGTAATAAGGTTTGTGAGGTTCTTTAGACGACAGTTGGCAATCTCGATGAAAGCTATGGGTTGGACTTAGATAGTACACGAGTAAACGAAAGAGAGAGTCCTGTCATAGCTGACGGAACTCTCTCTATTTTCTTTATACAACGACTAATCAGTTCAGCAACAACCATATTCACTCATTATCTCGTTCAACGGGGATGCAAGCTTCTGAAGCTAACTCATGTAGTAACTCATATCTTACTAACTTGGCACAATCCATAGAATTAAGATAACAAAGCTTCCTAAAGATCACAAAGTTACTCACCGAATTCTATAGATATCTCCAAAGATCTATCCCCATCCACAGATCCATCCAACATTTTTCATTCATCTAATGTCTGAATCCTCTTTGAAGTGGTCATCTAAACGAAGTCACAAAACTACTGAACAGCGTCCGAACATCATACTGATACTTATTGATCGGCTCAATTGGCCGGTTCTCTCCGAGAAGAGTGTAGACGGCGATCCGTGCTGCCCGGACCGAATATTCTTCTGTGAATACCACGTCATCGGGAATTTCGCAGAATTGGCTGATAAAGGCCAGATTGGTGGAGCCTTCAGGTACAACCTTCGGTCTGTCGCTGTTTAGTCTAGGCATGAATTGCGCTGTAATGTATGGCATCATGCAAGGAATGCAGTTGGCGGTAGCCATGATGTCCTCTTGATGTTCCTGAAAATGAAGATGGCCGATCAACTCCTGCATAATCTCTTCCCCTGTACAGTCGCACATTCTTTTCTTCACGTAATCGCCCACGTTATCCGGGTATAATCCGTATCCCCAGAATACGTTGACATGCTCTGGCTGACCGCGGAAGTGCGGTTGAAAGGCTAGAACGACAGACATGAACCAGCTGGAGTCCTTGAAAGTAATCAGAGCACCAGTACCTGCCCGGTTACGTGTTAATTTCTCCATCAGATCGAAGAAGACCGAATCCTGGAAGGTGACCGTAAACGATTCCCATTTGGACTCATCCACATGATCATTAAAAGAAGAAGGGTTGCCCAGCAGTGGTTTCTTGGCGGCAATGTTCTCCCACAGCTTCCATGAGCTGCCCTTGCCGTTCAGTTTCGGTGCGGAAGTCATGGAGCCGATATCAGCCCCTTCGGTCATCGAACCATTTGTGACAATGACCAGATCACCTTCGAGGATGTCAATGACTTCCTCTTCACCTCCCCTGAGCACATGCATCCGACTTACCGTAATGCCGTCTCCGTCTTTGAAATCCAGATCGGTAACCGTACATTTCAGCGTGAAATCTACGCCAAACGGCTCCAGGTAGTTATGCAATGGCAGGATAATCGAGTCATATTGGTTGAACGGTGTGCGGGTGACACCTTCCAGCGTTTGAATTCTTGGGAATTCGTGAAAAAAGCGAAGCATGTATCTTTTGAATTCCACGGCGCTATGCCAAGGCTGGAAAGCGAAGGTGGTCGCCCACATATACCAGAAGTTTGTTTTGAAAAAATGAGGGCCAAACCAGTCGTTGATTCGCAATTTACCCAGTGTGTCTTCAGGAGTAATAATCAGTTTGCCCATCGACAAACGGTCCGCCATATCAAAACCCATGGAGAGCACATCTTCGATCTTGCCGTCACGGTTGATGAGCCGCGCATTGGAATGTGTGGGATTGGCATCGTCAAATTCAGTGATTTCCTGTCGGACAGATATGCCCGGACGGTCGATGGAAGGGATGGAAGCCAGCAACTCCCACAGATTCTCATAGGCCTCGTCATTGAGCATCCGTCCGCCGCGGATGATATATCCTTGATCGGGATTACCAGCACCGTCATTGCTGCCGCCGAGAATCGGCATTTCTTCGATAATGTGAATATGTTCTCCGGGAAAGTCACAATCTCTAACCAGATAAGCTGCACCCGCCAAAGATGCAATGCCGCCGCCTACAAAATAGACCTGTTTATTACCATGTTCTTTCTTCACGATCATTCGCCTCCAAAAGTTACTGTAATCACATCCCTAATGTAAACCTTGCAGGTTCCGTAAGGTATGATCAAAAGAACGGTGGTGTCCAATTTTTAGTCACTTTTGGAAAAGTGTCTAAAAATCAGGCTTAGATCACATGTGAAAAAAGCCGCGCATCCTTAAGTGGATGGCAGCTTATTCTCATACCTGTGCAGTGCTCTCAGGACATTGCCTTCGATTAGCTTACTGAGCTTCTCAATAATCTGTTTTGGCGGTTCTTGCATGTTGCCCCTCATCCATTGAATGATCAGCCCAGTGAAAGCCAGGGTATAGAAGTTGGCAACGAACTCTTTGTCTTCACCGCAGACCTTAATCCCGCAGGCCAGCTCATCAATAACACCCATGATCAGATCATGGGTTACTTCATAGAGGTATACATCCAGGTGGGTACGCCCGAGCGAGTTGAGTGTGTTGCAGCAGAACGTTTTGTTGTTCTCGATGTAACAAAAGATTTTATAGAATCCGTCCGTCCATGTGCTGTAGCTTCGGTACTCCGTAAGACTCTCCACCGCTTCAGTCTGATAGATCCACCCAAGCAGCGCGTAAATATCCTGAAAATGATAATAAAAGGTTTGCCTGTTCACTCCGCAATTCTCCACCAGATGTTTGACCGTAATCTTGTTCAATGGAGTATGCTCCATCAGTGATTTGAGCGAGTGAGCCAGCGCATTTTTGGTCAGGTGAGAAGCAGACACAACATTCACCTCATCATTTTGGATTAGCTTGCCGGGGCGCAACAGCACGTAAACACTCATGGCAAAAGCCCCGCGCCGAAGTCGCTAAGCACAAACAAGTCAAAATGCAGGAATCCCGAAAGACCCTCCCATCCACAAAACCCCTTTAGCTATCAACATCTTCGTTACCCGATCCACATCATACTCCATAAGGTTCATTCTAAGTACTGAATATCAATCGATTCAAACAAAACTCCAAAGGCCAACGCTTGAGTTATCTCTATCAAAACCCTTAAAAGTTAGCCGTCGTCTAAAACCAGTCACAATAAAGTAGCCCAGTCAGGGTAAAAGCTGAAACCTAGTGAAGGATACCGATCAATCTAAAAAAACGGCCGATAAGCCGTCGCGTATGTTATCTCCCATACACTAAACCATTAAAACTGAGACTACGTCTATAAAATCAGTCATAGGAACAACGATAACGAAATGATCGAGAAAAAAATCGAAAAAGTGTTCAGTAGCCCATCGTTAAGGTAATCTATCACACTAACCCATCAAAGTGAGACCCAATCCTTCGAAGCAGCCGCGATAAGGCTACAACGTAACGATCGCGACAAAATCCAAAGAAACGGCCTATAAGGTCACCATGTTGTTAGCTCTAATACACTAACCCATTTAAAAGTAAGTCTTCATCGTCTCCATAATAAAAAGCAGCCATAAAAAAAACTACAATTTCACCAAAGAAACAAGAAACAAGAAACAAGAACCAAAGAACCAAAGAACCAAGAACCAAAGAACCAAGAAACAAAATCAAAAAAACAAAAAAACAAAATAAATCAAAAAAACGACCCGAAGGCCGTCCTTTTGTTCTCCTAATTACACTAACCAATCAATAGTTAGCTCAATCTTAAAATCAGTCATGCGAGAAGCTGCAACGTAGTGGAGGGGACGAAATCGATTCTGAAGAAGCGGAGCGTTCGCCTTTATCGTCGGATTTTACCCTTTGAGAAGGGGAATCCAAAAAAATCCGACGATAACAGCGATCTAAAGAACGATTCGGCCCCGGAACGTCCACTCAGCACGCCCTCATGAACTGGTTTTAACACGATGAGCCCTAACTATTACAAACTCTTCAAAAACTGAACAATCGTCAACAACCCTTTATCAAAGTTCTCCAGGTTGAAGTGCTCGTTTGGTGCATGCAGGTTCTCATCCGGCAAGCCAAAGCCCATCATAACAGCAGGGATTTCGAGTACACGTGAGAGTTTCTCAACAATCGGAATGGAGCCGCCATCTTTGGTAAAGAGGGCACGAACGCCATACACGTGCTCATACGCATCTGCTGCTTTTTGCAGAATTGGATTGGAAGGATCGGTATTGAAAGCAAAAGCTTTCTCGATCTGTTTCACATGCAATGTTGCACCCGGTTGAACGTTAGCGCGCAGATGTGCTTCGATACGATCCAATACATGTTGTGGATCTTGATCCGCAACGAGGCGGCATGTAATTTTGGCATGAGCTTCCTTCGGAATAACCGTTTTGCTGCCTTCGCCCTGGAAACCACCCCATACGCCGTTGAGTTCCAATGTTGGACGAGCGCCTACACGTTCCACGAACGAGTAACCTTCTTCGCCGTACAATTGCTCCAGCCCAAGGTCTTGACGAAGCTGTTCTTCATTGAAGCCTTGTTTCACAAATTCTTCTCTCATCTCAGGAGACAGTGGCAGTACGCCGTCGTAGAAACCATCTACACTTACACGGCCTTGCTCATCATGCAACGAAGCGAGCAGGGATACGAGTGCGTGCAGTGCGTTAGGTACACCACCACCAAATGAACCGGAGTGCAAGTCGGTATTGGCTGTGTTCAGATCCACGTGAAGCGAGCAAAGGCCTCGCAGGCCAGTGGAGATAGCCGGTTTACCTTTTTCAAGCAGGGACGTATCCGAGATCAGTACCATGTCTGCACGCAGCTTGTCTGTATGTTCATTCAGATAGATGGGCAAGTTCGGGCTGGAGATTTCCTCTTCGCCTTCGATACAGAACTTGATATTAACTGGCAGTTCTTTGTTTTCGGCGAGAATGGCTTCAACTGCCTTGATATGTAGGAAAATCTGTCCTTTGTCATCCGTTGCACCACGGGCATACAGCTTGCCATCACGAACGGTAGGTTCAAAAGGAGGTGTCTCCCACAGGTTAAGCGGATCAACAGGTTGTACATCATAGTGTCCATAGATCAGAGCCGTCGGTTTGCCGGGTGCATGCAGGTGATCTGCATAGACAATCGGATGTCCAGCCGTTTGAATGACCTCTACGTTTTCCATACCTGCACGTGTGAGCGCATCTGCTGCCCATTGTGCTGCACGATTAATATCCTCTTTATGCTCTGAAATGGCAGAGATACTTGGAATGGACAACCATTCATTCAGTTCTGCCAGGTGTTTTTCTCTATTTTGTTCAAAATAAGTCTGTTCTTTCATTAAAAAGGCCTCCTTCATGTTTGCTATATCTCATTGTAATCCATTTTGTCATGTTAATAAAACATTGGTTAAAAAAATGATCGGTTACAGATCGTTTCATTCACCTGAAGATTGTGCGTATAATACAAGAAAAGGATTTCATCCATATATTCTCAGGGGAGTTGAGGAAGTTTCCATGACAGTCAGACCCGATGCAAGCAGGCAGGTGAGCAGCGATGGAACCGACTAGGAGCGATCGAATATTTGGCAGATTCAAGCGGTTATCCGATTTGAAGGCTGGAAGGCATAAAGGACGATTTTATCGTAACAGCCTGATGCTTATTTTACTCATTGCCAGCATTCCCGGACTAATCACAGGTATCGTCATGTATCAACAGGTTGTTGGCCGGATGGAAACCGAGTTCAATCAGATGCATCAGAACCAGATAGAGAACCGGGCACGCAATGTGGATGACCAGCTGGCTTATCTGGAGATGAACTTATCCCATTGGGCTTTTGAACCGAGGTTTGGCAATGCATTGCGTACACTGGATTTTGTATATTATTTTAATGAAACGCAGGAGATTGTGACTACCTTATACGTATTACAAGGTTCTCATCCACTGATCAAGTCAGCACAGCTGTATTTGCAGGAACCGAAGCCAATCTTGTTTAATCGGGATTATACCGAATTGAACGATGAAGCCAAAGTACAAGCATATGATCGATACCTTTCCATGGGTAACCACGTGTACTGGACAGACTGGGTTTCCAGCATCAACAGAGATACCGAACCTTCGACCAACGATAGTCCACTGCATACGGATGCAGGCAATGCACTTGTTCTAGTACATAAGATACCGGGGGAGAGCATTAATCCGTTTGGTGCACTGATCATCACGCTGGATAACGAGAAAGTAGCTAGCTTATTGAAAACGCTTACTCCTTATGACGAAGGTTTGACGTTCCTCATGGATCAGGAAGGAAACACACTGGTTACCGGGGATCCGGGAACGGCGGGAGAGACTTCTGCTTTTGAGCAGCAGCTAAAAGAAGAAGTAGCCCTGCATGCGGGCAGCCGCTCATTCCTGTTCCGATATGAGGATCAGACCTATTCTGTCTCATACGGTTCATTGAGTCGGATCGATTCAGACTGGACTTATGTCTCCGCAGCACCTTTGACCTCAGTCACTTCGCCAGTCAAACTGGTATCCAAAATCATCGTCATTGCGAGTGCAGGCAGCCTCATCCTGGGATTATTGTTATCTTGGTTTGCTTCCCGCCGCATCTATTCGCCTGTAGCACGGATGCTGCATCTGCTTACGCCTGGCAGAAACGAAACAACACCAACGGATGCCAAGCTGGACGAGTTTAAGCTGCTGGAGCAACAGTGGAACGAACTGACCTCCCGCAATGTCACGGCACATCGCCAATTGCAGGAGCAGCTTCCCCATCTGCGCGACAGTTTTGTCTTACAACTTGTACAGGGGCATCTATATGCTTATAACGAGAAGGATCTCCAGCAGCGCATGCGTAATCTCGGCTTTGAACTGGAGGGCCAGCAGTTTTTGCTGGTGCAGATGTATTTTACGGGGTACGAGCAGCTGCAAGGCAGATTTGGAAGCCAGGACACGGGATTAGTCACCTTTGCAGCAGTGAATATTACACAGGAAGTTGCGAAAAATTATTTCAGGCAGATCAGTGTCATGAACTTTCATGACTTGTCTTCCGCCATGCTTGTGATTGCTCCCCAGGACGAACCTGTGAAATCACAAGCGCTGTTATGGGGACAGGAACTGGTGGAGGTCATTGGACGTACGCTCAAAATGAAGGTGACCTTGATGGTCAGTCGCCCAGCAGCTTCACTTCAGGAACTGCCCGGACGATTCGTCGAGATGGAACAGGCCGTGGCTTATCGCAGTGTGGAGGAAGGAAGTCAGATTCTCGATTTGGAGGATGAGGCGTGTTTCCACAAAAATGAAGCAGCTTCCTATCCGCTTGGGCTGGAACGGGAGTTGTTACAGGCGGTCAGGCTGGGCAAACAAACCGAAGCGGAACGTGTGCTGGAACAATTCATGAGTGAAATTACGCGGACGGGCAGTACCGAATTCCAAGTTCAGCAAATGATGCTTCAATTGCTCGGCAGTATTCAGCACATGATGCTGCAAACGGGTGTCACACCTTATAAGCTGTTTGGTGGTTACAACATGTATGAGCAACTATCCGGTATTCGTGAACCTGTACAGATGAAGCAATGGATGATGAATGAGGTACTCATACCTTATATACAAGAGGTTGAGGTACGATCGCAGGAACCGCTGAAACTGGTGGTGGAACGAACGATGTTGTATATCGATACACATTACCGCAGCGACATTTCGTTGGAAAACTGTGCTGACGAGGAGCAGATGACACCTTATGCACTGAGCAAGGCATTCAAACAGGTATCGGGTATCAATTTTATTGATTATCTGACACGTGTGAGAATGGATGCGGCGAAGCAGTTGTTACGGGAGACAACGATGAAAATTAATGATGTTGCGGCGGCTGTAGGATATCAGCACAGTTATTTTAATCGGATCTTCAAGAAACAGGAGGGAGTTACCCCGAGTCAGTATCGCGATCAATGGTTTGGACAATAACCGTTTATATCTTTGTCATTTCAGACCGGCATTCGGCTTTAGCGGATGCCGGTTTTTTCTTTTTTTTACCGTGATACAAAGAAGGATAAACCCGCAAAAATGTGCAATTCTACCCGCTACGTTATGTGCAATTTCTTGTGAAAATGGCGTTATAGCGGGCTTTTCGGCCATCATGCCGTAGTGATGCAAAAAATGAAGGTTGCCGGAAAAAGATCGGCTGTATAGTCTGAGTATCAGGTTGATTGATAACGCTTACATCATTGAGGAAGGGGAGACATGATGAACGGGAAGACGGACTGGAATACCAACGGCACTGCAACCACCCAAGCGGATAGGGCCACAAGGCCCATGAGACGAGAGTCTAACTGGAAAAGGCAGATCAAACGAAACAAGTGGTTATATGTGCTTGTGCTTCCCGGCTTTTTGTACTTTGTCATCTTTAAATACTTGCCCATGTGGGGGATCATCATTGCCTTTCAGGACTACCAGCCTTTCCTGGGCATCCGGGAGAGTAACTGGGTGGGGTTAGAGAACTTTACGAACTTTTTCTCCAATCCAGACTTCTTCCGACTATTACGTAATACGCTGGTCCTTGCCCTGTATGATCTCATCTTCTTTTTCCCGGCACCAATCATTATCGCTTTGTTATTAAATGAAATTCGGGTCGCTTTCTTCAAAAGAACGATTCAAACGCTGGTCTATGTACCCCATTTTGTATCGATGGTTATTATCGCCAGTATCACGTACGTGTTCCTGACCCCGCAGGGCGGAGTGTTATACGACCTGATCGCCTGGATTACAGGCAAGCCCATTGATGTACTCTCCAGTCCGGGTTCGTTCCGTCCGCTCATTATTGTTCAGATGATGTGGAAGGAGATGGGTTGGGGCACAATCATTTTCTTGGCAGCCCTCGCAGGTGTCGATACGGAACAATATGAAGCCTCCATTGTGGATGGCGCTGGACGATTACGGCGGATGTGGCATATCACACTTCCAGCCATTCGTACGACTATAGTCATTTTGCTCATTCTCAGACTGGGGAACTTCCTCGATACCGGATTTGAGCAGATCTATCTGATGACCAACTCCCTCAACCGGGATGTGGCGGACGTATTTGATACGTATGTGTACACGGTAGGGATTACACAAGGTGCATTCAGTTACAGTACCGCTGTGGGACTATTCAAGTCTGTGGTGGGGATTATTCTGGTGCTTGGCAGTAATAAACTTGCGAAAAAATTCGGCCATCCCGGAATTTATTAAGGAGGAGCGCCCATGAACAGCCGTCTATACAACAGCCCTGCCGGCAAGGTATTTGATATCTTCAATTACGTCATGCTGGGGATTCTGGGCATATTAACCGTCCTTCCGTTCCTGTATATTATAGGGAATTCTTTCGCAACGGAAGCCGAGATCACCGAACGCAGTTTTTTTCTCATTCCGAAGGTGTTTTCCTTCAGCGCGTATGAGTATATTTTCTCCTCGTCCACGATCTTTCGCAGCATTGGTGTTTCCATTTTCATCACGGTGGCAGGTACACTGGTCAATCTGTTCTTCACACTAACGATGGCCTATCCACTATCCAGAAGTGACTTCTGGGGCCGTAACGTCATGATGAACATGGTGATTTTCTCGATGTTATTTGGTGGTGGCATGATTCCAACGTATCTCGTCATTCGTGGATTGGGACTGCTCGATTCTTACTGGGCCCTTATGCTTCCTGGCGCGATCAGCGCTTTTAACTTAATAGTTGTCAAAAACTTTTTTCAGCAAATGCCGCCCGGGCTGGAGGAAGCGGCCCGCATCGACGGCTGTTCAGATCTCGGGGTGCTGTGGCGAATCGTTCTGCCTTTATCCAAACCGGTCATTGCCACGTTTGCTTTGTTCTACGCCGTAGGCCACTGGAACAATTTTTTCTCGGCACTCCTGTACATTTCCGACAGTGACAAATGGCCGTTACAAGTCATGCTGAGACAGATCGTGTTACTTTCGCAAGCCAGTGTCGGCGATATGGCGAACATGGACCCCAATTTTGTACAGCCACCAGAGCAGTCAATCAAAATGGCGGTGATCGTTGTAGGTACCATTCCGATTTTGCTGGTGTATCCGTTTTTGCAGAAGCATTTTGCCAAAGGTGTCATGTTAGGTTCAATCAAAGGCTAAAGCCAAGGGGGAGAACGTATGGGACAAAAAACGGGATTCAAAAAAGGTGCACTGTTACTCTCTGCGTCACTGGTATTGAGTACAATTCTGGGAGCATGCTCCACGGATAAAACAGGTTCAGGGAGCGCTGCCGGTGGAACCGACGAAATTACCATTATGCTTCCGAACTTCGAAGCGGAGAATCCGCCGGAGAACAGCCCTGTCATCCAGAAGCTTGAAGAACTGACCAAGGTGGATGTGAACCTGCAGTGGGTGCCAAGCAGCTCGTATGAAGACAAATTCAACATCACACTGGCCTCGGGAAAGCTACCTCAGATTATGGTGGTGTTAGGGAAGTCTCCAAGTTTCATTAATGCGGCCCGAACCGGAGCATTCTGGGAGCTTGGTCCTTATCTGAAAGATTATCCGAATCTGAGTCAACTGAATGAAATCATCACCAACAATGCATCCATCGATGGCAAAACCTATGGGATCTACCGGGCACGGGCCCTGGGACGTAACGGGGTTACAATCCGCAAAGATTGGCTGGAGAATATGGGGCTGGAAGAGCCGAAGACGATTGATGAATTTTACAATGTGTTGAAAGCGTTCACGAAGGATGATCCAGACGGTAACGGCAAGGATGATACGTACGGTCTGGTTGCCAGCAAATTCACGGGCCCGTGGGATAACATGCAGGTATGGTTTGGTGCACCCAACAAGTGGGGAGATGATGGCAGTGGAGGTCTGATCCCGGCGCATGAGACACCAGAATACATGGAAGCCCTGAAATTTTTCCGGCAAATTTATAGTGAGGGTCTGGTCAACAAGGACTTTGCCGTGATGGATGCAACGAAACTGCCTGATCCATTTGTGAATGGGCAAGCCGGTGTCATGGTGGATGTAGCAGATAATGCACAGCGGATGGATCAGAAAATACTCGATAAAGACCCAAATGCGACAGGACGTGTGGATGTGCTGCAAGCGATGGAAGGTCCAAAGGGATTGCGTGATATGCCAACGTCTGGCTACTCCGGCCTGATTGCGATCTCCAAAAGCAGTGTCAAAACGGAAGAAGACCTGAAGAAGGTACTGAGCTTTCTGGATCAGCTGAATGAACCGGAATTGCAGGCATTGTTGTACAACGGACTGGAAGGCAAGCAATACGAGCAAAAAGAAGACTACATCATACCGAGCACTGACAAGCTGGCACTGCGTGACCTGCAGGGTTTAAATCAGATTTTGATGTTTGTGCCTGAAGACAGAACGCTTCGTGTCCAACAGACACCTGTCCGTGAAAAGGTTGCACAGGTGCAGAAAGCCAACGAAGAGATTGTCATTGCCAATCCTGGCGAACCGCTGATCTCTGATGTTTACGCTCAGAAAGGACCGCAGCTGGACAATATCATTAACGATGCGCGGATCAAATATATCGTAGGTCAGATTGATGAGAAAGGATTCGAAGATGCTGTTGCCCTGTGGAAGAATAACGGCGGAGACGATTATGTCAAAGAAGTTAATGAACTGTACGCTGCACTGAAGTAGTCGTATAAGCCAAAGCCCGGTAGCCGTACTTTCAGCGTAACGGAAATAGCCGGGCTTTTCTTATCGCTGTGATGGCTTGATCCATGAACCAAATTTCATCCAACTTTCTGGAAATTATGACTTCCTGAATATGGTTTTTGATGTATAATCAAATCAAAAAAACCTATTTGAACTGAAATGAACGTTATTGGTAAAGCTGGATATCATACACTCTTGAACAGGCAGGGAGGAAGGCAACATGTGGAACGGGGATGCTTTTGAAAATCCCGAGGCGCAGTACAGGGTCCATCCCTTTTGGTTCTGGAACGGGGATATGGAAGAAGAACAGGTTAAGCGGCAAGTGGCTGAGATGGCGGCGCAAGGTGTAGGTGGATTCTTCATCTGTCCGCGTCAGGGACTACAGATTCCCTATCTCTCTGAAGCATGGTTCGATAAGGTGCGGGTTGCAGTGCAGGCAGCTGCCGACCATGGCATGCAGGTATGGTTATATGACGAATATCCATATCCAAGCGGGATGGCTGGTGGGGAAGTGACCCTTGATTTTCCTGAAGCGAAGCAGCGACAGCTCGTGCATCATCAGTTGGTGGTTCAGGGGGGAGAAGCTGTGGATCTGGAGTTGCCGTGGGGACGAGTCTTGGTTGCCAAGGCGATTCCCAAGGATGCACAGGGCAAACGGTTGTGGCATGAATCCATTGACTTGCGCAGCAAAATCGGTAATATCCAGACCGATCAGGTGTATCAGGAGACCGGACTCACATCGTATAACCGCAAGCGGTTCTTCACCTACCGAACAGCGTTCCGCTTGTTGTGGGATGTTCCCCCGGGTGATTGGGAGTTGATTATATTTCAAGAAATGGAGATCGATGATTTCAAATATTACGGCAACTTTGTTGATCCTTGCCACAAGGAAGCGATGAGTAGATTTATTGAACTGACACATGAGCGTTATAAGTCAGCGGTTGGAGATCAATTTGAAAGCGTAATCAAAGGCATGTTCTCGGATGAGATTGCACCGCTGGGTCGTATCCCCTGGTCGCAACAGCTTCCCCGTTATTTCAGCGAGCGTTGTGGTTATAGTCTGATCGATTCGCTACCGGCGCTGTTATATGGTGATGTTCCGGACGCGCATCGTATTCGGTATGACTATTACCAGTCACTGCACCTGCTTCTCAGGGAGTCCTATCACAAACAGGTGCATGATTGGTGTGAGGAAGCAGGAATCCAGTACGCGGCAGAGGTGCCTGGCGTACGGATGACCACCCAGTTGTTCAGTCATATGCCAGGTGGTGATTCGGCCCATGAGAAAATTGGACGATCCTTATCGTGGATTCTGGAACGATATGGTCAAAAGATGCGTGACAATCCCAAGATGGTCAGTTCGCTTGCCCGGCAATTGGGCCGAAGCCGCAATCTGATTGAATGTTTTCATAGTGTAGGCTGGTCGATGACGCTACAGGATGCGAAATGGATGATTGATCGAATGGCCGCCATGGGCACTAATTTCTATAACTTTCACGCCTTTTTCTATACGATTGGTGGGCTTGCGAAGCATGACGCACCACCGTCTCAATTTTTGCAGAATCCCTACTGGAAGCATTTCCGGCAGTTAGGGGATTACACCGGACGGTTGAGCTATCTCATGAGCACCGGAACAGCAGACATTCGTATTGCCGTGCTTGACCCAACGACGACATTCTGGAGTCTGATGGGTAATCCGCTGCATGGATTTGAGTATAGCGGCGAGGACGAATCAGAACGGGTGCAACTGGAGCGCCTGACGAAGGACTGGATGAGGATCACGACACATCTGCTCGAAAACAGACGTGACTATGATCACCTTGATCCCGAATTGTTGGCGGAAGCTGACTTAACGGATGGTATCATTCAGATCGGCGTTGCCCGTTATGACGTATTAA
This sequence comes from Paenibacillus sp. BGI2013, assembly GCF_002843485.1. Taxonomy (NCBI): domain Bacteria; kingdom Bacillati; phylum Bacillota; class Bacilli; order Caryophanales; family Paenibacillaceae; genus Paenibacillus; species Paenibacillus sp. BGI2013. The sequence continues at coordinate 262,072 of NZ_PJFA01000007.1, forward strand.
TTCTGCCACCGATGCTGAATCTGGAGGCCGTGGCCTGGGAACAGGTGAAGCGATTTGTTCGGCAGGGAGGAACTGTCATCTCTGTTGGGATGCCTCCGCATATCGCAATTCAACAGGGAAGTCCAGAGGGAGATGAAGCTGCCCAGTTCTTTGGTGCGGGCGAGCAGCCGCAAGAGGTGTACTGGGGCCGTAGCGTGACAACAGATCACGATAACCGTGAAACCATGTGGCATCAGGGTGAGGGGAGTGCTTATTTTCTACCCGCAGGAACAGGACAAGGAGATGACTTTTCGCTGGAGCTAATCTCTCTCCTGCTCGATCAGGTATTGCCGGAACCCATCTGCTGGATCATGGAGGAGGAAAGTGCCTCCCTGCTGATGCACACCCGTCAATTGTCGGCTGGAGAGCACATGGTTTTTTTGACCAATCAGGAGGGTCAGGACCTGAAGGGTCAATTGAAGCTGGTCGCCAGACAGCTGTGGGAAGGAGCGGATCTGACAGAGGGCGCTTGTCTGGTGGCAGAACGACTTGATCTGGAGACAGGGCAGCTTCAGACATTGCCGTATACGAGTAGTGGTGGGGAATGGTGCATTTCACTAACACTGGCGCCTTATGAAGCGCATGCTGTTCGTCTTACTTTACAACCTGCGAAGGAAGAGGCATTAACAACGAAGGTGGATGTAGCAGACAAAACGGGTTCGGCGTTCGTAACGGATGTATTGGCAGGAGCTAATCAAGCCTGTAAGATCATGGCCCCTTCGGAAGGGCCATGGCGACTCGAAACGGTGCAGCCTAACATTTTGCGAATGGGACAATTCCATCTTCAGGCTTCCAATGTTAATGGTGTGATTCTGGAAAGCCAGCATGTAGCTGTAAAACCGTTTATTGATCAGGCGGCAGAATTATCGGAGCAGCAGCATCTGTCAGTCCAGTTTAATCAGGTATTTGGCACACCGAAAAAAGCATCCTTAGCCTATCCCATCGAATGTCGATATACGACTACATTTGAGCTAAGAACGGCATTGCCTGCATGTTTGTTATTTATGGATAGAGCGGCGATCTCGGGCAGTTGGTCCATGGAGATTAATGGGCAACCACTTGAAAAGGAACAATTCGATCCAATCGAAATAACCGACCACAATAACATTGCTTGTGAGATTACGGAGTTGCTGCACAGCGGTCTCAACGAAATGACGGTCATCGTACAGGTAACGAAAGATGAGGATGGCATTGTGGATCCCTTGTATCTACAGGGAAGATTCGGCGTGGAGTTCCATCATGAAGGCATGGCTTCGCTCGTGCGGGAGTCGGACACGGCCCTTTGTATCGGACCAGAACCGCAGCCGCTGTATCCCCATTTTGCCGGGGAAATGAGTTATAAACGCACGTTCTGGCTGGATGAGCCAGGGGAAGATATTACCTCGTTTGAACTGGAATTTAGCGATTGGCGGGTGCAGGATGTGACGGAAGTGCGGGTGAACGGACATAGTCTGGGTGTGAAATGCTGGTCTCCGTATCGTTGGAAAGGAGAGGCCTCCTGGTTGCGTCCGGGAGACAACGACATTGAAGTACGGATCACGAACACATTAATTGGCCTGCTGGAAGGTACGTATTTTGATTCAGAACATCATCGATTACAGGATGCAGGTCTTGTACCTGTTGAAGAATTGGGATAAAGGAGTGGAAGTAAGGAATGGGACATCGTATTCAGTTTGACCGCTATCCAGGTGGTGTGATGAAAGCGTTAACGCTCAGTTATGACGATGGAGTGGTGCATGATCGCAGACTGGTGGAAATCTGTAATCGGTATGGTCTGCGGGGAACCTTTAATCTGAACTCCGGTACCCTGGGTAATCCAGGCCGCATTGAGGCTGGGGAAGTCGCTGAACTTTATACGGGGCATGAAGTAGCCGTTCACACGGTTACTCACCCTACGCTGCCTTATGTTCCGAATGAACTATTGACCGAAGAGATTATCGAAGACCGAGAAGCATTGGAGCAGCTCGTCGGTTATCCGGTACGAGGCATGGCTTATCCCAACGGAGGGTACGACCGTGCGTTAAGTACCAAGCTGGAGTGGCTTGGCATTGATTATGCCCGTACCGTTGAATCACATGGCAGATACACGTTGCCAGATCGGCCGCTTGAATGGCATCCGACGTGTCATCATAACCATGATCTGGCGGGGCAAACCAAACGTTTTATCCAACATTCCAAAACAGGTACGCCACTATTACTCTACGTCTGGGGTCACAGTTATGAGTTCAATGACAACGACAATTGGGAGATCATCGAACAGTTCGGTGAGCAGATTGGCGGCAGGGACGATATCTGGTATGCCACGAACATCGAAGTGATTGCCTATTGGAAAGCGGTGCAACGACTGGAGTGTTCAGCAGATCGCTCCATCATCCATAATCCGTCTGCCATCCCGGTTTGGTTCACAGCGAATCAGCAGGTTGTTGAAGTGCAGGGCGGAGAGACATTGCGGCTAAGCGAACGAATCAAGGTATAAGGAAGGGAGCTGACGATCATTCGTTATTTTCATGAGAACGAGGCGATTGCAGGCAAGGTGTACGATTCAATTCCGGATATATTGACTACGGTGGCTCAGCGTTATATTGGCGATCATCCGAAACATTCCTTTTTGTTCAGAGCTTATCATCAGGGAGGTTTTCGCAGGCTAGGGGACTATCGTTACAACCTGAATCTGAATGAGAAATGCGTTGGGGCGCATGCAGGGCAGTACGTGTATGTATGGGGCAAGTTATGGAGCGAGCAGAATACAACGTTAAATACGGGCTTGAACTGTTATAGTCCGGTGACGATTTACGTGAACGGTGAAGAGGTATTCAAGTCTGAGCTGTTGCAGGAATTATTTCCCGAGCGAAGAACCCAGATTCCGATTTCCGTGAACTATGGCTGGAATGATGTATTGCTGTGTTTTGTCAAAACAGAAGTGGGATTCGGCGGTATCTACGGAACAGCCTCGTTCAAAAATTTCCCGCTGCACTTCCTCACTCCTGGGGCAGATCGTCAGGGTCAGGAGGGCTGGTTATATTCGGAATCCGTCGATGAACCTGTAGTATCTCTTCCTCGTGACGGCATGACGGAAGAAGAAACGGGTCTTACCTGGTATCCGCGCAGGGGCTGGACAGATGAGGAGCAGAGCATGGGTTCTTTTGCCCGCATCTTTGGTACAGAAAAGCCCGCTGTTGCCTACGCCTGGTCCAGATTGGATGTAACTTTGCCAGGAACATCACCAGTTATTTTAAAAGGTCGTCATGATGGAGCTTTGACCCTGTATGTGGATGGCACGGAAGTATACTCTGCTGGAAGCAGCGGTAATTTCCGCGTTGAACTTCCTCGCCGTTACGGTACATCCGATCTGGTGGCGAAAGGTGAAATTCAGGCAGTCGGCGGCTCATGGGGATTCACGTTGGAATATGCCGAGCGTTCGGATTCCAAAGGCTGGAGACTGAAATCGCCTCATCCGGTTGCGGGATGTTCTAACCCCTGGCTGTACACGGGTGTGTTTGCTCCCGGTGCTGAACCATCGCATGCCGACATCGTGCGAACCGATACCGTATTTGATGATGGCGCACAAGGTGTGTATTGGCGGGTAGATCTTCCCGACACCCATGTCCGTCCTTACCTGGAGAATACACATTACGGAAAGTGGAATTATCCGCTTGGCGTTACCCTGCTTGGACTGCTACAGACGGGACAGGAATTGGGACGGGATGATTACATTCAGTATGTGCGGCAACATATTGAACTGAGCACTTCATTTGACCGCTATGGTCTGTGGGATCGGGAAGGGTACGGTGCGGCAGGGATTAATAATCAACTGTCTGCCATCGACAGCCTGGATGATTGCGGTTCGTTTGGGTCCACTTTGCTTGCTGCGATGGAGTTCGGTGATATTCGTGGGGGAAGAGATACTGCGGATCGGATTGCAGGCTACATTACGGATGAGCAAGAACGTCTGGAGGATGGCGCCTTTTACCGGGTTCGCGGCAGTGGGGAGATGCGTCAGGAGACGATGTGGTGTGATGACTTGTACATGAGTACACCTTTTCTGATGCGTTATGGTCAGTTGACAGGAGATGCGACGTATTGGGATGATGCGGTCAATCAGTTCCTGATGTTCCGTAAATACCTCTACCTTCCCGAACAACAGATCATGTCCCATGTGTATGATTTTGTGCGTGGTCGGGCGACAGGTATTCCATGGGGACGAGGGAACGGCTGGGTGCTATTTTCATTAACCGAATTGTTATCCATCCTGCCACATGATCATGTGAAACGGTCGGAACTATTACAGTTCTATCGTGATTTAAGTGAAGGTTATTTGGCGCTGCAAGGGGAAAATGGACTATGGCATCAGGTGCTGAACCGCCCGGATTCATATGAAGAAACCTCCTGCACATCGATGTTCATCTACGCTTATGCCCGTGGTATTCGGGAAGGCTGGCTGGAACAGCCTGAGCCTTATCTGGAGGCAGTGCGCAAAGGATGGGAAGGTATGACACGTTTGTCGATTGACTATAAAGGCAATATATACGGGGTATGCCGCGGTTCCGGGTACTCGTTTACCGCCTTGTATTATCGCGATGATCTGGGATGGAATCTGAACGATACCCATGGGATCGGCATTGTGCTGTTGGCTGGCATTGAAGCGCATAAAATGAACCAGAAGCTCCGTGAGGCGCATATCGATTCTTCAGTTACAGCCGCGCATCGCTGATGATTGACGCAACGGAACGGATATTTGTGGATAGCCTTCTATAGGTAGATTACCAGCTAAAGAAAGCGGCAAAGCCCCCGGGCTTGCCGCTTTTAGTTTGTTTCCAATTTCGAATTCGCTCTGCATAATAGCAATGATAAATACACTTACCTTCACCCAATAATATGAATAACTCCGTTTATAGCACGTATTAAAATAGCTCCAGCTGCTCCGGTCCTTCTTCCTTCTCCGGTTCAGAACGGTCAGGGAAAGGTTTCACCGGCTGATCCAGCAGGTCCATCATCATCTGGGCATTCGCCGCTGCATCTCCACCGGAGTTGTTGTTGAAAATAACATAGACATCCTTGCTCTGCTCCTGCAATTGCTCCAGATATCCTTTCCACTCCAACAATTCTTCCTTGTTGTAACGGTATAAATAACGGGTCTCGCGCCAATTAGGCGCACCATTCTGATGCCACCCGGATACATTGCGTCCGTGCATGCGCACCAGCGTCATCTCGGAATCCGTCGCCTGTGGCACGATGGGGATAGAACCTGGACCTGCCTGAGGTTCGTCACAGACGCTGTGAATCCAGCCTTGCTCTTTCAGGAACGAAAGCGTCCGCTCGCGCATGTCACCTTCATACCAACTTCGATGACGGAATTCCAGGGCACAAGGAATGCCTTCCATTCGAAGTTTCACTTCACGAAGCTCTTTCACGTTGTCCTTATTGCACTCAAACCAGGGCGGATATTGAAACAAGGCTGCCTGCATCTTGCCGGCTTCAATGACCGGTTCCAGTGATTCCCGAAAAGCCTTATACATCTCCGACGTGCTGGTGAAGTATGGTTTGCCTCGCAGATGTCCGGTCATTCCCTGATAGGCTTTGATGATAAAAGCAAAGGATTCGGGCGTCTCGGCAGCCCACCGTGCCATTCGATCCCGCGGCTGAACGGCGTAGAAAGAACTATCCACCTCCACAGTGGAGAAGTACTGTCCGTATAGACTAAGCTTGTCTTTGGCTTTGGTACGGTTTGGATAGAGATCTTCCTGATCCCCCCATCCGGTAAGTCCGATGTGAATCATAAGAACACCTCCTGTTGCTTTTTGAACAACCTCTTATAATTAACCGATTTGCAGGCATATGTCTAACATTATATCGTGTGCATTTTGGCTCTTCAATGTTGGAGCAGCTTTATAATTGATTTTATGAATACGGCATTGATGTCCATGAATTGATAAATTAATTTGTATAAACGATAATATAATAATACCTTTAAATTATAAGGAGGATACTTAGAGTGGATCATGTTGATAACCAAATCCTTTTACACCTTCAAAATCAAGCTAGGATTTCCATGACTGAACTCGGTAGATTGGTGGGGCTATCCCAACCTGCTGTAACGGAAAGAGTCAAACGGATGGAGGAAAAGGGAATTATTCAGGAATATCGCACAATCATTTCTCCGCAAAAAACCGGAAAAAATGTTGCCGCCTATTTCCTGTTTAGTACTAGAAACTGTAATGTTTTTCTCGATTTTGTTCGGTCGTCACCCTTTGTTGTCGAGTGTCATCGTATAAGCGGAGAACACAATTTTTTAATGAAAGTCATTGCCGACTCTACATACGCACTTGAAGAGTTCGGCAATGACTGTGATAAATATGGAACGTATACGATTCTAATTGTTATGTCTTCACCCATTGATTATAAACCCATCATTCCATCTCTCGAAGAGTTGAAAAATGAATCTATCCACTCTTTGTTGTGAATCCATGTTCTTTCGCTTTCCATACTACGAGTAGCGCAATGAGTACGAGAATAAGCATAACCCATGGAAATGAGAGGACATCAACTGTTACAAGAAGGGCCGCACCAATTAACCCGCCAGCGCTTACAGCCAAATTCCATGCTGTTACCAGCATAGACTGAGCCACGTCCACATTATCACCAGAAGCTTCAGCTACAGCCGTTTGAAGCAGTGAAGCGGCTCCGCCAAAAGTCAGCCCCCACAATGCAGCAGCCAAAAAGATCCCTACTGGCTGACTGCTACTTATCCCAAACATCATAGATGCTAGAGCGAAACCCGCAAGGCTGCATAGAATCAATGGACGAAGCATGCGGTCAATCCATATTCCTGTAATCCAGAGCCCCACAACCGATGCAATACCAAAAACAAATAGTATAATGTCAACACGTTGACCAAGCCCAACTTGAGCGAGGTAAGGCGTAATATATGTGTATAGAATATTGTGAGCTAGTACCCATATTAGTACGACAAACAAGATAGGGCGAATCCCCGGTTTAACGAAAACTTTATGAAGGGGAAGTCTCTTATTCGTTGATTGACCAGCAAAGTCTGGAACTTTTAAGAGTATCCAAACGATTAACAAGACAGTAAACACTGACATGATTCCAAAAACTGTACGCCAGCCTACAAGAGTGCCGAGTATTGTTCCCGCGGGAACACCAAGCGCCATAGCCAAAGGTGTACCTATTCCTGCTACCGCCATAGCTCGACCTTTGAGCGAATCAGGCACCATGCGGCTAGCATAACCTGCTAACATTCCCCACAAAACACCTCCGGCTGCACCTGCCAAGAATCGGGCAACAAGAGTTATTGTGTAACTGGAAGATAGAGCTGTAACACTGTTAAACAAGAAAAAACAAATCAAGCTTAGCAACAACAGTGGCCGCCTCCGCCAACCGCGTGTAGCTGTAGTTAGTGGAATTGCTGCCAAGACAGAGCCAAGGGCATACAACGTTATGAATTGCCCAGCTAATGCCTCTGAGATTCCAAGTCCTTCGCTTATCTGTGGCAATAAACCAGCCGGAATGATTTCAGTTAAGAGACTTATAAATCCAGCTAAGGCAAGCGGAATTAGCCCTACCCATGGGAGGCGGACAGAAGATGCAGCATCCGCAGTGTTACTATGTGTGGTTTTAAGTTTTTTCAATTTATGCCCTCTCCTTTTGAAAATCTTGTACTTACAAAAATATTGCTCAATTGGCATATATAAGCTTATCAAATCAAATAGCAACCTTACATAATCGAATTAAAGTAAATGTATTTTTAAACCTATATATTATATTTATAATGAGGATATTTCCTTTGATTTTAATGTAAGCGTTGTTGCCACTTAAAAATTCATAAATCAGATCCATAACCGATTAACTGTTACAGACAATATTTGAGACTTATAAATAGATACCTCTACAGATTATGTTAAACAACCTCTCTAAGAAGGGAAAAACTTCTATTCCTCGAATTTTTTTGATTATGTATTTAAAATTAATGAACAGAATACGATTCAAAAATAAGCTATAAGTTAATTGAAATAAAGATAGGAAAAGAAGGTAGTCCAGAATAAAATTCTGGCTACCTTCTTTATTCAAACGGTTCTTTCTATTAAATCTGGGTTTTTATTAACGTTGATTTGTGTAAATATTATTCATTTATGTACATGTTTTAAGTGCTCAAGGTTAATGATGTACATTTTAATAATGTTGTACATTCAATAAACAGAGTATTCCCTCGTGTGCATTTTGGCTCTTTAATGTTGGAAAATTACTGGAATTTTTTGAGTTTGCAGAATAAAGACGTTACAATACATTAAAGCTAGTGGAAATGATCAGGCCTGTACATAGCGTACTACAGATAGAGAGCCAGTGACCAAGTGGAGGGCGAGAATGGATGACGGAATGGTATGAAAAGAGTTTTGGAGAAGATTATCTTCTCGTATACAAGCACCGGGATGTGCAGGGTGCCCATCAGGAAGTACATAAAATGATTAATTGGTTGAAGCTTGAGCCCAATTCTGAAGTATTGGATCTATGCTGCGGTATGGGACGGCACTCCATGGCACTTGCTGACGCAGGATTGCGAGTGACCGGAGTTGATCTGTCCGATGTGCTTCTACGTGAAGCGCGCCTAATGGACACTGAACACCGAGTATCTTGGTGTCACGCAGACATGCGTGAACTGCCGCTGAAAGGTGGCTTTGACGCTGTAGTTAATCTGTTCACATCGTTTGGTTATTTCCTGGAGGACGGAGAACAACTGAAAGTATTACGTGCCATTCATCGTATGCTTCGCCCGGGTGGCAGCTTTATAATTGATTTTATGAATACGGCTTATGTGACTCGGCATCTGGTGCAGCACTCCGTTCGAGAGGATGAGGGGCAGCGGATTGAGGAGTATCGCAAGATTGAGGAAGGGTTTGTGCAAAAGGAAATTCGCATTACGGATACCACATCCGGACATGAACCGCGGGTATATCAGGAACGTGTGAAGTTGTACACACGTGAACAACTGAGTCAGATGTTAAGTGCCGCCGGACTCCGGGTAGATCAGGTACATGGCGGCTATGACGAAGAGAAATATGACGAGCAGACTTCTCCGCGCATGATTTTTGTTGGTCGTCGTCCTGTGGAGTGAACAGAGACAGTCTGGAAGGGGGATAACATGAAGCGCACAGAAGAGATGCCCATGACAGAGGGCATACACCGGGTCAAGATCAGCATGTCATTTCCCTTACGATGGGTGAACAGTTATGTGTTATCAGAATCGGATGGGAAGATAACCATTATAGATCCGGGACCGCGTAATTCGGAAACAGAACAGGAGTGGAGTGAAGCACTGGCAGATCTCGGCCTGACCTTTAGCGATATTCGTCAAATTGTACTGACCCACCATCACCCCGATCATCTTGGGTTGTCGGGTTGGATGCAACAGATGACGGGGGCACCCGTTCGAATGTCCACACGCTCCCGCCAAGAGGCCGACTATATGTGGGGACCTGATTCACGCATCAATACAATATTACCTGATTATTATGGTCGTCATGGTATGCCGGAAGACAAGACTGAGCAGATACATGAACATATGAAGGCATTTACTTCGCAGATCACACCACTTCCGAAGGTGACACCCATTGAAGATGGCGAGTGGCTTGATATGGGCGGGAAACGTTGGGTTGCTGTGGAGACGGGTGGACATGCCCCAGGCCATTTATCCTTTTATGCGCCGGAGTCCATGGAGATTCTGTGCGGAGATGCAGTTTTGCCACAGATTTCACCGAATATCAGTCTGCAACCCGGCAGTGACCCTCAGCCATTATTGTCTTATATGGAAGGATTGCAACGTCTTGGGGAGCTGAATGTCAAGCAGGCGTATCCGGGGCATCGGAATCCTTTTGCCCAGTTCAACGAACGGACAGTTCAATTGCTGGCTCATCACGAGGAACGTCTTCAGAAGATGACGGAGCGAATTCAGGAGTCACCGGCGAATGCTTATGACATCTGTGTGCACATGTTTGGCAATCGGCTGGGTACCCATCAACTGCGGTTTGCCATGAGTGAGACGTTAGCCCATTTGCAGGAGTTAATTCGACGCGAACTAGTGAAACAAGAGCAGCAACCGGATGGCACGTTCTATTTTCAAATCTAAACGGAATGATGATATCGATATGAAATGATAATACGATCTTATATAGAGGCTCGGGACAGGAAATTCACCTGTTCTGGGCCTTTTTAGCCTCTCTTAACGGTTCATTCATCTATTTTTAAGCCAGCGCGCCTATGATACATCTATGAACTTCGCTAGGGCATGTCTTGAGACACACCCTAAAGAAAGCAGGGAAGAGCGATGACCAGAAGAAAACGGAATCAATGGAGAAAATGGCAAGCTTCAGCGGCAGCAACGTTGACTGTGGCTGCACTTTTTCAATATGTAAGAACTTCGGATGCCTTTGATGTGGCCTATGCAGCAGCAAATGGCACAGATACAAGCGTTACTGCTTCAAGCCAAGTGGATACGCATGATGATGTGATGGATGAATGGATCAACAGTACAACGGACAGCAACAACTGGAACACGCAGGACAATGACAATAATGATAGTCAATATAATGGAACATCCGATAGCACACAAGCAGCTCGGCCAGATCAGAGCTCGAGTAACGAGGGGAATTATTCAGATTCTCAGCGTATCGGGCAAAATAACCAGGGTACAGACTCCGGATACAGCAGTGGCAACTATCAGTCACGTACAGGTGCATCATGAGCCGCACGGAGCAAGTTGCTCGTCCGCTCCGATTTCAATTCCGTGCGATGAACACGGATGTTGAAGTGCAACTGTCAGCTGGGCGGGAAGAAGCTGAACATGCAGCAACCGTGGTGAAGAATTGGTTTGAGACGCAGGAGCAGCGCTTCAGCCGATTTGTTGCAGACAGTGAACTGAATCGTTTGAATGCTTCAACCGGATGGATGCCCATCTCCGCTGCGATGGATGAAGTTTTGAGTTTGGCCTATGGATATATTGGCCTGACCGAAGGGATTTTTCAACCGGGTATCTCGCAGGCTCTTCAGGCTTCGGGATATGATCTAAGCTTCGAGAAGGTGCAACAACGACAATTGAAACGTCCATTAATTGAACGTGTATTGCGAACGAGAACACCTGAATCATCAGGCTGGATGGAAGATCGATATGACCACAGCCGTCCGAGCTGGATCCAGCGGGAAGGTAGCCGGATGGTTCATCTGGACCCCGGAGCTGAGTTGGACTTGGGAGGCATTGTTAAGGGCTGGGCAGTAGAGCGTATCGCAGACTGGTTGCAGCGAACATTGCATATTCCAGCGGGTTTGATTAACGCGGGTGGAGATATTCAAGTATGGGGTTCACCAGACCATTCCCAATGGACCTTGCAAGTAGCAGATCCTTTGCAGAATCAGGGTGCTATGTCGGGAGCGATCCGTTTACAGCGAGGAGCTGTTGCCACTTCGGGTATTTCCCGCAGACAATGGCAGAATACGGATGGAAGCTTTGCACACCACCTCATTGACCCCCGGACGATGGAGCCTGCAGATACGGACGTATTGCAGTGTACCGTTATGGGACAGCATGCTTCGCAATGCGAGATCATTGCCAAGACGGTATGCATTCTGGGGAGTGCCGAAGCCGTGGGCTGGTTAAACCGACATTACGATCGGCATGACGTCCTGTGGATGACACGGGATGGGAGTAATTATTTCAGAGGGAATACGGATACGCTTGCTGAGCATTGGTCCGGTTTTGATCCGGATCATCGCTTCAGTCTGATCTAGGACAAGTCTAACAGATATGGGGGAGCCGGTTATGGCACAATGGATTGTAGATTACCTGCCAACGTGGAATATCATTCGAATTAGTGGAATTGCTGCTTATGTGTTGCTCTTTGCCGGTGTGTTTCTGGGTATTGCGCAAGGGATGCCTATGGCCAAAGGCAAACCAAAAGCAGCCATGTTCAAATGGCATACTCGAACGACCTGGCTCGCCTTCGGACTTGGACTCGTGCACGCATTAACGTTATATATTGATCATTACAGCCCATTTACCTGGGGCGAACTTCTGATTCCTTTTACCGCCTCCGTACATCCGATCGGCAGTGGTCTGGGAACGTTAGCCTTCTACGGATTAGTGATTGTCCTGGTATCCAGTGATCTGCGGAACAAGCTGGGCCGTAAATGGTGGTTCATGTTCCACATGTTGTCCTATCCGGTGTTCATTGGTCTGCTGGTTCACGGCATGGTTACCGGAACGGATTCTGGCAATATTATCATGCGGATGATATATGTATTTACCGGACTGAGCATTCTCGGTATTACGGTGTTGCGTGGGATGTTGAGAGAACGCAAAGGCCCGGAAATCACAATTGGACCGAAACGGGCAACATCTGGTTCACCTTCCGAGCAGAATTGGGTTGAAGGTTTTGGTTTGGTGGGAACGGTACGACCTAAACATCTGAAATAATAACATATGGATGATCGAAAAGTATCTTACACATGCAAAAAAGCGGCCAACTGGCCGCTTTTTCCATAATAGTTATTTCCTCAAACAATTCTTTCACGAAGCATCCACACACAGTCCAATGTTCTACATAGCTTCAGGTATGAAACGAGTTACGGATTATACAGCGTCATCACTAACAGGTTTTTCTCCCAGTGCTTCTTCAAGCTCGGATTGTTTGCGATGGGCGATCCGACTGCTCGCTGCTGATGCAATCGCACCAACAATATCATCGAAGAACGTGTGGACAGGGCCCAGGCTCTTGTCATTCAGTCGTTCAAGCACCCCCGGTTTCAGCTTGTCCACATAACCATAATTAGTAAATCCAATGCTGCCATATACATTGACGATGGAGAATGCCAAAATCTCATCCACGCCATACAGTCCTTCATCGTTCTCAATCATCTCCTGCAAAGGAGATATGAGCTGCCCCTGTTCTGCCAGAATATCAAGCTGAATCCCGGTCAGAACAGCATTCTGTACCTCACGTTTACGGAGAACCATCTCCACATTTTCGATACATTCTTCCATCGTAAGACCTGGATAATATTTTTGTTGCAATAACATGACCAGCTCTGCGATCTCAGGGATCGTGACGCCCCGCTTATGCAGCCATTCCCTTGTTGCCTCCGCCACCTTGCGGCTATTCAGGCTGTAAGGGATTTTTTCTTGCTCAGGATGTTCCATGGGCGATTCCTCCTCTGAAGTTAGCAATGTCCCTACTCTTGCTTCCTAATACGTTATTAACCTGGTTTACGTTTCTTTAAGATAATAAAAATATAAGTTTCAGTGAAGTTGAGCAATTCGATTACTACATGGAAAATTTCAGCTAAACACGGTCTGTCTTCCGTGAAAGTGCGTTGATAGACATTTTTCTTATTATCTTTTAGTTATTTTTTGGACAAAGGCTCGTATACATGGTAGTACAAACTGTAAAAATGATGAGGGGGAACGTGATCATGAGAAAGATCCATTCTTTGCGTACGGTATCGGCAGCAGCGCTGCTGAGTATTCCTATGGTATTGTCAGGCTGCGGCATGTTTGGAGCACAGTCTTCCGAAGCTGTTGATCCACCACCGCCCATCCAGGAAGCGGCTATGATTCAAGCGGCCGAAGGGAATGGAGCACTCGCAATGCTCCCGTTAACGACGGTATATCTGCAAGACCAGCAGGGGCTGCTCGCTCCGGTATCCCTGACACTTCCTTCTGGAACAGACGCAAGCAGTCCAAAGACAGCTCTGGATACACTTGTAACAGGCGGGGCCTATGCGGGTATGCTGCCTGAAGGATTCCAGGGCGTTCTCCCGCAGGGTACGGTTGTGCAGAATGTAACGATTCACGCGGATGACAAGCTGGCGGTTGTTGAGTTCTCGGGTAATTTTGCCAAGTATGATGCAAAGGAAGAACGGAAAATGCTAGAAGCTGTCACGTGGACATTGACGGGAACGCCTGATGTGGAGAATGTGCAGATCTGGGTGGATGGCAAAAAGTTAACACAAATGCCTGTGAACAGCACGCCGTTGCCTGAACCGCTGAATCGGGCTGTGGGAATCAATCTGGATCTGGGTGATACGTTTGTGACCAACAGCAGCCCGGTAACGGTCTATTTCTCCGCTGCTTCGCCAGCAGGCATCCAATATTATGTTCCGGTTACACGTCTGGTTACACCTGGTGAAGATCGGGTGCAGGCAGCATTGAACGAACTGATCAAAGGACCTGACAAAGGTGGAGAACTGGAAGAGGTTATGACAGGCGGAACCGAGCTGCAATCGGTCAAAACGGCAGAGGATGGCACGGTCACGGTTGCCTTGAAAGATGATATGTTTGCCGAAGGGGATATCGTGCCAAGCGAGCTGTTACAATCTGTCGTATTAACCACTGCGGAGAACACAGCCAGCAAGGATGCCAAAGTACAGATCGAGTGGAACGGCCAAAAAACGGTCATGGGTGACGACAACAGGGATTACAGTGCGCCGGTTTCCAAGCCTGAATATATCAACGAAATTCCGATTTAATGAACGCAGAATGCTTAAGGATGCTTTTAACCGAACTCTTTGGTAAAATATAAGGGATTCGTAAAAATACGTGTTCAAAAAGATCGGTTTTCAGTACTGAGAAGATGGGATGAAGCTAGAAATGGAGTAGCGGAGCGTAGGCAAACTACGTGAGCAACTACAATGTTTCCGAAGGAAACAACCTTCGTAAGCTTATGCTTATTCGGCTGAATTCCATATTCGATGCTGATGATGCCTTAAGGCATTTTTCGTAATCAAAAGCGAGCTTTTTGAACAATCTCTAAAAGTGTGAATAAGTTCAACATTACAGGATGCTTAAGTCGTAGGAGGCAGAAAATATGAGATCAAACGGACGAACCAGCGAACAGCTGCGCCCGCTGAATTTAACAGTGAACACGAATAAATACGCCGAGGGCTCTGTACTGATTGAAGTTGGAGATACAAAGGTGATCTGTACAGCTACAGTAGAGGAACGTGTACCACCCTTTATGAAAGGGCAGGGTAAAGGCTGGGTAACAGCTGAATATTCCATGTTGCCACGTGCAACACATACCCGGAACCAACGTGAAGCCAATCGTGGCAAATTAACTGGACGCACCATGGAAATCCAGCGTCTGATTGGTCGGGCACTGCGCTCGGTAGTTAATCTGCAGGCTCTTGGTGAGCGTACGATTACCTTGGACTGTGATGTTATTCAAGCTGACGGAGGCACACGCACAACGTCCATTACCGGTGCGTTTGTAGCGCTGGCGCTTGCCGTGAACAAGATCTCCCAACAGCACAAACTGCAAGTGTTCCCGATTACGGATTTCATTGCCGCAGTAAGTGTGGGTGTTGTGGGTGAACAGCCTGTACTGGATCTGAACTATGATGAAGATTCCAAAGCCAAGGTAGACATGAACCTGGTGATGACAGGTGGCGGTAAATACGTCGAGCTTCAGGGAACAGGTGAGGAAGCACCATTTGATCGCCGTGAGCTGAACGCCATGTTGGAACTGGGCGAGCAGGGGATTTTGGAGATGATTGAGCGTCAAAAAGAAGTGCTTGGACCGATTGCGCTCAAGATCGGCGCGCGTGGATTAGGGGAAGCCTAAGATGAGTTTGGACAGCCCAATCCTCATTGTCGCAACCCGCAATGCGGGGAAAGTCCGTGAATTCGCTCATGCTTTCGCACCACTTGGCAAAGAGGTTAAGAGTATGTTTGACTATCCGGAGCTGCCCGATGTCGTAGAAGATGGCGTAACGTTTGCGGAGAATGCCTGGAAGAAAGCCAAAGCGGTTGGTGATGCGCTTGGTTTGCCGGTTCTGGCAGATGATTCAGGTTTATGTGTAGACCTGTTGGATGGTGAGCCGGGAGTATATTCAGCGAGATATGCAGGCGAAGGAGCAACGGATGCACAGAATAATGCGAAGTTGCTGGAGACGCTGGAATCGTTGAAATCCGGTGAGGACACCGAGCAGCCGCTACTAAGTCCGGCTCGTTTCGTTTGTGCGCTGGTCCTGTACGATCCGACAACAGGTGATAAGTATGAATCAGAAGGCACTGCGGAAGGCTGGATTACGGCTCAAGCTGCAGGTGCTGGCGGTTTTGGATATGACCCACTCTTCTATGTCCCTGAATACGAGATGACGATGGCAGAGCTGACGCTTGAGCAAAAACAGGCGATTAGTCACCGTGGTCATGCGCTGAGAGCGCTTGTATCCAGACTTGAAGGCTGAGACTAAACGAAACATTTTGATTTAACTTCATGATATGTGAACATCAAAGCGTTAATGGAAGGACAGAAGCATTCCGATGGGATGCTTCATCCGCCATTAACGCTTTTTCTATGAAATGAAGTATTGATCGGGTTTAGTGAAGGTCCATCCATATACCTAATTGAAGATAGCTATTTCTGCGACTACACATAAGAACGTATGTTCTTGTACCTACATGAGAAATGGTTTACATTGCACGATTGGGAATCTCATTGGGACTGGAGTTGGAAGAAGTTGCAAGCCTTGTGTGGTATGGGTTAACATTCAAACTAACGAATCATATATGAACCTTAAACGGAGGGATCTACTCATGCAAGAAGTGAAGCTTGTTGTATCTTACGATGATTATGAGGACGGCATTCGTATGGAAAAGTTAATTAAGGAACTGGCAGCTAAACCGGAGGCTAGCTCATTGGAAAGTCTGGTCATCGGAGATTGGGGACAGGCTTATGAAAATTCGCCTGACGAGTTCATAGGTTCGCTTGTCGAGTCTGCTCCAAGCTTTCCGTCATTGAAGAAACTGTTTATTGGAGATATGGGATTCGAAGAATGTGAAGTATCGTGGATTATCCAGACAAATCTCACACCACTGTTAGGTGCCTTTCCAGAATTAAAATCATTCTCTGTAATGGGCAGTAGCGGCCTCAGTCTGGAACCACTCCAGCATGCCAAGCTTGAAGAATTGATTATTATTTGTGGTGGTCTCCCGAAAGAAGTGTTATCTTCAATCACCCATGCCAAGTTGCCTGAATTGCGTAAACTGGAACTGTACCTGGGTGTGGATAATTATGGTTTCAATGGATCACTTGAAGATGTGCTTCCTTTGCTAGAAAAAGGATTGTTTCCAAAGCTGGTTTACTTGGGTCTGAAAGACAGTGAAATTCAGGATGAGATTGCCAAAGTAGCAGCTGAAGCACCTATTCTGGATCAACTTGAAGTACTGGATCTATCGCAAGGAACGTTGTCCGATGAAGGGGCTGAGGCGTTGCTTGCCAGTGACAAGATCAAGAAACTGAAACATCTTGATCTAAGTTACCATTACATGACCAATGAAATGATCAGTCGATGGAACCGATCGGGTATATCTGTAGACGTTAGCGACCAGCAACAGAGTGATGAGGATGACTGGCGCTATCCATCGTTAACGGAATAGTCGATGTCAGGTGTAAAGGAAATGAATGAGAGTTTGCATCAACCAATAGATGTACCTGATCTAACGCAAGATCAGCCCTTTTTATTGATCGGAAACCCTGATAACCGACGAACACAAGGGCTGCAAGAGGCTAGGCATAGATTGGGTCTGAAACCTGCGGTTGTACTGCCATATGCTCAATTGCTGCAGAATTGGAGACACGGACGAACCATCGCTGATACAGTAGATTTCAATCTGCCTGTACCCCTGATTCGGATTGATGCTCCTGGTGAGGATTGGGACGTGGAGCGTGAACTACTGTTCCTTGGAGCTATGAATGATTCGTCAACATTAACGGCTGGGATGGGTACAGAAGCATTTTCCGCAGAACAGGCACTTGCGCTGGAACAGGAGTGGGGAAGAATCTACGCTCCCGCCCAGTGGTTTCGTGGCTGGAAAGCATGCTTGGATCGAATCGGCCGTGAGTCTCGGGAGATATGGTCTGAAGTCCGATTCATGAATGATCCCGCCGATATCCAATTGATGTTTGACAAGAGAACTTGTCAGCAACATCTATCTTCACATGGAGTTGATGTACCTCCGGCGCTGCAATTTTCGCGGCCAATCCGTAATTATATGGACCTGCGTAGCTCAATGAAGTCTGCCGAGATGCATCGTGTGTTTGTGAAGCTTGCGTGCGGCTCCGGGGCTTCAGGAGTTGTTGCCTATCAAGTCAATCCTCGAACGGGTGATGAAATCGCTGTAACAACGATGGGGATGGAACAGAGACAGGGCAAGACGATTTTCTTCAATGAAGGACGTCTACGCAAGTATACCCGCAGTGAAGAGATTGCTACGCTGATGAACTGGTTATGTGCAGAAGGTGCACAGATTGAACGATGGATGCCAAAAGCCACGCTTGATCAGCGGGCCTATGATATTCGCCAACTGGTTGCAGGTGGACAGGCAGGTCACGCGATTATACGGCTGAGCCGTACCCCGATTACCAATCTGCATCTGCGCAATGAGCGTATGCTGCCTGCTGAAGCAGGCCTGGATGAACAGCGGATGGCGCTGGTACGGTTGGCAGCGCAAGCAGCCATGTCTGCATTTCCCAACTCGTGGTCAGCTGGGATTGATGTGATGCTTACTAGTGGTTCGAATCCGCGTGCCTATGTGCTGGATGTGAATCCATTTGGAGATCTGTTATACAGGGTCGAGCATCATGGCCTCGGAACCTATGAGTGGGAAATGGAACTTTTACGAAAGGAGCCTATTCAACATGCCTGATATGAACACCATTGTGGGCTCCCATGATCTGTTAATGATTACGCTGGATACGTTACGCTATGACGTAGCCAAGCTGGAAGAGGAGAATTGTCCTAATCTGTGTGGTTCGGGTCCGTGGGAGAAGCGTCATACCCCAGGCAGTTTTACATATGCGGCACACCATGCTTTTTTTGGTGGTTTTATGCCGACTCCTGCCAATACAGATAAGGCATCTCATGTAAGGCTATTTCATTCCCGGAATACCGGACTCAAAACACATCCGCACACCTGGCTGTTTGATACACCGGATATCGTATCCGGGTTCGCAGCTGAAGGTTACCGTACCATCTGTATTGGCGGCGTCATCTTTTTTACGAAAAAAAATCCGCTTGCAAAAGTATTGCCCGGTTATTTCCAACAGAGCTACTGGAGAATGAACTTTGGGGTAACCAACCCCAAATCAACAGAGCATCAGGTACAGCATGCATTAAAGTTGCTTGAACAGACAGCGCCGGATGAAAAGATATTTATGTTTTTGAACGTGTCTGCCATTCATGGACCCAATCGTTACTTTGTAGAAGGAGCGAAGGAGGATTCGGTGGAGACTCAGAGAGCTGCACTTCGATATGTAGATGAGGCTCTTGGACCATTGTTCGAGGCGGTGCGAAAACGCGCCCGGCCTGCGTATTGCCTAGCTTTTTCCGATCATGGTACAGCTTACGGTGAAGACGGGTATCAAGGACACCGGCTTGCACATGATGTCGTCTGGACGGTGCCTTACCGTGAATTTTTAGTATAGAATGTATTGATCTTATGAGGACAACAACCGGAGACAGGAGGAAACCGATGGAGAAACATATACAACATACAACAACAGGCCATTCCACACAGTCCGGATCCAATATAGCTACAAGTCTCAGTGAAGTACTGGCATTCCCTTATCGTTCTTACTTATACTCGTACCCACACAAGACAGCCTATCGGGAGCTTGACCCACCACTGCCGTTAGGGCCACTGTGGGAACGAGAAAATACCGATACGTATTTTTTATATATGCATATTCCCTTTTGTGCTGCTCGTTGCGGATTCTGTAATCTGTTCACACTGCCGGATCGACGGGATGATACGCATGAACGCTATGTAGATGCGCTGGAACGTCAGGCGAAGCAGTGGGCACCTATTACATCTCGAAGACCGTATTCGCGGTTCGCGATTGGTGGGGGAACGCCTACATTATTAAATGAGGTTCAGTTGAATCGTCTGTTTGATATTGCTGAACATGTGATGGGGCTGGACCCTGCGCAAGCATCGATTTCGGTGGAAACGTCGCCGGATACCGTTACGGAAGCCAAGCTGGCCATCATGAAGGAACGAAGTGTGGATCGTGTCAGTATGGGCATCCAGAGTTTTATTGAAGCTGAAGCATCTGCCATCTATCGTCCACAAAAACCGCAGGAAGTTGAACGAGCGCTTGAGAAGCTTACTCGGTATGATTTCCCATTGTTAAATCTGGATCTGATCTATGGTTTGCCGGGTCAAACGGTGGAATCGTGGATATATTCACTGGAAAGAGTTCTGGCCTACGAACCGGGCGAAATCTTCATCTATCCCTTGTATACACGGGAAAATACAATCGTGAAACCTGATGATATTCGACGTCAGGGACCTGACATTCGGATGGAGCTGTATAAAGCTGCACGTGAGACTTTGAAAAGTAAAGGTTATGTTCAATATTCGATGCGCAGATTTGCCAAAGAACAGTCGTCCTCCAAAGTGCTTCTGCCTTATAGTTGTCAGGAGGAGGGTATGGTTGGTCTGGGGTGTGGCGCACGCTCTTATACGAGTGAAGTACATTATGCTTCGAAGTATGGCGTGAGTTACAAGGCCACACAGAGCATCATTGCCGATTATGTAGCGACCGAGCGCTACGATGTGGCGGATTATGGCATCGTGTTAAGCCGTGAGGAACAGAGACGTCGCTTTATTCTGAAAGCCTTGCTGCATCGGGAGGGATTGACGTTGTCTGACTACCAACAGCGCTTTGGTACCGATGTGATGTCCGACTATGCCTGGTTGGCTGAACTGTTGACAGAGGGCATGGCGGAGTTGCAGAGTGATGAGGGCAAGCGGGTGTTGCGTCTGACAGAGGAAGGACTGGGTTACTCCGATGCGATTGGAGATTGGCTTATATCTGCCGAAATTCGTGAACAGATGGAAGGGTTTGTTTTCTCATGAGAGCGACTTTGTATTATCGGGGGAAGTTGTCTTCCTGTAATTACGACTGTCCATACTGCCCGTTTAGCAAAACCGTAGATTCCAAAGAGACGTTGGAAGTGGATGAACAACAATTGCGTCAATTTGTGAATTGGGTGAGGGAGCAGGAAGTTGAGGGACACCAATTTTCGATTTTCTTCAATCCCTACGGTGAAGCTTTGGTGCGTCGTTGGTACCGGGAAGCGATGGTTGAGCTGTCACATATGCCACATGTGGATAAAGTTGCAATTCAAACCAACCTGTCCGTCAAGCTGGATTGGGCGAGGGAGCTGGATGCGAGCAAAGCAGCCTTTTGGGCGACGTATCATCCTCGTGAGACAAAAGAGGCTTCTTTTGTTAAACAATGTCTGACCTTGCGTCAGATGGGACTTGCTTTTAGTGTCGGTACTGTCGGACTCCGTAGTGCTTTCCCCTCAATTGAGTCCATGAGACAGGCTTTGCCGGATGATGTGTATATGTGGGTTAATGCCTTCAAAGATCGGCCCAAGTATTACACTCCAGAGGAAATTCAGTTTTTACGTGGGCTTGATCCGCTTTTTGAAGGTAATCTGCAGGATTATGAGAGCTTGGGCAAACGATGTGCTGCCGGTTCGGAAGTGTTTTATGTACAGGGGTCCGGGCATGTGAAGAGATGTTACAAGGATCGTCGAATCATTGGACATCTATATCGCGATGGTTTGCAGGCTTTGTCTGAGGATCGGCCCTGTCGCATGAAAAAATGTGGCTGTTACATCGGTTATATCCATATGGAGGATTCCCCGTTCAGAGAAACGTTTGGCAGCGGGCTGCTTGAACGTAATCCGGTATTGATTCGTTGACCGGCATTTCATATTTAGCTATTCCACTGGGGAGCTGGAATAGGTTTATCCGTTTCTAAACCACATATCAGCGTAACTTCAAACGCATCTTTTAGTATAGGCAGGATCAGACCTTTGGTTTGGACTTGCCTTCTGGAAGGTGTTTTTTTGTTTTACCGGACTAAAGTTAGTGTTTGTGTTCTTTATTAAAAGGGCCTTGACAATTTTGAAAAATAATATTTTTAAGTTTATGATTCAAATTTTATATTTTATGGGTTAGTATGAATAGGAAAAAAGACCCTGTTATGAATAGTATTTGTACATATAATCGCGAATTATATTTTTAATTGGGTCTAAAGTCTCAATTTAATTGAAAGGAGGGTGGATGTAGGAAGTATCATGCACGTTATCTGAACTTTCGGGGGAGTACACATGAAAAAAATCTCAATTAGCCGTAAATTACTTATGGGTTTCTCATCTGTGCTGTTATTATTGGTGGCTATAACGGTTATAACATATACGCAGTTTATAGCCGTTGAGAAAACGTATACAGAATTAATTAATGATAGAACAAGCAAACTATTACTCATTAAAAATATGTCGATTGATCTTAAATCACAGCAGATTGCTTTGAGAAATTATATTCTGGAAGACAGTGCGGAGAACGAACAGGCATTTAATAAAGCTTATGAAGATTACATAGCATTAAATGAAGAATTAAAATCATCAGTTTCAAGTTCAACGATGAAAGATTACCTTTCACGATCGGATGAAGCGATGAGCCAATATTATGAACTTGCGCAGCAGATTATGACATTGACAAGACAGGGGAATAACAGTGAAATCTCAAGATTACTGAAGGATACAGCCCCAAGTCTGATTTCTGAATTTGAAGGCATTGTGGAAGGTATGGAAACGCATCAACAAGATGCCATGAACTCAGGCGTTGTGGAGGCTAATCTTCAGATTGTGCAGGTCCTTAGGTGGATTGCAATTATTGGAGTGGTTTCTCTTCTAATCGGGGCACTTGTGGCGTATGTCATTGGCAGAATGATATCCTTGCCTGTTGCTGCTATTGCCCAATCCGCGAGCCGGATTGCAGACGGAGATCTGACTGGTGAGCCTATTGTGGTCCGTAACAAGGATGAGATTGGTGATCTCGCCCAAGCCTTTAACATCATGTCTGCAAATTTGCGTACACTCATTCATCAGGTAGGAGACAGTGCAGAACGGGTAGCTGCCTCTTCAGAGGAGTTGACGGCAAGCACCGAACAGACAGCAACCGCCACAGAGCAAGTGGCCATCACAATGGGTGAGATTGCAACAGGTATGGATACACAGGTTCGAATGGCGAGTGATGGATTCCAAACGATGAATGAGTTAACGACAGGCTTTCAACAAGTTACGGAGAACACACTCCATATGTCTGAAGAAGCTACCAAAGTCTCCGTAAAAACAATATCGGGTAGCGAGTCAGTTCAGTCTGCGATAGGTCAAATGAATTCTATACAAGGGACGGTGTCGAATCTGTCGGTCGTGATCCAGGAACTGAGCAGACACTCTCAGGATATTGTGAAAATGGTGGACAGCATCTCGGAAATATCAGCACAGACGAATCTCCTATCCCTTAATGCTGCTATTGAGGCTGCACGAGCTGGCGAACAGGGAAGAGGGTTTCAGGTTGTTGCTACAGAGGTTCGGAAGCTGTCTGAGCAGTCTGCGCTTTCTGCTAATCAAATTGTTCCATTGGTGGCATCGATTGAGAAGGGAATGCGAAATGCTGCTGAATCTATGGTGGTTGTATCCGCAGAGGTTCAAGAGGGGATTACACTTGTTCACCAGGCGGGAGCCACATTTGATGAAATTCGTGAGGCGGTTGGGGGCGTAGCGGGGCAAACACAGGAAGTCTCTGCTTCAATTGAGCAAATGTCAACAGGGGTAGAACAGATTAATAGGTCTATGAAAACAATCATGGAAGTGACCGAAACGGGGGCCGCTGGAACAGAAGAAGTGAGTGCATCTTCAGAGGAGCAGTTGTCTGCGATGCAGGAGATTGCTTCCGCAGCCAATGATCTCTCCTTGATGGCAGAACAGTTGCAACAGACCGTCAGTCGTTTCAAAGTGCAATAAATCGAACTGAGTGGAATGTGGATGAAGAACGAGCGCATACGACAGAGATTCTTATAAAAAAGTAATAAAAGGGTGTCCAAACACAGTAGTTACTGTTTGGGCACCCTTAAATAATTCATCATGCTGAATCAATGCATAACTTGATCTTAACGAATAGCGACTTTATATGTCCGCAACCAGGTATTGATCTGAGTCAGATATGCAAATAACTGTGGCCCAGACATTAACTGTCCGAACCAGGGAAGATTGGAAGCTGCATCTGGTGAAGACGCAAGATTGCGGATCTGAGTTTTGTCGATCAAAGGCAAAATCGGCGAAGTGGGATCATCCAGGATATCAAGTACCTGCTGTTTGACCGCGGCCAGATATTGCGGATTATGTGTTTTCGGATACGGACTCTTTTTGCGATATAACACATCGTCAGGCAGGACACCTTCGAGTGCTTTACGCAGAATACCTTTTTCCCGTCCGCCCGTTATTTTCATTTCCCAAGGGATGTTAAACACATACTGGATCAGACGATGGTCACAGTAAGGTACCCGCACTTCCAGTCCTGCCCCCATGCTCATCCGGTCTTTGCGATCCAGAAGTGTAGGCATGAAACGTGTAATATTCAGGTAGGACATCACCCGCATTTGTGCAGCTTTACCTGTTTCCCCATCCAACAGAGGCACTTCAGCCACTGCATCCGAATAGCGGTCTGCCAAATAATCGAGTGGCCGAATCCATTCCCGAATATCCGGGGATAACAACGCTGCTCGCATATCAGGTGCTACAGACCACGGAAACGTACCGGAGTTCAGCATATCTTCGCGATGGAACCAGGGGTAACCGCCAAACACTTCATCCGCTGCTTCGCCTGAAATGGCAACGGTGGCCCCTTTTTTGATTTCTTTACAGAACAAATAGAGCGAGGAGTCTACATCTGCCATACCTGGCAGATCCCTGACTAACATGGCCTGTGTCAGTGCATGAATCAGTTCTCCGTTCTCAATCTCAATCCAGTGATGGTCGGTCTTGAGTTCATCCACCATTCGCTTAATCCAGGGTCCATCTGCACCCGGCTGAAAGGAATGCGCCTGGAAATGCTTGGCGTTATCCACATAATCGACAGAATACGTACTGATTTGGCCTTGCCCGGTTCGCTTGTAATAATCAACGGCTAATGCAGACAAGGCGCTGGAGTCCAGTCCTCCTGATAAAAGAGAGCATACTGGAACATCCGAAGCCAACTGGCGCTCCAGTGTATCTTGCAAGAGAGAGCGTACCTCTGCTGCCGTCTCTTCCAGGTTATGTTCGTGGTTCTGGCTTTCCAGTTTCCAGTAGGCATAGGTTCGGATACCGTTTCGGTTATAGATCAGCGCGTGCGCAGGCTTGAGTTCGCTTAGTGAAGAGTATACGCCGTGTCCTGGTGTCCGTGCAGGCCCTACGATAAACACTTCGGCCAATCCTTCCGGGCCAACAGCGGCTTCCACATCAGGGTGAATAAGCAGAGCTTTGGGCTCTGAACCAAATACGAGAGTGTCTTTGTTATTACTGTAGAACAGAGGTTTCACGCCAAGGCGATCTCTTGCGATAAAAACCTGTTCGCGTCCCCCATCCCATATGGCAAAAGCAAAAATACCGTTAAACCGGTCAACACATGCCGGTCCCCACTCAATATAAGAGGCGAGCAACACTTCCGTATCACATTGCGTGCGGAACTGATGCCCCCGCTGGAGCAATTCCTTTTTCAACTCGGGTGCATTGTATAGTTCTCCGTTATACACGACGGTATAGGAGGTATCTCCCTGTAACGCATGCATGGGCTGTGCGCCGTTCTCGGGGTCCATTACACTAAGACGCCGATGTCCAAAGGCACAAGGATTGGAGATCCATGTACCTGAAGCGTCGGGCCCCCGGTTCGACAAGCTATCCGTCATACGGACCAGCAGCTCTGATTCCTGGGTCAAATCCCGATTCCACTGTATGAAGCCGGTAATACCGCACATGGTTTGTTCATCCTTTCTTGGTCGAGTCATTCATCCGTATGGCTGCTTAGTTACTGGCAACCAGCAAATGTTGTCTTTTCGTCAGAGGTCGTAACAAATATATGCCGAAAGCAGGCATAAAATGTCTGTCCTCTTCGGAAACTAGTTCTAGGGACAACGGCCTCAACATGCCTGTGAAGGAGAGAACATGCAATGGACAGTATGAAGTATTATGTGTCTGTCATGGGCCGCTCCGTTATTCCGGATCCGTCGGTAACATCATATGAATGGATCATTCAGGCAACGCCGCAGGAAGCGGAGCAATTACTGGGACTGCTGAGCCTCATGCAGGAAAAGGAGGAAGAGGCCTTTCCTGGCATGGTATTCCCATGGCCAGATACACCGGAGGAGTCCGTAAACCGAGCTTATGAAACGGTATTACAACAGGTGTATCGAGAGATTTACCGATTAGGCACACCAGAGACACGATACCAGATTGAACAAAGTACATGATAAGCACAAAGGAAAAGGAGCGCGATGACGAATGTATGCCATTCAAGATGCCAAAATACGCAGATTAACCGAGGTGGATGGATTGTCTTGTGCAGAGGTTGAAGTGCAGCCTGGAAATGCCGGAGATCCGTCGTTACTTGTATACGTGGCTTCAACACAGCCCGGAAATTCGCTGGAAGTTGTTCGAATTGTACGCAATCACTCCGATTCGGCGATCGACTGGTATAACAATAATATGCATACTGCGTTTGAAGAGGCGACAGATACCGCATTTGAGAACAGCGAAGGTATGACAGTAGAAGAAGATAAAGCTCGGTTTCAAAGTGAGTTGTTTTCCTTTGGTTTGCTTGGTCCAACACTTCAGCGTTATCTGATCGGGCAGGCTTAACAGGTAACGCTCCAGCAACACATGTGGCGGATAGTGGGATAGAGTTCGATGTTGAGCTACATGTAGATGTGACCTGTTGCTGTTGCTGGTTGCTCTGACTGTATCTGTAACTGGAAAAACCCGCCGTTGTTGAACGGCGGGTTTTGTTATGCGATGGTCAGATCAGGTGGAGATGTGATCAAGCATACTCGCGCAGCACTTGAATCCCTTTAACCACATTGTACACAAAGCTTAATCCGTAAATCACAAAGAATAGAATGACAAACCCAACGGCGGAACCCAGACTATGCGCAGTCACGAAGAAATAAAATAACGGAATGGCAGCGAGAAAGGGGAATACATGTGAGAATAAGGCGCGTTTTGCATGTCCCTCAATGTAATCATCCTTGGCAACAATCCATATAATGATCGGAAACAGGAACGGGGCAAAGAAAATACTGAAATAGGATAGGGCTGATAAAAGCTGTCTCATGACGATTCTCTCCTTCAATGGATCATTGAAATGTATGTATGCAAAAGATTACCCAGCAATTCTGACATTGAAAATGTCTGATGTTAATCTTACTCTAAATGTCCCAATCTCCTCAATATAACCTGGTTCAAGCTATCATATTCTCAAAGGGGCTGGATTATGAGAATAACACCGAAAAGTACATTTATCGCCTTTGATTACGAATGATGCCTAGTGGCATCATCAACATCGAATATGGAATTCAGCCGAAATAAGAGGATGCTTACGAAGGTTGTTTCCTTTGGAAACAATGTAGTTGCTCACGTAGTTTGCCTACGCTCCGCTACTCCATTTCTAGCTTTATTCCATCTTCTCGGTACTGAAAACCGGAGTTTTTGAACCCGCATTTAAGTATAATTATTAATTTTTTTATAAAACTATTGAAAAATATAGAAATCAGAGTATAATAAGAACCGCGCCGAAAATTTATTATACATATTTGTCTCAGTAGCTCAGCTGGATAGAGCAACGCCCTTCTAAGGCGTCGGTCGGGGGTTCGAATCCCTCCTGGGACGTATTAAAAGAAAACTTCCTTCGGGAAGTTTTTTTTGCGTTCAGGGGAAGAGAACCCCAATGGTTCGTCGGAGCATTCGCTTCGTTAGCGCTACTTCGCAGTCTCGACTGGAAGGAGAGCATCCCTCCTGGGACGTTTTAAAAAGAAACTTCCTTCGGGAAGTTTTTTGCGTTCAGAGGAAGTGTTCTATTGGTTATACCTATAAATAATATAGAATTTATATATTTAAAGAATAAACAATTCTATGCCACAATGAGGACATCAATAACGAAAGCGACGGTGGTATCTATGAAATCATTAAATCAATGGCAAGCAGATGAGTATGACAACAAACTGGCTTTTGTGTCCGGATACGGCAAAAACTTGATTTCGTGGCTTCAACCCCAAAAAGGGGAATACATCCTTGATCTGGGTTGCGGGACGGGGGATTTGACGCATGAAATTTCTCTGGCCGGAGCTGAAGTTATTGGCATGGATGCATCGACGGACATGATTCGCCGTGCGAGGGAGAAATTCCCTGAACTTGAGTTCGTGGAAGGAGACGGTCATCAGTTTGAGACGAATAGACTATATGATGCCATCTTCTCCAATGCAGCCCTGCACTGGATGCGAAGCCCGCGATTAGTGGTGGATAGTATATGGAAATCTTTGAAGCCTGGAGGACGTTTTGTCGCAGAATTTGGTGGTAAAGGGAACGTGCAGACCATTGTGAATGCATTAGAGCAGGTTATGGAGCGAAACACGGGCATTCGTGCATCGGAACGCAATCCTTGGTACTTTCCTTCGATCGGAGAATATAGCCATATTTTAGAGCAAAGTGGATTTATGGTGCGTCATGTCTATCACTACGACCGTCCTACCAGACTGGCAGATGGTGAGCAGGGTATAGTAGGCTGGTTGGCTCATTTTGGAGGCGACTATTTTGCAGGTCTCAGTCATGAAGAGATACAACAAATATGCCATGAAACCAGTCAGATCGTGATGTCTCACCTTTGGAAAGATGATGCGATGTATGCCGATTACAAGCGCCTGCGTATTGAAGCCGTGAAGCCAGAATAAAGTGAAATTTCGCGATAATTAGCAATTTTATCGATGTTAGACGAACTATCACGATCCTTTGTATACTAATCACGCTTCCCCTATATACCAGGAATCTCTTTCGGATAAAGAGGCTCTTGGTCTTTTTTTGATGCATTATTTCAAAAATGAAATATTCAAACGACAAATAATTACAAATGGATATTTTTATCATACTCAAGACCCATATAAGTAATTTCTATATCATATTTGTAAGTATTTAGAAGGAAAATGTGGTATTTTGATAGAATAATTTACCAAGGGTCAATCTTCTTGCAGATAGGCGGTGAAATTGGAGTGCGTATTGCAGTACGCACAAACACAGCAGGAACCCATCATTTGGTGACGTATTCACATTTAAAAGGAGGGGCAAAGCCTTGAGTAAACGATTGATATCCACGTTATTAAGTGTTCTGATGGTCTTTTCCATTATTCTCCCCGCGGCTGGAGCCGCTCCCGCAGATTCAGTTATTCAGCTTGACAACTTACCCAGTACAGCCGAAGCCAAACAATGGAGAGAGATTCTTGCAGGACGGGAAGCAAAACTTGCCGCAGATCCATTTTTGGATAAAAGCTTGGAAGGTCTGGGTGGCGAGAACACCCGAGTGATCGTTGAGCTTTCCAATAAACCTGTTGCAGTAGCGCAAGGTGAATCAACCCTCTCCGGAAAATCTTTTACCTCCTCTATGGAAACAAAGGCTGTGACTCAAGTTGAGCAACAACAACAGTCATTTGTACATAGCCTCACTCAGAAGAAAATCAAACATGAAGTATTGGAAGAATATGCATATGCCCTGAATGGTGTAGCGATTGAGCTTAAAGGAAAC
Organism: Paenibacillus sp. BGI2013; assembly: GCF_002843485.1. NCBI lineage: Bacteria > Bacillati > Bacillota > Bacilli > Caryophanales > Paenibacillaceae > Paenibacillus > Paenibacillus sp. BGI2013. Next base: position 291,800 of record NZ_PJFA01000007.1, read on the forward strand.
CAGGTGGGACAATTGCTTCAAATACCTGGCGTGGTCAGCGTATATCCAGACCTTGAAGTTACAATAGCGCCCGAGACAGATGAAGTGAACCCGTACATGAAAGACACAGCGCCTTTTATTGGTGCACCTGAAGTATGGGATCTGGGTTACAAAGGAAATGGCATTAAAGTCGGCGTCATTGATACAGGGATTGACTATGAACATCCTAATTTGCAAGAAGCCTACAAAGGTGGATGGGATTTTGTTGGAAACGACAATGATCCGTATGAAACAACATATCAAGAATGGAAAGGATCGGGCGAGCCTGAGCTTAACGAGCTTGGAAGCCCCTATTACACATCTCACGGTACACACGTAGCGGGTACCGTTGCTGCTCGCGAAGCGGGGGACTACGGTATTGTTGGTGTTGCTCCTGAAGCAGATATCTATGCTTACCGTGTACTTGGACCGTATGGTAGTGGTCAAACCTCATGGGTACTCGGCGGAATTGATCGTTCTGTTCAAGATGGCATGGACGTAATTAATCTCTCGTTAGGTAACGCCGCCAACGACCCGAGTTATATCACTTCGGTTGCCCTGAACAATGCGATGTTGTCTGGTGTGACAGCGGTTGTAGCAAGTGGTAACAGTGGACCTAACCGTTATACACTCGGTTCTCCGGGTGCGTCTGCAATGGCCATTACGGTAGGTAACTCTACAGGACCTAGCCAGCTGATTACAGCCGATACTCACTTCTGGATTGGTGAGGAAGGCGAAGAGGCACAACCTGAACAACAACCGGTGCCAGAGGTTGAACAATCTCCTGAACTGGGGACGGCACCTGGAACAGAAGCACCAGAAGTTTCAGAGCAAGTTGTACCCGCAATTGCTGATGAGGAAAGTGCAGCAGCTGTGGAGGACACAGTTTCTAACAAAGCTGAAGATCTGAATGTAGAAGAAGCTACAACGGAAGAAAATACTCCATCTGCATCACCTTCTGCACCCGTTGAAGCTTCTCCTGAAGCTGCTCCTGTGGAAGAAGAGTCTGTAATTGCTCCGACTGAAGCTCCACTGGCTATTACAGAGTCGGTTTACCGTCTGGATCTGATGGGATGGAGCCTGTCGGCAGACCCTGAAACTGTTTTGACAGGGAAATATGAGCTGGAATTTGCAGCACTGGGTAAGCCAACTGATTTTGAAGGTAAAGATTTTACAGGTAAAGTGGCATTAATACAGCGTGGTGAAATCGCATTTGTAGAGAAAATCGCCAATGCTAAAGCGGCCGGAGCCGTGGCTGTTATTGTATATAACAACATTCCTGGCCCAATTGGTGTAAGTCTGGGCGATAACTTTGAACTCATTCCAACACTGAGCATGTCCAAGGAAGATGGAGATGTGATCAAGGCTGAGCTGGACGCAGGCCAAGCCGTTGAAGTGAGCTTTAGTGATTTTGAACGTTCCCAAACTCCGGGCGATGAAATGAGTTCATCCAGTTCACGTGGACCTGCAAAGGTAACACTGGACATCAAACCGGATATTGTTGCACCAGGTACAAGCATTTTGTCTACGATTCCTGCCTACGGCAAGGATGAGCCAGACGCAGATTACGCACAAGCTTATGATCGTAAATCAGGTACAAGTATGGCTACACCTCATGTAGCTGGTTTGATTGCGTTGCTGATCGAGAAGCATCCCGAATGGACTCCATTTGATATCAAAGTTGCACTGATGAACAATAGTAAGGTGCTGGATACAACCAAGTTTGATGTATTTGATCAAGGCGCTGGCCGTATTCAGGCTGTAAATACCATTGATCCTGCTGCTTTTGTCAAAGTGCTTGATGTAACTCAATACACAGAAAGTGGCTCTGTTGTTGAAAAGGAGAATATCACCGGAAGTATCAACTACGGTAATTTCCTGAGCACAGATGAAAAGACGATTACCAAAACAATTAAAGTTGAAGCGCTGAATGGGAGTGGCGGGGATTACACCGTAAATGTGAATCCAACTCGTAATGTCGCTGGTGTATTCGTTGCCGTGGACAAGAGTTCCTTCACATTGAATGGTGAGGAAGAACTTGCAGTAACAATCACCGTTCCACGAGGGGTTACTGCAACTACAGAAGCACAAGGATACATTGAGTTCTCAAACGGAACCAATACTTTTACTGTGCCATATGTTGCTCATTTCAACGTTACGTTGAGTGGAGTTAAGTATATCGAAACCGTAAAAGGCACTGAGAAAAATCCATTCCACTATCCATTGAAGGCTGATGGTACGTTGGATACGCTGAATGTTGCGATGGAATTCTATAATCCGATGACATTTGCCCTGATTGAGATCTATGATGGTCTTAATCCGGAAGGTGGATATTATCAAGATGGTTATATCGGCTCCATCTTTGGTAACTATTTTAACTTCAATGCCAATGCAAGATACAACCTTGCTTGGGACGGCTCATATGCAGATTACACAACCGATGAAGTGACTGAGATTCCGGATGGTTTATATACCGTAGACATCACTACTATTGGTACGGACGGCAAAACCTATAAGGAAGACACTTCGCCATTTTTGGTGAAAAAGACAGCTCCGGCTGTAACTGCACCAGAAGCGTTGGAGTTCAAAGAGGATGAGTCTGCTGTCCTTAACGGTAGCGTGGAAGACTTGTACTTCCGTGTAGCTCCTGCGCTTGCCAGCGGATGGGACATCACGTTTGATCCGGCCGCTTCTCTGGAAGCAACGTATGTTGTGAAAAAAGAGGATGGATCGGTTTATAAAGAAGGAGTCTTTGAAGTACAAGCTGATGGTACCTTCAACCTTCCTTTGGAGGGAATTGAAGCAGGCGAGTATGCTGTTGAACTTACAGTAAAAGACCAACAGGGGCTTTCGGGTACAGCCAATACGGCACTGAAATTGGAAGCAGTGGAGACCGAACCTGAAACTCCGGCAACCAAGGCCCCAGGTACGCCTGTATTGTCTCACAATAACTGGGTAGGCAACGGCTTACCAGAGGGCGCGTATATCGTTACAATGAACCTGTGGTGGGGCGAGAACGCAACTAGCTACAAGTTATATGAGGACGGGGTTTTGGTAGATACGCAGAAGTTGACTTACAACGCGCCTTGGGCGCAGTTTGCTCAGACGAAGATCACGGGCAAAGCCAATGGCACGTATACGTACGTGGCTGAGCTGACCAACGACAAGGGAACAACGCGTAGTCAGACGTTGACTGTTCGGGTTACCAACGCAACGCCAGGCAAAGCGGTTATTTCTCACGATAACTGGGATGGCGACGGCCATTATAAGGTGACCATGAACCTATGGTGGGGGACCAACGCTACAGAGTATCGTCTCTATGAAAATGATAAGTTGATCGATACGCAAGAACTCCGTTCGGCTACACCTTATGCACAAAGTGCTGTGACTACACTGTCCGGGAAAACATCGGGCACGTATACGTATCGGGCAGAGTTAATTAACGCAGGCGGTGTTACCAGCACAGACACGATTAAGGTAAAAGTGAAGTAAGTTCATTCCTCATTGAAATTGATTAAAATGGATTCAATTAATGAAGGAATTGTTCTATGCATAAACGGCCTCCATCCTGATTTGCAGGATGGAGGCCGTTTTGTTTTTTTATAAATGAATTGTATGACTAACCGATCATTCTATTTTTGCTGGCCTGAATCCCTGCGATTAACAAAGCGATGGCCAGAATGACCTGTATTAGCAACGGCAGGGTCCATCCTTTTGTCCAGTCATGAAGCATACCGAACAGTAAAGGTCCAACTGCCGCTAGCATATATCCGAAGGACTGGGCCATACCGGACAGGCTGGCAGCTTGTCTGGCATCTTTTGTGCGAAGGACGAAGAACATTGTTACCATGCCAAATGAAGCTCCAGCACCTATTCCTGCCAACGTGACACCAATGGTAACGAGCGAAGCGATGCCACTTAACAATAAAGCATACCCGACAATTAAAGAAGAGCACGTTATCGCGGTTAGAACACGCTGATCTCGCGTTCGGCCGGCGAGGATTGGAACGATAAAGGTAGCTGGTACACTAACCATCTGCATCAGGGAGAGCATCCACCCTGCTGAGGTGGGGCTGAATCCTTGCTCAGCAAGAATTTCGGGAAGCCAGGTAATCGTTGTATAGAATATTAGAGATTGCAGACCCATAAATAAAGTAATGAACCAGGCCAGGGAAGAGGTCCGTAGACGTACAGGTGTCCCTTCACTCTGTGTGGCTATGAATAACATTCGCTGACGTCCTGCGGCGATCTGGGGGAGCCACAAGAGAAGCGCCAATATGGACAACAAGGCCCACATGCCTAACGAAGCACGCCAACCCATAGATGTGGCTCCTGCTACGGGCACACTCACACCTGAGGCGATGGCGCCAAATATGTTCATGGATACAGAGTATAATCCGGTGACGATACCTACCCGTAATGGAAAATCACGTTTGATCAAACTTGGCAAAAGCACGTTGCTTAATGCAATGCCGCACCCCAAAATTGCGGTTCCTGCATATAAGGAGAGAACGGAAGGCAACAAGCGTAAGGCCACCCCAATGGTTACGATCATAACAGCCAATAGCAGAGCAGATTCGAGTCCTAAACGTTTGGCAAGACGTGGTGCAAAAGGAGAGACTGCTGCAAAGGCGAGCAAAGGAAGTGAGGTCAGAAGCCCGACCATCGTATGGCCGATACCTGTATCTGAGCGGATCATCTCCACTACAGGTCCGGTTGCTGTAATCGGTGACCTCATGGTAGCGGCGATGACGATAATGCCTGCTAATAACAGGCCGAATCTTTTGGATGTCGAAGAATGTTCTTCCTCGGTATGGATCGATGAGTGTTGCTGTATTGAAGATGACATTGATAAAATCTCCTGTTTTCTAAGAAGTTAATATGTATGGATTGTTACATAATCCACTCCGTAAGCATAACATTCTATGTCAATATTGAGCAATGAAATGAAAAAACACCTAATGGACAATGGGTGCCTTGACTAGCCTGTGAACTCTAACGAATCCACGAGGTCTTATAATGGGTAAAATCGCTATTTTCAGATTCTAACGAACCTCAGCGACGTTAATCAGGCTATGAAGCGCAAATAAGTGAGTTAATACCCCGGAATGGTGAAATAAGCTCTCTAAGATTCGTTAGAATTCCACAATGCTGAATTGGGAGCAAATAAAGTGTCCTATGTTCGTTAGAACGTCGGTACTTTCAACGCGTTGCTTATAGAGTGAGCAAACGCGGACGCTCCAATGCAGCGACATAGAGCATGTAACGAAGCGAATGCTCCGACGAACTGTTGGGGTTCTCATCCCTAGAACGCAAAAAAAGCTTCCCGAAGGAAGCTTCTTTTTATACGTCCCAGGAGGGATACTCTCCTTGCAGTCGAGACTGCGAAGTGGTGCTAACGAAGCGAATGCTCCGACGAACCATTGGGTTTCTCATCCCTAGACGCAAAAAAAGCTTCCCGAAGGAAGCTTCTTTTAATACGTCCCAGGAGGGATTCGAACCCCCGACCGACGCCTTAGAAGGGCGTTGCTCTATCCAGCTGAGCTACTGAGACATGAATTTTTTCAAGCAAAATTGATTTTATCATATGCATACAGGAATATCAAGCGTTTTATTTTGAATTATTTTTCGTATATGATATTTAGCGGCAGTAACGTTTTTTTCATTATATTTAAGGTTATGTTAGAATATCAGGAGAACTCAGAAAATAGATCAACAATCGTTTTAATATATACATCTATTTATGTTGATTCCGACTGGAGATTCAGGATATAGAGGAGGTGCTCCCATTAAGGAATCCACGACCCCGGAAACCGAGCATAACAACAATATTGTGCTGTTTCCTAAGACGCTGGACTATTACCAGATTCAATTGACAGTTATGCTTGAAAATGAACGGTATGGTGAAGCGATGAAATTGCTTCACTTTTTGCTGCAATGTCAGGGACAGGAAGAGCGCCATTATGATGAATGGCGGGCTCTGCTCGAATGGCTTCAGGCTGCGTTTCCTCAATATGAAGAAACCTCGCCTGCCGTTCTTGAAGAACGAGAAGAGGAAGAAGAGATTAGTGAGGAAGACATGGCACGGCAACATGCCCGAATGAAGCTTGAACAGGATGATGGTTATGCAGATAAGATGCTTCGCACAGTAATGGAGGAGCCGCTGTCTGAACAGACGATGCTGGCTTTGGAGCAGCTGGCCTATCTTGATCTACCGAAGATTGACGAGGCACTTACGAGTTGGTTAAAAGATAAGTCGCTTCACCCTCTGCTTCAATTTCGGGTGTTGCAAACCTTGCGTCGACGAGGTGTTCAAGGTATGATCCTGTTTACGAGAGGCGAAGAGCAGGTTGAAGTCGAGATCGACACCGTGCCTCTTAGACCAGAGGAATTCCCGCTCCAAATCGTTCAGATTCTGGAACGAGTGGCAGATCAGACGGAGGTTCATGAACCTACGCTCTTTTATTTTGCCCAGGAACTGTGGATACAATATGTCATGGCGGTGTATGGAACCCGTGATTATGTATCGATGCTGGAAGAAAATGATTCCATGACAGATATATGGGCAGCAGCTCTACATATGACCGTTGCAGACAGTCTGGGTGGTTCGCATGATGAGGAAAATACCCGCTCAATGTATGCTGTGACAGGCGCGATGCGCTTTCGACTGGAGCAGGCTTATCGTTCCATGAAACAGTTTGTATCTGCCGGTTTGGATGGTTAATCGAGGCCGGAAACGTTTTCCTTAAACTGTATCAAGGGATTCCCCTTGAAAAAGAATCTAATCTTGTTTATACTAAAATGGTTATTTTGTACGTGATTGCCTACGTGAACATGTGAATTTTGGAGGGGAAAGTATACAATGAAAGCAACTTGGGAAAAGATAGAGAAGAACCTTGGGGTTCTTGAGGTTGAAGTGGATGCAGATCGTGTAACTGCAGCACTCGACAAAGCTTTTAATAAAGTGGTTAAACAAGCAAACGTACCTGGATTCCGTAAAGGTAAAGTACCACGTTCCATTTTCGAAGCACGTTTTGGTGTAGAGAGCCTTTATCAAGAAGCAATCGATATTTTGCTTCCTGAAGCTTATACAGAAGCAATCGACCAAACGGATATCTTCCCGGTTGATCGTCCTGACGTAGATGTTGAACAATTTGCTAAAGGACAAACATTCAAGTTCAAAGCAAAAGTAACTGTGAAACCAGAAGTTACTCTTGGTGAGTACAAAGGAATCGAAGTTGCTGTAGCAAAAGGCGAAGTAACTGACGCAGAAGTGACTGAAGAACTTGAGCGTCTTCAACAACGTCACGCTGAACTCGTTGTAATTGACGAAGGTTCCGCTGCTAACGGCGACGTTGCAGTAATCGACTTCGACGGTTCCGTTGATGGTGTACCTTTCGAAGGTGGACAAGCTGAGCGTTATTCCCTGGAACTGGGTTCCAACACATTCATTCCTGGATTTGAAGAACAAGTTGTGGGTCTGTCCACAGGTGACTTCAAAGACGTAGAAGTGACTTTCCCGGAGAGCTACCATGCAGCAGAACTTGCTGGCAAACAAGCGATATTCAAAGTGAAAATTCACGAAATCAAACGCAAACAACTTCCTGCATTGGATGATGAGTTTGCTAAAGATGTTAGCGAATTCGACACACTTGAAGAGTACAAAGCTGATCTGAAAACACAATTGGAATCCCGTAAAGCTGACGAAGCCAAAGCTGCTCAAGAAAATGCAGTTGTAGAAAAAGTGGCTGAGAACGCTGAAGTGGACATTCCTTCTGCAATGGTAGAGAGCGAAGTACAAAACATGATGCGTGATTTCGACAACCGTCTGCGTAACCAAGGTATGAACCTTGAAATGTTCCTGAGCTTCTCTGGCCAGACTCAAGCTGACCTGAGAGGGCAAATGCAAGAAGATGCTTCCAAACGTGTTCGCAACAACCTGGTGCTTGAAGCTGTAGGTAAAGCGGAAAACATTGAAGTATCTGATGAAGAAGTGAATCAAGAACTCGAGAAAATGGCTGAATCTTACAAGCGTCCTGCTGATGAGATCCGTGGCATCCTCGAAGGTAATGGTTCCTTGGACAGCCTTCGCGATGAAGTTAAACTGCGTAAAACGATTGACGTTCTCCTTGAGAACAGCACAGTTGTTGAACCGGTTGAAGCTCCAGCTGAAGAAGTTGTTGCAGAAGCTGACGAAAAATAAGACAAGCTGTTATCAACTTGTCAGTTGAATAAACGATAAGGCACGTGAATTATTGCGTGCCTTATTTTTAAATTATGACATCCATTTTATAGAAAATGAAGTAATTATATGGATGAACACTAATTTTATTGATCCGCGTACACTTTTTACATACCTATGTACTTCATGCAAATAAAAAACGGCAAGACGGCATAGGATGGCTTCAATTTGCACATACATAGAAAACATGGTTAAATATGATCAGGCTAAAAAAGTAAACAAATTGATGTCTCACCCCTCTTGTGAAAAATGACATTGTCACAGGAAAGTGTTAGAATGAATTTGGGTTTGCTTTACAGGTGGCCTATGTCTAATTACATGTAGAAAAGAGGTTGGTCTCATGAGTCTGGTGCCAATGGTTATAGAACAAACCAATCGAGGCGAGCGGTCTTACGATATATATTCACGTTTGCTGAAAGATCGCATTATCTTTCTAACCAGTGCGATTGATGACGATGTAGCCAATCTTGTCATAGCACAGCTTTTGTTTTTGGCAGCCGACGATCCTGAGAAGGATATCAGCTTGTACATTAACTCACCTGGTGGTTCTGTCACCGCAGGGATGGGTATATACGATACGATGCAATTTATCAAGCCGGATGTATCTACCATTTGCGTAGGGATGGCAGCAAGCATGGGCTCGTTATTGCTGACAGCCGGTGCACCTGGCAAGAGATATGCGCTGACAAATAGCGAAGTAATGATTCATCAGCCGCTTGGCGGCATTCAAGGACAGGCTGCGGATATTAAGATACACGCAGAATGGATTATTAAAACACGTCAGAAACTGAATCAAATATACGTCGATCGTACGGGTCAGCCTCTTGAGAAAATTGAGCGGGATACCGACCGTGACTTCTTCATGAGCGCTGAAGAAGCTAAGACGTACGGCATTATTGACCAGGTGCTCAGTAGACCGATCAATTCCTAAAGGGGTGGTTTCATGTTTAAATTTAACGATGAGAAAGGGCAGTTGAAATGCTCTTTTTGCGGTAAATCTCAGGAGCAGGTACGCAAGTTGGTCGCTGGACCAGGCGTGTACATCTGTGATGAATGTATCGAACTTTGCACCGAAATCGTTGAGGAAGAACTTGGTCATGATGAAGAAGTAGACCTGAAAGATATTCCGAAACCAAAAGAAATTCGTAATATTCTGGATCAATATGTTATTGGACAGGAACAAGCGAAAAAATCATTGTCTGTTGCGGTGTATAATCACTACAAACGGATCAACACGCAAAGCAAGATCGAAGACGTTGAATTGTCAAAGAGTAACATTTTGCTGTTAGGACCAACAGGTTCTGGTAAAACGTTGCTTGCGCAAACGATGGCAAAAATTTTGAATGTTCCTTTTGCTATTGCGGATGCTACGTCATTAACAGAAGCGGGTTATGTAGGTGAGGATGTAGAGAACATCCTGCTCAAACTTATTCAAGCTGCTGATTATGATGTGGAAAAAGCAGAGCGTGGCATTATTTATATCGATGAGATTGATAAAGTAGCGCGTAAATCCGAAAACCCATCCATTACTCGTGATGTATCGGGCGAAGGTGTGCAACAGGCTCTCTTGAAAATTCTTGAAGGAACTGTGGCTTCTGTACCACCACAAGGTGGCCGTAAACACCCTCATCAAGAATTCATTCAGATCGATACAACAAACATCCTGTTCATTTGCGGCGGTGCCTTTGATGGTCTGGAGCAAATGATCAAACGCCGGATCGGTAAAAAAGTCATTGGCTTTAATACCGTTTCTGAGCAAAAAGATCTGAAACCAGGTGAATACCTGGGTATGGTATTGCCGGAAGATTTGCTGAAATTTGGTCTGATTCCGGAATTTGTAGGCCGTCTGCCAGTCATCTCCACTTTGGAGCCGTTGGATGAAGATACGCTGGTACGGATTCTTTCCGAACCAAAAAACGCGCTTACCAAACAGTACCAAAAACTGCTTGAACTGGATAATGTGAATCTGGTCTTTGAACCAGCTGCATTGCTTGCGATTGCAAAAGAAGCAATTAAACGTAACACAGGTGCACGTGGATTGCGTGCCATCATTGAAGGTATCATGCTGGAAATCATGTATGAAGTGCCTTCACGTGAAGATGTTACGAACTGTGTCATTACCGAGGAAGTTGTTGAGAAAAGAGTCGTGCCTGAACTAAGCCAATCGAAGGACGATAAGCAGGAAGAGAGCGCCTGATATAGGCCTCAATCCCGTTGAACTCTGAAATATAGACTTGTCAGTTCTCCACTTTGGCAGAAGGCGAATTCATGTCTCTGTCAGGGTGGAGCTTTGACGTTGTGGGGAGAGAAATCACTCATGTATTTAAGACAGGATACACGTCCCGTGAAAGTGGGAAACGTAACGATCGGTGGCAGTAACGAAGTCATTATCCAAAGTATGTGTACAACCAAAACAGCAGACGTTGAAGCAACGGTTGCAGAGATTCTGCGGCTGGAAGAAGCGGGTTGTCAAGTGGTACGTGTAACGGTGAATAATGAGGAAGCTGCCGCAGCCATCAAGGAAATCAAAAAACGCATTAATATACCGCTCGTAGCGGACATTCATTTCAACTATAAGCTGGCTTTACTTGCGATTGAGAACGGCATTGATAAAGTTCGGATTAATCCAGGTAACATCGGTAAACGTGCTAAAGTGGAAGAAGTGGTTAAGGCTTGTAAAGACCGCGGTATTCCGATTCGGATTGGAGTAAATGCGGGGTCTTTGGAAAACCATCTCCTTGAGAAGTATGGGTATCCTACGGCAGATGCTATGGTAGAAAGTGCATTGTATCACATTGGTATTTTGGAAGAGCTTGATTTCCATGATATCATCGTGTCTCTCAAAGCATCGGATGTGCCGATGGCAATTGAGGCGTATACCAAAGCAGCTCAAATCATTCCGTATCCGTTGCATCTCGGGATTACCGAAGCGGGTACATTGTTCTCCGGTACGATCAAAAGCTCCGCAGGTATGGGAGCCTTATTGTCCATGGGTATTGGTTCTACGATGCGGATCTCACTGAGTGCGGACCCGGTAGAAGAAATCAAGGTCGCTCGTGATCTGCTCAAAACATTTGGACTGATTACAAATGCAGCTACATTGATCTCCTGCCCAACGTGTGGACGTTTGGATATCGACCTGTTCTCCATTGCCAACGAAGTGGAAGAGTATATCTCCAAACTGAAGGTGCCGATTAAAGTATCGGTGTTGGGTTGTGCGGTTAATGGTCCAGGTGAGGCCAAAGAAGCGGATATCGGCATAGCCGGTGCTCGTGGAGAAGGTCTTTTGTTCCGTCATGGTAAGATGATTCGTAAAGTGCCTGAAGAAATCATGGTTGAGGAATTAAAAAAAGAGATCGACAAAATCGTCGAAGCCTACGAAGAGACAGGTGTTATTCCTGGTCGTTCGCACTGATTGATTCATATCTTGTTACAACAAAAGCTCGCCAGCGATGGCGGGCTTTTTATTTTCTCGCATACAAATTCCGTATCGCCCGTTTACGTCGCGTTGAAAAGGCTATACTACCAAGTATTAGCATGATCTCATATGAGAATAGCGACAAAATAGGAGGATGTGAAGACATGGAATTTGGTATGGTCATCATGTTGATTCAGTTATTTTTTGGAGTGGTGATTGGTTTGTATTTCTGGAACCTGCTGCGTGGCCAGAAAACAAACCGCAGTGCCGTTGAGCGTGAATCTCGCAAGGAACTGGAGAAGCTGCGCAAGCTGCGTTCGATCTCACTCACCAAGCCGCTGTCGGAGAAGACGCGTCCAGCTACCATTAACGATATTGTTGGGCAAAAAGACGGGCTGCGTGCCCTTAAAGCTGCTTTGTGCAGTGCGAATCCGCAACATGTTATCATTTATGGCCCACCCGGAGTCGGGAAGACAGCTGCCGCAAGGGTCGTTTTGGAAGAAGCTAAGAAGAATCCAACATCGCCTTTCAAGCCAGACGCCAAATTCACGGAGCTGGATGCAACAACAGCCCGTTTTGATGAACGTGGTATTGCGGACCCCTTAATTGGTTCGGTTCATGATCCGATATATCAGGGAGCAGGAGCCATGGGTGTTGCAGGTATTCCCCAACCTAAACCGGGCGCTGTCACGAAAGCGCATGGGGGAATGCTTTTTATTGATGAGATTGGTGAATTACATTCGATTCAGATGAATAAGCTGTTGAAAGTGTTGGAGGATCGCAAGGTGTTTTTGGAGAGTGCGTACTATAACTCGGAAGACACGCATACTCCTGCTTATATCCACGATATTTTTCAAAATGGCCTGCCGGCCGATTTCCGCCTTGTTGGAGCAACGACACGTTCGCCTCATGAACTGCCACCAGCTCTGCGTTCCCGCTGCATGGAAGTTTATTTCCGTCCTCTGTTGCCTGAGGAGATTGGGCGAATTGCAGAGGATGCTGTTCAGAAAATAGGGTTCAGTCCATGTCCGGATGCCGTTGATGTGGTCAAGCGATATGCAACCAATGGACGTGAAGCGGTCAATATCATCCAGCTGGCTGCTGGACTTGCGCTGACAGAGAAGCGTGAGACGCTTCAGGCGTCTGATGTGGAGTGGGTGGCGGGTAGCAGCCAGATTCAGCCACGACCTGATCGGAAGGTCCCTACACAGCCGCAGGTGGGTTTTGTTAACGGCTTGGCGGTATACGGACCGAATATGGGAACCATTTTGGAGATCGAAGTGTCTGCTGTTCCGGCTCTTAAAGATCAAGGCCGAATCAACATTACAGGCGTTGTGGATGAAGAAGAGATTGGAGGCGGTTCGCGTACACTCCGGCGAAAAAGTATGGCCAAAGGCTCGGTTGAAAATGTGTTAACCGTATTAAAAGCCATGGGTATTCGTCCGAATGATTACGATTTACACGTGAATTTCCCAGGTGGGACGCCTATTGACGGTCCATCCGCCGGGATCGCCATGGCGACTGCCATTACATCAGCCATTCAGAGGCGTCCTGTGGATCATGAGACAGCGATGACTGGCGAGATCAGTATTCATGGTCGGGTTAAGCCTATCGGTGGCGTGCTAGCCAAGGTGGAGGCTGCCTTTCAGGCAGGAGCGAAGACCGTTATTATTCCTGCGGAGAACTGGCAGTCCATTTTTGAGAATCTGGATGGCTTGCGCGTTATCCCGGTAGATACGGTACAGGACGTATTCCGTGAAGTGTTCGCCTGGGTCCCGGAATCACAACAGATGGAACAAACGAAGCTTGCAGAGGAGACAGTTGCACCTGCACCGGAGATTTTTCCGCCGGCATCCGCTTCCTATTTGCGTGCGGACGTGCCTCGTCCAGGACAGGTTACAGATTCGGGAAGCTGCTAAGCGCTTCCCTTCATTGGTTTTTTATGTGAACATTTGATAGAATAATGAATGACTACAACCTGAGAGCCATTGGAGGTGCGAAAGCGATGGGACCGAGCAAAGCGAAAGGTCGTCGTTTTCCTTTACTGCCTTTAAGAGGACTTCTCGTCTACCCGAGTATGGTACTGCATCTCGATGTGGGCCGGGAGAAATCGGTCAAGGCTTTAGAAAAAGCGATGGTAGAAGAACATCTGATTCTCCTATGTTCCCAAGCCGAAGTAAATATTGAAGAACCAACACAAGAGGACATTTTCAGAATCGGAACCGTGGCCAAGGTCAGACAGATGCTGAAGCTTCCGAACGGTACGATTCGTGTACTCGTTGAAGGCTTGGAACGGGCTGAAATTATTGAATATACGGACAACGAGGAATATTATGAAGTACTGGCTAAAGAGCTGCCTGAAGAGGAGAATACCCATCCGGAGACGGATGCCTTGATGCGTACCGTTCTGAACCAGTTCGAGAATTATATTAATCTGTCCAAAAAAGTGACACCAGAGACACTCGCAGCGGTGTCTGACATCGAAGAACCAGGGCGTCTGGCCGATGTCATCACGAGTCACCTGTCCTTGAAGATCAAGGATAAACAGGAAATTCTGGAGACCATCGACGTTCGGGAACGTCTGGAGAAATTGCTGGATATCCTGAACAATGAGCGCGAAGTGCTGGAGCTTGAACGCAAGATCAGCCAACGTGTGAAGAAACAGATGGAGAAAACGCAGAAGGAATATTATTTGCGCGAGCAGATGAAAGCGATCCAGAAAGAACTGGGTGAAAAAGAAGGCCGTGCGGGTGAGGTCGAGGAACTTCGCACTCAGATGGAAGAACTCGGCTTGCCGGACAAGGTGAAAGAAAAGGTCGAGAAAGAAATTGATCGACTGGAGAAAATGCCTGCAAGTTCAGCCGAGGGCGGAGTCATTCGCAACTACGTGGATTGGCTGCTTGGCCTTCCTTGGAGTCAGATGACAGCGGATGATCTGGATATCCAAAAAGCCGAAGATGTGCTCAATGCAGATCATTACGGACTGGAAAAGCCGAAAGAACGTGTGCTTGAATATCTGGCTGTCCAGAAGCTCGTCAAGAAGCTCAAAGGGCCAATTCTCTGTCTGGTTGGACCTCCAGGGGTCGGTAAAACATCACTTGCTCGTTCGATCGCCAGATCGCTAGGTCGGGAGTTTGTAAGAATATCTCTTGGCGGCGTGCGGGATGAAGCCGAGATTCGTGGTCACCGACGAACCTATGTAGGGGCTATGCCTGGGCGTATCATCCAAGGGATGAAAACGGCAGGTTCACTCAATCCGGTATTCCTGCTGGACGAGATTGATAAGATGGCTTCAGACTTCCGCGGAGATCCTTCCGCAGCGTTACTTGAGGTACTTGATCCGGAACAAAATAATACGTTTAGTGATCATTTTGTAGAATTGCCGTTTGACTTATCCAACGTTATGTTTATAACAACTGCCAACACGGTACACAATATTCCGCGTCCATTGCTGGATCGGATGGAAATGCTCAACATCCCTGGTTATACGGAACTGGAGAAGCAACAAATTGCGAAAAACTATTTGTTGCCCAAACAGAAGCAGGACCATGGTTTGGAAGAAGAGCAATTGGAAATCCCGGATGACGCGTTGTTGCGTGTAATTCGTGAATATACACGGGAGTCAGGTGTGCGTAATCTGGAACAGCAGATGGCTTCGTTGTGCCGGAAAGCTGCCAAGAACATCGTATCGGGTGTGGAAGGTCAGATTAACATCTCATCCGATGAGATCAAAGACTACCTTGGACCTGGCAAGTTCCGTTATGGTATGGCCGAACTGGAAGATCAGATTGGTACCGTAACGGGTCTGGCGTGGACTGAAGTGGGTGGAGATACCCTTATCATTGAAGTGACTGTTGTGCCTGGAACAGGTAAATTGACTCTCACAGGTAAACTGGGGGATGTCATGAAGGAATCGGCACAAGCCGCATTCAGTTACACCCGTTCCAAAGCTACACAGCTTGGAATTTCGCCTGACTTCCATGAGAAGAACGATATCCATATCCACGTTCCGGAAGGAGCGATTCCGAAGGATGGTCCATCTGCCGGGATTACGATGGCAACAGCGTTAATCTCAGCCTTGACGAACAAACATGTGTCCAAGGATATCGCGATGACTGGTGAAATAACACTGCGTGGACGTGTGTTGCCGATTGGTGGTCTGAAAGAGAAATCACTGGCAGCCCATCGTGCCGGCTATAAAAAAATATTATTGCCTAAGGATAACGAACGGGACCTGCGTGACATTCCAGACAGCATCAAGGAAGATGTGGAGTTTGTCCCTGTAGCCCATATGGATCAGGTATTGCAGCATGCACTTGTTGAGCAGACAGGAATTCACCTGTAATCCACGTATCCGAAAGGTTCGTATGAAGATTAGACCGTTCTGCGGAGGCTTCGGCGTCCGCTGGAACGGTTTTTTTGGTATGATAGAACAATCCATGGCATAATACCTTCAACAGGTGATGCATAGCACAGGTTTTCAAGAGAGGAAAGATACAATATGAAAGTAAATCAATCTGAATTTATTATCAGTGCCGTTCGGCCTGAACAATACCCCGAGGACGGTCTGCCAGAGATTGCTTTGGCGGGACGCTCCAATGTGGGGAAATCTTCCCTGATCAACCGTTTGATCAATCGTAAAAATTTAGCTCGGACGAGCTCAACACCGGGTAAGACACAGCAACTCAACTATTATAAAATTAATCAGGATCTCTACTTCGTCGATTTCCCGGGATATGGCTACGCTAAAGTTTCCAAAGAGCAACGCTTTGCCTGGGGTAAAATGATGGAGAAATACTTGTTGGGACGCGAGGAATTGAAACTGGTCATGCAGATGGTTGATATGAGACATGAACCGTCCAAAGAGGACAAGATGATGAACGAATGGCTTCGTCATAATGGACTGCCTTTGGTTGTTGTAGCAACCAAGATGGACAAGATTCCAAAAACACGCAGAGCCAAATATATCAAAGTCATTAAGGAATCACTGGGTCTTCGTTCAGGGGATTTGTTTGTGCCGTTTTCATCCGAAGAGGGATTGGGGAAAGAAGAGTTATGGGACATCATTACCCGCCATGCCCGCATAGATAAGTATGCACCAGTGCTGGATGCAGAGGGTGCTTCTGATGAGGAAGAAACCAACGGAATTAACGGATAACCGAGATAGTATACCGTTTTAGTGCAGGAAAGTGAGCATGCTAAATGAATCTTTGATGAGATCCAGATTAATCCGGTTTTTTAAGGAATTTCGTGAGAATTCATCATCTGGGTCTGGAGAAAAATAACGTTAGGGTAGTGTATAATGAGCATAGGTGCATATTGCCAACAGTACCAAAATTACCGGCCATGCCGGCCTGAAGAATTTTGAGATGACTGCTACATGTGCAGGAAGGCAAAACAATCGGGAAAGAATTGAGGGATTTGTATGGCTCAGCGGTTAGCCACAGAGTACGTTAAGGCCACTATGAAATTGTCAGAACCCCAGATGCATCAGTTTTTGCGCATGACAGAAGACGGCAGGCTTCATCACCGGGTTAAGGTGTTGGACAATGGTTGTCAGGAGGTTGTGCTGGGGGATGTAAGTGGAGAAGAAGTGCATTTCCCTTTTGACCGCATAGAAGGGTTTTATATCTGTGAATTATCTTGCCGCCTGGTGAATCTGCATCTGACCAACGTTGTCCGGAAGCTCTTTGTGACTTTTAAGGGTGACGGGGTCGTTCATCGGATCTATAAAGGGTTCACCATGACGTATGTTTATGCTCAAGGCACTGTCCGCAAAATTGTGGAGAAGACCGGGGAGAACACCCGAGTGATCTATGAATACAAAAATACGTTGCTTGAATTGCAACATCTGTTCCAGGCCAGAGATGTAGAACGCGAAATCAACCGTGTGTATGCCGAGATCGATTCACTGCTGGACACTAGAAAAGATGCGACTGCTGATCAGCTCCATCAGATTGATGAGACCCTTGCTCGTCATCAAAAACGGTTGTTTGAGCTTGAAGCTTATTAGCTTAAAATTGTATGTTTATAAACGTATATGTATATAATGAATTCCCTTGTATCTTCCGTGCAGTGGCACTCGCCAATGTGGAGGTTGCAGGGGGATTTTTTGATGTGAGATGGAATATTCCGAATTGGAAATATTTATTTTACAATCTTATGGAAAAGGGTTGATTTCACTCTGATTCAATGTTATTTTTAATCTCGTTGAAAACAATATAGGAACCAGGATTCACTCAGGACATTATATGTTGCGAGAGATTTTTCCCTCGGGAAGTGAATGACGTAGGTCCTAGCGGATGAAATTTTTCAAACATTTTATTCCTAGGAAGGGGGAACCGAAGGATGGAATATTCAACTTTCGGAAGACACGTTGCTGTTGATACTTGGGGTGTCGACTTTAATCTACTGAACAATGCAGAGTATCTGGAAGCCCAAATGGTTGAAGCAGCGGAGGCATGTGGTGCGACAGTGATGTCCGTACAGTCCAAGCAGTTTGATCCACAGGGAGCGACCGTACTTGTACTATTGTCTGAGAGCCATCTCTCCATTCATACGTATCCTGAGAGAGGTTTTGCAGCGATTGATTGTTACACTTGTGGGGAGACTGTAGATCCACAGCTTGCTATTGACTACCTGGTATCCGTATTAAAGCCTGAAAAAACGTATGCAAAGAAGTTGGTACGTGGTTTGGGCGAATTGCAAGTTGAAACACCAGACATGAACAATCAGACTGAACGGGTTTAAATAAAAAGTATATTGCATACACAATGTTCACATATCGGGATGGACACATAACCTCCCAAACTCAAATAGTCATGGAATAATTCCATGGCTATTTGTTTTAATATGCGTATCGTTATGAATATTCATAATCGACACTTTTTAACGCATAACGGTGAACTTTGGTGAGACACTACAATAAATGACAGTGCATATGATGATGAACATGGTGATTTCATAAACATTTCATAAAAATGACCCGGTCATGGCTATGATGTGTGATATAATTAACCTTGTCAATCATAAATGGATAGACATATGCAGTAAGCACTTTGATTGGAAATTTATTAGGCAGGTGAACTTGCAATGCACATCGTTGTCGTTGGTTTGAATTATCGCACGGCGCCTGTAGAGGTTAGGGAACGATTCACATTTGCAGAAAAGGATTTGTCTGAAGCGCTGCAGCAGCTCAAGCTGACCAAGAGTGTATTGGAAGGTGTAATCGTAGCCACATGTAACCGTACCGAGTTGTATGTTGTGGTGGACCGTCTTCACATGTGTGGTTATTTTATTCGAACATTCATGGAACAATGGTTTAACGTACCACGGGAAGAATTTACGCAACACTTATATATATATGAAGATGATCAAGCCATGCGCCATTTGTTCCGCGTCATCTGCGGACTAGATTCCATGGTCATTGGTGAGACTCAGATTCTTGGACAGGTGAAACAGGCTTTTCTTAAAGCGCAAGAAGAGAAATCAACAGGTACCTGGTTTAATATGCTGTTCAAACAGGCAGTTACGCTGGGCAAACGGGCACATTCGGAGACTTCCATCGGGGAGAGCGCCGTATCTGTCAGTTATGCTGCTGTTGAACTCGGTAAGAGGATCTTTGGCATGTTTACAGACAAGAAGGTGCTCATTTTGGGTGCGGGCAAGATGAGTGAACTAACCGTGAAACATCTCTATGCCAACGGGGCATCCGAGGTCATCGTGGCGAATCGTACGCTCGCAAGAGCTGAAGAATTGGCAGCCAAGTTCCGGGGGACACCTTGTACGATGGAACAGGCATTAGATCGACTTAATGAAGTTGATATTGTGATTAGTTCGACTGGAGCTGAACGTTATGTCATGGATGCAGCAGTGGTACGGGAGAGCATGAAGCGTCGTCAATCTCGTCCATTGTTCCTGATTGATATTGCGGTTCCACGCGATATTGATCCGGCGATTGGTGAATTATCCAACGTATTTCTCTATGACATTGATGATCTGGAAGGAATCGTGGAGAGCAATCTGGAGATGCGTAAGGTGGAAGCTGCCAAAATTGAGAGAATGATTGAGCTTGAGATGGAGGATTATTACCATTGGCTCAAAACGTTAGGTGTTCGTCCCGTTATTCGCGCTTTGCAGGAAAAAGGTGTCTCCATTCATGAAGAAACGATGGATAGCCTGTTTAATAAGCTGCCTGAGCTGGATGAACATCAACGTAAAGTCATTCGTCGTTTGACCAAGAGTATTGTGAACCAAATGACGACAGATCCGATTAATCGGATTAAGGAAATGGCAGGCACGAAGCAAGGTGATGAAGCTCTGCGCATGTTTACTCAGATTTTCGCTCTGGAAGATGCAGTAGAGATGGCCGCTGAAAAAGTGAGTCAGAGTGATGCTACAGCTCTGGCGAAACCAGCCGCTCACCTTAACGAAAACCGGCAAGACCCCGTGCCGGCTTATGCTCCGGCAGGCGTATAAGGCGGGTGGGCAGCTTGACCCTTGCTGAACAAGTTTATGAAGCTCTAATCTATATGTATGCCCTGAGCCTACTGTTCTATTTCTCGGACTGCATTCGACGCAATGCGGGGGCGAAGCGGACAGGCACAGGGTTTCTTGTCGTTGTTTGGGGACTGCAGGTAACGCATGTCATATTGCGCATGTGGACTGAAGGCCATTTCCCCATCTATACCACCTTTGATTTTTTGTTTATATTTTCATTCAGTATTGTGCTGATGTCTCTCGTCATGACTCGCATCCAGCGTTCCGAATTTGTGATTTTGTTGCTGAATGTTGTAGGTTTTTCCGTTACGGTATTAAACCGACTGTGGTTTACGGCCGGAGAGATATCACTGCATAACTGGCAAACGGTACATGGATTACTCATTATGCATATTACCTTGGCGAATCTTGGTTTTGCGGCGTTAACCGTTGCTACGGTATTTGCCATGTTATATCTGTTCCTGCACCGTAAGTTGAAGAAAAAAAAGTGGAATGATACGATGCGACGGATGCCAAGCCTGGAAGTGATCGGCAAATACATGGATGGTGCTAATTTCATAGGTACACCGCTCCTTGGCGTTTCTGTGATGCTTGCCGTATTATCCATTGTGGCTGAAAGACGCTGGATTCTACTCTTGGATCTCAAAGTTATTGCGACAGGTCTTGCTATAGCCATCTATGTGGGGTACTTCGTATCCAAGAGAAGGAAACAGTTCTCTACAATTATCATGGCAAGATGGACACTGATTGGGTACGGATTTGTCATTATAAGTTTTTTATCCAATGCGTATTCAGCGTTTCATCGTTGGACGGGAGAGTGAAGGGGATGGACCGTTACACGCCGATATTTGTGTATACTTCAGGCAAAAAGTGCTGCGTGGTTGGTGGTGGACGTGTTGCCGAACGTAAAATTAAGGGATTGTTGCATGCTGAGGCACAGATTACGGTCATTAGTCCGGAGCTTACTCCCGTATTAAAACAACTGCATCATGAATCCCGAATTCAATGGATAGACCGGTCCTACCGCAATGGAGATTTGCGGGGGGCCTTTCTCGTATATGCAGCGACTGACCGTTCAGAGGTCAATTCAACTGTGGTTCGGGATGCTGAGGCTGCGGGCATACTGGTGAATAACGCGATGTCTTCGGAGCACAGCAGCTTTATTACACCAAGCGTGGTAAGGCGTGGGAGATTAAGTATAGCCATATCCACAGCAGGAGCGGGACCGGCAGCAGCTGCGGAGATACGTGCCACACTCGAACGACAGTTCGGTGATGAGTATGAGACGTACCTTGAGTTTTTGCACCAGATGAGGACTGAGGTGAAGTCACGCGTATCTTCTTCAAGTCTCAGAAGTACGTTGCTTCGGCAATTAACTGAAATGCACATATTAGAAGATATTCGTACAGGCCATTTTCGGTGGTGGACCGAAGAAGAAATCGGGGACTGGATATCCCGTAATGAGGAGGATGTGTAGATATGCGTACAATTAAAGTTGGAAGTAGACAGAGCGCGCTTGCGCTAACCCAGACAGGCCATGTCATTCAGGATTTACGCGATATTTGTGAGCGGGAAGGATTAGCTTTTGACTTTGAAGTACATAAGATTGTTACCAAGGGAGATCTCATTCTGGATGTAACGTTGTCAAAAGTGGGCGGCAAAGGTCTGTTTGTCAAAGAGATTGAACAGGCGATGCTTGATCGTACGATTGATATGGCTGTGCATAGCATGAAAGATATGCCTTCCGAGTTACCCGAAGGATTAATCAATGGTGCTATTCCTCGTCGTGCAGATCCACGGGATGCGCTGATCTCCAATGGTGGACTTACTCTGGATCAACTGCCAGAAGGAGCTAGAGTCGGAACAAGCAGTCTGCGCCGGTCGAGTCAATTAAAGGCCTATCGTCCAGATTTGCAATTGGAATCGATTCGCGGCAATATTGATTCCCGTTTGCGGAAGCTGGAGACCGAAGGATTCGATGCGATTATTCTGGCAGCTGCAGGATTGTACCGTATGGGCTGGGAAGACCGGATCACAGAGTACCTGACGGAAACAGCTTGCCTTCCGGCAGTGGGTCAAGGCGCGCTTGGTATCGAATGTCGTGAAGACGATGAGGAACTATTGCACTTGCTACAGCTGTATAACGATCCCGAGACAGCATTTCCTGTACAGGCGGAACGCCGTTTTCTCAGTGTATTGAATGGGGGCTGTCAGGTTCCGATCGGTGCTCATGCGGTGTGGGTGCCTCAGCAAGATGCAGATTCCCTGAATGGTGAAAACACGTTACAATTAACAGGTATGGTCGGCACGCCGGATGGTGGACTGATTCTTAAGGAAGCTATGATCGGCAAGGACCCGGTTCGTCTGGGTGAAGAAGTGGCGTGGAGATTGATCGAACGGGGAGCAGAGCAGATACTGGCAGAAGTTAGGGGATGAAGACATGGTGGGAAAGGTCTTTTTGGTAGGGGCAGGTCCTGGGGATGCAAAGCTGATTACGGTAAAAGGGTGGGAATCCATCGGGAAAGCCGATGCTGTAGTCTATGATCGTTTGGCAAGTCCGAGATTGTTGAAACAAATGAAACCCGGCGCAGTCAAGATTTACGTGGGCAAGCGCCCGGATCGGCATACGATGAAACAGGAAGAGATCAATCAACTGTTGGTTGATCTGGCTCTTGAAGGCAAGGTTGTGGTTCGGCTTAAGGGCGGCGATCCAACTATCTTTGGACGTGTGGGCGAAGAGGCGGGTTTGCTGCACAAAAACGGAATTCCGTTTGAGATTGTACCTGGGGTTACCGCTGCAATAAGTGTACCTGCGTATGCTGGAATTCCTGTGACTCACCGTGACTATGCATCTTCCATCTCTATTATTACGGGGCACGAGAGTCCGGACAAGCTTGATCGCAGTATCCATTGGGATAAAGTGACGAATGCAACGGGCACACTTGTATTTATGATGGGGGTTGCCAAAATTGGATATATCAGCGAACAATTGATTCGTCATGGTCGTCCAGCGCAAACACCGGTAGCTCTGATTCGTTGGGGAACACGAGCGGAACAGGATACCCTTACAGGTACCCTTGAAGATATAGAAGCGAAAGTGATCGCAGCCAATTTCCAACCACCAGCTGTTATTGTGGTGGGAGATGTCGTCAATCAGCGGGAACAATTGAAATGGGCAGAAGCGCTGCCGCTATTTGGCAAACGAATTCTGGTAACCCGTGCTCGCAGTCAGGCGAGTGAACTGGTGAATCGCATTGAGGAACTCGGCGGCGAACCGTATGAGTTTCCGGTTATTGAGACGGTCATGCCATCCAGTGAATCTGCCAAGCAAAGTGTCAAAGACGCCTTCAGTGCTTTAAATACCTATGACTGGGTGTTTTTCACAAGTGTGAACGGCGTGGAGTTTTTCTTCCGCCATCTGGAACAGGAAGGCAAGGATATTCGCTCGGTTCATCAAGCGAGAATTACTGCCGTAGGACCTTCCACAGCGGACGCTTTGCGCAAACATGGCATCGTAGCTGAAGTTGTCAAAGGTCCTTTCCAGGCCGAAGGCATGCTTGAGGCTTTTGAAAGCGAATTGAAGGAAGGTCAGAGAGTATTGCTTCCGCACGGTGATCTGGCACGTACGTGGTTACGTGATCAGTTGAGAGAACGAGGACTTCAGGTAACCGAAGCCATCACCTACGATACGATCCTTGCTGGTGAGGATGATGACGAACTGCTCAAGCTACTTGAAGAAGGTGGAATTCATGCGGTGACCTTTACAAGTTCATCGACGGTTACCAACTTCATGAGTATGTTGAAACGTATGGGGTTGCAAGACCCACTGCCTTTATTGAAAGATGTGGAGGTTGCGTGTATCGGGCCTGTTACAGCGAAAACGGCAGAAGCCGCTGGACTAAAGGTTACACTGATGGCAGAGGAAGCAACGATGGATAGCTTGATCACAGTGCTATGCGACTGGAAACGGACAGGCACCAAAGAAGGCGCTCTTCGAAATTAATACACATGTAATCATGTCAACATATGAAGCGTGCTGAATTCGATAGGATACCAGCGCGCTTCCCTTTTTGCTCTATTTAACTTTCAGGGAGGTTTTACACGTATGAGTTTTCCAATTGTACGGCATCGCCGTTTACGTCAATCCACAGGTATTCGCAATATGGTCAGAGAGACCCATCTAACCGTGGATGATTTTATTCAACCAATCTATGTTACGTATGGAGAAAATGTAAAATCTGAAATTAAATCCATGCCTGGCGTATTCCGCTTCTCGCTGGATCGTCTTCAGGAGGAAGTAACGGAAATTGCCGAGCTGGGAATTCCAGCCGTGTTATTGTTTGGTATTCCCGAGACTAAGGACAGTGTGGGTTCATCTGGCTTTGCTGAAGATGGCATTGTGCAGGAAGCGACGAGATTGATCAAATCCTGGTACCCGGAACTGCTGGTTGTTGCGGATACTTGTCTGTGTGAATTCACGGATCACGGTCACTGCGGTATGGTACACACCGTGGAGATTGACGGTCACATCTGCGGAGATGTGTTAAATGACGAATCACTGGATCTACTCGTGCAAACGGCAGTGTCTCAAGCCAAAGCAGGAGCGGACATTATTGCACCATCCAACATGATGGATGGATTTGTACAAGCGATCCGCGCGGGGCTGGATGAGAATGGATTCAGTCACATTCCGATTATGTCTTACTCTGTTAAATATGCATCCGCGTTCTATGGTCCATTCCGTGAAGCTGCGGATTCCACACCACAATTCGGAGACCGCAAGTCATATCAGATGGACCCGGCGAACGCGCGTGAAGCCTTGCGTGAAGCAGAGACGGATGTGCTCGAAGGAGCGGATATGCTAATGGTTAAACCTTCGCTGTCCTATCTTGATGTCATGCGTACGATTAAGGATCAATTTGATCTTCCGCTTGTTGCCTATAATGTAAGTGGCGAGTATGCCATGGTGAAGGCGGCGGCGATTCAAGGCTGGATCGATGAGAAAAAAGTTGCCATGGAAATCCTGCTCAGCATGAAACGCGCAGGTGCAGATATGATCATTACCTACTACGGAAAAGACGCTTCACGCTGGTTGGCTGAGAAATAAAATAAATTACATTGAGGAGGATATTCATGACTGCACAACAAGGTAATCGTCGCAATGATGAGCGCTCACGCAGCGCGTTTGAGGAAGCGAAGCAGTACATACCCGGGGGTGTGAACAGCCCTGTACGCGCATTCAAATCGGTGGGACTTACTCCGATCTATGCAGAACGTGGTGAAGGGTCCAAAATCTACGATATTGATGGCAATGTTTTTATTGACTATGTGGGATCCTGGGGCCCACTCATTATGGGACATGCACACCCTGACGTTGTAGAAGCTTTGCGTGAGACAGCCCTCAAAGGAACAAGCTTTGGTGCGCCTACCTTGCTGGAGACCGAGATGGCAAAACTGGTCTGTGAGCGTGTACCTTCTATCGATATCGTGCGGATGGTTAATTCTGGAACTGAAGCAACGATGAGTGCCATTCGACTGGCACGCGGGGTAACCGGACGCAGTAAAATTCTGAAGTTTGAAGGATCATATCATGGACATGCAGACAGCTTGCTGATCAAGGCTGGCTCAGGTGTTGCAACGCTGGGTCTTCCAGATAGTCCAGGCGTGCCTGAAGGCGTAGCTGTGAATACCATTACGGTGCCTTATAACGATCTGGAGTCCGTGAGACTTGCTTTTGAACGTTATGGTGAAGAACTGGCCGCTGTTATTGTGGAGCCTGTGGCAGGTAACATGGGGGTTGTTCCTCCGGCTTCCGGTTTCCTTGAAGGGCTGCGCAGTTTGACGACCCAATATGGCAGCCTGCTTATTTTTGACGAAGTCATGACCGGTTTCCGCGTAGGGTTGAACTGTGCTCAGGGACGGTATGGGGTTACACCTGACCTGACTTGTCTGGGTAAAGTTATCGGTGGCGGCCTCCCGGTTGGCGCTTATGGTGGTCGTCGGGATCTGATGGAACAGATTGCTCCAACAGGACCAATCTATCAGGCAGGTACATTGAGCGGGAATCCGCTGGCTATGGCAGCAGGGTATACAACGCTCAAATTGTTAACACCAGAGGTCTATGACCGTCTGGAGACATTGTCTGCACGTCTGCAAGCCGGATTCGAGAAAAATGCAGCTGAGACGGGTATTGCGATAACCATTAACCGTGTGGGTTCCATGGTTTGTCCATTCTTCAGTGCCGTTCCAGTAACCAATTATGATATTGCCAAAGAAAGCAATCTGGATCAATTCCGTCGTTATTTTGCGGCCATGATTGATCAAGGTGTGAGTGTTGCGCCTTCGCAATACGAAGGTATGTTTGTCTCTGGTGTGCACACGGAGCAGGATATTGACGATACGATTGAGGCGAATCGTAAAGCTCTTCAATCGCTATGACAATCAAAAGTTGGAAACGCCGCGGGGAATGGCTTGAGCTGATGCCAGGGAAAGCCGTAACAGGCAGCTCGGACAAACCGATGGCTGCAGAGCAATGGTTATTGTCTGAGCTTCAGTTTCCGGAGAAACTGCTCCGTCAGCTAAAAGCAAACCAAGGAATACAACTTGCAGGGGACCGGCTTCGGCTGGCCCTTTTTGCGTCCCAGCCAATCGATGTTGAGCCACGCTGGGCTGATGTGGATGTATTATATGAGGATGATTTCTGTCTGGTTATGCACAAACCTGCAGGCATGAAACTGCATCCAGATGGAAGCCGTACCGATCAGGCGATCACGCTGGATCATGTGGTTGCCTCTTATTATGAAATGAACGGAATACAGGCGAGCGTACGCCATGTTCATCGACTGGATGAGGATACAACGGGACCTGTCCTATATGCCAAAAATGCTTTTGCCCTCGCCAAACTGGATGAAGCGATGCGTCGTAAAGAGATTGGTCGCCATTATGTAGCTATTGCAGGTGGACAAATTCCCCTTGAACTCCACAAAATTGATGCTCCGATTGGCAAGGATAGACATCACAAGCAGCGCAGACGTGTCTCGGAAGGTGGACAGGAAGCTGTTACTCATGTGGAGACCGTCGAAGTGTGGGAAAGAGCAACCCTTGTACGATTAAAGCTGGATACAGGACGAACACACCAAATTCGTGTACACCTGAGTTACGCGGGACACCCGCTCATTGGTGATTCGTTGTATGGTGGTAGAGCGGATGCCATTGGGCGACAAGCACTTCATGGAGAGATGCTTAAGTTTAGTCATCCGTTAACCGGAGCGATGATTGAAGTGAACGACCGTTGGCCATCCGACTTCACACAATTGGCAGAGCGAGAGGGGTCTTACTAGTACACTATATAAGTTCGACTAACTATTTACACGAAAACGGAAAGGACAGAAACAACCAGAAGAAGTAAAGCGTTCGCCTAAAAGCTTTCTGAAAGAAAGCTACTTCGGAAGCATAAGCTATCCCCGGTTTTTCCCTTTGAAGAAGGGAATCAAAAAAAATCTGGGGATAACAGTGATCGGAAGGTTGTTCTGTCATTGGAGTGACAGTGTAAATAACCATGAGTTGAACATATATAGCAAGGTTTTTCAAAAGGTGGCATGCTCCTCTCATTCAAGGCATATAGATGGGGTAACGAAGGATTTGGACCATGGATCAGTCCCATGAGAAGGATCATGGTGAACATATGCCGAAAGGAGGACGCCACCTTTGTTGAATCAACCTTATGGTTTGCGGTTCGATATTTATGAGCGCGTTCATTTGTCTGAGGGAGTCCCTGCGATTGAGGAACTGGAGGAGATTGAACTATACCCGCGCATTCAAGTCATAGGGCAGGATGATCATGCCACGTTAAGAGGACATCTTTTACTTACAGGTGCGTACAGAGGAGAGAATGAGGCTTCAGAGGAGCTCAAACATTTCATTCCCGTGGAGATCACAGTGCCGCTGAACCGGGTCAGATCGATTGAGGATATTTCCATCGAGATCGAAAATTTTGACGTGGATCTGTTATCCAATCGCAGTCTGAACATTACAGGCGTGTTGTCGCTACGAGGTATCGAAGGTTTTCCTGTTGAAGAGCCACAAGTGTGGTCAGCAGATGAGTTTACAGTTGTTCATTCACCTGATGCTCAGCAATCCAACCGTTCCGATGAATCAGCACAGGCAGGTAGCGATCCCAACACATTTGCACAAGAGTACCTGCTCCAGCGGAGTGAGGAAGAGAGACTTACGAATGCAGCAGAACTTGCATATGGTGCTCCGGAATTCGCTGACCTGTCCACACGGGAAGAGACATTAAGGAATAGCGAAGAATGGCAGCAGGATTATGCGAATGCGTCATCCGCAGGGCCACTTCAATCTGAGGAGCTAAGTGCGGAGTACGTTAACGAAAACAGACAACCTGATGCAAATGAAGATCCCGCATCTCTGACAGCGAATGGAGATGAATTGGCATCTCATGAGCAATACAGCGAACCTTCTCCGATCTCGTCATTTATGGCTGAGACCGCAGATCGATTAGCTTCTTACCCTGAGTCGGAACCATTGTTGCCTCTGGAAGATGAGTCTTCGGGTTGGTCCGAGCCTTCCGTGGATGCATTGCCTGCGAACTCGAGAAGTGCAGATCAAGCAGTCTCAGAGCCTACTGCTCAATCATCTAATGAGTTGGCAGCACAGGATGTACCGGACGCACCAGAGGTATGGCACTTCGAATCAGCGAGATCTGTACCTCAGCAGGAGAATCAGGCAGTTGCCGATGTCCCGGTTGAATCACAGGCGGAGAACTGGCAAGGTGTATTTGCTTCGTCCGAACCAGGCAACGCTGAGGAAGATCGACCGTCTTTTGAAGCGACTGGGGTAGACGAGTTCGTACAGAACGAAGCATTTGTTCCTGAACCTGTGGCTGAGACGGAAGACAAGCCGGAGCTGAAGGTTGCTTTTGGCAGCAAAAAAGAATCCGCACCACGGCAAGAAGAGGGCGTAGGTATCTCTTCCTTGTTATCCTCCGGTAGAGCGGCACGCGATGCTGAAGTGGAGCGAGGCGATGAGGTTCCTGCGGGTGTAGTACAGGAAGAAACGTATCCAGCGGATGATGTGGAATGGAAGAACCTGTTCCTGGGAACGATCGTGGACCAGACCCCATTCCGCAAGGTGAAACTGTGCATTGTTCAGCGAGAAGATACACTGGATGCCATTGCAGATCGATATCAATTGAGCACGAGGGAACTTCAGTTGTATAACCGATTATCTGAGCAGGTTGTGGAAGAAGGTCAGATATTGTACATCCCTTAATCCGTAGTTAAAGCCTTCGTTACGACCCGTGATCCCCTTGAGGATTGCGGGTTTTTGCATAATTCGTCCTAAACCTGCATTCTAGCGCTCTTTATCCGCTGTTGTCAGGTTGACTATCGCGCACGAGCAAGGTATGATGTGTGTAGGTTTTTTGAAGAACAACGTGGAACGGGAGTAGTAGACAGTATGACCTTTCAGAGAGTGGAATTGCAGCGCTGTGAGATTCCGCAGGAACCAACTGATCGAAGTCGCCCGGGAGTTGCCTGTTTGAATACAAGGGATGAATGAGATTTATCGTCATTTATTACTGAGGTAGGATGGGCCGGTAGCAGCCGTTATCTGCTTGAAGTGTCACGTCATGTACAGAGGGTGAAGTCTATCTTGCTGTAGGCGTGAAACAAAGGTGGTACCGCGAAAGCTAACCTTTCGTCCTTTGATGGATGAAAGGTTTTTTTGTTTTTTTGGCGAAGATGATGAAGTAACGGAGGAATGACATATGTCTGAGGAAAAAAAATCAGCTGCAACAGAAATGCCGACCACTTACGATCCTAAGGCGGCAGAGGATAAATGGTACTCCACCTGGATGGAACGTGGATATTTCAAAGCCGGTCAACGTAAAGATGCCGAGCCGTATACGATTGTAATTCCACCCCCAAATGTGACCGGGATGCTGCACATTGGGCATGCGCTTGATTTTACACTGCAGGATATTCTGATCCGCACCAAACGGATGCAAGGTTATGACGCACTGTGGCTTCCGGGTTCCGACCATGCAGGTATTGCTACCCAAACCAAAGTGGAGCAGAAGCTGCGTGAAGAAGGTCTGACTCGTTATGATCTGGGACGTGAGAAGTTTCTGGAGAAGGTATGGGACTGGAAAGATCAATATGCCACTACCATTCGTCAGCAATGGGGCAAAATGGGATTGTCGCTTGATTACTCACGTGAACGTTTTACGCTGGATGAAGGTCTGTCCCAAGCGGTTCGTAAAGTATTTGTTCAACTGTATGAAAAAGGCCTTATTTACCGAGGCAAACGTATCATTAACTGGGACCCGGTGAACCGGACAGCTCTGTCCGACATTGAGGTTGAATATAAAGAGGTTCAGGGTCACCTGTACCATCTGCGGTACCCGCTCAAAGACGGAAGTGGCTACGTTACAGTGGCAACAACGCGTCCTGAAACGATGCTGGGTGATACAGCGGTTGCTGTTCATCCGAAGGATGAGCGTTATGCAGATATGATTGGTAAAGTACTTGTACTGCCTATCATTGGACGCGAAATTCCAATTATCGCTGATGATTATGTGGATAAAGAGTTTGGAAGTGGTGCAGTTAAAATCACGCCTGCGCATGATCCAAATGACTTTGAAGTAGGTCTTCGTCATGATCTGCCTCAGATTACGGTAATGGATGAGAGCGGCACTATGAATGCTGAGGCAGGCAAGTATCAGGGACTGGATCGCAGTGACTGCCGCAAGCAGATTGTTGCTGACTTGAAAGAGCAGGGCGTATTGATCAACATTGAGGATCACACGCATCAGGTTGGACACAGTGAACGTACCGGAGCTGTTGTTGAGCCGTATCTGTCTACACAGTGGTTCGTTGAGATGAAGCCACTTGCAGAGAGAGCGATCAAGAAACAACAGAGCGGCGAAGGGGTTAATTTTGTTCCAGATCGTTTTGAGAAAACCTATCTGAACTGGATCGAGAACGTTCGTGACTGGTGTATTTCCCGTCAACTGTGGTGGGGACATCGTATTCCTGCCTGGTATGATGAAGAAACGGGTGAAATCATCGTATCTGCTGAAGATCCAACAACGCTGCCAGAGTATGCTGGGCGCAAGCTCAGACAGGACGAAGACGTACTCGATACTTGGTTTAGCTCCGGCTTATGGCCATTCTCCACACTAGGCTGGCCGGAAGATACGGAAGACCTGAAACGTTATTATCCGACAAGTGTACTTGTGACAGGGTATGACATCATATATTTCTGGGTTGCACGTATGATTTTCACTGCATTGGAATTCACCGATGAGATTCCGTTCAAGGATGTGCTGATGCATGGTCTTGTTCGTGATGCAGATGGACGCAAAATGTCCAAATCACTGGGCAACGGTGTAGATCCGCTGGATGTGATTGAGAAATACGGCGCAGATGCAATGCGTTACATGATCTCAACCAGCAGCACGCCAGGTCAGGATCTCCGTTTCCGTTGGGAACGGGTGGAACAGGCTCGTAATTTCGCCAACAAGATCTGGAATGCTTCGCGCTTTGCATTGATGAATCTGGAAGGATTCACCTATGAGGAACGTGACATCAGCGGAGAGCTTGGTACAGCGGATTATTGGATTTTGCACCGTCTTAACGAAACTTCCCGCGATATTACGCGTCTAATCGAAGCGTATGAATTTGGGGAAACGGGTCGTGTGTTATATAACTTTATCTGGGATGACCTGTGTGACTGGTACATCGAGTTTGCTAAGCTGTCCTTCTATGGGGAAGATCCGGTTGCCAAGAAGAAAACGCAATCCGTGCTTGCTTATGTGCTGGATCAGACCATGCGCCTGATTCATCCGTTTATGCCATACATCTCGGAAGAGATCTGGCAGCATCTGCCGCATGAAGGTGAGACGATTACGCTGGCATCATGGCCGGTATATGATCCTGCTCTTGAGAACCCAGAGGCTGTTGCCGAGATGAACCTGCTCATGGATACCATTCGTGCAGTTCGAAACATTCGTGCAGAAGTTAACGTGCCGATGAGCAAAAAGATCGAGTTGATGGTCAAAGCAAACAGTCCTGAGACGTCCAGCATCATTGAGCGTAACAGTCACTACATCAAACGTTTCTGTAATACGTCCGAGTTCGATAGTGGGCTGGATTTAAACTCACCGGATAAGGCAATGACTGCGATCATTACGGGGGCAGAACTATACTTGCCGCTCGCAGGTCTTATTGATATCGAGCAGGAAGTGGCACGTTTGGAGAAAGAGTTGGAGAACCTTGAGGGCGAAGTTCTCCGTGTAGAGAAAAAGCTGGCGAACCAAGGCTTTGTAGCCAAAGCTCCTGCCAAAGTTATTGAGGAAGAGCGCGCCAAGCAAGCAGATTATTCCGATAAACGGGATAAAGTGATTGCACGAATCAAGGAACTTAAAGGTTAATATATGTGGGTCGGATGGAGAGCCATTATGCCATCCGGCCGCTTTTTTCACTCAATCTCGGGACCGAAGGTGAATCAGATGACGGAATTAGACGGGACAGATGCAGCAGCTCCTTTACTTACGTACAACGAGGCCGTGGACTGGATCAATGGCCTTATTCCTTTTGGCATCCGACCTGGATTGGAACGAATCGAGAGTCTGATGTCCATGTTAGGCAATCCACACCAACGTCTCAAATTTATTCATGTCGCGGGAACGAACGGCAAAGGTTCGACTTGCGCTTTTTTGACGTCAGTGCTTCTTCAGGCTGGATATGATGTGGGTACCTTTACGTCGCCTTATATCACCAAGTTTACAAACCGTTTTCAATACAACGGTGAGGATATTCCTGAAGAAATCCTGCTTAAGCTCTCGAACCGATTACATCCACTAGTCATGGAAATGGCCTCCACTCCGCTTGGATCACCCACGATGTTTGAGGTGTCCACGGCTCTGGCGCTTCTGTACTATGCAGAGGAGTGTTACCCTGACGTTGTGGTATGGGAGACGGGGCTAGGGGGAAGGATGGACGTAACGAATATTGTCGCACCTGTTGTGTCCGTCATCACCAACATTGGTATGGATCATACGGATGTACTTGGAGATACGATTGAGCAGATTGCTGGAGAAAAGGCAGGTATTATCAAGCCGGGAGTACCCGTTGTGACTTGCGCGACTCAACCCGAAGCTGTGAAGGTGATTCAGGAGAAAGCACAGCAGCTTCAATCAAGCGTGTATTTGGCTGGAGATCAATTCTCTTATCATAGACTGGACAGCAATGAGAACGGACAATCTTTTCATTTTACAGGCCCGTTCCGTGATCTGGACGTTCGCATACGCATGCAGGGCTCACATCAATGTGACAATGCAGCGGCCGCACTTATGGTGCTTGAATTGCTTAGACAATACATGGCATTTATGCTGGATGACAACGATATTGTACTTGGACTGGAGAATGCTTTCTGGGCAGGAAGATTCGAAAAAGTCGTCGATGAACCCCGAATTGTGCTTGATGGAGCACATAATCCGGAAGGGGCAGAGTCACTGGCCAAGAGCATTATGGATGTCTATCCGCACAACAAGTTAATTTTGATGATGGGTATGTTGGCAAATAAGCATCACGAAGCGTATTTGCAGCATATACTGCCACTAGTGGATACGCTGATCCTGACCGAGCCAGATTTCCGACGCAAAATGGATGCAGCCGAATTGCTGCAGATTGTCGAACGGGTACGTCCCGCCATTGCGAAGCAGGAACTGGAAATCATCGTCGAGCCCGAATGGGCAAAGGCACTTGATCTATTGAAGTCACGGACGGAAGCGGAAGATCTGGGGGTGGTCTCCGGCACACTGTACCTGATTGCGGATGTGCGGGCAGCCCTTTTGCATCAAACCGATTCTGAAAAAGGTTGGTGAAAGTTTTGTTAAATACATCGGAACACGTTCATTTTATAGGGATTGGCGGATATGGCATGAGTGCCATCGCAAGAGTTATGTTGGAAATGGGATACACCGTTACCGGATCGGATGTCGCTTCACAGGAGTTGACCGAGAAGTTGGCAGCCAAGGGAGCGAAAATATATATCGGACATACGGCAGAGCACGTCACTGGAGCAGATCTGGTTGTCTACTCTACGGCAGCGCCTGCTGATAATGTGGAACGGGTAGCAGCTGCAGAGCTGAACATTCCGATTCTGCATCGTTCCCAGATGCTTGCACGTTTGTTGAACGAACGTAAAGGCGTGGCTGTAGCTGGGGCTCATGGTAAAACAACCACTTCATCCATGATTGCACTTGTTATGGATAAATGTGATACAGATCCGACATACATTATTGGCGGAGAAATCATGAATGTGGGTACCAACGCGAAGGCCGGTCAAGGAGACTGGGTAGTCGCTGAAGCGGACGAGAGCGATGGTTCGTTTTTGCAGTACCATCCATGGCTCGGTATTGTAACCAATATTGAGGCAGATCATCTGGAGAATTACAACAGTGATTTTGAGGAGCTCAAAAGGGCTTATGTGCAGTTCCTGAGCCAGATTCGTCCGGAAGGAACAGCGATTGTGTGTTCTGACGACGAGAATGTTCAAGCGATTTTGCCAGAACTCAAGTCACGGATTACAACCTATGGTATTGATCGTGCTGCAGATTATACGGCAACGGATATTGTATTGGGCGATCGCCGTATCTCCTTTACGATGAATCATCAGGGTGCTGCTATGGGCACGGTGGAATTATCAGTGCCGGGTAAGCATAACGTTTATAATGCAATGGCTACTGTGATTACCTGTTTGGAAGCGGGCATTCCATTTGAGAAGATTGTAGCAGCCATCATCCAATTCCACGGAGCCAAACGCAGATTCCAGGTATTGGGCGAGGCGCGCGATATGCTGATCATCGATGATTATGCTCATCACCCGACTGAGATTGAAGCTACCATTAGTGCGGCCAAAGCAACGGGCAAACGCATTATTGCGGTATTCCAGCCACAGCGTTATACGCGGACATTCTTCCTGCTGGATGCGTTCAGTCGTGCTTTCGCGGAAGCGGATGAGGTGCTTATTACGGACATCTATTCTCCTGCGGGCGAAAAACAGATCGAAGGGGTAACCTCAGCCCGACTGGTTGAACTGATCGTTCAAAACAGTAATGCTTCTGCACGTTACCTTCCTACAAAAGAAGAAGTGGTAGCTGATCTGCAACATCGTCTGCAGCCAGGAGATCTTGTGATTACGATGGGCGCAGGTGATATTTGGAAAGTCGGCGATACACTTGCCAAAGGTTTGAAATAGATCAATTGAGAAATCGCCTGTCTTCGATACGAAGCAGGCGTTTTTTGCGTTATATGGAATGTATTCTCCAGTCTCTGCATATAGCTTATATAAATGGGACAAAGGAGAGGGTACGGGTGAGCAATGCTAGAATGACGTTTCGCTTCGGGGATCATGAGTCGGACAAGCCTGAAAACAAGAGGATATCTGCGTCCAGTCCATTGGTGACGTTAAGTGAAGAATTACCGCATAATCAACCGCTAACGCCTAAGATGGATACAACCCCATCATGGACGCCTGAGGATATCCCCGGAGACTGGGGAGAGACGGTGCTGACAAGCTCTACTGTACCTGAACCTGACGAGCGGGTGAGTCATGATTCGAACTTGAACTTGGATGAGGGCCATTATTTTGGGAACCGTTCCGGTTACGGTTATGTTAATCACACTGATAATCCGGAGGAAGAGCGTCGTGATCTGTCCAATGCCCATGATGATCAGGGCCACGACTGGCTTGCAGATTCGGAGAACTATTCCTATAAACGCAATCGCCCTCCAAGGGGCTGGAAAATGATTGGTTCTGTCACTGGTGCACTTGTTACCGGAGCACTTTTTGGTATGGTTATTCTTTCATTTTTTAATAAAGAAGGAGCCGCGAAGCCAGGCGATCTTCTGCCCGTCAATCAGGCAGTTTCCACTGTGACGGGTCAGGAGGGGGCTGCAGGTACAGAGCAGCAGCTTCAGACAGCGGCGACTGGCAGTACGTATTATGCACTTCAATACGGCGTGTTCAGTTCTCCTGAACGAGCTGAGCAGGCTAAGCTTGAACTGGCTCAGGCAGGTATAGCCGCAGGTTCTGATCCTGAAGATGGCAATCGAGTATATGCAGGCATTTCGGCTGATCGTGAAGAGGCCAAGCTACTTAGCTCCAGGTTAAAAGCCCAGGGAGTTGAACTGTATGTCAAGGAGATTGTGAACCCTGAGATCAACCCGGCTATATTCGGTGGCAAACAAGAGGATGTGCAGCTTTTCTTCACAAACAGTTCTGCACTGGTGGAACAATTATCTACTTTGTCCATTCAGCAGCTGGGACAGTCTGCTCCGGCAGCAGTCTCTACAGAAACGATGACCGCGATTCAGAATAAGCACGAGTCATGGCTGACGGGATTGAATAGTCTTACACCTGGCTTGACCGCAGATGTACAACCTATTGTTGGTGGAATGGAGAAATCAATGAACAGTGCAATTACGGCTATAGCGGAGTACAACAAAAACCCGGATGATGTACACATGTGGTCCGTGCAGTCCGATCTGATGGAATATGTACTGCAGCAGAAAAAATGGCTCGAAGCGATAAAGCAGTAACATGCTCTTTCCCATAACAACGCTTGGAAATACCCATCCGGCAAGGAACTGGAAATAGTTCCCCTTGCCGGATTTGTGTTTGTATTGACGTACAAAACCCCGTATAATAATGTGGGTGTCAAAAAATGGCGAGGGAAGATTACCGATGAAAAAAAACTTCGGCATGTTATTGCTGTTTCTGCTGCTCGGCTGGATGGCCGGAGCGTGGATCGCCAAGGCACTGCAGCCTGTAAAGGCAGTAGCCTTTCTTACGAAAGCCACGACCATACGTTGGTCGCCACAGGCTGATCTGGATATTATCAGTTATGATATTTCACTTCAATTTCAAATGAGCCTTCTGAGTCTGATCGGTATGATTGCCGCTGTGTGGCTTTATCGCAGACTGTAGGAGAATGACGAGTTATGACGAAAAAAATTAAACCAGTGACATCTATTATCGTGATCCGGACAGGATGTTGCCGTGGCATAAGGAGCCGTTCATTTTGGATAACACACAACAGCGCCCTATTATTCTGGCCTCCACATCGCCTCGGCGCAAAGAACTGATCGCATCACTCCACCTAGCGTTTGATGTAATACCAAGTCATGCCAATGAAGATACACCACCAGAGTGGACACCTGAACAGACGGTACAGGAACTTGCTTTGCGCAAGGCGCTTGCCGTGTATCGCGGGCTTGAAGGCCGCGAGCAGGAAGCCATTATTGTTGGTAGTGACACCGTTGTTGTTCTGGATGGTGAGATTCTAGGCAAACCCTTAGACGAAGCGGATGCTGAACGTATGTTATCAAGGCTGCAGGGCCGCGTACATCGGGTGTTCACGGGTGTCGCTTGTATTGATGCGGGCAATGGACAGTCGTTAGTTCATTACCGCCAGACCGATGTAACGATGAAAGAGCTGTCGGATGCGACCATCCGTGCTTATGTGCAGACAGGTGAGCCTTCAGATAAGGCAGGATCATATGCCATTCAGGGCATTGGTGCTTCACTGATCGACCGCATTGAAGGATGTTACTTTAATGTGGTTGGCTTGCCGCTATCTTTGCTAAGTGATATGTTGGACGGGTTCGGCGTACATGTGTTGCCACGAACATGAATGAAGCCAAATGTTGTGAAATGAAAAGAGGGAACATATGGAGTCGCCTCAATACATGATGCGCGACATCCCCCAGGAAGAACGCCCGAGAGAACGCATGATGGAATACGGGGCGGGCGCCTTAAGCCATGCTGAATTGCTGGCAATTTTACTTCGAACAGGCACAAGACAGGAATCCGCGGTGCATATGGCACAGCGGATTCTGGCCGAAGCGGGTGGCATTCGCTCGTTGATGGATTTGAGTCTGGAAGAACTGACCGCGATGAAAGGGATCGGCAATGCCAAGGCTGTGCAATTAAAAGCTGGCATTGAGCTGGGTCATCGGATTGCCAAGAGCAGACTAACTCAGTCGACTTCAATTCGTACACCGCGTGATGCAGCTGATATCCTGATGGAACAATTGCGTTATTTGCAAAAAGAACATTTTGTGTGTCTCTTTCTGAATAGCAAAAATCATATTATTGCCCAGGAAACACTCTCCATGGGCAGCCTTAACGCTTCGATTGTACATCCACGTGAAGTGTTCCGGGCTGCCATCAAATGCAGCAGCGCATCGATTGTGTGCGCACACAACCATCCGAGTGGTGATCCTACGCCCAGTCCGGAGGATATCCAAATAACCAAGAGACTGATTGAAGCAGGCGCTATTGTTGGCATTGACGTGCTTGATCATATTATTATCGGAGATGGAACGTACGTAAGTTTGAAGGAGAAGGGCTTAGTATAATATAATGGTTGGCGTTGATGTTTTCCTATGAATGTTAACGGCGTTGTCCGTAAAAGATAGGTTCACTTTACAAATGCAAAAAAACAAATGCGAATATTAGCTCCACGTATTGCGTGGGAATATAATTATTACGCTCTGGATCAGAATGGAGCGGCTATATGAGGCAGAAAAGGAGATTATGTTATGTTTGGTGGTTTTACGAAAGATTTGGGTATTGACTTGGGGACAGCAAATACGTTGGTTTATGTACGAGGAAAAGGAATTGTGGTGCGAGAACCTTCGGTTGTCGCTATACGGACAGATACAAATAGCATCGAGGCAGTAGGTGAAGCCGCCAAAAAAATGATTGGACGTACACCAGGGAACATTCGTGCCATTCGTCCAATGAAAGATGGCGTTATTGCCGATTTTGATACAACGGCAACGATGATCAAATATTTCATCCGTGAGGCGCAAAAACAACGCTCTATGTTCCAGCGTCATCCAAACGTGATGGTATGTGTACCATCCGGGATCACAGCAGTAGAACAACGTGCGGTTGAAGATGCAACCAAACAGGCTGGAGCACGTGAAGCCTATACGATTGAAGAGCCTTTTGCTGCTGCAATCGGTGCAGATCTGCCTGTATGGGAACCAACGGGTAGTATGGTTGTCGATATTGGTGGCGGTACAACGGAAGTGGCTGTTATCTCTCTTGGTGGTATTGTAACGAGCCGTTCGGTTCGTGTAGCAGGTGACGAGATGGATGAATCCGTTATCCAGTACATCAAACGCCAATACAATCTCATGATCGGTGAGCGTACATCGGAGCAATTGAAGATGGACATCGGATCAGCAATGCCATTGGAACAAGTAGAAACGATGGAAATTCGTGGACGTGACCTTGTAACAGGTCTGCCGAAGACCATTACGATTACTTCGGACGAGATCAGTGAAGCGCTGGCTGATACGGTGAATGCAATTGTTGAAGCGGTAAAAGTAACACTGGAAAAATGCCCGCCTGAACTTGCAGCCGATATCATGGATCGGGGTATCGTTCTTACAGGTGGTGGGGCGTTGCTTCGCAACCTGGACAAGCTTCTCGCTGGTGAGACAGGAATGCCTGTCATTGTGGCTGAGAACCCGCTGGATTGTGTAGCAATCGGAACAGGTAAAGCGCTAGAGAATATTCATTTGTTCAAAAGCAGAAGCAGTTCTGCAGTTCGTTCCAAACGTTAATTGGTATTTGCCTAACTTGGCATAGCGACCAAGTGGCAAGATATCTTTATAGAGGACCCGGTTAACCCCGGGGATGAGCTATTACCCGCTTAACAGGGGAGGATCGGCTGATATTCTCGCAGGGACTACAGGTCTGACAGTCTCCCCGCCGGGCATGGCTCGGAAGAGAATATGGATGTTAGAGGGTGTTCGAACTGTTTAAACTGCTAGGCAACAAAAGACTTTTTGTTTTGCTGGTGGGCCTTGTTACATTTATCGCGTTAATGGGCTTTACGCTCAGTCCGCGAACCACTCTATCCTGGCCGGAGAAATTCCTGAAGGATTCAGTTGGATTTGTACAATACGTATTTTACAAGCCCGCTTCCTATGTAGCGGGCTTTTTCAAAGATGTAGCGAACATGCGTACGGTATATGAAGAGAATGAAGAGCTCCGCATCGCGATGGGTCACTATACCCGGGATCGACTGAAGTACAATGATATGGAGCAAGTGAATGAGCAGCTTCAGAAAGCGCTCAATTTCACAGAAGAACAGAAGAATCGCTATAATTACGGTTCACGAATTGCTCAGGTTATCAGTGCCAATTCGGATCCAAACAGCAGAACCATTAACATTGATATCGGTGAAAATGCGGGAATCAAGCCGGGGATGGCCGTTACCTCCCAGGAAGGGCTGGTCGGCGTGATCAGTCATGTCAGCTCATATACATCAACGGTTAATCTGTTAACGTCCATGGACGCCAATGATCCAACATCCAATGCCATTGCAGCAACGGCAGTAGGTAAGGAGAAAGTATTTGGTATGATTGAGAGTTATGATCCGAAGACGGGCATGCTCAAAATGACCAAGATCTCGGAGGATTCTAATATCAAAGAGGATGATGAGATTATCTCCTCCGGAATTATTAACAATTTTCCGAAGTACATGCGGATTGGTGAAGTGGAAAAGGTTGAAGTTGGGGAGTACGGTTTAACGCGAACTGCGATTATCAAACCATACGCAAGCTTCCTTGATTGGAAAGAGCTGATTGTCATTATCCCGCCTGAGGTAAAAGAATAATGGTAACACGTAAGCAAGTTTTGTTCCTGTTACTATTCCTTTTGTTCATTGCGGAAGGCACAATTTTGCCGCTGCTCATCCCTTCTGGCTGGCAGATGCGTATTTCTGCCAATCTGGTCTATATCGTAATTTTGTTTATCGCTGTATATCATCATCGTCACACGGCACTAGTACTCGGTATATTTTTTGGACTATTGCATGACGTTGTATTCTACGGCGAGATGATTGGACCTTATGGATTCTCCATGGGATTATCGGCATATATGATGGGACTCATTTTTCAAGCACCACGTGCACCACTGCCGGTTATGGTATCGGTTGTCATTTTGGGAAGTCTGCTTAATGACACCATGCTATTTTTCCTGTACAAGCTCTTCCAACTTAACCACGTGACCTTTGACTGGGCGTTGATTGAATACATGATTCCTAATTTGTTCATTCATTTTGTGTTTGCCTTGATCATTTATGTCCCGCTTCGGAAACAACTGGAGCGGATCGGCAAGAGACGGAGCAAGACAGAAGAAGCTTCCTAAATACATTTATGGAGCGCAAAGCAGGAACTTGGGGCCCCGGGCACGAAATGTAATGAGATGGGAGGGACAGGCTTATGACGGTAAAATCGAATCACGTAACGATTAAAGGCATCCGAGACGGCCTGGTTTTCCTGTTGGACGATCAATGTGAATTCGAGGAATTGCTCTATGAGCTCCGCTATAAGCTGGAACACAGCCATCAAAATATTTTGACCGGACCGATTGTTCATGTGGATATCAAGTTGGGTGCCCGCGAAGTGACAGAGGACCAGAAAGAAGCAATCCTCGATATATTGAAGCAAAAAGGGAATTTGCTTATTCGATCCATCGACTCACCTGCACTCCAACCGGAGGTTAAAGGACCACCGCCGATTGTAACCATGTGTGGTATGGTGCGTTCAGGTCAGGTGCTTCATCATGAAGGAAATCTCCTGTTTCTTGGGGATATCAATCCGGGGGGCACAGTGACGTGTACCGGAGATATATATGTGTTGGGTTCACTCAGAGGTATGGCTCATGCCGGAATTGGCGGGGACGAGGAAGCGATCATTGCCGCTTCGGTATTTGCACCGACGCAGCTACGGATTGCGGATATCATCAGTCGTCCTCCCGATGAATGGGAGAGCCGAGAGACCGGAATGGAATTTGCTTACTTACAGGACAATCAGATGCAGATAGACAAAATGAGCAATATCGTTCGGTTACGCCGAGATTTTAATGTGTTTAAAGGAGTGTAGCTCATGGGAGAGGCGATCGTGATCACTTCGGGTAAAGGCGGCGTGGGTAAAACAACCACCTCGGCAAACATCGGGAC
The DNA here is from genome assembly GCF_002843485.1 of Paenibacillus sp. BGI2013. NCBI lineage: Bacteria > Bacillati > Bacillota > Bacilli > Caryophanales > Paenibacillaceae > Paenibacillus > Paenibacillus sp. BGI2013. The sequence continues at coordinate 334,049 of NZ_PJFA01000007.1, forward strand.
AGCGCTGGCGCTGCTCGGCAAAAAGGTTTGTCTGGTAGATACCGATATCGGCCTTCGTAATTTGGATGTCGTGATGGGACTCGAAAACCGTATTATTTACGATCTGTGCGACGTTGCGGACGGCCGCTGCCGTCTGAATCAGGCTTTGGTCAAAGACAAGCGTTTCGAAGAATTATATATGTTGCCTGCGGCGCAGACGAGAGACAAAAACTCAGTGTCGCCAGAACAGGTCAAGGATATTATCCTTGAATTGAAAAAAGATTTTGAATACGTCATTATTGATTGCCCAGCCGGCATAGAGCAGGGTTTCAAAAATGCGGTAGCAGGAGCAGATCAGGCCATCGTGGTCACTACACCGGAAAATGCTGCAGTACGTGATGCGGATCGTGTCATCGGCCTGCTGGAGAGTTCGCACATTCAATCACCAAAGCTGGTGGTGAATCGAATTCGTAATAATATGGTTAAATCGGGTGACATGTTAGATATCGATGGTATTTTACAAGTACTTAATATTGACCTGATTGGCATCGTACCTGATGATGAACTGGTCATCAAAGCGGCCAATTCAGGAGAACCTACGGTCATGAATCCGGATTCACTTGCGGCAATTGCGTATCGCAACATTGCACGACGCATTCTGGGAGATACGGTCCCATTGATGCAGCTGGAGCAGAAAAAGGGTGCTTTTACTCGTTTCAAAAAGTTCTTGGGAATGGGTTAACTCATTTAAATGGACTTATTCATTATCTGATTACATGACAGCCGTGGCTTATAGCCCGGCTTTTTTTGTTACCTGCGGGCAGGCTTGTTCATATTATCAACCACCTCTTCATAGGATGTAGTAAACAAGCCTCGGCGGGAGGACATTCCATGAACACGAAACTCAGAATCAAGCAGAGACGAGAAGAACGTATCCGGCGACTGATGGATGGTGCCACTGTGGAGGTCTTACAGGAGCAGAAATTAGGTTCACTGTTGGACAAGAATGAGATCATACACCCAAAACCATTTACGCCGCCTAGTGAGGGGACACAGGAAAGAGATCCGGAATGGTTGTGGAAAAAAGAGAATGGTCATTTCGTTCCAGGGGGGCATTCGAGATTCAACCTGTTCAAGTCACTTCTCAAACGGACGGTTATTAGCGCTTTGATATTTGGCGGAGTATGGGGTCTATTTCAGTTGGATACATCGTGGACGACATCACCCAAAACAGTAATTGCGGATGCACTCCATCGGGATATGGATTTTGCCTCAGCATCGGCTTGGTATGAACGGCATTTTGGAGGAACGCCTTCGTTTCTTCCGGTCCTCGGACATACGACGGATGCCGTGAACGGATTGAAAGTAAGGCAGTTACTGGGCAAACCGATCTCAGGCACAGTGGTTCAGCCATTCGCGCTGAGCATGAAGGGAATTGAGATCGTTCCGGATGCCGCAGGTGCAGAACTTATACAGGTCGCAAGTTCTGATGCTGGGCGTGTCATGGAGGTTATCGGCGATGCAGCAAGTGGATTCACAGTTGTCATCCAACATACAGGCAATGTCACGGCAATATACGGTCGGCTGAACGAAAGTGAAGTGAGCGTGAATGATTGGGTGGAAGCGGGGAATCCAGTGGGGAGTCTCAAGGCTACGGGTGGTGAACAACCGGCCACGCTCTATTTTGCAGTCAAAGAGGGGGAGGAGTACGTAGACCCGGCGGAAGTTGTTGCCCTTGATTAGGGTGTGGGGAGTCCATATTACGTTTCATCCGTTTTTTGTAATTATCATGATGGCCTCCCTTCTGACTGGACATTTTATTGAGCTTATTACGTTGTTTGCCATCGTATTCATTCATGAATGTGGACATGCTGCGGCGGCAGCACTTCTGGGCTATCGTGTCTTGTCGATCCAGATGCTTCCTTTTGGAGGAGTTGCGGTTATCGAAGATGGAGGTACGATCACGGCTTACCGGGAAATCATGATTGCTCTGGCTGGTCCATTACAAAACATCCTGATGGTTGGCGTGGTTATGCTGTTGCAGTATGGCAATCTGGGCGATCCGGTATTTCTCAACTATATCATTCAGGGGAACCTGCTCATTGCCCTATTTAATCTGCTGCCTGTACTTCCTCTGGACGGAGGTAAAGTTGTTCAGGCACTTGTCAGTCTGTGGGCACCTTACTATACAACATTAATGTGGACTTACAGAATTAGCATTCTGTGTAGCGTAGGGGTTATTTTATATGCTATCAGCCGATGGTTTACTGGAGACTACGGCCTACCGCTCAACATTCTGTTAATCGGCCTTTTTTTGTTCTATTCCAACGTAACGGATTACCGAAATGTGCCCTATCGCTTTATTCGTTTTCTGATGAATCGAGAGGGTGCGTTTGCTCGTCACGCGGCTACTGGCAGTTTGGCGCAGCCAATAATCTCATTCCCGGCGAAACCTTTGGACACTATTTTGCGTCTATTAAAGAGAGAAAGATACCATATGGTATACGTGATGAACAGACAGGGTCGAATTATGGCCGTATTGCCTGAGCAACGGATTATCGGTTCCTATTTTCAACAAAATGGTAATAAATTGTAGTGTTCTGGTGGACCTGTTCTGAAATGGGTTAATATATGTACAATGAGAATTGAAAAGATACTGAAATGGATGTGGATGATTTGAATTGTCTTCTAGAGGTGAAGCCATGAAACAAATGATAGTACATAATGAACATAACCTCATGCAAATGGCGCTTCTGGAAGAAGGCAAAGCTGTGGAATTTACGGCAGAGCGTACACGTGATCGTGGACTGCTGGGTTCCTTTTTCAAGGGACGGGTCGTGAATGTGTTACCAGGTATGCAAGCTGCTTTTGTGGATATTGGTCAGAAAAAGAATGCGTTTCTCTATGTGGACGATGTGTTGCATCCCCATCTGGAGAAACAGCCCAAGGTGAAGCCTTCCATCTCGGAGTTGCTTCGTCCGGGTCAGGAAGTCATTGTTCAGGTTCTGAAAGAACCGGTTGGAGGCAAGGGAGCCCGGGTGACGACTCATTATTCACTCCCGGGCCGTTGGCTTGTCTACATGCCTGTTGCTGACTATGTAGCGGTATCCAAGAAAATTGCCCGTGAAGGGGATCGTTCCCGTCTTAAGGCACTTGGGGAGCAACTGAGGCGGGATGAAGAAGGACTTATTATTCGGACCGTATCTGGAGAAGAGCAGCATGAAGCCATTAAGTCGGACTTGGAAACATTACGCGCGCAGTGGTATCTGATTCGTGAAAAAGCGGACAGTTTGCCTTCACCAAGCCTCTTGCATCGGGATCATAGCATGGTACAGCGAATCATCAGAGATGTGTATACGCCAGGGAGTGACGAAGTCATCACTGATAGTGAAGGACAAGCCCGTGAGGTAAAAGCATTGCTCGAAGAGATTAGTCCTGGTCATCAACCCAAAGTACAGGTGTATCGGGGAACAGAATCCATCTTTGCTGCCTATGGTGTGCAGGAACAGTTGAATAAGGATTTTGCTCGGAAAGTATGGTTGCCCGGAGGCGGATACATTGTCATTGATCATACCGAAGCTCTGACTGTAGTGGATGTGAACACAGGCAAATATACGGGAGCTGGCGGTGACAGTCTGGAAGAGACCGTGACAGAGACCAACATACAGGCAGCAGTGGAGATTGCTCGTCTGATGCGCCTGCGAGATATCGGTGGCATGATTATTGTCGACTTTATTGATATGGAGGAAGCTTCGAATCGGCATGAAGTCGCGGCAACCTTGGAGGGTGAGCTCAAGAAGGATCGGACCAAAGCGTTTGTAATGGGTTGGACCAAGCTGGGTTTGCTCGAACTTACCCGTAAGAAAGTGCGGGAAGAAAGTACGTTGCCCTATGTGGAACCGTGTTCTTCCTGTCATGGTACGGGAAAAAGATATATTTCACCATTGCATTGATTTTTGATATATTGCGTGATATAATCTTCAAGTATGTGTTTAGCCTAATGGTCTTGCACATGCTGTAACCGCACTGGCCGGGTATAAGAACAGTTCCGCAAGGACACTGTCACCTGAGAACGGGCGAGTCTGAGACATGAGGAGGTGCAAGGCAAATGTACGCAATTATTGAAACAGGCGGCAAACAGTACAAAGTCCAAGAGGGCGATGTTCTGTTCATCGAGAAATTGACTGCGAACGATGGCGAAAGCGTAACGTTCGACCGTGTCCTGGCTGTATCTAACGATCAAGGTTTGACAGCAGGTACACCATTGATTTCCGGAGCTACTGTAACGGCTAAAGTGGAGAAACATGGCAAAGGACAAAAGGTTATCGTATACAAATACAAACCTAAAAAGAACTACCATGTGAAGCAAGGTCACCGTCAACCGTACACTAAAGTAACTATCGAAACAATCAAAGCGTAAAGAAGGTGCGATAAGTGATTATCGTTCAAATCTTTCGTGATGAGGACGGGAACATCGAACGTTTTTCCATTGAAGGGCATGCTAATTTTGCCAAGCGGGGAGAAGACATCGTATGTGCCGGGGTATCCGCTGTTACAGTGGGTACGGTGAACTCGATTGAAACATTGACCGGTGTCGAAATGGATGCCAAGATGAAGAATGGCTTTTTAAGTGGTTCTTTACCTTTGTTAGAGAGAGGGGAAACTTGGTCCCAGGTACAATTGTTACTCGAATCCATGGTGGTTATGCTCTCTAATATTGCAGAGTCATACGGGAAGTATATTAAAATACAGCAATTCAAATAAGCAAAGAAGGAGGACAACCAATCATGTTGAAATTAAATCTTCAGTTATTCGCATCGAAAAAAGGTGTAGGTTCCACGAAGAACGGACGTGACAGTAATGCTCAACGTCTGGGTGTTAAACGTGCTGATGGTCAAACTGTAACTGGTGGTAGCATTCTCGTTCGCCAACGCGGAACGAAAATTCACCCAGGAACTAACGTTGGCATCGGTAAAGATGACACTTTGTTCGCGAAAATCGACGGCGTTGTAAAATTCGAACGTTGGGGACGCGATCGCAAAAAAGTAAGCATCTACCCTGTTAATGTTGCTCCTGTAGCAGCAGCAGTAGAAGCGTAATATCGGCATTCCGCCTAAGGAGCCTTCGGCATTTTTGCCGAAGGTTTTTTGTATTCAACGGTTATTCGATAATGAACTGGCAGAAAAGACATGTTATACTTGGTTACGGTGGGTGTAGACCAACCGAGTTTTGTAGAACGGGGAGAAGCCATGAAATCTTGGAAAAGAGTGCCGTGGATTGCGGCATGTTCACTTCTGATTCCTTTGGTTTTCGTTATGTTGTATCCGGCGATGATCTCAAGCGTCGTGTGCGCATTGTGGTCCGTCGCAGTATTGCTCATTTCTGTGAATGCGATGAAGAAACAGGCGGAGGCGGAACGCAGAGCCATCATACAATCCATGGAAAAGACAGCAATTGCTTCATTAAATCATCATCGACACGACTGGATGAACGACCTTCAGGTGTTATATGGATATCTTCGGCTGGGCAAACTTGATAAATCCTTGCAATGTGTGGAAAGAATAAAAGAGCGGGTTACAGAAGAAAGCCGAATCTCCAGATTAGGCATTCCTTCCCTCGTATTTTATCTTCAGTCTTTTCGCGCCAGTGGAATTGCGCTGGACTTGCATGTGGAAATAGAAGATGAGTTGCAGCTTAGTGCTCTGGTCTCTCCCGAGGATGGCGAGTCACTTACCGGGGCGATTGCTGATGCAATCAGGGCCTATCAATATGGCGGCGGCCGGTCTTCTTGGGGAGAGGTTCGCAAACTGACCTTAAACTTCGGACAGGACCATGGAGATGTGGTTGTCCGACTGGATGGGGATCAAACACCCGATCCGGAAACACTGCGGCAGCTTACTGCCGTACTCAAAGGAAAAAAAGTCAGAACGGAGCAGTTTCCGTCTGAGGATACGTTTATACAATTCAGAATGCCGTGTGGAATATAGGAAGAAGGGGTTAACCAATGTTTGTAGATAAAGCGAAGATTTATGTAAAAGCCGGAGATGGAGGGGACGGAATTATTTCGTTCCGTCGTGAGAAGTATGTACCAAACGGCGGACCTGCTGGGGGCGATGGAGGCAGAGGAGCTGACATCATTTTCCGCGTGGATGAAGGTTTGCGTACGTTGATGGATTTTCGTTACCAGCGTCACTTTAAGGCCCCACGTGGTGAGAAGGGACGTAACAAAAGTCAGCATGGTGCAAACGCGGAGAACATGATTGTGCGCATTCCACCAGGAACTATCATCTTGGATGAAGACAGTGGAGAAGTACTGGCGGATATGACACGTCACGGTCAACAGGTTGTTATTGCTCGTGGTGGTCGGGGCGGACGAGGTAACATCCGATTTGCTACACCGAACAATCCTGCACCTGAACTTGCTGAGAACGGTGAAGAAGGACAAGAGCGTTACATCGTACTCGAACTGAAAGTTATGGCAGATGTTGGTCTGGTTGGTTTCCCGAGTGTCGGGAAATCCACATTGCTTTCTGTCGTTTCGTCAGCCAAGCCAAAGATCGGTGCATACCATTTCACAACCATTACACCGAATCTGGGTGTAGTCGGTGTAGGAGAAGGCCGAAGCTTTGTCATGGCTGATCTGCCTGGACTGATTGAAGGTGCGCATGAAGGAGTCGGACTGGGACATGAGTTCCTGCGTCATGTCGAGCGTACTCGTATTATTGTTCATGTCGTAGATATGTCGGGTTCGGAAGGACGCGATCCTTTTGAAGACTGGCAGAAAATCAATGACGAATTGAAGTTGTACAATCCGCTTCTCGCCGAGAGAACGCAAGTTGTAGCAGCTAACAAGATGGATATGCCAGACTCTGAAGCGAACCTGGAGCAATTTTTACAGCAAGTTCGTGAAGTGCAACCTGATATTGAAGTGATGCCAATTTCATCCTTGACTCGTAAAGGGATTCAAGAACTTCTGTATCGTGCAGCTGATCTGCTGGATCAGGCTCCAGACGAGCGAGTGGTTGAAGAGGTAGCAGATGTATCTGAACGTAAAGTATACAGTCTGGACAAAAAAGAAGACGATGGTTTCAAAATTGTGCGTGAGAATGAAATGTTCGTTGTCGAAAGTGCCAAGATTGACCGCATGATGAAACGGATGCAACTGAACTCGCACGAGGCTATACTGAAACTCGCACGTACACTGCGTTATATGGGTGTGGATGCTGAGTTGCGTAAGCGCGGAGCTGTAGAAGGCACCATCGTTCGTATTGGAGACTTTGAATTCGAATTCGTGGAAGGTAGCAGTTACTACTAAGTAGCCGTCTTCCGTGGAGAGACAGATTGATATAGGAACGCAGAGAAGTGGGAAGTTGACCCGCAACTCTGCGTTTTTTTTTGTTTTTTCCTGACATGGGAGAGGGATAAACTTGTATACTGTGAGGAACGTATTTCAAAAAATAGGCGTGTCATGTATTGCCCTTTTGTCATAGATCCTATATAATGTCCACTATATGAATACATGAGTCTTTGAGGAGAGGACGTTCTGTGAACGAACGCTATTACTTAGTACGGGAAGATATTTTACCAGAGGCAGTGGTGAAGACCATGCAGGTAAAAGAACTACTGGCTTCTGGGGATGTTAAAACAGTGCATGAGGCGGTTGAACAGGTCGGATTAAGCCGGAGTGCCTTTTACAAGTACAAAGATGGAATTCATCTGATCAACCAGCTTGAGCGCGAGAGAATTGTAACGATCTCCATTGATCTGGAGCATCAGTCGGGGATCTTGTCTCGTGTGCTTGGACATGTAGCTGGTTATGGAGCTAATGTACTCACGATTAATCAGAGTATCCCGCTTCAAGGAAGAGCCAATGTTGTCATTTCGGTGGAAACGACACATCTTCATGGCGAAATTGGTGAAATGCTGGATCGAATGCAAGATATGCCTGGAGTAAGACGTACACGTATTGTAGGCCAAGGGTAATTAGGCTTTAACATACAGGACTGACGGACAAGAATAGACATTAGGGGGTAGATCGTTAGTGAAACCGGTAAAAGTCGGATTGTTGGGTCTGGGAACTGTCGGAACGGGAGTCGTTCGCATTGTGGAAGGGAATCAGGAGGATCTGAGCAGTCAGGTTGGATCGCCGATTGTCATCGAGAAGATCGCAGTGAAAAATACAGAGAAAGAACGTGTTATTGCTGTAGACCGTGCCAAGCTTACGGAAGATCCTTGGGAAGTCATTCGTCATCCGGATATTGATGTCATCGTTGAAGTCATGGGCGGCATTGATCAGACGAAGGAGTATATTCTTGAAGCGTTGGAACGTGGGAAGCATATCGTAACAGCAAACAAAGATCTCATGGCACTGCATGGTACAGAGATTTTGGCGAAGGCACAGGAAAAACAATGTGACGTGTTCTATGAGGCGAGTGTTGCTGGAGGGATTCCGATCATTCGTACGCTGATTGAAGGTTTCTCTTCTGATCGGATTACCCGCATTATGGGGATTGTGAACGGAACAACGAACTTTATTCTGACCAAAATGAGTCAGGAAGGTGCATCCTATGAAGAAGTACTGGCTGAAGCACAGGCTCTGGGATACGCCGAATCCGATCCAACTTCCGATGTGGAGGGACTTGACGCAGCTCGCAAAATGGCGATATTGAGTACACTCGGTTTCCGCACCAATGTGGAGTTGAAGGATGTAACCGTTAAAGGAATATCCTCCGTAACTCGTGAAGACATTATGTATGCCAAAAGATTGGGCTATGAGATGAAGTTACTTGGTATTGCGGACCGTATTGGCGATGAGATCACGATCAGCGTTCAGCCGACAATGGTTAGACAGAATCACCCGATTGCTTCAGTCAACGGTGTGTTCAACGCAGTATATGTACACGGTGAAGCTGTAGGGGAGACAATGTTCTACGGTGCGGGTGCGGGAGAACTCCCAACGGCAACTTCGGTTGTAGCTGACATTGTGGCGGTTACCAAAAACCTTAAACTTGGCGTGAACGGTCTCAAAGCAATTGTGCCTTATAAGATTAAGCGACTACAAAGCGACGAGCAGATCGTGTCGAAAAACTTTATTTTACTACACGTAGACGACAAAGCCGGTGTATTGGCACAAATCACACAAATTTTCGCAGAATATGATGTCAGTCTGGCGTCGGTTGTTCAACAGCCGAATGAGCACAACCCGGATGCCGAGATCATTATCGTTACACATAATGCAAGTAAGGCAAGCATGGATAAAGTGTTAAAACATTTTGAATCACTCAGCGTCATTCGCCGCATTAAGAGTGTCTACCGGGTCGAAGGATAATTGTCCTTATCCCATACGGCATCTCAATTATTTCAGTTATAACGTACAAGTTAATCATATCCGGTTCAACAGGTCATCATTTCAGATTATTAAAACATAAAGGAGTTTACCCACAATGAGATATCAAGGACTTTTGCAAACGTACAGAGAGCACCTTCCAGTTAATGAAAATACACCCCTTCTTACGCTTCAGGAAGGAAATACACCGTTGATTCATGCAGAGAATCTGTCTGAGGAACTCGGTTTGAATGTTTACTTCAAATACGAAGGTTTGAACCCTACTGGATCTTTCAAAGACCGCGGTATGGTTATGGCTGTTGCCAAAGCTATGGAAGAGGGCAGCCGTACGATCATGTGTGCATCCACAGGTAATACGTCAGCAGCTGCAGCGGCCTACGCCGCACGTGGTGGCCTCAATTGTATCGTACTGATCCCGAATAACAACATTGCACTGGGTAAACTGGCCCAAGCCATGATCTATGGAGCTAAGGTGATCGCGATTAATGGTAACTTTGACCGTGCACTGGAGATTGTGCGTGAGATCACAGCCAAACATCCGATCACGCTTGTAAACTCTGTGAATCCGTTCCGGATTGAAGGACAGAAGACAGCAGCGTTTGAAGTAATTGAACAACTTGGCGAAGCGCCTGACGTTCTGGCTATTCCAGTCGGTAATGCGGGTAATATCTCGGCTTATTGGAAAGGTTTCAAAGAATATAAAGAGGCAGGCAAGTCCAGCACGCTTCCACGTATGGTTGGTTTCGAAGCAGAAGGTGCGATGGCCATTGTCAAAGGTGAGCCGATCCTTGAACCTGAAACGGTAGCAACAGCAATTCGAATCGGTAATCCGGCGAGCTGGAAAACGGCGGTAGCTGCAGCTGAGGAATCTGGTGGACAGATCAACTATGTAACGGATGAACAAATTCTGACAGCGTATCGTACACTTGCTTCTCGGGAAGGAATCTTTGCTGAACCTGCTTCTGCGGCTTCCCTTGCCGGTGTATACAAACTGAAGAGTGAAGGGTACTTTAAAGGCGGAGAGACTGTCGTTTGTGTACTGACAGGTAATGGCCTGAAAGATCCTAATATTGCGATCAAAACAGTAGCGACTGAGCCACTTGTTGTTGAAGATACGGAAGAAGCAGTAATGGCGGCTATTGCACAACTGGAGCAGCAATCTGTATGAGTTTGCGTGAAAAGGTAACCGTAAAAATACCTGCAAGCACAGCCAATCTCGGTCCGGGGTTTGATACTCTGGGCATGGCATTGTCTTTGTATGCCTGGTTGGAAATGAAACCTGCCGAGCAGACGTCATTTCATCTTCACGGCAATCATTTGACAGGCCTGCCAACAGATAAATCGAATTTGATTTACGAAGTGGCACAGATGGTATTCAATGAAGCTGGGGTATCCATCCCTGAATTGGAGATTTCCATGTATTCCGATATTCCGCTTACGCGGGGACTCGGGAGCAGTGCATCAGCCATCGTTGGTGCATTGGCAGCAGCGAATGCATTAATTGGTTCTCCTTTATCCGATGCGAAGCTTCTGGATATGGCCACATCCCTCGAGAAGCATCCTGATAATGTGGGAGCATCTCTGTATGGCGGTATTATTACGGCTGTATGGAATGGTCAACAGGTAGATCATATACGTATTGAACCACACCAGGATCTGCAGGCTTTGGTTATTGTACCTGAATTCCAGCTGTCTACTTCAAAAGCAAGGAATGTAATTCCAGAGCAATTTGGCATGTCTGATGTGGTGTATAACATTAGCAGATCTTCACTGCTTGTTGCCGTTTTGGCGAGTGGACGACTGGATATGATTCAGAAGGCGATGTCAGATCGAATTCACCAACCATATCGGGCATCATTGGTGCCAGGCATGGCTGAGATATTGGAACATGCTGTTGATCATGGAGCGTTGGGAGCTGCCTTGAGCGGAGCTGGCCCGACCGTATTGACTTTGGTAGATCGTCATGACACCCGGAAAGCGGGATTGGAACAATATTTGCTGGACACTATGGAGCGGGAGGGCATATCTGCTTCTGCACTGTGGCTCGATCCGGATTTGGACGGTGTAACCGTGCTGCCTGATCAAGACGAACGTCCTTTTCTGGACAGAATCAAAGGGGAAGTTAATGCATGAAACGAATTGCAGTATTACCTGAAGGCTCAGTCTCTCATGAGGCAATTGATTTCCTTTTCAACGGGGAACCATTAGATTTGCTTCATTCCAAGCTGATTTCGGATGTGTTTAGAGCAACGGATAGCGGGAATGCACAATACAGTGTCATTCCGATTGAAAATACCATTGAGGGTTCCGTTAGTCTTCATATGGACTGGCTTGTAAATGAAGTGGATATTCCAATGCAAGCGGAGTGGGTATACCCATCCATCCAGAATGTGATTGGACATGGTTCGGAATTTAAGACAGAGAGTGGCGATTATGACTTTGGTAGAATCACCAAGATTATGTCTCACCCTGTGGCTATTCCGCAGTGTCAGAATTTTATTCGGTTGCATTCACCCGGGGCGGATCTTGAAGGTGTGAACAGTACAGCCGAAGCTGTAGAAATTGTGAAAAAAAATCCAGGTAAGGGCTGGGTAGCGATTGGTACCAAACTTGCTGCTCAGAAGCATGGTCTGGACATTATGGCTGAACGGGTTACAGATCATGACAACAACTACACTCGTTTTGTGCTCATTGGCCATGAACCTGTGAACATTCCACGTGAACCGGATCATGTAAAAACCAGCTTGCTGGTGACGTTGCCAGAAGATGCACCGGGTGCATTGCATCAGGTATTGTCGGCTTTTGCATGGCGGAAGCTGAACTTGACCCGTCTCGAATCTCGTCCAACGAAGAAACGATTGGGCAGTTACTATTTTTACATTGATGTTGTGGAAACGGTCGATTCGGTATTGCTTACCGCAGCCATGGCGGAAATTGAAGCATTGAATTGTCAGGTGCGCGTTCTGGGTAGCTATCCTTGTTATACATATCCTTCGAGATAATTGACCTGATGGTGTTTGGGAATGTTAGAAGGTTGTCATAAGTCGGGGTAGAATGAGCGAGTAATGGCTTGTCATTTGGTGTACAATGGACGGGTTAATAACGTTTCGGAGTACAGGGAATGGATATTTTATGGAGGTGCAGTCATCAGTGGCAGAACAATGGATCTATTTGGATGGTCAGTATGTGACCAAGGAGAACGCAACCGTTTCGGTATATGATCATGGATTTTTGTATGGAGATGGAATTTTCGAAGGTATTCGGATCTATAACGGAAATATTTTCAGATGTAAGGCCCACTTGGATCGTTTGTATGATTCGGCAAAATCCATTAGTTTGAACATTCCGCTGTCCATTGATGAGATGCTGGAAGTCATGGCTGAAACGGTGCGCCGCAATGATATGCGTAATGGTTATATTCGTCTTATTGTATCGCGTGGCCCTGGTAATCTGGGGTTGGACCCGTTACGTTGCCCTAAGGCATCCGTAATCATCATCGTGGAGCAATTGGCGATCTATCCGGAGGAAGCGTATCTTACTGGATTGAAAGCCGTGTCGGTATCCCAACGCCGGAACATTCCAGACGCATTGAATCCAAAAATTAAATCGTTAAACTATCTGAATAACATCCTGGTTAAAATCCAGTCTAACTATTCAGGTGCTGGTGAAGCAATTATGCTGAATTCCCAAGGTTACGTAACTGAGGGTTCAAGTGATAACATCTTCATCATCAAAAATGGTGTAGTGTACACGCCGCCTTGTTATCTCGGAGCACTTGAAGGGATTACACGTCAAGCGATTATCGATCTATGTGGCGAACTGGAGCTTGAATTAAAAGAAGTACCATTCACCCTGCATGATGTGTATATCGCAGACGAAGTCTTTTTCACCGGGACAGCTGCAGAAGTTATCGCTGCATATGAAGTCGATGGAAGAACAATCGGCACGGGAGTAGCAGGTCCGGTAACGCTGAGACTGCTAGAAGCATTCCGTCAGATTGTTGACAAAGATGGATATAAAGTGTGGGAATCTTAAGTTAGAATTGCATAACATAGGGAACAGGAATCCTCCTTGTCCGATAAAATTCTGCATACCTGGTGTATGGGGATTTTAGAGACAGGAGGATTTTTTTTGTTTAGTTGATGTCATTAGCCCGGTTTCTGCATAGGATGTAGTAACGGTATGGGCGAATGTACTGCCCAAGTATGACGTCTAGGAGGTTAGTTCCCTGTGAAAATACACATGGTGAAAAAAGGCGACACATTATATCTGCTGTCCCAAAAATACAATGTAGCGCTGGACAAATTGATCGCGGCTAATCCGCAAATCACAAATCCCGACAAGTTGGATATTGGCATGAAGGTTAAAATCCCTGCAGAGCCAGTAACACCGAAACCGGAGGGTGTGCTCCACAGTCACAAGGTACAGCAAGGAGATTCGTTATGGAAGTTGGCACAAGCCTGGGGAGTTCCTTTAAAAGATATGGTCAATGCCAATCCACAGTTGAAAAATCCGAACGCTCTGCTGGTGGGGGAGACAGTTTATATTCCATCTATGCACGCACAAGGAAACAGCACATCTAATTCGGGTGCCGGCAACATTGCTGCTCATGAAAAGTTGTCACCTGAAGGTAAGGAATACACGGGAGTCAAAGAACCGGAACAACCGACTCCAGTAGCGCCAACTCCCCCTGCTCCGGTAGCAGAGGTTCCTGTTCCGGTCCCTGCTCCACCACCAGCCAATACGGAGAAGCCGAATGTGAAGCCTGAACTGGAGGTACTGCCGCAGTTACCGGAGCTTCCTGAAGTGAAACCCGAAAAGGAAACGCATAAAAAAGAAGAGGTTAAACCCGAAGTTTATGTAAAACCGGTAGCAGAATCCAAGAAATACACAATGCCTAATCTTTCGCCTGAAATTATGCCTTTGCCTGTAATGCCTAACACAAAGTCTCCAACTGAGGTTGCACCAGCAACGAAAAAGCCTTGTGGTTGTGGTAATAAGTTGCATCATGCGCCAGCCGAGCACCCTTATGTTCAAATCCCGGTTCCTGTACAAGAGGTGTATGGTGCTCAGCAAGACATGTACACGGCTGGAGCGAGTAACAATGCGTCGTTTCCAGGGATTCCGGAAGTTAGTCCTTATGGTGGCAGTGATCTGCCTAACAGTCCGTGGACTGGCGCGGAGCAGGGTTATAACCACAATAACGTTATGCCGAATCTGTCCGCAGAAATGCAAAACAACTCATTTCCGATTGCGCCAGCTGGCGAAGTGAATAGTCCATTCCCAACGTATGTAGCACCTAGTCATATGAATCATCAGCCGCCTTTCATATCTCCATACTCAATGCTTCCGTACCCTCCATGCGGATGTGGCTCACATACACATATGCCTCAGTATACTTATCCTTCTCCTGGTTATCAGGATCCGGCTTGGAATATGTATGGTCCTTCGTACGGTATGCCGCCTGAAATGTCCACATCAACGATGCCAAACCAGCCTATTGAGTATGCTTATCAGAATCCGTACCCTACTCAGAACATGGTTCCCCCGTCCCCGCTTGGAGCATTTGGTGAAATGTATCCTCCTCAGGGGCAAGGGAAGGGTGGAAAAAAAGGGGGGCGTGAAGACGCTAACTTAAGTCAGGTAGCAATTGAAGAGGTTGGATCAGATTCGGAAGGGAAGTCTAAGCAAGCGGGGAATAAGCCGGCCGCTGCAAAGCGCAGAACAAGCAAGGCTCCTCTGAAGAATAAATCCAAGGTGTCCGTGTCCGGGAAACCGTCCAGAGAGGGTGCAGCTACTTCCAGCCAACGGAAATCCGATAAAAAGCGTCGTAATCCATGGATACAGAACTAACCTGGAGATTGCGATTGATGAATAAGTGAGGTGCCTGTTATATAAGCGGGAAGCCAGCTCTGTAATAGAGAGCTGGCTTCCCGCTTACCTGAGTGAACATTGAGTTGCACATAACGGAGATATAGTTGCTCAGGAAATAATAGAAAGCATTTTATTAAGAAGTTATTGTAAACCCTTTCATAAATGTGTTAAAATATTTGTACCCTATGAGCATGACCTAATATGATAGGACAAGATAGGGTACAGATATGATAGCTTTAGCTAATGTAAAACTACTAAAGAAAAGAAATGAAAAAAACTGTTGCATTACATTCAGCCGTATGATATATTATTTAAGTCGCCGCTGAAACGCAGTGCTGACACGGGAAACACAAAAGATAACAAAACAAGTTTGATCTTTGAAAACTGAACAACGAGTGAGTAAACATTCTGCTTGCAGAATGAACGCGAAAGTTTGAGACAAGCCTTGGCCTGGATCGACTGGAGCACAAATGAGATTTTTAATCTCGTCAGATTCAAAATGAGCTTATCGCTCTTTTCAATACTTTATTGGAGAGTTTGATCCTGGCTCAGGACGAACGCTGGCGGCATGCCTAATACATGCAAGTCGAGCGGAGTTGAAAGGAAGCTTGCTTTCTTGATACTTAGCGGCGGACGGGTGAGTAACACGTAGGCAACCTGCCCTTAAGTTTGGGACAACTACCGGAAACGGTAGCTAATACCGAATAATTGTTTTCTTCGCCTGAAGGAAACTGGAAAGACGGAGCAATCTGTCACTTGGGGATGGGCCTGCGGCGCATTAGCTAGTTGGTGAGGTAACGGCTCACCAAGGCGACGATGCGTAGCCGACCTGAGAGGGTGATCGGCCACACATCGA